>CALULO010000016.1 GCA_944321515.1 uncultured Atopobiaceae bacterium | reverse complement strand
CAGACAGGTGGTGCATGGCTGTCGTCAGCTCGTGTCGTGAGATGTTGGGTTAAGTCCCGCAACGAGCGCAACCCCCGTCGCATGTTGCCAGCGGTTCGGCCGGGCACCCATGCGAGACCGCCGGCGTCAAGCCGGAGGAAGGTGGGGATGACGTCAAGTCATCATGCCCCTTATGCCCTGGGCTGCACACGTGCTACAATGGCCGGCACAATGGGCTGCGACTGCGCGAGCAGGAGCGAATCCCCAAAGCCGGCCCCAGTTCGGATCGGAGGCTGCAACCCGCCTCCGTGAAGCCGGAGTTGCTAGTAATCGCGGATCAGCACGCCGCGGTGAATATGTTCCCGGGCCTTGTACACACCGCCCGTCACACCACCCGAGTCGACTGCACCCGAAGTCGTCGGCCCAACCCGCGAGGGGGGGAGGCGCCGAAGGTGTGGTTGGTAAGGGGGGTGAAGTCGTAACAAGGTAGCCGTACCGGAAGGTGCGGCTGGATCACCTCCTTTCTAGGGAGATCACATCTTCCAGAGAAGACACGCACTTCAGACGGACGTCCCGTCAGTCCCGCTGCCAGTCCTCGTCGCGCCGCAAGGCGCGCAGTGTCCGGTCCCCGGGGGCCACCCCCGCCGTACCTTGAGAGCTGCATAGCGTGACGAAGATTCTTCTTCAAAGATCGCATCTATACGAAAAGTATGTTCGAGCCATCGAAGAGAAGATGGTAAGGGCAGACGGTGGATGCCTTGGCACAGGAAGCCGACGAAGGACGTGACAAGCTGCGATAAGCCGCGGTTAGGGGCACTTGCCCGCTCGACCCGCGGATCTCCGAATGGGAAAACCCGGCGGGAGCCATTTCCCGCCACGCCCGGCCGAACACATAGGCCGGGCCGAGGCAACCGGGGGAACTGAAACATCTAAGTACCCCGAGGAAGAGAAATCAAACGAGATTCCCCTAGTAGTGGCGAGCGAACGGGGACCTAGGACAAACCGGCGGCCGGGAGACCGCCGCCGGGGTTGTAGGGCCACACACTGCGCAGTTACAAAACCGCGCGGAAGCGGAACGGCATGGGAAGGCCGGCGGGACAGGGTTAGAGCCCCGTACGCGAATCCGCGAGGACTGCCGTGTGGTCCCTGAGTACCGCCGGACACGTGAAACCCGGTGGGAAGCTGGGGGGTCCACCCTCCAATCCTAAATACTCTCCTGTGACCGATAGTGGACCAGTACCGTGAGGGAAAGGTGAAAAGCACCCCGGGAGGGGAGTGAAACAGCACCTGAAACCGTCTGCCTACAAGCAGTCGGAGCGGCCTTCGGGCCGTGACGGCGTGCCTTTTGTAGAATGAGCCAGCGAGTTACGGAGCGTGGCGAGGTTAAGCTTGGAAGCGAGCCGCAGCGAAAGCGAGTCCGAAGCGGGCGAGCAGTCGCGCTCCGTAGACGCGAAGCCGGGTGAGCTATCCATGGGCAGGCTGAAGCGGGGGTAAGACCCCGTGGAGGGCCGAACCCACCTAGGTTGAAAACTGGGGGGATGACCTGTGGATAGGGGTGAAAGGCCAATCAAACCCGGAGATATCTCGTTCTCCCCGAAATAGCTTTAGGGCTAGCCTCGGACGTTTACCCGCGGGGGTAGAGCACTGAATGGGCGCGGGGGCCTCACCGCCTACCAACCCCAATCAAACTCCGAATACCGCGGGTCCAGAGTCCGGGAGTCAGAACATGTGGGCTAAGCTGTGTGTTCGAAAGGGAAACAGCCCAGACCGCCCGCTAAGGCCCCCAAGTCCGTGCTAAGTGGCAAAGGATGTGCGTTTGCTCAGACAACCAGGATGTTGGCTTAGAAGCAGCCATTCATTTAAAGAGTGCGTAATAGCTCACTGGTCGAGTGGACATGCGCCGACAATATACGGGGCTAAGCACGGCGCCGAAGCGGCGGACCAGGCATCGCCTGGTGGTAGGGGAGCTTTCCGTCCGGGGCGAAGCCGAGGGGCGACCCTCGGTGGACCGGCCGGAAGTGAGAATGCTGGCATGAGTAACGAGAGGGGCGTGAAAAACGCCCCCGCCGTAAACCCAAGGTTTCCTGGGCGAGGCTAATCCTCCCAGGGTCAGTCGGGAGCTAAGGCGAGGCCGGAAGGCGTAGCCGATGCACAGCAGGTCGACATTCCTGCACCCCCGAACGGGCGCTATCACCGATGGGGCGACGGAGAAGGGTAGCTGGACGGGGTTCTGGACGTCCCCGCGATGGCACGTAGGCCGCAGGGCAGTGAAACGCGCCCTGCGCGAGGGCCGAGGTGCCGGACGAAGCGACTTAGCGAAGCCAGTGAGCCCACGCTCCCGAGAAAACCCCCTAGGGAGCCCGCAGGGGCCCGTACCGCAAACCGACACAGGTGGGTGGGTAGAGCATACCAAGGCGATCGGGAGAACCATGGTTAAGGAACTCGGCAAAATGGCCCCGTAACTTCGGGAGAAGGGGCGCCGCCTCGGGTGGAGGGACACGCTCCCCGAGCCTGGGGCGGCCACAGCGAATGGGCCCAAGCGACTGTTTATCAAAAACACAGGACTCTGCTGAAGTCGTAAGACGACGTATAGGGTCTGACGCCTGCCCGGTGCCGGAAGGTCACGAGGAGCCGTCAGCTTGCGCGAAGCGGCGAATCCAAGCCCCGGTAAACGGCGGCCGTAACTATAACGGTCCTAAGGTAGCGAAATTCCTTGTCGGGTAAGTTCCGACCT
>CALULO010000015.1 GCA_944321515.1 uncultured Atopobiaceae bacterium | reverse complement strand
CGCGCCGCGAACGGCTGGCCCATGCTCTTCGTGAACCTGGCCCTGTACGCCGCGACCGTCTGGATGATGGTCCAGGGCATCATCATTCTGGCCACCGCCGAGGATGCCGGCGTCGCCGCGCCCATCTGGGGCCCCGTGCTGCTCGTGGGCAGCCTCGTCCTGCTCATCGTGGACGTCATCGTCTCCTGCGGCTTCTTCTCGCTGCAGCCGGGTCAGGCGCGCGTGCTCGTGCTCTTTGGCAGCTACGTGGGCACGGTCCACGACTCGGGCTTCTACTGGGCCAACCCCTTCTACGCGCGCAGCCTGGGCAACCCGGACGGCGCCGCCGTTGCCGAGAGCCTCTCCGAGGGCGTGGAGAGCTCCACCAAGGCCGCGAAGATCGCCGCCGCGGCGGCCAGCGGCCTCTCCACGAAGGTGTCCCTGCGCGCCCGCACCCTCAACGGCGACCGCCTCAAGGTCAACGACAAGATGGGCAACCCCATCGAGATCGCCACGGTCGTGGTCTGGCACGTCGCGGACACCGCCAAGGCCCTCTTCGACGTGGACAACTACCCCTCCTTCGTGGCCATGCAGACCGAGACCGCGCTGCGCCACGTCGCCAGCATCTACGCCTACGACCACATGGAGGACGACGACTCCTCCAACCAGTCCATCACGCTCCGCTCCAACATCGAGGAGGTCTCGGCCAGCCTCAAGGAGGAGCTCGACCGCCGCCTCTCCACGGCGGGCGTCTCGGTGGACGACGCCCGCCTCACCCACCTGGCCTACGCGCCGGAGATCGCCCAGGCGATGCTGCGCCGCCAGCAGGCCGAGGCCATCATCGCGGCGCGCAAGAAGATCGTCGAGGGCGCCGTCTCGATGGTGGACATGGCGCTCAAGGAGCTCTCCGACGGCGGCGTGGTCGAGTTCGACGAGGACCGCAAGGCCGTGATGGCGTCCAACCTGATGGTGGTGCTCTGCGGCGAGTCCGAGGCCCAGCCCGTGCTCAACACCGGCTCGCTCTACCAGTAGCATCAGGGGGCGAGAAGAACGTGGCAGCCCGCAAGCAGTATCCGCTCCGCATAGACCCGGAGGTCTGGGCCGCGGTTGAGCACTGGGCAGCAGACGAGATGCGCAGCGCAAACGGCCAGGTAGAGTGGATCCTGCGCGACGCGCTGCGCCGCGCCGGCCGGTTGCCGGGGTCAGGGAGGCGCCCGGGGACCGGAGGCGGGGCGGACGCAGAGGCCCCTGGCGCCGGCTCCGGGCCGGATCACGGCTAGGGCCGACGACCCTTTCCGACGCCCGCTACCAGGCGCCACACAATTCATCCCCGTACCCTCGTGCGCCCGGCGTTTGGCCGGGCGCACGTTTCTTAACCATTCCAAAAACGCCTTCAGGCGAGACTAAAGCCCCGTGCAACGGGTACACTGACACGTGTAATCGAACTAAATTCAAAAAAGTTCGACCTACAGACGAAAGAGGCATCAATGCAGTCAAAGATTGCGCACGCGGCTGAGCGCAAGGCCTTTGGCCTTGTCCTCGACCAGATCATCAAGGCCGGCTCCGGCCCCGACCGCGAGCAGAAGCTCGACAAGCTGCTCGACATGGCCGGCAACCTGCTCAAGGACACCTCGCCGGGATCCATCCGCGGCATGCGCAAGGGCCTCTACCCTGGCTCCAAGTGGGAGCAGTTCCTCTGGAAGGTCATCGACGAGACCGACCACCACGTCCTCAAGACGACCATGCTGAACGGCGCCTACGAGGCCGCCTTCCGAGGCCTGCGCAACACCACCGCCAACGCCGAGAAGTACCAGTGCAACGTGCCCTGGATCATCCTGTTTGACCCCACCTCGGCATGCAACCGTCACTGCGTCGGCTGCTGGGCGGCAGATTACGGCAACAGCCTGAATCTCACCTACGAGGAGATGGACCGCCTGGTCACCGAGGGCTCCGACCTCGGCTGCCACCTCTACATGCTCACGGGCGGCGAGCCCCTGGTCCGCAAGAAGGACGTCCTGCGCCTGGCCGAGGCCCACAACGACTGCCTCTTCAACATCTTCACCAACGCCACCCTCATTGACCAGGAGTTCTGCGACGAGGTGCGCCGCCTCGGCAACATCGTGTTCTCCATCTCCCTCGAGGGCGACGAGGCCTCCAACGACGGCCGCCGCGGCGACGGCTCCTACGAGGACGCCATGGCCGCCTTCGACCTGCTGCACAAGAACGGGCTGCTCTTCGGCACCTCCACGGCGTACACGCGCGACAACGTGGACATCGTGAGCTCCGACGAGTACCTCGACACCATCATCGAGAAGGGCGCCCGCTGGGCCTGGTACTTCCACTACATGCCCGTGGGCGAGGGCGCCAACGCCGACCTCATGCCCACCATCGAGCAGCGCGAGTACATGCTGCGCCGCATCCGCGAGGTGCGCGCCGTGGAGGGCGGCAAGCCCATCTTTGCGATGGACTTCCAGAACGACGGCGAGTTCGTCGGCGGCTGCATCGCCGGCGGGCGCGTCTACTGCCACATCAACGCCCGCGGCGACGTGGAGCCGTGCGTCTTCATCCACTACTCCAACGCCAACATCAAGGAGAAGTCCCTGCTCGAGTGCCTGCAGCAGCCGCTCTTCCAGGCCTACCGCGAGAACTACCCCTGGAACGACAATATGCTGCGCCCGTGCCCGATGCTCGAGAACCCCGAGATCCTGCCGCGCATTGTCCACGAGGCCGACGCCCCCTCCACCGAGTACGTCACGCCCGAGGACGTCGACCACCTCTGCGCGCGCACCACGCCCTACGCCCACGCCTGGGAGGAGCGCGCCGAGAAGCTCTGGCTTGAGGAGCACCCCACCGGCAAGAAGATCTACGAGGACGCCCTCTCGGACGAGAAGATCTCCGTCAAGGCCAAGCTCATCGCCGAGCACGACGCCGAGGCCGAGAAGGACCTCGCGTAACTGGGACAGTTGCCCCGGAGGAATCTGTCCCACGGGACAGATTCCTCCGGGGCAAACGTCGCGCCCGGGCACATGTGGCGTTTCGCAGGAGGGCTCCCACGGGAGCCCTCCTTTTTCTTGTGGCGCGGAACGCGGCGACATGCGACGGCCGGTGCCCGCGCGCCGGCATCCCCCGTCCCGCCGCGCCCCGGCCCCGCGTCCCCTCGCGCGACCCCCCGCGCACGCCACTCTTCCCGCCCGCTGCCCGATACGTTCGGCGTGAGGCGTTCCCCCGTGGGTAAGGTGAATGACATCGTGCACACACCCTGTCCGAGGGAGGCATCATGGCAGCAAAGGGAAGCGAGAAGGTCAAGAACGTGGTCCTTGTGGGCCAAGGCGGCGTGGGCAAGACCATGCTGGCCGAGGCCATGCTGCACCTGACGGGCCGCACCACCCGTCTGGGGGGCCACGCCGGCACAAAGCCCACGCTGGACTATGACGGCGAGGAGGGCGAGCGCGGTTTCTCCATCTCCACCTCGATCGCGCCCGTGACCTGGGAGGGCACTCGCCTGAACGTGCTCGACGCACCGTGCTACCCGGACTTCGTCGGTGACGCGTACGCCGCTATGAGCGCCGGCGAGACCGCCGTCTTCGTGGTCGACGCCGCCTCCGGCCCGGGTACCGTCACCACCCGCCTCTGGTACGCGGCCGAGGACCTCTCCCTCGCGCGCGCACTCTTCGTGAACCGCCTCGACCGCCCGGACGCGGACTTCGACGTTGCGTTCGCCACGCTGCAGGAGCGCTTTGGCAACAACCTCGGCGCCGTGACCATCCCGATGGGCGTCGGCGAGTCGTTTGCCGGCGTCATCGACGTGGTCCACATGACGGCGCGCCACCTCGTGGACGGCAAGCCCGTGGTGGAGGACGTGCCCGCAGAGTTCGCAGACGCCGCCGCGGCGGCCCGCGCGCAGCTCACCGAGCTCGTGGTTGAGGCCGACGACGAGATCATGATGAAGTACCTGGAGGGCGAGGAGGTCACCCAGGAGGAGCTCGAGGGCCTGCTTGCCAAGGCCATCCGCGAGCGTGTCTTCGTGCCCGTCTTCGCCGGCAGCTGCGTGCGCGAGGAGGGCGTCATTTCCTTCATGGACGCCGTGGTGGCGTGGTTCCCCACGATGGCCGACTTTGGCCGTATCCCGCTGGTCAACGGCGAGCAGCTCGACATCTCCCCGGACGACGACCGCCCCGTGGCCTTTGCCTTCAAGTCCCTCAACGACCCGCAGAACGGTCGCCTCTCCTTCCTCAAGGTGCTGGCCGGCACCATCACGCCGGGCCTGGAGCTCACCAACGCGCGCACGCGCAAGACCGAGCGCCTCGGGCACCTCTACCAGATGTGCGGCCGCGAGACCACCGAGATGCAGCAGGCCGCTGCCGGCGACATCGTGGTGGTGCCCAAGATCGAGGCCATGACCGGCGACACGCTCTCCGTGACCGGCAAGGTCGAGGCCGCCGAGTTCCGCTTCCCCAACTCGCTCTACCGCATTGCGATCGAGCCCGACAAGCGCGGCACCGAGGGCAAGCTCTACGCCTTCTTGGAGAAGTCCGCGGACGCCGACCCCACCCTCAAGGTGGAGCGCGACGAGGACACCGGCCAGACCGTCATCTCCGCAATCGGCGAGGCCCAGGTCAGTGTGCTGCTTGACCGCCTCGAGGACCGCGCGGGCATCACGGCGCACACCGTGGCGCTCAAGATCCCGTACCGCGAGACCATCCGCCGCGTGGCGTCCGCCCAGGGCCGCCACAAGAAGCAGACCGGCGGCGCCGGGCAGTACGGCGACTGCTGGCTCCGCATCGAGCCTAACCCGGGCGCCGGCTACGAGTTCGTGGACGAGGTCGTGGGCGGCCACATCCCGCGCGGCTTCATCCCGGCCATCGACAAGGGCGTCCAGGAGACCATGCGCGACGGCGTCCTGGCCGGCTACCCGATGATCGACGTCAAGGTCGCCGTCTACGACGGCTCCTACCACCCGGTCGACTCCAACGAGATGGCGTTCAAGACGGCCGCGCGCATCGGCTTCCAGAAGGCCGTTGAGCAGGCCGAGGCCGTGCTGCTCGAGCCGATGGCGCACCTGCGCATCACCGTGCCGGAGAGCTACGCCGGCTCCGTGATGGGCGACGTCTCCGCCTCCCGCGGCCGCGTGGAGGGCATGGAGGCCGGGACCGGTGCCCAGGCGGGCGAGACCACCGTGGTGGCCACGATCCCGTACGCCGAGGTCACCGACTACGCCACGCGTCTGCGCTCGCTCTCTCGTGGCACCGGCGAGTTTGAGATGGAGGTCAGCGGCTACGAGCAGGTCCCGCACGACATCCAGCAGAAGCTGGCGGCAGACTACGCCGCCCGTCGCGCTGCTGGCGAGAAGTAGCAACAGGCCAGAAGCCCGTTCGTTCGCCCCGGCGAGAAGAGGCAGCTAGCCGGAGGCGGCAGGGCGGGACGGCCTCGTTGCGCCCGTGCCCGCGAACCCTGCGGGAACCAGGCGTAATAAGTGGGAGTGAGACATAAGATGCCCCCACGCGGGGCGGCCGACCCAGACGGTCCGGCCGCCCCGTTCTGCTTGTCACCCCGTGCTATGCTAGCTGCCATAAGGACGTCGCAATTTCCGTCGCCACGCAAGGAGGTTCCATGCTCTCTGCAGTTCAGATCAAGCCGGACGTCTACTGGGTCGGCGCGCTCGACTGGAACGCGCGCGAGTTCCACGGCTACACCACCGAGGCGGGTATCACCTACAACTCCTACCTCATCCTGGACGAGAAGGTCACCCTCATCGACACGGCCAAGATTACCTTTGTCGACGAGCTCATCCAGCGCATCTCCTCGGTGATTGACCCGTCCAAGATCGACGTCCTCATTGCCAACCACGTGGAGATGGACCACTCCGGCTCCACCGCGCGCATCCGCGAGCTGGCACCCAACTGCCAGATTTACTGCTCCGCGCCGCAGGGCGTCAAGAACATGACCGCCCACTTCGGCGACCTGGGCTACAACGGCGTCAAGACGGGCGACACCCTCTGCATCGGCAAGCGCACGCTCGCGTTTGTCCAGACGCCGATGGTCCACTGGCCGGACAACATGGTCACCTATGACGCCTACGACAAGATCCTCTTCTCCAACGACGCCTTTGGCCAGCACTTCGCCAGCTCTGCGCGCTTTGACGACGAGAACGACATGTGCGAGGTCATGCACCAGGCGCACAAGTACTACGCCAACATCGTGCAGCCGTACCGCACGCAGGCCGCCGCGGCCGTGAAGGCCGTGCGCGGGCTGGGTCCGGACGCGCTTGACATGATCTGCCCAGCCCACGGCATCATCTGGCGCAGCCACGTCGAGGACATCCTGCGCGCCTACGAGGGCTTCGTCTCCGGCGAGCTCCAGGAGCGCGCCGTGGTGGTCTACGACTCCATGTGGCACTCCACCGAGAAGATCGCCCGAGCGCTGGTTGACGGCTTCCTGGCTGCAGGCATCCCCGCGCAGCTCATGGACCTCAAGGAGAACCACGTCTCCAACGTCATGGACGTGTTCATGGACTGCAAGTACGTGTGCGTGGGCTCGCCGACGCTCAACAGCCAGATGCTGCCCACCGTGGCGAGTTTCCTCACGTACATGAAGGGTCTCTCGCCCAAGAACGGCGACCGCATCGGCCTGGCGTTCGGCAGCTACGGCTGGGCTCCGCTCGGCCCCAACAACGTGGGCAAGGAGCTCGAGGCCGCCGGCTTCCAGCTGCCCGAGAAGACCTTTGCGGTGAACTGGATCCCCAGCGAGGAGAAGCTCACCGAGGCGCGCGACCTCGTGGCGAAGCTCACCGCCGCGGAGTAGCGACGTCCGGGACAAGCGGGACCCGTCCGTACGAGGCCGTACGAGGGGCCGCTCGGGGCGCATGCCCTGAGCGGCCCCTCTCTTTGGCTTGCGATTAGCTTACGCCAGACCTTCGCTTATCTTCAAAATTAATACAATCTAAAAGATATATCTACAAGTACAGATGTAATTTATTGCGATACCGTCTTCTCACGTCGTAGGGTTCTCACGGCGCGAGGGAGGAGAGGCATGCGCGAGCTCATTGTTGGCTTTCAGACGGCGCTCGATTTCTGGCGGTCGGCCCGTATTGCCGAGGGCGGCATCGCCTGGCTGGAGAGCGAGGGAAGGATATATGGCGCTCGCGACCTAACCCTTCGCGAGCAGGCCGAGCGCATCAGCGCCCTGTGTCACGCCGAGGGCCCCATAGACGTCGTTGCCGCAAGAGCCTCAGCTCGATACGCTCGAGGCCCCGTTGAGAGTCACGTGTGGCGCGGCCCGCTGGGCGAGGGGTGGCTGTTTCGCCTGGGGGACGGCATTGCCGTCTGCCGCATGCCTGTTGTCCTTGCGCAGCTTGGTGCCGAGCTCAGCGAGATCGACCTCATGCGAATTGCCTA
This sequence comes from uncultured Atopobiaceae bacterium, assembly GCA_944321515.1. Classification (GTDB taxonomy): domain Bacteria; phylum Actinomycetota; class Coriobacteriia; order Coriobacteriales; family Atopobiaceae; genus Thermophilibacter. Next base: position 1,030 of record CALULO010000015.1, on the reverse strand, counting down.
CGAGATGACCGGGACGTATGGCCTGGCGGAGTGGGCGGACAAGGGGATGCGGACCGGCCTCAGCCCCCTCGTCGATCTTGGCGAGCTCCAGACGTACGCAGACTACGCTCGGGCAAACGGCGTCCGAGGAGCCTCCCGGGCAAGCGACGCCCTCAGGTGGGTCGTGCCCAACTCAAACTCCCCGCGTGAGACGGACGTCGCCATCCTCCACGTTCTCCCACGTCGACGAGGGGGTCTTGGGCTGGGAGGCTTCCGGCTCAACGACCGAATCGAGCTGCCCGCCGCGCTGGCTCAAGACCTTGGCAGGAAAACGCTGGTGCCTGACTTTTCCTGGGGCAACGGGACCGTAATGGAGTACGACAGTCACTCCGAGCACGACTCCCCGGAGACCCGTGCCCGCGACGAGAGCAAGCGCCGCGCCTATCGAAAGGCCGGGCTCGACTGCCTCACCCTGACGAAAGGCATTCTCGGGAGCGACCGAAGGCTGAACTCATACGCGCTGGAGCTCGAGGAAAGCCTGGGTGTAAAGCGCCAGCGGCCCACAGAGGCAATTCTACGGCTGAGATCCGCGCGTCGCGAGGAGCTCTTCGGCCCGGGGGCAACAGAGGAGGCGCTGCGCCGCCTCGGTGGCGGATTGCCGAGCTCCGTCTGGTAGTTCACGAGAGAAGTTCGGGCGCTTCGTGAGGTGAGGTCGCTCTTCAGAGCGCGTTCGGGCCCTTCGTGAGGTGGGGTTTGCGGGGGTGGGCAAGTATAGGCCTCACATGGTGAGAGACTCCACCTGCGGTTTTGTAGTGTCGACACGCTAACTCTGTTCGGAAACGGCTCCCGCCAGCCAAAAAAGCCACCTCACGAAGGGCCCGAACGCGCCAGCCCGCCCCATCCCACCTCACGAAGGGCCCGAACGTTCCTGATCGCCCCATCTTGCGCCGCCCCAGCCCCCGTCAGTGAATTTCGGGCTCTTCGGTGGTTTCTGTGGGAGAGATTCCGGCATAGGCCCAGCTCAGCGGGCGAAAACAACGATCTGGAACTG
>CALULO010000014.1 GCA_944321515.1 uncultured Atopobiaceae bacterium | reverse complement strand
ACCTCCCAGTTGCGGAAGATGAAGGTCTGGGGCTGCTGGGCGGCGTAGATGGAGTTGAGCATCACGTCGGTGGAGCCGCCCGTGGGGTTCTTCATGCCCACCGGCATGGGCACGCCCGAGGCCACCAGGCGGTGCTCCTGGTTCTCAACCGAGCGGGCGCCCACCGCGATGTAGCCCAGGAGGTCGATGAGATACTGGTAGTTGGTGGGGTAGAGCATCTCGTCGGCGGTGAAGAAGCCCGTCTCCTCCACCACGCGCAGGTGCATGTGGCGGATGGCCTTGACGCCCGCGAGCAGGTCGTCGGCGGCCTCCGGGTTGGGGTTGTGCAGCAGGCCCTTGTAGCCGGTGCCCTTGGTGCGGGGCTTGTTGGTGTAGACGCGCGGGATCACGACGAGCTTGTCGGAGACGCGCTCGGCGAGCTTTGCCAGGCGCGTCACGTAGTCGAGCACGGAGTCCTCGCGGTCGGCGGAGCACGGGCCGATGATGAGCAGGCGTCGGCTGTCATCGCCGGTGAGCACCGCGGCAACCTGAGCGTCAAAGTCCGCCTTGCGCGCCGTCATCTCCGCCGAGAGCGGCATCTCGGCACGGATCTCCTTGGGGATGGGCAGCAGGCGCTTGAACTTCATCGACATGCGGGGTGCCTCTCTGAAGCGTGGGTGGTTTTCAGTCTGAGTATTATCGCGCGCGGCGGGCGGTCGGCGCAACCGAGGCGGGCACGGGAGGCCGCCTCCGCACAGCCTCCGCGCAAAGCCGCGGGGCCCGCGGCCGGGATGCCCGCAAGCGGCTATGATGGAGCGCGAACCGCACGCTTCGGCAGGGGGCGCCCAGGCCGCCACGACCGCGCCCCCGCTTCCCAAGGAGGCACCATGCCCTGCACCACCATTCTCATAGGCAAGCGCGCCAGCTACGACGGCTCCACCATCGTCGCCAGGAACGAGGACTCGTCCAACGGCGAGTTCTGCCCCAAGCGCTTTGTGGCGCGCCGCGCACCGGAGGCCGGCTCCGTCTACCGGAGCGTCCTCTCGCACCTCGAGATCACCCTGCCCGAGGACGGCATGCGCTACACCGCCATGCCCAACGCCGACCTCAAGGAGGGCCTCTGGGAGGAGGCCGGCTTCAACGAGCGCAACGTCGGCATGAGCGCCACGGAGACGATCACCTCCAACGAGCGCGTGCTTGCCGCGGACCCGCTGGTCCCCTACCGCGCCGCACGGGGCGAGAAGGACGCGCCGGGCTACGAGCCCGAGCGGCTTGGCGGCATCGGCGAGGAGGACATGGTCACGCTGGTGCTCCCCTACGCCACGAGCGCCCGTGACGGCGTGCGCCGCCTCGGCGAGCTGCTCGAGGCCTACGGCACCTACGAGATGAACGGCGTGGCCTTCTCCGACGCCGACGAGATCTGGTGGCTCGAGACCGTGGGCGGCCACCACTGGATCGCGCGCCGCGTGCCGGACGACTGCTACGTCACCATGCCCAACCAGCTTGGCATCGACGACTTCGACCTCGGCGACGCCTTCGGCGCGCAGCACGAGCACCTCTGCTCTGCCGACCTGCGCGAGTGGATGGCCGCCAACCACCTTGACCTCACGCTCGGCGGGGACGGCATGCACTTCAACCCGCGCGACGCCTTTGGCAGCCACTCCGACTCCGACCACGTCTACAACACGCCGCGCGCCTGGGCCATGCAGCGCTTCCTGAACCCGCACGCCGGGGCGTGGGACACCGCGGCGCCCGCGGCCGACTTCGGCCCGGAGAGCGACACCCTGCCCTGGTGCCGCGAGCCCGAGCGCAAGCTCACCATCGAGGACGTGAAGTACGTGCTGTCCCTCCACTACCAGGGCACGCCCTACGACCCCTACGGCTCGGCCGGCACCGAGGCCACGCGCGGCCGCTACCGCCCCATCGGCATCAACCGCAACAGCCAGCTCGCGGTGCTGCAGCTGCGCCCGGACGTCCCGGCCGAGCGCGCGGCGCTGCAGTGGGTGGCCTACGGCTCCAACGCGTTCAACGCACTCGTGCCGCTCTACGCCAACGTCACCGAGACGCCCGCCTACCTGGAGGACACCACCACGCGCGTGACCAGCGAGAACTTCTACTGGGCCAACCGCCTGGTGGGTGCGCTCGCCGACGCGGCCCACGGCGCCTGCCTGCCGCACGTGGAGCGCTACCAGGAGGCCCTCACGAGCCGGTGCGCCGCGATGGTCCGCGAGTGCGACGAGACGGGCGGCGACCTCGCGGCCTGCAACGCCGCCATCGCCGACGAGTGCCGCCGCCAGACCGAGGACCTTCTCGACAAGGTCCTCTACGAGGCCAGCATGCGCATGAGGAACGGGTTCTCCCGCAGCGACCACTAGGCTCCCGCTCCCGACCGTCCGGGGCCGGGCATGGGCCACGCAGACATGCGGTGACTAACATGGGGGGAGGGGCATTTTCATGCCCCTCCCCCAACTGGAAGCAGGTGCCCATGTCACACGCCGCCAAGCGCCTCGCCGCACTTCTCGCCCTCGCCGCCGTCCTCGTCTGCGCCGTAGTCGTAGCCTGCCCGCCGCCGGCGCTCGCCGAGGGGCAAGGCGGGTCCGTGTCCAAGGTGACCGACCCCGACACGTCCTCCTCGTGGACGTCGGTCTTCGGGACGGGTGAGGGTGCGCTCTCCTACTCGACCGGCCTCGCCGGGCGCATCTGGGTGGATAAGTCGGTCTTCGGGAGCACCGCCGAGGCGCAGGCGGCGGGGCTCCCCGTGACGCTTGAGAACGAGGAGCACGGCTTCGCGATAGGCCTCTCCGCCCTCTCCTCCGCGGCGTCGGTGCGCGAGGAGAGCGACAGAGCCCACGACGTCGTCTTTGTGGTGAGCCTCAACAGGTCCCTCTCGGACATGACCTACGCCGGGCGCGAGCGGGCCTACTACCTCGCCGACGCCCTCAACGCCGCCATCGGGCGCCTGATGGCGGAAAACGACGGGGCGGGGGCCGAGACGCGCGTCTCGGTCATAGGGTACAGCTCGAGCGCCGTCACCCTTATGCCCCTCGACGCCTACGAGCCCAACGACTCCGGCGACTACGTCTCCTTTAGCCCGGAGAAGGGCGGCGCGCCCGGGACCCTCAAGGTCGTCGGGACGCCTAAGGGCGGCTCAAAGACCCAGGACGCCCAGCTCGGCGGCGGGGCCTACCTCCAGCAGGCGGTATACCTCGCCGGGCAGGAGCTCATCGGCGGCGCGGACGACTCCGGCGCCGGCCAGCGCGACCCCGTCCTCGTTGTCATGGGGCTCGACGTGGCCCCGATGGCAAGCACCGATTTCGAGAATCCGACCATGTACACGGGCACCAACGACAACAGCTTCCTCGGGCCGACCCCTGGCGGTTCCCACCTGAGCGGGTTCGGGACGGACGCTGCCTTTGCCACGCTCCTCACGATGCGCTCCGTAGAGCGGGACGCGAACGACGCCTGGAAGGCGTCCGGCTCCGAGCTGAGCGTCTACGCCACCGGCGTCGACACGACGGGCATGGGGACCTTCCTGCTCCAGACCGCGCACGGCCAGGAGGTCGCCCAGATCCCGGGACCGGGGGACGCCAGCGGGACGAACCTCGCGGACAACGTCCACGAGGCGGCGGTCGCGTACGGCGAGGCCGCGGCAGCCGGCACGGACGACGTGACCCTCAGCCTCTACGGCTCGGGGAGCTATGACCTCGTCTCCAGCACGGTCAACTTCCCCGTCGAAAACGGCCTCCTCTCCCCCTCGGACGGCTACGCGCTGAGCGTCGTCGACGAGTACCTCCCCGCGCACAGCATCGCGGCGCTCAGCTGGACCTTCGGCAACGCCGTCGACCGCATGCTCGGCATCGAGTACGACGCCCCTGCCTCGGGCGGCCAGGGCGAGGACCTGCCCGGCGGCTCCCGCGTCACCGTGTCCGACGAGGTGGGTGCCGGCATGCGCGTCGCGCGGGTTGACGGCATCGTGTACGGGTCAGAGCTGCTCGACGGCGCGCTCGCCGCCCAGGCCGTCGAGATCAGCTTTACAGACCCGTACGACCCCGAGGCTACGCATGAGTTCGCCTATCTCGTGGCCGCGATGAACGACCGCTACGACCTCGGCAACTCCACCTACGACCTCTTCTTCGAGGCGCTCATGGACGGCCAGTTCTCCTACCAGTCCGACGCCTCGTTCTCCAACCGCGCCTCGTGGTACGTGAACGCCGACCACGGCATGGTCCCCACGGGCGGCAACCCCTACACCTTTGCCTCGCAGGCGGAGGTCAACGCCATCACCGACGGCTCCTGGCAGCAGGACGCGGACGCGGTGACACGCGCCAAGATCGAGGCGGCCCAGGCGGCCGGCGCCACGGCGGTGTGCGAGACCTACTTCTACATCGGCAACCTGGCAAACCAGTACTCGGGCGGAGACGTCACCCTCTACGACTTCGTGGTGATGGTCGAGACGAACCTCGACACCGGGAGGCAGACGGTGCTTCTCTCCGCGCCCGTCGACGCCGTCCCGGCACGCCTGGCAAACGTGATCCTGCACCAGAACGGGACCGCAACAATGTCGATCGAGAACGCGGAGGACACCTCCCCCGTGCGGCTTGCCTACCAGGTCGAGCCCACCTCCGCCGTCGAGGCCCTTCTCGACCGGGCCGACGCCGGCGGGGAGGTCACCTACGACGAGCTCGTGGCCGCGGCCGGCGGCGACGTGACCCAGGCTGGCTCCGACGGGTGGCGCCTCTACGCGAGCGGCTTCACCGGATCGGGCGCCTCGGCGGAGGCCGGAACGGTCGCCTCAGCGTGGGCGGCGCAGACCAACTCCTACTACGGCTTCGTCCGGAACACCCCGCTGCTCACGCTGAAGGGCGGCGAGACCGTCTCCGAGGGGCAGACGCCCACGAAAGACCAGCTCACGCCACTGACCACGCTCCCGGAGCCCGGCCAGACCTGCTACTACGAGAAGACCGTGTACTCGGCGACCCTCCCCAGCCCCGACGACACGGTCACGGCGACCAAGGAGACCTACTACCTCCCCTACCTCGTCACGCTTGGCCCGGACGAGATCGCCCAGCACTTCTCCCTGGTGGGCGGCCAGTGCCTCGCCCTTGCGGGCACGCCGAAGTACCGCGTCCCCGCCCTTCTCGCCTCCGCCGAGAAGGACCCCAACGCCACGCTGAGCGCCCCCTACGTGACCCTGCTCACGGTCGAGCAGCCCCCCACGGTCGGGACCCACCTCTCCGCGCGCCTGGGCAACAACGGCGCGCTGGTGCTGGAGCCCACGACCCCCACCGGGTCGCTCAGGGTAACCAAGACGGTAGAGGGCAACGCCGGAGACCTCTCCCAGGCCTTCCCCATAGAGGTGACCCTCTCCCGCTCCGACGGGACACCGGTGGCAGGCACGCTCAACTACGAGCTGGAAACGGGCGCTGACGACCCCTCCCCCACAAGCGGGGTGGCCACGGTCCATGAGGACGGGTCGGTCACGCTTGAGGACGGGAGGCCGCCCGAGCTTGCGAGCGGCCAGTCCATCACCCTGCTCGACGTCCCCGTGGGCACCTCGTACTCCGTTGAGGAGACCAACGCATACGGGCACACCCTGACGACCTCGCGCACCGTGGGCGTGGGCGGCGTGGCGAGCCCCACCGAGGGGACGGCAGGCACGATAGATGCCGAGGGGCAGGAGGACGTCGTCTCCCTCACCAACACCAAGGTGGCCTACGGGACCCTCGTGGTCGAGAAGAACCTGGTGGGCGTCGACGAGGATCGTGAGTTCTCCTTCACCGTCACGCTCACGGGCGACGACGGCGAGCCCCTCTCGGGGGAGGTCAGCTACTCCGTCGACGACGGCGCCGACCAGACGGCGACGCTCACCGACGGCTCGTTCACGGTGGGGCTCAAGGGCGGGCAGAGGCTCACCCTCGACTCCCTCCCCCAGGGGACCGGATACCTTGTGAGCGAGCAGGACTACTCGTCGGAGGGCTACCTCACCCTCAGGTCCGGCGAGACGGGGACCATAGGCGACACGCCGCAGACGGCCTCGTTCACAAACGTGAGCGCGGCAGGGGACCTGGGCATCGCCAAGTTCGTGGCGGGAAACGCCGCGGAGCAGGGTCGGGAGTTCCGCTTTGAGGTCACCGTCGAGGGCCTCTTCACGGGGCAGGGGTCCGACGTGACGAGCCTTGAGAGGCGGGCGACACGCTACGAGGGGACGAGCGGGACGTCCGAGACCGTCACCTTCACGCGCGCGGAGGGGACCAACGACGGCGTCGCAACCGTCACGGGCCTCTCCAGCGGCCAGGGCATGCTCATCTCCGGGCTCCCCGAGGGTGCGGGCTACACCGTGAGCGAACTGGACGCGGACGAGCTTGCCGGGGAGGGCTATCACGTCTACTCAGGAAGCGCCGAGGAGATCGCGCAGGGCCACGAGGACGCCTCCTGCACCGGCACCCTGCCCGCCGGAGACGCCACGGCCGCCGCGTACTTCCTGAACGTGCGGGACCTGCACGGGACGCTCAGGATAGAGTCGGACGTGGCGGGACAGGCCGCGCTTGACGAGGCGGCGGCCGGAAGGTCCTTCTCCTACGAGGTCGAGTCCACCACCGCCGCGGGGTCACCCGTCACGGGGAGCTACACGTGCAGCGTCTCCGGCGAGCCCGCCACGGTCGAGTTTGTGAACGGCCGCGCGACGCTTCTGGTGCCCGCGGGCGGATGGGCAGAGATCGAGGGCCTGCCCGCCGACGGGACGACGACCGTGACCCAGGTTGACGCCTCGGGCGAGGGCTACGTCACGACGCCGGGGCTCTCCCAGGACGCAAGCGTCCCCTCGGGCGGCACCGCCACCGTCACCTTCCTCAACGAGAAGTCCTACTCCCCCACCGAGTGGACGCTGACGGCCACCTCCACCCTCACGGGACGAGACCAGGGGGCGGGCGAGTTCACGTTCTCGCTCCTCAACGCAGACGGAAGCCCGGTCGTCGTGGACGGCAGGGCGGTCCAGGCAGGCAGCAGCGCCTCCGCGGCCGGGGTGGCGGCCCCGCTGGACTTCCCCGCGCTGTCCCTTGACGCCCCCGGGACGTACACGTACCTCGTCAGGCAGGACGTCCCCGCCGACGGCTCCGGGGAGGAGGACGTGACCTATGACCAGAGGACCTTCTCCGTCACCGTGAGCGTCACGGCGGACGCCCTTGGGAGGCTGACCGTCGATGCGGTGGACGTGACCCTTGAGGGCGAGCCGGCGCAGGTCGCCTTTGTCAACGCGTACGCCACGGGCGGCGGAACCGACCCCGAGGAGCCGACAGACTCGGAGGAGCCCACCGACCCTGAGGGGCCGACGGACCCGGAGGAGCCCTCCGGCCCGGAGAGCCCGACGACCCCCGAGCAGCCGACAGGCCCTGACCAGGGGGCCAACGAGGGCGGGCAGGGTACCAACGAGGGCAGGCAGGACGCCGGGACCCCGGATGCCGGCGACGCCACGGTCCAGCCGTACGGCCTCCTCGCCGTAGGGGGCGCGCTCGTCGCCGCTGCCATTGTGGTTGCCCTCGTCCGTCGAGGGAGGCGCTAGCGCCCGCGGGACCGGGCGGCGCTACCCCAGCCGCCTGACCTCCACGCGGTCGGACTCCCGCACCTCGTGGAGCACGCGGCACGGGGAGCCCGCGGCCACGACACCCTCCGGCACGTCGTGCGTGACCACCGACCCGGCACCGATGACGCTGTTGGAGCCTATGGTGACGCCGCCGCACACCACCACGTTGGCGCCGATCCAGACGTTGTTCCCGATGGTGATGGGAGCCGAGGTCAGCACGCCCTCCGCGCGCTGGGCCGGGTGCACGGCGTGGCCGGCGCACGCCAGCACCACGCCCGGGGCGATCATCGTGCCCGCGCCGATGTTGATCGGCGAGGTGTCCAGGAACGAGCAGCCGTAGTTCACGAGCGCGAAACCGTGCAGGTGGATGTTGAAGCCGTAGTCACACCGGAAGGGCGGGTTGACCCTGGCCTCGGGCGGGCAGGTGCCGAGGAGCTCGGAGAGCAGCTCCATGCGGGCGGCGGCGTCAGACGGGTCGAGCTGGTCGAGCCGCCAGCAGAGCCGCTTGGCACGGGGCTGGAGGTCGTTCGGCATGTCGAGGTAGCTCGCGGCGAAGGGCTCGCCGGAGCGCATGAGGTCGAGGGCGGTCATGGGTCCTCCCGTCACAGGGCGCGCGTCACTTTCGACACACAACCATACACCGGGCGCTCAGCTCCGGCAGGCACCACCGTACCGTCACCAAGCCACCCCGCAGCAGCCGTGCCCTAGTGCACCTTGCGCGTTGAGAAGTTCTCGCGGTGGCCGCCGCAGCCGGAGACGACGACCCTGCCCGAGGGCCGGTCGTAGGCAAAGTACACGCGGATGAAGCCTGGGTCGCTCTCCTTCGTCCCCGCCTTGAGATGGGCCTCGCAGTTGATCTCACGGCCCTGGTAGACGTCACGGTACCCAGTCATGAGGCGGTTGTCCTTGCGCGTCATCATGCCGGCGCTCGGGGCGTACTCGAAGTGCGAGCGGCGGTCGAACTCACGCTTGAAGTCGGCGTTCCCGTCCCCCTCATAGAGGCCGTGCGCGATGGTGCAGAGGTCGTAGAGGGCGTTCCAGAGCACCTTGGCGTCCGAGCGGCAGTCGTCCAGGGACTTCCAGCCCCGCTCGGTGAAGTCGAGCGAGTCGGGGAAGGCGGCACGGAACATCGCGCCTATCTCCCGCGGCGACATCGGCCAGCTGCCCAGCTCAAGACCGTCCGGGGCGTCCGACCCGCGCGCGGAGAGCGCCTGCTCCAGCGCCGCGCACTTGGCCGAGAGCGCATGGGCCTCCCCCTTCGCCTCGTCAAGCTCGGAGCGGGCGGCGCGGAGGTCGCGCTCAAGCGCAATGGCCTCATCAAGCAGTCCGTTCTCGGTCTCTTTAACCCTCTCGTCGGCGCGCTTCTTGGCAATGCGCTCGATCCTCTGCTGACGTGCGAGCTCCTGGATCGTGCCCACGCGGGTCATGCCCTCGTAGAAGTCGACGTCCTGGGCGAGGGCCCGCCTCACAAGACGGACGAAGCGCTCCTCCCCCATCGACTCAACCTCCCCGAGGGTGAAGAAGCGGTGCCGGCGGGCGTCCCCGACCTCCGAGAAGCGCGGCCCCTCCGCGTAGACGCGCACGAGGCCGTTCTCGCAGCGCAGGTCCCTGCTGCCAATCCCCTGGCGCATCTCGGCGCAGAACCCGCGGTCAACGGAGTAGAAGACAGCCGCGCTCGGCCCGAGCGCGCGGGCAAGCGGGCGCGGGTCGACGGCGAGGCGCGGGTCCCCGCCGGACGGGAACCGGGGGCTCACGTACACCACGGGGACCGTGCGGGACGGGTCCGAGACGAATCCCCAGAACGAGTCAAAGTCCCCCTCGTGCAGGCCGGTTGGGAAGACGCTGGCGGGGCGGCCCGATACGGTGCAGCGCAGGTGGTTGTTCCCAAGGAGGTCGCCAATGAGGCCCGGGATGGTCGGCAGGGGCTCGTCCTGGAGCTCGCCGAGGAATCCCGGGCGGTCACCGTAGGAGAGCACTATCGAGACGGTCCCGCGCTCGGGCGAGCGCGAGGAGAAGCCCACTTCCGTGCACCACCTACGCGGCGCGCGCCGCTCCTCCAGGATGGTCTCGGTTATCTTGCAGCCCCACAGGAGCTCCCCGTCCTCGCGCTGCACGCGCGCAGACTCCAGCCTAACCACCCCGCGCTCGTCGCCCAGGCCGCACTGGGCGGCCTTGAACCGCGACCACGCGGAGACGTCGCGGTCGATCTGGACGCCCTGCCGCTCCCACTTCCCGCATATCCAAAGGCGGATGCTCATGACGAGCGCCCAGAGCGCGTCGCCGTCGTCCCCCGTTGCCTCCACGTCGAAGGACGTCTCGTAGAAGAGGTTGAGGTTGAGATCGTGCATGGGCGGTCCTTTCGGGGCGCGGACGGCGAGTCGGCGCGGCTGGAGTGGTCACGGGACGCCCAGGGCAGCTGGGTGCCACCACCCTAGATTAGCCGAGCTAGCCCCTCTTGCGCAGCGCCGGGAGCACGCGGCCCCACGGGACGTACGAGGCGGCCACGCCAAGCACCGAGACCACGATCACCAGCACGCCGAAGGGCGCCGAGACCCCCGTGAGCCGCACGCCGATGCCGATGCCCGCCCAGGCCACCACCAGGCCGAAGGTGTACTCGTCAAACACCCGGCGCACCACGTAGGAGGCCGCCACCAGCACAGCGAGAAGGACGAGCGTGAGCGCCGCCGGGACGAAGCCCGTGCCAACCAGGCCGGAGCGCTCGAGCACGTGCGCGACGTTGGCCATAGTGGCCACGGTGAGCCAGGAGGCGTACAGGGCGGGCGGCACGCGGTCGACCGGGGACGACGACCTGCGCCACGTCAGAACGTAGAGGGCCGCTACGGTCACGAGGAGGGCCACTATCACCGGGACGGTCGCGGCGAACACCTTGAGGTGCCAGAAGGTGAGCCACGCGATGTTGAGCACGCACGACAGCACGAAGAGCGCGCACTCGGCGCCCACGGGGAGCCCGGCAAGGTGGCGCTCGTGGCCCTCGTCCATGGCAAGCCGCACGCCCCAGACCGCAAGCCCAACGTAGATGACGGACCAGATCATGAAGACGTAGCCCGCGGGGGCGAACCAGGCAAAGACCTCGTTTGAGACGTCGGCCGAGGTGACGTCCCCCAGCTTGAAGACCTCACCGAGCGCGTTGAACGCAACCATCGCAACGTAGCTCACGGCAAGGACGACGGTCTCGGGCACAATCTGCAGCTTTTTCATGGGACGACCCCTCTTTCGAACCGGGCCCGGGCGGGTCTGGGTTAAACATACCCCCCGGTATAAAAACGCGCGCCCGGTCGCCCCCGAGCGCGCCGCTTACGCCCGTCTGCGGTAGCCGGAGGCCAGGCAGCCCCTTACGCCCACGCGTGCACGGCGTCGCGCAGGAACTGCGTGGCGCCCGGGGCCACGGCCTCGTAGTAGCGGCGGAAGCGCTCGTCTGCCAGGTAGCCGTCGGCAAGCGCGCGGTGCGCCTCGGGGGTGTAGAGCCCCTCGGGCCAGTACATCCCGAGCCACGTCGCGTGCATGCGGACGAGCCTCTCCGCCTCTGGGCCGCGGGCGTCCCCCGCCTCCATGGCGCGGCGCAGCTGCTCCTTGATTGCCAGCTCAAGCTCGTCCGCACGCACGTGGGCCGCCTCGCCCATGCCCACGTAGCGCCTGTTGGCGGCGTCCACCGTCTCGTCCCCGTACGCGGCGCGCAGCTCCCCGCCAAAGGCGGCCTCGTTCTTCTCCACCTCGCGCCAGCGCTTGAGGTGCGGCAGGAGCGTGGCCATGAGCGAGACGGCCTCGTCCAGGGAGACGCCGAGGGCCTTGGCCTCCATGGGCGCCGTGGCCTCGATGAACTCGTCCATCGTGACACCCTTGGCGGTGAAGTCGCCGTGGTCGTAGCAGTAGCGGCAGAAGTCCGCGCTCGGCGACCCGTCGGCCTCGGTGCCGTGCATCTCGGGCTCCGGGATGGGCATGCTGCAGCACTGGCAGTAGTAGCTCTGGGGCATCTCGAAGAAGCGCTCGAGGGGCACGCCAAAGGTCACGCAGATGAGCTTCACCATGTCTATACCGGGCGCGGTCTCGCCCGTCTCCCAGCGCGAGACGGCCTGCCGCGTGACGTAGAGCCTGCGCGCCATCTCCTCCTGGGTGACGCCGGCCTCGCGGCGGATCTGGGAGATGATGCCCTTCAGTGCCATGGTCCCTCCTCGTCTCGGGGTCTGGGGCGACGGGGCCGTCCCCCATGACGCGATTGTGCGGCGAGAAGAACGGGCGGGCAAGAAACGGGCTGTTGCGCGGGTTGCGGGGTCGCATGTCTGCATGGGTTGCATGGCTGCGCAAGCCCACACGGCCTTTCATTCTTTCGCGTATGCATAAATTGCATCCGATTTCATCTTGATTTTCGCGTACGCATAAATCAGACTGTTTGTATCGGAAATAACCGCGTACGAATAAACGGAGGCACCGTGATCGTCCGTAACGCCCGGGACATAGGCTCGCTCGTCTCTACGGAACGCAAGCGCCAGGGGCTCACCCAGGCGGACCTCGCCGGCCTCTCTGGAGTGGGGGTCACCTTCCTCTCGCAGCTCGAGAACGGCAAGGGGACCGCCGAGATCGACAAGGTTCTCGCTGTGGTGGCAACGCTTGGCATCGACCTCGTCGCCAGAAAGCGAGGTGAGTGATTGTGCTCGTCGTCTCGCGTGTCTCGAGTCTCACCCCGATCCCCGTCGGGGCAATCGACGAAGACAAGCTCGTCTTTTCCTATGATTCCGCCTACCTCGACTCGGAGAGCCCCATCCCCCTCTCACTCTCTCTTCCGCTCAAAAGAGAGCCCTTCCCACTTGTCGAGTGGAGACCCTACTTCGAGGGACTTCTCGCCGAGGGCGGGGCACGTGAGGCCCTCGCCGCGGAACTGCAGCTCCCGGAGAACGACTGGTTTGGTCTGCTCGCGGCGTGCGCAAGAGACTGCGTCGGGGACGTCCTCATACGGCCCGACAACGAGGTCGTCAACGAGACGCGTTCCGGCTACACGCCAATCAGCCTCACCGATGTCCGCTCGGTCCTAGGGTCCGCCCCGAGCACCGCCGACTCGAACGCGCAAAGGCGCCTCTCGCTGGCTGGGGCGCAGAGCAAGACGGGGTTCGCCCATGACCCGTCGCGCAAGATGGACGAGGGCTGGCTCGTGCCGGAGGGCCTAGCCGCGACCACTCACATCTTGAAGGCCAGCTACCTGCGCGACGTCCCGGAGATTGAGTTCATTTGCATGAGCGCCGCACGAGCCTGCGGAATCGAGACTGCGGAGGTCAGCCTACTCGGCCTAGGCAACCCCGTCCTCGCCGTCAAACGCTTTGACCGCTCTGCCACGCTCGTCGACAACGAGCTTCGCGTGGAAAGGCTCCACCAGGAGGACATGGCGCAGGCGTTTGGCGTCACCCCCGCCTCAAAGTACGCCGAGCTTGAAGGCGGCTCCATCGCAGCGATGGCTCGACTCATCAGAGAGCGCAGCGCACGGCCCGCCGTCGACCTCACGCAGCTCGCTCGCATGACGTGCTTCTCCTACCTCATCGGAAACTGCGACGCCCACCTCAAGAACTTCTCGCTCATCTACCGAGAAGAGCATGCGGGCGGCACTCCCCTGCCTCGCCTTGCGCCTGCCTATGACTTTGTGTGCACAACCCGCTATGAGAGGTTCAGCCGAAACATGGCCATGAGCATGGGCGGGGTTCGGGCCATCGACGACGTGACGCCCGATGCGCTGGAAAGGCTCGCACGTGACCTGGGCATCACGAACGCAGCGCTGCGAAAAATCTGCCGCTCACTGGCCGATGACGTCGAATCGGCAATCGTGGCTGCGGGAAATGGCGAGATGGGGCAGGTCATGGAGTCAACCCCTTACATCGCCGAAGACCTTATCGAGGACATGGCGGCGAGAAGGACCATCCTGCGGAGATTCTGCCTGTAATAGATGGAGCTCTCTTTGCCGGTAAGCGTTCGGGGAAAGCTATCCCCTCGCGACTAGCTTCCGACCTCTCCCTCCAGAAAGCATTTATCTGAGCGCACAGATAGATCGGCGGAGCCCCCTACACAAACGCCAGCGCCACAGCCACCACAATCGCGGGCAGCATGTTGGCCGTGTCGAACGTGCGCGGCCGCACGAGGTTCACGCCCACGCAGAAGATGAGGATGGACCCCACCGTTGAGAGGTTGGCCAGCGCCGCATCGGTCATGAGGGGCTCGATCGCGCGGGCGAGCAGCGTGACGCCGCCCTGCAGCACCGCCACCGGCAGCGCCGAGAAGAGGCAGCCCACGCCCATGGAGGCAGCCATCGCTGCGACGATCAGAGCGTCGAGCACGCCCTTGAGCGCAAGCGTGGACCAGTCGCCCAGGATGCCGTCCTGGATGGAGCCGACCACCGCCATCGCGCCGATGCACACGGTGAACGTGGCGGTGAGGAGCGCGTCCATGAACCGCGCGTTCTCCGAGTTGCCGGAGACGCGCTTGAGCCAGGCGCCCAGGCGCTCGAACCACGTGCTGATGCCAAGGAGCTCGCCGACGAGCGTCCCCAGGGCAAGCGACGCCACCACGAGCACGCTGCCGCCCGAGACGAGGGAGCCTCCTTCCCCCGCAGTAAGCATGCCGGCGAGCGCGCCGGAGAGCCCGATGAAGGTCACGGCGACGCCCGTCGCGCGCAGCAGGCCCTCCTGAACCCTCTCGGGCACAAGGCGTCCGGCGGTGAGCCCCACGGCCCCTCCGCCCACGATGCAGGCCACGTTGATGATGGTCCCGATCCCCGTCACGCGCGCCCCCGTCCCCTCGGCCGTCCTGCCGTGCGCATTGTACGGCACGGGAAGAGACGAAGGGCGCAGCGAGAAGAACGTGCAGGCAGAGAGGCACCCGCGCCAGGCCGAGCTCCGCACCGGGGGCCCGCGCCGGGTCCGAAGCCTACGCGCGCCCGAAGTACGGGCACGCCTCGTGCAGGCAGACCGAGTTCTGGTCCGAGACGGCACAGACCGGGTCGGGGCCCGCGACCTCCAGGCCCGCCCCGAGGAGCCGGTTGAACCAGGGCACGGCCACGCGCACGGCCAGGCGGGAGTCGCGCTTGCAGCAGCGCGGGGAGCCGGCGCGGGCGATGTGCTGGAGGACGTCGGCGACCATCTCCTGGCCGTCGGTCCAGCCCTCCGGGCGCAGCGGTGCGTTGCCGGAGATCACGGCGAAGGCCATGCCGCAGGAGGCGGCCGCCCCGCAGACGCCCCACTTGGCGCACGCGGCGCCGGGCACGCACGCGGCGCGCGAGGCCAGCTCGTCGAGGGCGTCCGAGAGCTCCCCCTCCCCGGCCGCGGGCCAAGCGCAGGTCATGAGGGAGGCACCCACGAGGAAGTGGTGGACGGGGCCGAACGCTGGGCAGGCCTCGTCCGCCATGAGCGCCTCGAGGAGCTCCGCCGGGTCGCTCCCCTCCCACCGAAGGCACACCTCGCGCGCCCATCCAAAGCCCGACTCGCCCATATCTCCCCCGTTCCCTCGGTTCGTCTTGTCCTAATATATTGATAGTTGTCTATAAGTACAAGCGTCACGAGAGAGGCCCACCATGGCAGCACGCCCGCCCGTCACCGTAGCGTTTGTCTGCACGAGGAACGCCTGCCGGAGCCAAATCGCCGAGGCCCTCGCGCGCGAGCTCGCCACGGGCGTAATGGAGCCCCACTCCGCGGGGACGCACCCCGCCGAAGGCGTCAACGCGGACGCGCTGCGCCTCCTCGCCGAGCGCGGGACAGACGTGACGGGCCTCACGCCCAAGGAGCTCTCCGCGCTCCCGCCGGTAGACATGGTGGTGACGATGGGCTGCGGGGTGGAGTGCCCCGCCCTGCCCGCCGCCTGGCGCGAGGACTGGGGCCTCGAGGACCCCGAGGGCAGGGGCGACGACTTCATGCGCCTGGTCATCGAGGAGGTAGCCCGCAAGGTGCTCGACCTCAGGGCGCGCATCCTGGCCGGAGCCCTTGACCACAATCGGCTCTCCGCCAACCTCAAGGTGCTCGGCGACCCCACGCGCATGCGCGTGGTCCGCATGCTCGCCGACGGCCGGGAGCGCTGCGCCTGCGAGCTCCTGCGCGAGCTGGACGTCTCCCAGCCTACGCTCTCCCACCACATGGCCGCGCTGCGCGACGCGGGAATTGTCAGCGCCAGGCGAGAGGGGCGCTGGTCCCACCACCGCCTCGACGCGGACGTGATGCGCGCCCTGGGCGCCTGCATCACGGGGCTTGCCGACGAGACGTAACTTCCACAGTGGGCAGACCATATTATGCTAGACTATCCTTAGCAAACCCGCCCGGCCTCTCAACGATGCACACTGGCGGGTCTTCTTATATAGGCTGATGCATGGAGCAAAATGGAATATGCCAAACCCTGGCTCAGCTTTGACAAACAGGCTGAACACTCGAGGACTCATTGCGGACCGGAAATTGCTCATCTCGCATCTCTCTGACGTGGGTTACTACCGTCTGGGCGGGTATTGGTATATTTTCAAACGGCAACCCGTCGCCGATGCTGATGGCAAGAAGGATGAGCGATTCGTCGAGGGCACTACGTTCGAGCAAATCTGGAAGCTCTATACCTTCGACCGTCAATTCCGGCTAATTGTTCTTGACGCAATAGAGCGCATCGAAGTGTACTTCCGGACCCAACTCGCATATGAACTTGCTAGTCACACGGGTCCATTTGGCTTCCTAGACCAAGCAAATCTCCCCCGATTTAAGCAGGACGAATATACCGACTTCATTCAGCGCTGCAAGGACGAGCTAAGGCGCTCTCGCGACCCCTTTGCCATTCATTTTAAAGATACATATGGAGACCATCACGAGCTTCCGCCGTACTGGATTCTCGTAAACTTAATGGATTTTGGAACGATGCTGCGACTTTATAAGGGCGCATCCGTAGACATACGCAATCACATTGCGACAAGCCTTAGCGTAACAGCCAGAGTTCTCGAGTCTTGGCTCGTGGCCCTCAACACAGTTCGAAACATTTGTGCACACCATGGCCGGCTCTGGAACAGGGGCATCGGAACAAGGCCTCGCATCCCCTCAAGGCCAGATAATCCAGAGCGGCACGAGCCTTACGAGGTCCGCTCTGACAGTATGTTTGGAATCTTGACGATACTAAGTTATCTCCTCGAGAGAACCGCTCCGGATACCTTATGGCGAGACCGTCTCTTTGAACTACTCCGACGGTTGAATGCTGACGCAATCAAACACATGGGCTTTCACGACGGCTGGGAAAAATGCCCCATCTGGAGTCCTTGGATTACTCGGTTCACCAAGGAAAAAGCCCCGTCTCAGTAGTATTGCAGCACGGCCTAGTTCGCATGCACTACTCTATCTCGCCCGGCCAGGAGTTGATGCCCCCGAACTCCACCACGTTGGTGTAGCCGAGCCCGGCGAGCTTGCGAGCAGCCTGCACGCTCCTGTTGCCGCTGCGGCAGTACACCAGGATAAGCTGTCCCTTGTCGGGCAGGGCGGCGGGGGCCTCGGAGCCTATCGTCTCGTTGGGCACGTTGACGGCGCCGGGGATGTGCCCGGACTCGTACTCCCCGGGCGTACGGACGTCCAGGATGACGTAGCCCTCCTCTGAGGCCATCATCTCCTGCGCCTCGGAGGCGCTCACCCGCCTGAACCCGGCATCGGACGAGCCGGAGGCACACCCCGTCAACGGGGAGAGGACGAGGGCGAGAAGGGCAGCAAGGGAGGCACGCAGAGCTCTCATGGCAACTCCAGTCAGGTGAACGGACCGACAGGACGGCGCAATCGTTGCTTTGCCTAGGTAGATACCCGGGTGACGGAAAGCTCAAGCCACACCGTAAGCTTCCAAGGCCAGATACGCCAGACAAGAAAATAGGGAGCACTCCCGAGACCCTCGGAAGCCCTCCCCTAAAACGGCGAGCCGTTTTTCATGCTGCAAGCAGTATACCCGTCAGGACCTCGCGAAGAGCCTCGGCGACCTCACCACCCACCCCAAGCCTTCGTCCCAATCTCCGTACATGTAATTATATACATGTACAATACAACATGACCAACAGGGCGCCACAGCGGAAGGGCGGGCCCCACAAGCCCAGCCGCCCCCGCCCGCCACAGAAAGGACCGCACCGCCATGACACGCCAGTTCCCACACCTGTGCTCACCCATCACGCTGGCCGGCACAACGTTCCGCAACCGAATGTTCTCCGCCCCCATGGGCGGCACGGACATCACCAACGACGGCTGCATCGGCCCCAAGTCCACCGCCTTCTACGAGCTGCGCGCCAAGGGCGGCGCGGGCGCCGTCACCGTCAGCGAGTGCATGGTGCACCCCCAGACGGACGGCTCGCACGCCTACCACCTGGACACGGCCGTCCTCAACTCGCTGGCCTGCGCCACCTATACGGCCGACGCCATCCGCCGCCACGGCGCCATCCCCAGCCTGGAGCTCTCGCACTCCGGCATGTACGCCGGAACCTACATGACTGACAAGACGCGCCAGCACGAGATGTGCCAGTGGGGCCCTCCGACACCGTCCGCCCCGACGGCGTGCCGGTGCGCGCCCTCACCAAGGAGCTGATCGACGACATCGTGGCCGCCTACGGCAGGGTGGCCGGCCTCGCCAAGCGCGCCGGGTTCGAGATGATCATGATCCACGGCGGCCACGGCTGGCTTATCAACCAGTTCCTCTCCCCCTACTTCAACAAGCGCACCGACGAGTACGGCGGCTCGCTGGAGAACCGCTGCCGCCTCGCCTGCGAGGTGCTGGACGCCGTACGAAAGGCCGTGGGGCCGCGCTTCCCCATCGAGTTCCGCATGAGCGGCTCCGAGCTCTTCGACGGCGGCTACGACCTCGACGAGGGCGTCCGCATTGCCCAGCAGATCGAGTCCCGCGTCGACCTGCTCCACGTCTCCGCGGGCACCTACCAGCGCGGCTTCGGCAACACCCACCCCTCCATGTTCAAGGAGCACGGCTGCAACGTCTACCTGGCGGCCGAGATCAAGAAGCACGTCTCCGTGCCAGTTGCCACCATCGGCGCCCTGAACGACCCCGCCCAGATGGAGGAGATCATCGCCTCCGGCAAGGCCGACGTGGTGTACATGGCCCGCGCCCTGCTGGCTGACCCCGAGCTCCCCCGCAAGGTCACCGAGAACCGCACCGACGAGATCGTCCACTGCCTGCGCTGCTTCACCTGCATGGCCGAGCGCGCCGCCACGGGCACCCGCCGCTGCACGGTGAACCCCCTCATCGGACGCGAGATCGAGGGCACCGAGGTCCAGCCCGCCCCCGTCAAGAAGAGGGTGCTGGTGGCCGGCGGCGGCCCCGGCGGCCTGTACGCAGGCTACACCGCGGCCAGGCGCGGGCACGAGGTCATCCTGTGCGAGAAGGACGCGGGGCTCGGCGGCATCCTCAGAAGCGAGCAGGCCATCCCCTTCAAGCGCGAGATGTACGAGCTCGCGGGCACCTACGCCAGGCTGGCCCGCAAGGCCGGCGTGGAGATCCGCCTGAACACCCCCGTCACGCCGGAGTACGCGGAGCAGCTGGCACCGGACGCCCTCATCATCGCCGTGGGCTCCTCCCCGCTGGTGCCCAACATCCCGGGCCTGCACGGCGACAACGTGGTAGTGGTCAACAACTACTACCGCGAGAAGGACAAGGTCACCGACGACGTGGTGGTCTTCGGCGGCGGCCTAGCCGGCTGCGAGTGCGCCATCCACCTGGGCATGGAGGGCAAGCGGGTGCACCTGGTGGAGATGCGCGACGAGCTGGCGCCGGACGCCAACGTGCGGCACCGCCCGCTGCTCCTTACGGAGGTCGAGAAGTACGTGACCGCCCACACCGGCTACCGGGGCGTGGAGGTGCGCGCGGACGGCGTTCTCTGCCAGGACAGCGAGGGCAACGAGGTGCTGGTGCCCGGCACGACCGTCATCTGCGCCCTGGGCCAGCGCCCAAATGCGGACCTCGTTGAGCAGCTGAGGGACTGCGCGCCCTTCGTCCGCGTCATCGGCGACGCGGCCAAGGTGTCCACCATCACCAACGCCGTCTACTGGGGCTACCACGCAGCCCTGGACATCTAGGCAGCCAGAGGTCTCAACGGGAGGGCGGTGTATCCTCGTGAGGGGACGCCGCCCTCCCGCTAACGGGACGTGACGGCCCACAGAGACCTACCAACCGCGAGCCAGGGGGAAACCACAGACGATGGGCGTGCTGAAGTATGCGATCTTGGGCCTGCTCTACCAGAGGCCCCGCAGCGGCTACGAGATGGCCCAGGAGTTCCAGGACACGCTCAACGAGTTCTGGAGCGCCAAGCACAGCCAGATCTACCCCGAGCTCAAGCGGATGACCGCGGACGGGCTGACGGAGTTTCGCGTGGAGGTCGTGGGGACGTCGCTTGAGAAGAAGCTCTACTCCATCACGCCCAAGGGGCGCGAGGAGTTCCTGCGGTGGATGAACTCCGAGCCCGAGCTCCCCCCTACCCCCAAGAGCGAGTTCCGGCTGCGGGTGTTCTTCTCCGGGTGTCTCTCCGAGGAACGGCGCATAGAGATGCTGGAGCACCAGCTGGAACTCCACCGGGCCCGCCTGGAGCACCTGCGCGGCAACCAGGAGAAGTTCGACGGGATCCCGGCGAGGGACACCCCCGAGTTCGGCGACTACCTCGTGCTCATGCACGCGATCATGCGCGAGGAAAACGACTGCCGGTGGCTTGAGCGGTGCGTTGAGCTGTGCGGAGGAGAGGCCTAATGCCTCCGAACATGCTACTGATTATTTCTCTGAATAAAACGTATCCGTGGCGCTCAGGGCGACTTCAATTGCATGATTATCTTCAAGAGGTATGAATACTTTGTTATGTGCGTCGTATAGCCAGCTTGGCCATCGTTCACCCTCTCGATACGTTAGAAGCCATAATGAGTAGTTACCAACCCCTATGCTCCGAACAGAGAATCCTTCTGGAGCGTAATCTATTTCGCAGGGAGTTTCTATTTTAGAAATAGGTCTCCCCGAGTCTTTCTCAGAATCAGCCAATTGCCTCATTTCAGAAAGCAGCTTTACGAAATCAATATTTTCATATATTATTCCGGCTGCGCTGCTCGCTCTAATTACGAAATCAGGCTCTTCGGTGGTTTCTGTGGGAGAGATTCCGGCATAGGCCCAGCTCAGCGGGCGAAAACAACGATCTGGAACTGA
>CALULO010000013.1 GCA_944321515.1 uncultured Atopobiaceae bacterium | reverse complement strand
GTCGAGGCCGACCTTGGCGTTGCTCTGGCCGAAGCGAAGTATCTTCTTGACCGAGCCGTCCGCGTTAGTGGCCGCGGTCTCGCCGTCGCAGCCAGCCATGGTGGCCATGGTGGCCGCGGCGCCGGTCAGGGCGGCGCCCTTCAGGAAGCCGCGACGGGTGATGGTGTTGCTCATTGCCGTCCCTTTCTCTTTTGACCCGCACGCACGTTGCGTGCGCCCTCCCCGCGGGGCCCTTGTCGCCCCGTTCGGTGGGTTCATTATGGGCGAGCCTCTTGGCGAGCCCGTCAATTGAGAGGGAAGTCTTAAACCACATTTCACGTAGGTGCGGCGAAGCGGAAACATCCCGACGGCCAAACGTACGCATTCTGGCGCTGAACGGTAGAAAAAAGGGCGGGACTGCGCATGCAGCCCCGCCCAACGGTGCGATGTGTAGGAGGTTACTCCTGAACCTCGTCCTTGTCGGCCGGACGGTCGCTCTCGGGGAGCGGCTTGACCTCAACCTCGGTGCCCAGGGTCTCGGCGGCAGCCTTCATGGACAGGGAGATGCGACGACGGTCGAGGTCGATCTCCATGACCTTCACCTGGACCTTGTCGCCCACCTGGCAGACCTGGGACGGCTGGTCGACGTGCTGCTTGGCCATCTCGGAGATGTGGACCAGGCCCTCCACGCCCTCGCCGAGGTCGACGAACGCGCCGAAGGTGACGAGCTTGGTGACGGTGCCCTCAACGATGGCGTCAACGGGGTACTTCTTGACGAGCGTGCGCCAAGGATCCTCGGTGGTCTGCTTGAGGCCAAGGGAGATGCGCTCGCGGTTGAGATCGACGTCGAGCACCTGAACCTCGACCTCCTGGCCGACCTTGACGACCTCGGAGGGGTGGTTGACGTGGTTCCAGGAGAGCTCGGAGATGTGGACCAGGCCGTCGATGCCGCCGAGGTCGACGAAGGCGCCGAAGTCGACGATCGAGGAGACGGTGCCCTTGAGGCGCATGCCGACCTTGAGCTTGGAGAGGATCTCCTGGCGCTCGGCCTTGCGGGCCTCCTCGAGGACGACGCGGCGGGACAGAACCACGTTGTTGCGGTTGCGGTCCATCTCGATGACGCGGGCCTCGATGCGGGTGCCGAGGTAGGCGTTGAGGTCCTTGACACGACGGAGGTCGACGAGGGAGGCGGGCAGGAAGCCGCGCAGGCCGATATCGAGGATCAGGCCGCCCTTGACAACCTCGATGACCTCGCCCTCGACGGTCTCGCCGGAGTTGAACTTCTCCTCAACGGCGTTCCAGGCACGCTCGTACTCGGCGCGCTTCTTGGACAGGACCAGGCGGCCCTCCTTGTCCTCCTTCTGGAGAACGAGCGCCTCGATCTCGTCACCAAGGGCGACGACGTCGGCCGGGTTGATGTCCTTGCGGATGGAGAGCTCGCGAGAGGGGATGACGCCCTCGGACTTGTAGCCGATGTCAAGCAGGACCTCATCGCGCTCGATCTTCACGACGGTGCCGGTGACGAGATCGCCCTCGTCGAAGTCGGTCACGGTGCCGTCGATGAGGTTGTTCATCTCCTCGTCGGAGATGTCGTCCAGCGCGAAGATGGACGAGTTCTGAATCTCACTCAAAGGTGGACCCCTTTCGAACAAACGGGGCCCCGGTCGTCATGGTCGCTGCCTGCAGTGCCTCAGATAATGGCGTCTACGTGGAAACTTACATGCTCTCGGGGGCCGACAGATACGGTTGTGCGGGTCCGCTGCCCACACGGAGGATAGAGTAACGTTTTTCACGTGTGTATTTCAAGCGAGACGAGTGGGTATTTATTAATTTCCCCAATATGATGAGTGCACGGGAGAAGCGAAAGGCCGTTCTGCGGCCGAGGGCCGTGCCCGACGAGTATGTTCTCACAAAGCGCGAGAAGCCTGGAGGGAGGCGCACATGATCAAGGCGGTGCTCTTTGACCTTGACGACACGCTGCTGCGCCTCAACCTCACGGCCTTCATCGTGCGCTACGTGGCCGGCGCCTCCCGCCTGCTTGGGCAGGCCGCCCGCATGAGCACGGCCCAGCTTGGCATCCCCTACCTGCGGTCCTTCCTCGCCATAGACGCACAGGACCGCGAGGACTCCCTCACTAACGAGCAGCTCTTCAACCAGACCTTCCGCGCGGCAAGCGGCATCCCGCTGGACGACCCGGCGATCGCCGATCTCATTGACTACTACGAGCGAGAGATCGTCCCCGACTTCGCGGGCGGCGTGGTGGCGGCGCGTCCTGTGGAGGGGGCCCGCGAGGCGGTGGACAGAGTGTGGTCGACCGGCCTGACATGCGCCCTGGCCACCAACCCAACGTTCTCCCTCGCGTGCGACCGGGCCCGCATGGAGTGGGCGGGCGTCCACGAGGACGACTTCGCGCTCATCTCGACGATATCCAACTCCACGCGCTGCAAGCCGAGCGCCCGCTACTACCAGGAGTTCGCCAACGCCCTTGGTGTGCGGCTGGAGGAGTGCCTCATGGTCGGCAACGACGCCACGCGCGACTTCGCCCGGCCGGACTGCGGGCTTCGGACCGCCTACGTGGGGCACGGGCGCCCGGCGCGCGCCGTCTGGCGGGGGCCGATGACCGAGTTCGCCCGTCGGCTCCCGGAAATCGTGGCGCACCTCAACAACGAGGACGCGCGCTAGCCGGCTTGCGGGCCCGCATGCTGGAAACCCCGCCGCCCAGCCTGCCCCACGCGCTTCGTCCCCGCGTTCGTCCCTGCGCGTCCCAGCGGACGCGACGACGGGGTTGCGACGGCAGGGTTCTTCTCGCCTTCGTCGCACTCCCCGCCTGGCACCTTTCATCTCGCCTCCCGTCCAACACGGCAGCATGGTTCTTCTCGCCCCATGAGGCGACCGTCCCAAGCCGTACGAGTCACGCCTGACGTTCGCACATGCAAAAGCTGCAATGAAAGCACGCACAACCTGGAGTCTCATGGCATGCCGGGTGGAGTCTCATGGCATGCCGGGCACCCTTTTGCGGTTACGTATGCAAAAGATGCAACGAAAACACGCACGACCTCGCTATCAACGCAAATACGGGCACTTATTTCGCGGTTACGCATGATGTGGTTGCATCCCTTGCATACATGAGTTGCACTCCCTCACGGAGGAGTCGGCAGCAAGCGAACTGCGAGAAGAGCAGGGACCAAGCTAGCGAGAAGGACGACGCGGGCAGGGCGGGCCGGGCGGCACGGGTGAGACGACGGTGCGAACAACGGGCGGGCCGGCGAGAAGGAAGACGCGGCCGGACCCCACCTGCCGTGCGCGCAAAAAGCCGCCCCGGGCCAAAGGGCTCGGGGCGGCTGGGAGGAACCTCTGCGAAAGCTGAGGCCGCGGATGCTACTGCGCGGGCGCTACACCCAGAAGAGCATCTCATTGTAGGTCGGGACCGGCCAGTAGTCGGCACCGCAGATCTTCTCCATGCCGTCGACGGCGGCGCGGAGGGCCTCCATGTCGGGGATGACCACGTCGCGGTAGGAGTTGCACTGCTCCTGCGGGTCCTCGATGGCCTGGGCGGCGGCGTTCGCGCTCTCGAGCGCGGCCGTGGCGGCGTCGATGGCGGCGATGCCCTCGGTGAGGGTCGTCACGAGGCCCTTCTCGGTCGGGGACTCAATGCCGATCTCGGCCTTGGTGGCAACGGAGCTGGCCAGGTCGCCCGAGTAGTCGGACAGGGCGGGCATGTAGAGGCTGCGCGCCATGTAGACCATCGTGTTGGCCTCGATGTTGAGCAGCTTGGCGTACTGCTCGGCCTTGGAGACGTAGCGGGCGCGAATCTCGGCGGAGTTCAGCACGTGGTACTTCTCGTAGAACGCGATGTTCTCCGGCTTGATCATGCACGGCAGCGCGTCCGGCGTGCTCTTGAGGTTGGGCAGGCCGCGCTTCTCGGCCTCAGCCTCCCACTCCTCGGAGTAGCCGTTGCCCTCGAAGATGACGCGGTGGTGGTCACGAAGGGTGTGGCGCACCCAGCGCAGCGCGACGGTGGTGAACTCCTCGGCGGGGACGCCCTCCAGCTTGGTCGCAAAGCGGTCGCACTGCTCGGCGACGGCGGTGTTGAGGACGACGTTGGGGTCGGAGAGGTTCTGCTGGCTGCCGCACATGCGGAACTCGAACTTGTTGCCCGTGAACGCGAACGGGGACGTGCGGTTGCGGTCGGTGGTGTCGCGCAGGACGTCGGGCAGCGCGGGGACGCCAAGGTCCATGCGCTCGGCCTCGTGGACCTCGACCTCCTCCTTGTTGATGAGGGCCTCGACCACGGCGTCGAGCTCGTCGCCCAGGAAGACGGAGATGATGGCGGGCGGAGCCTCGTTGGCGCCGAGACGGTGGTCGTTGCCGGCAGAGGCGACGCTCATGCGCAGCAGGTCGGCGTGCTCGTCAACGGCGGCGACGAGAGCGGCCAGGAAGACGAGGAACTGCAGGTTCTCGCTCGGCACCGCGCCGGGCTCGAGCAGGTTCTTGCCGTCAGCGCAGATGGACCAGTTGTTGTGCTTGCCGGAGCCGTTGACGTATTCGAACGGCTTCTCGTGCTCGAGGCAGGCCAGGCCGTGGCGCGTGGCGAGGAGCTTGAGCTTCTCCATGGTGAGGAGGTTGTCGTCGATGGCGAGCGAGCCCTGCTCGAAGATCGGGGCGAGCTCGTGCTGGGAGGGGGCAACCTCGTTGTGCTTGGTCTTGACAGGCACGCCGAGCTTCCAGAGCTCGTCGTCGACCTCCTTCATGAAGCCGTTGACCGTCGGGCGGATGGCGCCGAAGTAGTGCTCCTCGAGCTCCTGGCCCTTGACCGGGGCGCAGCCGAAGAGCGTGCGGCCGCAGTAGATGAGGTCGGGGCGCTTCTCGAAGTCCTCCTCCTTCACGAGGAAGTACTCCTGCTCCGGGCCGATCGTGGTGAAGACTCGCTCGGGCTCGCGGCCGAAGAGCTTGAGCACGCGCTTGGCCTGCGTCTCAAGGGCGACCTGAGAGCGCAGCAGCGGGGTCTTCTTGTCGAGCGCCTCACCGGTGTAGGAGATGAACGCGGTGGGGATGCAGAGCACCTCGTCCTTGATGAAGGCCGGGCTCGTGGGATCCCAGGCGGTGTAGCCGCGGGCCTCGAAGGTGGCACGGAGGCCGCCAGAGGGGAAGCTGGAGGCGTCCGGCTCGCCCTGGACGAGCTCCTTGCCAGAGAACGACATCAGCACGGTGCCGTCGCTCTTGGGGGTGATGAAGCTGTCGTGCTTCTCGGAGGTGATGCCGGTGAGCGGCTGGAACCAGTGCGCAAAGTGCGTGGCGCCCTTCTCGAGCGCCCACTCCTTCATCGCGTGCGCGACCTCGTTGGCGATGTCGAGGTCCAGGGGCTTGCCCTCGTCGATGACCTGGCGAAGCTCCTTGTAGGTGGGCTTGGGGAGACGCTCCTGCATCACCTTGTCGGTGAACAGCAGGCTGCCATATTCCTCGGTGACCTTGTCCTTTGCCATGTGCGCCCCTTCTCTCTGTCGGTGTGCGTGGCTACGGCCGAATACTTTACGTTCCCATTGTTTCACAGCCGTTGCCTCTGCGTGAAGCTCACGCGGCGCTTTCGTTGCGTCCTCGCGGCGCATGGGCTGCGTGGCCATGGCGAGAAGGACCTCGCGGGCGGGCGCCGCCGGAGACGCCCCGGATTCTTCTCGCCTACAATCGAGGGACTTCCTAGACGAGAGGACCTCCATGGCCGACACCACCGACAGCCCCGCCCGCACCATCGCCGTCATCGACGGCAACTCGCTCATGCACCGAGCGTTCCACGCGATCCGTCAGCCGATGAACGCGCCCGACGGGCGCTCCACCAACGCGCTCTTCGGCTTCTTCAACATGTTCATCAAGCTGGTGGACACCTTCCACCCCGACGGCGTGATCTGCGCCTTCGACAAGGGCAAGCCGCGCGTGCGCATGGAGATGCTGCCGCAGTACAAGGCCCAGCGCCCGCCCATGGACCCAGCGCTCCACGAGCAGTTCCCCATGGTGAAGGAGCTGCTGGGCGCACTGGACGTGCCCGTGGCCGAGCTCGAGGGCTGGGAGGGCGACGACATCCTGGGCACCCTCGCGCGCCGCGGCGAGGCGGCCGGCTTTGACATGTACCTCTTCACCGGTGACCGCGACATGTACCAGCTCACCACCGAGCACGTGAAGGTGGTCTCCACCAAGAAGGGCGTGACCGACGTCCAGATCATGGACCCCGAGAGCGTGGAGGACCTCTACCACGGCATCACGCCGGAGCTTGTCCCGGACTTCTACGGCCTCAAGGGCGACTCCTCGGACAACATCCCGGGCGTGCCGGGCATCGGGCCCAAGAAGGCGGCCGCGCTCATCGTGCAGTACGGCAGCCTGGACGAGGTCATCGCCCACGCCGACGAGGTCAAGGGCAAGATGGGCGAGAACCTCCGCGCGCACGTCGAGGACGCGCTGGTCTCCCGCAAGGTGGCCACCATCCGCACGGACGCCCCCATCGAGCTGGACCTCGCGGACGCCCACTTCCCCACCTTCGACCCCACCGAGGTGGCGCGCGCCTTCTCCGCGCTCGGCTTCACCGGCATGACGAGCCGCCTCGTGCGCCTTGCGGGCGAGGGCGCCGTGGAGCAGGCCCGCGCGGCCCTGGGCGACGAGGGCGGGCAGGCCGCGGCGGCCCCCGCCGAGCTGTCGGCCCCTCTTACGGGCGACGAGGCGGCCGCCGCGCTGGACGCGATGCTCTCCGGCGACGCGTGGGTCGGCTGCGCCGTGGACGACGACCGTCCGGACGGGGCGCTCTTCGGCCTCTCCCACGTGCTTTGGGCCTCCGACGGCGAGAAGATCTGCCGGCTCGAGGGCACGGCCGCGGACGACGCGCTCGCACGGCTCTTCCGCGAGGGGCGCCTGGCCGCGGGCAACGTCAAGGCCCTCCTGCACGTGCTCTCCCCCGCCGACTCCTCGCTCCCGGAGGCGCTCTCCCCGCGCGAGGTCGACCCGGCCCGCATCTTCGACGTGGCCGTGGCCGCCTACCTGCTCGACTCCGAGCGCGGCTCGTTCGGCGTGGCGGAGCTCGCGGAGGCCTACCTGACCGACGCCCTCCCCGCCCCCACCGAGGAGCTGCCCGCCGCGGCCATCGAGGCCTGGTGCGCGCACCGCCTGGTGGACGTGCTGCGCGAGCGCCTGAGGGCGGACGGTTCTTCTCGCCTGTTCTCGCAGATGGAGATGCCGCTGCTGCCGGTGCTCGCCCAGATGGAGCGCGAGGGCCTCTCGGTTGACACCTCGGTCCTGGCATCGCAGTCGGCCGAGCTCGGCGCGGAGATCTCCGAGATGGTGGGGCGCATCCACGAGGAGGCCGGCGAGGACTTCAACATAGACTCCCCGCAGCAGCTCTCCCACGTGCTCTTTGACGTGCTGGGGCTTCCGACCTTCGGGCTCAAGCGCACCAAGCGCGGCTTCTACTCCACCAACGCCAAGGTGCTCGGCGACCTTGCCGGCGAGCACAAGATCGTGGCCGACGTGCTGGAGTACCGCGAGCGCTCCAAGATCAAGAGCACCTACCTGGACGCGCTGCCCTCGATGGTGGCCGGCGACGGGCGCATCCACACCACGCTCAACCAGACGGTCACCGCCACGGGGCGCCTCTCCAGCTCCGACCCCAACCTGCAGAACATCCCCACGCGCTCCGAGCTCGGGCACCGCGTGCGCCAGGCGTTCACGGTGAGCGAGGGCAGCGTCTTTCTCGCCTGCGACTACTCGCAGATCGAGCTGCGCCTGCTGGCCCACCTCTCGGGCGACGAGCACCTCATCGCCGCCTTCTGCGAGGGCGCGGACTTCCACCGCGCCACGGCGGCGCGCGTCTTCGGCGTGGGCGTCGACGAGGTAACGCCGCAGCTGCGCAGCCGCGCGAAGGCGGTGAACTTCGGCATCGTCTACGGGCAGCAGGCCTTTGGCCTGGCCAGCTCGCTCAAGATCAGCCGCGCCGAGGCGCAGGAGATGATCGACCGCTACTTCGAGGCCTACCCGGGCGTGCGCGCCTTCCTCGACGACGCCGTCCGCCGCGCCCACGAGCTCGGCTACGCCGAGACCATGTACGGCCGCAAGCGCCACATCAAGGAGTTCAGGCAGAGGAACCGCCAGCTCGTGGCCTTCGGCGAGCGCACGGCCATGAACCACCCGATGCAGGGCACCGCCGCCGACATCATCAAGATCGCCATGGTGCGCGTTGCGGCGCGCCTGGCCGAGGAGGGCCTGTCCGCCAAGCTCGTGCTCCAGATCCACGACGAGCTGGACCTCGAGGTCCCGCAGAACGAGGTCGAGGCCGTGAGCGCGCTGGTGAGGGAGACGATGGAGGGCGTAGCCGAGCTCAAGGTCCCCTTGCTGGCCGAGGTCTCCTACGGCTCTAACTGGGCGGAGGCGAAGTAGTGGCCAGCTGGAACGAGTTTGCTGCCAGCGCCGGGCTTGACGGCGAGAAGAACGCCGGGGCCGCGGGCGGCGCGGGCCTGGCGGGCCCGGCAGGCGACGGGCGCATGCGCGTGGCAGCCTGGTCGGACGGCTCCTCGCGCGGCAACCCGGGGCCCGGCGGCTACGGGACGGTGCTGCGCTACACGGGCCCGGACGGCCGCACCTACGAGCGCGAGCTCAGCGCAGGCTACCGCCGCACCACGAACAACCGCATGGAGCTCATGGGCGCCATCGCCGCGCTTGAGGCGCTGCGACGCCCGTGCGTGGTGGACATGACAACGGACTCGCAGTACGTGGTCAACGCCTTCGAGAAGAACTGGATCGGCGGGTGGCTGCGACGCGGCTGGAAGACGGCGAGCAAGCAGCCCGTGAAGAACGTCGACCTCTGGAAGCGCCTGCTCACCGCGATGGACGGCCACGAGGTCAGCTGGCACTGGGTCAAGGGCCACGCCGGCCACCCCGAGAACGAGCGCTGCGACGAGCTGGCCACGGCAGCCGCCGACGGAAGCGGGCTCATGGAGGACGCGGGCTTCGAGGGGTAGCGCGGGCGCGAGGCGATGCGGGCCTCAGAACGCGACGGGATGGCGTGAGCTGGTACAGAGCTGCAGTCCGGCCGTTCTTCTCGCCGGCCCCTCTTGATAAAGCGTGACTTTGAGCGAGTTTGAGCTGCCTGGCTCGCGCAAAGTCACGCTTTTGCGTCCGGAAACGTGACTATCAGCGAGTTGCAGTCTTACGACTCGTCCAAAGTCACACTTTTGGACTCGGAAACGTGACTATCAGCGAGTCGCAGCGCGAAAACTCGTCCAAAGTCACACTTTTTACTCGGAAGCGTGACAATTAGCGAGTTGTTGAGCGCCAACTCGCGCAAAGTCACGTTCTGGCGTCCGAAAACGTGACAACCAGCGAGCCACCACGGCGAGAAGAACGCGAAGGCGGCCGACCCGCGAAATGCAGGTCGGCCCGCCCAAGCAAAGGGGGTCGGTCAAGGCGAGGGGACGTGCTACAGCACGTGCACGTCGCTGGCGGTGAAGCTGACGAAGGCCTCGTCGCCCACCTCGTAGATCTTGTGGTTCTTGGGGTTGAAGTCGGTGATCTTGACGAGCGTGTCCCCAACCATCACCTGGTAGTTCTGGTAGTTGCCCATGAAGCGCGAGAGCGTCACCTTGCACGGCAGCACGCCCTCGTCGGCAAGCTTGGCAGCCTCGGGACGAAGCACGAGCACGCAGTCGTCGCCCACCGAGAGGTGCTCGATGTCGGCCACCTCGACAGGGCACCCCTCGATCGTCGCCACGCCGGCGTGGCCGCTCTCCTTCTCGGTCAGCTTCCCGCGCAGGAAGTTGGACTCGCCGATGAAATCCGCCACGAACTCGTCCACGGGGTGGTAGTAGACGGTGTGCGGGTCCCCGATCTGGTCCACCACGCCCTTCTTCATGACGATGATGTTGTCGGAGAGGGCCATGGCCTCGGACTGGTCGTGCGTGACGTAGATGGCCGTGATGCCCGCGGCCTGCTGGATGCGGCGGATCTCGTTGCGCATGTCCACGCGGAGCTTGGCGTCCAGGTTGGAGAGGGGCTCGTCGAAGAGCAGCACGCCCGGCTCGATCACGAGGGCGCGGGCCAGCGCCACGCGCTGCTGCTGGCCGCCGGAGAGCTGGTTGGTCATGCGGTCCTCCATGCCCTCCAACCCAACCAGGGCCAGGATCGCGTGAACCTTCTCGGCGATCTGCTCCTTGGGCATCTTGCGGAGCTTGAGGCCGTACGCCACGTTGTCGAAGATGTTGTAGTGCGGCAGGAGGGCGTAGCTCTGGAAGACCATGGCGGTGTCGCGCTTGTTGGGAGTGAGCTCGTTGATGGGCTCGCCACCGAGGAAGATCTCGCCCTCGTCCGGGCTCTCGAAGCCGGCAATCATGCGCAGGATGGTGGTCTTGCCGCAGCCGGAGGGGCCGAGCAGCGTGACGAACTCGCCGGGCGCTATGTCGATGTTGGCGTCGTGGACCGCATAGAAATCCTTCTTGGTCTTGGGGTCCTGATAGATCTTGGAGACGTGCTCCAGGCGCACGCCCTTCTTCTCCTTTGCCATGGCTTAGGCCTCCTCAGTGTACTTGCTGGTCCCGAAGTGCTTGATGGCGAGGTTCATAAGGAGAACCGAGCCGTAGGTAATGACGATAAGGATCGTGGCGAACGCGCACGCGATGCCGTAGGAGCCCTTCTCGGCGAACTCGTTAATCTGCACCGTGATGAGGAAGAACTGCGGGGTCACGAGCAGGATGATCGCCGAGATGGCCGTGATGGAGCGCACGAAGGCGGTCACGAGGCCAGAGAGGAACGAGTCCTTGATGAGCGGCAGCGTGACGGTCCGGAAGACCGTGAAGCTGTCCGCGCCCATGTCGTAGGCGCTCTCCTCGATGGACTTGTCGATCTGGCGCAGCGCCGAGATTCCCGAGCGCGTTCCAGTGGGCAGGGAGCGGACGATGAAGACGATGATCAGAATCGCCGCGGAGCCGTAGATGCCCTGGAGAATCCCAGTGTGGAAGATGCCCCCGGAGAAGCCGCGGATGAAGCCGACGCCCAGGACGGTGCCGGGGACGGCCATGGCGAGCATCGAGACGAACTCGATGAAGCCCTTTGTCCGGAAGCTCCGCTTGACCACCAGGTAGGAGATGATCATCGAGAGCAGCGCCGTGAGCGGGGAGGCTATGAGCGACAGGACGAAGGAGTCGCGGAACGCCTCGAGGCCGTGGTACCTGGTGAAGACCTGCTCGAACCACTTGGTCGTGAGCGCGAAGTCGTACCCCCAGGTCTTGAACAGGGCGCCGAACGGGACGCACACGTACATGACCACGACGAAGACCGCGATGAGGCCGCACAGGATGGTGAGCGGGAGCGTCACGGACCTGTCGGTGATGAGCATGCGGGCGCGGCTCGCCTTGCCGGTGAGCGTGGCCGTGCTCTTGGCCTCGAGGACGTACTTCTGCACGATGAACATCAGGAGCGTGATGCAGAGCAGAACCACGGCCATGGCGGCGGCGCCCTCCTTGTCATAGGCTCCCGTGATCTGCAGGTAGATCGTCGTGGCGAGCGTGTCGTAGGAGCCGCCGATGATCATGGGGTTGGCGAAGTCGGCGATCGACTCGATGAAGGTGACGAGGAACGCGTTGCCGAGGCCCGGGAGCATGAGCGGCAGGGTGACGCTCGTGAAGACCTTCCAGCGGGAGGCGCCCATGTCGCGCGCCGCCTCCTCCAGCGACGGGTCGATGTTCTTGAGCAGGCCGCGGAGCATCATGTAGCAGACCGGGAAGAACGTCAGCGTCTGGACCACGAAGATGCCCCAGAAGCCGTAGACGGAGTTGTCGTAGATGCCGAGGAGGTAGCGCGTCACGATGCCCGCCTTGCCGAACAGCATGATCACGGAGAGCGAGAGCACGAACGGCGGGGAGACCACCGGCAGCATCGAGACGACCTTGAAGAGGCCCGAGAGGAACCGCGTACGCAGCTTCACGTAGACCTCGACGTATGCGAAGAGCAGGCCGACGAGGGCGGAGGCGATGCTCACGAGGAAGCCCACCGACAGCGTGTTGGTAATCGCCGTGGTGAAGCTCGGCATGTCGAAGATGCGCTGGAAGACCTCGAGGCTCGGCCCCCTCTCGGTGATGAAGCTGTCCACCAGCAGGATCGCGAGCGGGTACAGGATGAACAGCGTCAGGAACGCTATCAGCACCACGATCGTGGTCACCATGATGGGGTCGGCCAGGAGCTTCTTCCTGTCAAGCTCCGCGCTCTGGGTCCTTGCCATAGCCACCCTTCCTCGTCGTCATACGTGCGCGCGCCGGGCGGATGGGACGCATCCGCCCGGCGCACCTTGTTCACCGGTGCTCGTCCGCACAGGGCGAGGGGCGCCTTATGCGTCCTCGGTCTGGAAGCGGTCGTCGCCGCCGCCGAGGGCCTCCATGACCTCGGTGACGTAGGTGTCGGTGTTGGCCTTGGCGTCCTCGAAGTCGTAGTCCATCGTGTTGTTCGGGTCGAGGCCGAACTCAGTGGCAACGGCGGGCTGCTCGGCGTTGTCGATGACGAGGAACTGGTAGGAGCCGTTCTGGGCGGCGAGCTCCACGCACTCGGGCGAGAGGGCGTACTCGATCCACAGCTTGGCGGCGTTGGGGTGCTTGGCGCCCTTGAAGATGGCCGTGGCGCCGACCTCGCAGGAGGTGCCGGAGGACGGGATGACGAGCTCAATGTTCTCGTAGCCCTGGTCGACGATCTGGAAGATGCCGTCGTGGAGGAAGCCCAGGCCGATCGTGCACTCGCCGGTGCCGATGTTCTTGGAGGGGCCGGAGCCGGACTTGGTGTAGACCTGGATGTTCTTGTCGAGGTCGACGAGGAACTGGATGCCCTCGTCGTGGCCGTACTTCTGGATCATCGTGTTGACGATGAGCTTGGCGGTGCCGGCCGTGTTGTAGTTGGACGACCAGATGAGGTCCTTGTACTGCGGGTCGGTGAGGTCGGCGAAGTCCTCGGGCGGCTCGACGCCAAGGCGCGCGACCTCGTCCTTGTTGTACATGATGCCGAGGAGGCCCGTGTAGATGCCGTACCAGTTGCCGTCCGCGTCACGGTACTTGTCGTCGGTGATGTGGGTGGCGTTGGCAGCCTCGTAGGGCTCGAGCAGGCCCTCGGTGGTGACCACGTTGTACGGGTCAGAGGTCCCGCCGAACCAGACGTCGGCGGAGGGGTTGCCGTTCTCCTCCTCGATCTTGGCCTGGACCTCGCCCGTGGAGAGGCGCTGGTACTGGGTCTCGATGCCGAAGACCTCCTGGAAGTGGTTGCAGGCGGCGGCGAGGTAGTCCTCCTCGCAAGAGCCGTAGACGACGAGCGTGCCCTCCTCCTGGGCGGCCTTGACGAGGTCCTCGGACGCGCCGACGCGGTTGTCTGTGGCCGTGGCGGCGCTGCCGTCGCCGGAGCCCGTGTCACCGCTGCACGCGACGAGCCCGAGGCCGGCCACGGCGGCCGCGGAGGCGGCGATGAAGTTCCTACGAGAGATGCTCGACATGGGTGTCCCCTTCCCTTTTCTTTCTCCCCCAAGGCGCAGAGGAGCTCCTTTACATCCTTTTAACGTTTCTTACGAACGTTTTACAGAGCGTTTCGCCGAGTGGTCGGAGAGCGGCATAAACGCGAGGTAGAAAGAGGCGCAGAGGCACGCCGTTCAGGGGCGAGAAGGACCTTCGTGCCGGAACCGAGACCGGGCTCTCGGGGCGAGAAGGACCTTCGTGCCGGAACCGAGACCGGGCTCTCGGGGCGAGAAGGACCTGTCGCCTGGGGCCAAGACCAGATGCCGGGGCTTCGCTGGCGGGAGGGACGCCCGGTGCTGCCCGCGACGCGTCGGGGGACCCGCAACAGGCGTTGCGCTACCCTAGAGGGGTCGTCGAGAGAGGAGAGCCATGCCGGCGCTCATTACCCACCACATCTTCGGCGAGGACCTCGCCCAGGACCTCCCTGCGGGCCTGCTCGGGGGCGAGGAGGAGCTGCTTGCCTTCCTCCTGGCCAACCAGGGTCCCGACCCGTTCTTCGCGCGCTTCTCGACGCTGCCCTCCCGCGCCCGGGCCTGCCACCGGCTCGCCGAGCAGGTGCAGGCCTCCCGCACCACGCGCGCCCTCCTCGCCCTGCGCGAGGGGGTGAGCCACCTGCCAGTCGCCGACGAGCGCGTGGGCCGCGCGTTTGCGCTGGGCCTGCTCGGCCACTACGTTCTCGACCGCACGGCGCACCCCTTCGTGATAGCGCAGCAGCGAGCCCTTGCGGACGCCGACCCGAGCCTGGCGCCGGCCGCGCGCGAGGTGCACGCGCTCATCGAGTCCGACATCGACACGTGGATCTTGTGGGAGAAGCGGCACGCCACCGTGCTGGAGCGGCCCGCCGCCACCAACCTCATGCGTACCGCGCGCATAGAGCGGGTGGGAGGGGCGCTCTTCTCGCAGGTGGGCCTCTCCGTCTACGGGATTGCCCTGGGGGCGGGCGAGTACGGCGCCGCCGTCCGAGACTACGAGCGCCTCTGCAGGCTGATCGAGCCCGCGGGGAGCCGACGCACGCGGGCGGTGGGGGCCGTCGAGAGGGCCGCACACGGACGCTCGCTCGCCGAGGCGGCCGCTCACTACGTGCGCCGCGCTGAGGAGTGCGCCGCCGCCAACCTGAAGCGGCACGAGTGGACGCACCCCTTCACCGAAGAGGTGCGCCACGACAGCTTCGCAGACCTTTTTGACCAGGCGCGGCTTGCCTACCCGAGGCTCGCCGAGGCCTTTGTGCGCGGGCGGCGCGACGAGCTGAGCGGGCTTGTCGCCGGCATCAGCTACGAGGGCCGCCCGGGCACCGATGACTAGGGAGACGTCGGCCTAGAGACCTAGACCCAGAGCAGCTCGGGCGGCTCTGCGTCGTCGTCCTTCTCGCCGTCTTCGGGAAGCTCGGCGGGAGCGTCCGGCTCGCCCCAGGCCGAGGACTCCTCGAGCCAGGGGCGGCGGGACTCCCCCGCCGCCTCGAAGGGGATCTCACGGCCGTCGATCATCCAGACGATGCCGGTGTCGCCGTCCCCGTCCATGGCTAGAGCCCCAGCTCTGCGGCAACCTCGCCCGCACAGGCCATGGCGTCAGCGATGGAGCTCACCACCAGGGACGAACCCGTCCGGGTGTCGCCGGCGACGAAGACGCAGCCCTCGGCCTGCGCGCGGTGCGAGCCCGGCGCCGCGACGACGGGCAGCCCGCGCTCCCTCGTGGCCACGCCGAACGCGTCGAGCACGCCGCGCTCCGGGCCCACGAACCCGCAGGCGATGAGCACGAGCTGCGCGGGCATCTCGCGCCCGGAGCCCTCCACGGCCTCGGGCCGGCCGGCAGACCAGTCCAGGTCCACCACGCTGATGCCGCGCACGGAGCCAGACTCGTCAAAGAGCACCTCTCGGGTGTCCACGGCCCACTCGCGGCACTCGCCGCCCATGAGGTCGATGGCCTCGGCCTGGCCGTAGTCGGTCTTGCAGACCTGCGGCCACTCGGGCCAGCGCACCGCGTCGGGCGCGTCCGGGTCCGCCGCGCGCGGCATGAACTCGATCTGCCGGACGCTGCGCGCGCCCTGGCGCACGGCGGTGCCCATGCAGTCGTTGCCCGTGTCGCCGCCTCCGATGACGACCACGTCGCGCCCGGCGGCGGAGATGGCCGGCTCCCCGCCGTCAAGCACGGACCTCGTGGCCGACGTGAGGTAGTCGACGGCGTAGGCCACGCCGCCCGCCACGAGCCCGTCCTCGAAGCCCTTGGCGGCGAGCCCGCGCGGCGAGCGGGCGCCGGCAGCGACGACCACCGCGTCAAAGTCGGCGAGAAGCCCCTCGGCCACGGAGGGCTCCGAGGCGTCCGTCTCCAGCCTGAACTCGACGCCCAGCTCCTTCATGAGCGCCACGCGGCGCTCGACCACGTCCTTCTCGAGCTTCATGTTGGGGATGCCGTACATGAGCAGGCCGCCGGCGCGGTCGGCGCGCTCGATCACGCTCACGCGGGCGCCGCGGCGGGCGAGCTCCCACGCGACGGCCAGCCCCGCGGGGCCGGAGCCCACCACGGCGACGCTCGGCGCGTCCTCGGCCGCCGGGGCGAACCGGCGCGGGCCGCCGTGAGCCCACTCCCAGTCCGAGATGGCGCGCTCGTTGTCGTGGATGGTCTCGGGCTCGTCGTCACGGCCGAGGTTGCAGGCGGCCTCGCAGAGCGCCGGGCACACGCGGCTCGTGAACTCCGGCAGCGGGGAGGTGAGCGCCAGGCGGTCGGCCGCCTCGCGCCAGAGCCCGCGGTAGAGGAGGTCGTTCCACTCGGGGATGAGGTTGTGCAGCGGGCAGCCGCTCGGGCGGGCCTTGCCGAAGCCGAAGCCCGACTGGCAGAAGGCCACGCCGCACATCATGCAGCGGCTTGCCTGCTCGCGCTGGAGCTCGGGAGCAAGCTGCTCGTAGAGCTCCGAGTAGTCGCGCGTGCGGTCCTTGACCGAACGCAGCTCGTGGGCGTGACGGCCCACCGTGAGAAACGCTCCGGGCTTGCCCATGGCTCTATGCCTCCCTCATGGCGTCGAAGGCGTACTGAAGGGCCTCGGCATGGCTCTTGCCTGCCGCCTCCGCCTGCGCGACGTGCGCGAGCACGCGCTCGTAGTCACGCGGGACGACCTTCACGAAGTGCCTCCGGATGGTCTTGAACTGGTAAAGCATCTTGATGCCGCGCGGGCTCTGGGTGCGCCGCACGTGCTCCTCGATGAGGTCGTGGATCTGCGCGAGCTCCTCCTCGCTCGGGGCCACGAGGTCAACGAGCTCGGTGTTGCAGCGGTACGCGAGCGTCCCGAAGCGGTCGTAGACGAAGGCCTCGCCGCCCGACATGCCCGCCGCGAAGTTCGGGCCCACCTCGCCGAGCACGAGCACGCGACCGCCGGTCATGTACTCGCAGCCGTGGTTGCCCACGCCCTCGACCACCACGGTGGCGCCGGAGTTGCGCACGCAGAAGCGCTGGCCCGCGAGGCCGTTCACGAAGCCGCGGCCGCTCGTGGCGCCGTAGAAGGCGACGTTGCCCACGATCACGTTCTCGTCGAACTTGTAGGTCGCCCCCTCGGGCGGGCGCACGGAGAGCACGCCGCCAGAGAGGCCCTTGCCGAAGTAGTCGTTGGCGTCGCCGGAGATGTTCAGCGTGATGCCGGCCGGCAGGAACGCGCCGAAGCTCTGGCCGCCCGAGCCGTCGCAGTCCACGGTGATCGAGCCCTCGGGCAGGCCCTCGGGGTGCGCCTTGGTGACGCGGCTGCCCAGGAGCGTGCCCACGCAGCGGTTGACGTTGTCGATGTCCGCGTGGAAGCGGATGGGGGTGAGGTGCGCGCGGGCCTGCTCGGTGTAGGGCACGAACAGTGTGGCGTCGAGCGTCTTCTCGAGCTCCAGGTCCGGCTTCATCTCGAGCAGGAAGTGGCGCCCGTCGGCCCCGGGGATGGCCCGGCCGTACTCGCACGTCGCGGGGGCGAGAAGGTCGGAGAGGTCCATGCGGTTGGCCTTCCAGTTCTTCTCGCCGTCAACCGGGACCTGGCGCAGGCAGTCGGCGCGGCCCACCATCTCGTCCACCGTGCGGAAGCCGAGGGACGCCATGATCTCGCGCAGTTCCTCGGCCACGAAGGTCATGAAGTTGACCACGTACTCGGGCTTGCCGGAGAAGCGGCCGCGCAGCGTGCAGTTCTGCGTGGCAATGCCCGCCGGGCAGGTGTCGCGCTGGCAGTCGCGCTGCATGAGGCAGCCGCAGGCGATGAGCGGCATGGTGGCGAAGCCGAACTCCTCGGCGCCCAGCAGCGCGGCGATGGCCACGTCGCGGCCGCTCATGAGCTTGCCGTCGGTCTCCAGCACCACGCGGGAGCGCAGGCCGTTCCTCAGCAGCGTCTGCTGGGTCTCGGCCAGGCCGATCTCGAACGGGATGCCGGCGTGGTAGATGGAGTCGCGCGGGGCGGCGCCGGTGCCGCCGTTGTGGCCGGAGATGAGGATCTTGTCGGCCCCGCCCTTGGCGACGCCCGTGGCGATGGTGCCCACGCCCGCCAGCGCGCAGAGCTTGACGGAGATGCGGGCCTCGGGGTTGGCGTTCTTGAGGTCGAAGATCAGCTCGGCGAGGTCCTCGATCGAGTAGATGTCGTGGTGGGGCGGCGGCGAGATGAGCCCCACGCCGGGCGTGGACTGACGCACCTCCGCGATCCACGGGTAGACCTTCTTGCCGGGCAGGTGGCCGCCCTCGCCGGGCTTTGCGCCCTGGGCCATCTTGATCTGGATCTCGATGGCCGAGCAGAGGTAGCGGCTCGTGACGCCGAAGCGCCCGGAGGCGACCTGCTTGATGGCCGAGCACTTGGAGTCGCCGCCCGGCAGCGCGACCTCGCGGGCCGGGTCCTCGCCGCCCTCGCCGGTGTTGGAGCGGCCGTGCAGGCGGTTCATGGCGATGGCCAGGCACTCGTGCTGCTCGCGGGAGATGGAGCCGTAGCTCATGGCGCCGGTGTTGAAGCGGCGCACGATCTCGGAGGCGGGCTCGACCTCGTCCAGCGGCACGGGGGCGCCGGCGGGCGAGAAGTCCATGAGATCGCGCAGGGTGACGGCGCGGCCGGGCCGGTGGACCCAGGCGCTGTACTCCTTGAAGAGGTCGTAGTCCCCCTCGCGGCAGGCGTGCTGCAGCAGGTAGATGGTCTTGGGGTCGATGAGGTGCTCCTCGCCGCCCTGCGGGCGCCACTTGGTGAGGCCGAGGGTTGGCAGCTGGTCCGGCGAGGGGCTCTTGGCCAGGGCGAGCGCCGCGTCATAGCGGGCGTCGAGCTCCCGCTGGACGTCATCGATGGTGAGGCCGCCCACGCGCGTGGCCGTGAACGTGAAGTAGCGGTCGACGAGCTCGTCGGAGAGGCCGAGGATCTCGAAGATCTGCGCGGAGTGGTAGCCCTGCATCGTGGAGATGCCCATCTTGGACATGATGGAGGCGATGCCGGCCGTGACGGCGCGGTCGTAGTTGGCGCAGGCCTCCTCGGGCGAGAGCGCGAGCTCGCCGCGGGCGCAGAGGTCCGTGATGCAGGCGTGCGCCATGTAGGGGTAGATGCCGCTCGCCGAGTAGCCCACCAGGCACGCGAAGTCGTGCGCGGAGAAGGCGTCGCCGGCCTCAACCACCAGGTCGGCGCTCGTGCGCAGGCCGCAGCGGATGAGGTGGTTGTGGACGCACCCGAGCGCCAGGAGGGACGGGATGCTGACCTCGCCCTCCCCCGCTCGGTCAGAGATCACCACGATGTTGGCGCCGTTCGCCACCGCGCGCTCGGCCGCCGCGGCCAGCTCGTCGAGGGCGTGCTCGAGGGCGTGCTCGCCGCCGCCCGCCGGGAAGACGGCGCGCACCAGCTCCGCGTGGAAGCCCACGCGGTCGATGGCGCAGATGCGGCGGAAGTCCGCCTCGGTGAGCATCGGGCCCGGCAGGCGCACCAGGCGGCAGGAGTCGCGGCAGTCCTCCAGGAGGTTGCCGTGGTTGCCGAGGTAGAGCACCGAGCTCGTGACGATGCTCTCGCGCAGCGCGTCGATCGGCGGGTTGGTCACCTGGGCGAAGAGCTGGTTGAAGTAGTCGAAGAACGAGCGCGTCTTGGTGGACAGGCACGCCAGCGGCGCGTCGACGCCCATGGAGGCCAGGGGCACCGAGCCCTTCTCGGCCATCGGGCGCACGACCTCGTCCACGTCGTCGAAGTGGTAGCCGAGCTTGGCCATGCGGGTCACCAGGGGCACCTCGGCGTCAGGCTTCGGTGCCGCCTCGCCGTGCGCGCCGTCCTGGGCGGGATCCGCGAGGTCGGCCACGTCGATGGTCTCCTCGCCGAGCCAGTCGCGATAGGGCTTCTCGCCGGCAAACCGGTCGCGAATCTCGTCGTTCCAGAGGACGCGGCCCTGGTCCGGGTCGACCTCGAGCATCTCGCCCGGGCCGAGGCAGCCCGTGCGCAGCACGTTGTCGGGCTCCACGTCGAGGGTGCCCACCTCGGAGGAGAGGATGACGCGGTCGTCGCGGGTGACGTAGTAGCGCGCGGGGCGCAGGCCGTTTCTGTCCAGCGCGGCGCCGACCCGCCTGCCGTCGGTGAAGACGATGGCGGCCGGGCCGTCCCAGGGCTCCATGAGCATGGACTGGTAGGCGTCGTAGGC
The DNA here is from genome assembly GCA_944321515.1 of uncultured Atopobiaceae bacterium. Taxonomy (GTDB): domain Bacteria; phylum Actinomycetota; class Coriobacteriia; order Coriobacteriales; family Atopobiaceae; genus Thermophilibacter. The sequence continues at coordinate 29,760 of CALULO010000013.1, read as the reverse complement.
GCGGCGCTTCTCGCTGAGGGCGGGGTTGTGGTCCCAGGGCTCGGGCATCATGAGGGTCACGGCGCGGTCGATGGGGCGGCCGTTCATGTAGAGGAACTCGAGCACGTTGTCCAGGATCGCGGAGTCGGATCCCTCGCGGTTGATGATGGGCATGACCTGCTCGAGCTGCGCGCCGAGGACCGGCGAGTAGAGCCGCGGCTCGCGAGCGCGGATCCAGGAGACGTTGCCGCGCAAGGTGTTGATCTCGCCGTTGTGGATGATGTAGCGGTTGGGGTGGGCGCGCTCCCAGCTGGGCGTGGTGTTGGTGGAGTAGCGCGAGTGCACCAGCGCGAGCGAAGTCTCCACCGCGGCGTCGTTGAGGTCCAAGTAGAAGCGGCGCATCTGCGTGGCCACGAGCATGCCCTTGTAGACGATGGTGCGGCTGGACATGGAGCACACGTAGAAGATCTTGCCGGCGAGCGCCGGGTTGGAGTCGGCGGCGCGCTCGATGGTGCGACGGCAGACGTAGAGGCGGCGCTCGAAGTCCATGCCGGCGGGGACGTCGTCCGGGCGGCGGAGGAAGGCCTGGAGGATGGTCGGCATGCAGGCGCGCGCCGTGGACCCCAGGTCGTGCGGGTCAACCGGCACCTCGCGCCAGAACATGAGCGGCACGCCGGCGGCGGCGCAGCCCTCCTCGAAGACGCGCTTGGCCGCGGCGACGCCGGCCTCGTCGTCGTGCGGGAAGAAGAGCATGGCGACGCCGTAGTCGCCCTCGTCGGGCAGGAGCTGGCCCTCCTTCTGGGCCTCCTTGCGGAAGAAGCGGTGCGGCACCTGGAAGAGCACACCGGCGCCGTCGCCGGTGTTGCGCTCAAGGCCCTTGCCGCCTCGGTGCTCGAGGTTCACGAGCACGGAGAGCGCGTCGTCGAGCGTCTGGTGGCTGCGCTGGCCCTTGAGGTGGGCGATCGCGCCGATGCCGCAGGCGTCGTGCTCGTAGGCGGGCCGGTAGAGGCCGGGGGCGCTCTGGCTGCCGGGAGCGGACTGCGGGGCCTTGACGCCGTGGGCGGCGGCGCTCTGCTGGGCCTGGTCGCCGCGTGTGTCGATTGTCTGCATGGGTCTCCCCTCTTTTGTCTTCAAAGGGAGTCTAGGGCCCGACGGAATGGGCCTCCCAAACCGAGACGAAGTTGCTACGCGCTCGCCACGCGCGCGTCTTTGAGACGTCATACGCCTGACTTGGATTGGAAATGAGTCAGAAATGTTGGAGCGGGCGGCCGCCGGCGGAGACAGGCGCGGGCGGCCCATGGGTGGGCGCTGAGGCGGCGGGCGCGATGGACGCGGGCGGTCGGACGCGGGGGCGCGGGCGGAAGTGGTCGGGCGCGAGGGCACGGGGGCGCGGGCGGCCCTAGAGCCCGGTCGGCGGGACGGGCCCGCCGGGGCCTCGCGCGCCGTCCGGGGCGGCGGGGGCACCGTTCTTCTCGCCGGCGTCCTCGCGGGGGTCCCACCCGGGCTCGAGGGGGCCGAGAGCGGGCAGCGGCGAGTCCTCGAGCAGCCGCCAGCCCTGCACGATGCAGGGCGCGTAGAGCGCCACCGCAAAGAGGTACGCCGCCACGAGCGCCACGCCGAGGACCACGGAGAGCGAGTCGGAGCCCTGGGAGACGTAGCTGCCGAGCGCGTCCTCGCCGACGCCTGCCAGCGCAAGCGGCGCCATGAGCAGGAAGTCGGTCAGGGCATGCAGCGCCGCCACGCCCCATATGCTGCGCGTGCGCACGTAGACCGCCGCGAAGATGAGCCCGATGCTCCCCGCCTGGACGGTCTTGAGCAGCATCTGGGCAAGGGTAAGCGCGTCGGTGGCGCCGGCGGACGAGCCCACGTGCACCGCGCCAAAGACGACGGAGGAGACGAGCGCCGCCACCACGACGCCGTTGCGCGTGCCCCCGAGCCGGGAGAGCAGCCCGCCCAGCAGCACGCCTCGGAAGAGCACCTCCTCGAAGACGCCCACGAAGACACAGAGGGCCGCCACGCCGGCCAGGTCGACGGCCCAGCCGGCAGGGAGGGCGGGCCACGCCGAGCCAGTCGTCGAGCCCGCGGCGAGCTGCAGCAGGCCCGTCAGCTCCATGGCGAGCAGCGCCGCGGCCACGGCCACCGGATAGGCGCCGAGGCGCAGCGCCGAGCGCATGCCTGCCGTGGTGGGCGCAAGCGCCCGCGCACCGCCGAGCAACGCCATGAGGCCGCAGACCAGGGCCGAGAGCAGCACGCGCTGAAGCGCCTGGTCGAGGTAGAACGGCAGCGCGGGGAAGCTCGGCACCGTGGCAAGCGCGGCGAGCGCCAGCGCGAAGAGCGCGAGCGACCATCCGAGCCTGTGCCGAGCGATGAACCCCATGGCGACCTCCCGTCCTTCTCGCAGGATACCCGATTGCGGCGGCCTTCGCCCGGCCGTCGGCCCGAACGCCGCCGTCGGCAGAAACGCCGCCCCCGGCCCGAACAGCGCCTCGGCACGAATGTCGCCTCGGCATGAACGCCGCCTCGGGCACGAACGCCCCCCGGCACGAACGCCCCCCGGCACGAACGCCGTCCTCGGGTGGGGCTCGGACAAGCGATAGGGCGTGCTTTGGTTAAAGCATTTGCATGCACAAACGCACATCCGTGGCCCCGCTGCGTTTGCGCATGCAAAAAGTTGAATTAAATCATCCACGACCACGTTCTTCTCGCCTAATTGGGAAGCTTTTCCGAGGCTACGCATGAAGTGGTTTGAACCTTTGCACGCACAACCTCAACACGGAAAACAGGGCGTGCAAGTGCGTCCAAAAGGAACGACCCGGCGAGAAGAACGGGTGCCCCGGACGCCTCCCACAAAGAAAACCTGGAGGCCAGCCGGAAGTCGGGGGCCTCGGCAGGCGGCCGGGGCACGCAACGTGCCCCCTGCCGAAGGGCGCCGGGTGCCGGCCTCGGCGCGCACTCGACGCGCACCCCACGGCCGACGCCCGGCGCCCGCTAGCCCACGCGCTCGAGGCGGTACATGAAGCTCTCGTACGGCGAGCAGGACGCCGAGAGCGGCAGGCCCATGTCCATCAGGGCGTCCGCGGAGAGCTCGGGGCCGCTGCCCTCCACGCGGTAGGCGGCGCCGGGCGTGAGGCCGCGCGGGCGCACGTAGCTTGTCACGCCGTACCCGTCGACGTGCGTCACCACCGCGCACACGAGCGCCTCCGAGCCGTCCTCGGCCACGAACTCCCACGCACAGACGTCGTCCTCCTCCGGCACCGAGAGGCGGTAGTAGAGGCCCTCGCGCACGAGCGGCTCGATCTGGCGGTAGGCGGCTACCTGGCCCTTGATGAGCTCGCAGTCCCGGTCGCCCAGCTTCGTGAGGTCGAGCTCGTAGCCGAAGGCGCCGCCGGCCATGGCAACGACCCCGCGCGCGTCGAGCGGCACGGTGCGGCCGGTGGTCTCGTTCGGGCAGGCGGAGACGTGCGCCCCCACGGCCGAGCACGGGTAGCCGAACGAGGTGCCGTACTGGATCGTCAGGCGGTTGCGCGCGTCGGTGTTGTCCGAGGTCCAGATCTGCGGCGCGTAGGCGAGCATCCCCGCGTCGAAGCGGCCGCCGCCGGCCGAGCACCCCTCGATCAGCAGGTCGGGGTAGCGGCTGCGCACGCGCCCCAGCAGGTCGTAGAGGCCGAGCACGTAGTCGTAGAGGACCTTGCCCTGGTCGCTCGCGAGGCGGGAGTGCACGTCCACGATCGAGCGGTTGCAGTCCCACTTCACGTACTCGACGCCGCCCTGGTCGAGCACCGCGCAGAGCTGCCCGAAGAGGTTGTCGCGCACGTCGGCGCGGGAGAGGTCCAGCACCAGCTGGTCGCGCCCGAGCACGGGGTCCTTGCCGGGCACGCTGAGCGCCCAGTCGGGGTGGGCGCGAAAGAGGTCGGAGTCCTCGCTCACCATCTCGGGCTCCACCCAGATGCCGAGGCCCAGGCCGCACTCGTTCACGCGGCGCGCGAGGTCGGCCACCGTGCCGCCGAGCTTCTCCACGTTGGGCCTCCAGTCGCCGAGGCCGCGGCGGTCGTCGCTCCTCGAGCCGAACCAGCCGTCGTCCATGACGAGCATGTCGATGCCCAGGTCGGCGGCCCTTCTCGCCAGCTCGACCAGGCGGTCACCGGTGAAGTCGAAGTAGCAGGCCTCCCAGCTGTTGACGAGCACGGGGCGGGGGGCGTCGCGCCAGGGGCCGCGGCAGACGCGGCGGCGGATGACGCGGTGGAGGTTGTGGGAGATCTTCTCCAGGCCGGCGGACGAGTAGGTCATGAGGACCTCGGGCGCCACGAGGCTCTCGCCCGGCTCGAGCGGGTAGGAGAAGAGGCCGTCGTCAAGGCCCATCTGCGCGCGCGTCTGCTCGAACTGGTCGCGCTCGGCCTCGGCGAGGAAGCCGCCGCTGTAGACGAAGCTCATCGACCACGCGCGCCCCGCGGTCTCGGTGGCGTCGCGGTCGCAGAGGATCATGAACGGGTTGTACTGGTTGGAGGACATCCCGCGGCGGCTGCCCACGGAGAGCGCGCCGTTCTCCACGTGCCGGCGAGAAGGACGGCGCTCCATCGCGTGGCGGCCGTCGAAGGTGATGAGGTCGAAGTTGCCGCTCACGAGGTCGAGGCAGGCGCTCTGGAGCTTCTCCACGGTGAGGCGGCCGGCGCCGACGTTTCTCACCACGGCCGCACGGGTGATGACGTCGAAGGCAGGGAGCACCCCGTAGAGCAGCTCGACCTCAAGGCCGAGGCGCTCGTCGGCAAGCGTCACCGAGAGGGTCTCGGCGCCGTCGCCGGCCTCCGCGTAGGCGGCGGGCAGGCCGGGCAGCGAGTACTTGCCGGGACGGACCTCGTGGCGGGCGTAGCGCAGGTCGCAGCCGAAGGTCCCGTCGGCGCCGCGGACGAGCAGGGCGGGGCTGCGCATGTCGCCGCCGCCCTGGAAGGGGAACTCCTGGGGAGCCACGTCCAGCGAGAAGGTGCGGTCGGCGTCCTCGTGGGGCTGGCCGGACATGCCGCTGAGGGCGCAGTGGGTGACGAGGTAGCCGAGGTCCCCCGAGGCGCGCGTGCCGTAGTAGAGGTGCAGCAGGTACCCGTGCCGGTCGACCTTCATCTGGTAGGTGGTCGAGGCGGTGGAGAGGGTGAAGAGGCGGGCGGGGGCGTCGAAGGACAGCGGCATGGGCTCCTCGGTTTCTTTGCTCGGCTTCTTTGCTCGGGCGAGACGGACGGCGAAGGCCGGGGCACCTCCGCCCGCGCGACCCGCGGCGAAGGCTACGCGGGCGGGTTGCCGGTGGCGATGATCTCCTCCAAGGCGGCCTCGTCGAGCACCGGCACGCCCAGGCTCTCCGCCTTGGTGAGCTTGGAGCCCGCCGCCTCGCCGGCCACCACGTAGCTCGTCTTCTTGGAGACCGAGCCGGTGACCTTGGCGCCGAGGGCCACGAGCTCGGCCTTGGCCTCGTCGCGCGTGCGGCCGGAGAGCGTCCCGGTGAGCACGAAGGTGAGGCCCGCAAGCGTCTGCGGGCGCTCGGGCTCGGCGCGCTCCTCCTCCAGAACCACGCCCGCCTCGCGCAGGCGCTCCACGACCGCCACGTTCTTCTCGACCGAGAAGAACCCGCGCACGCTGGCCGCGATCTTGGGGCCCACGCCGTCCACCGCGGCGATGTCCTCCTCGGAGGCCGTGGCGAGCGCCGCCATGCTGCCGAAGTGCTCCGCCAGCTGGCGCGCCACCGTGGCACCCACGTGCCGGATGCCCAGGCCAAACAGGACGCGCGCAAGCCCGCGCCCCTTGGACTCCACGACCTGTGCCATGATCTTCGCCGCGATCACCGGGCCCACCACGATGTCCTCGCCGTCGACGGTCTGGCGCCCGGTCCAGACCTCGGCGAGCGCGTCCTCACTCAGGCGGTCGTAGAAGTCGGCCACGTCGGAGAGCAGGCCCTGCTCCACCATGCGGGAGACGATCTCGTCGCCCAGGCCGTCGATGTCCATGGCGTTGCGGCTGCCCCAGTGGATGAGGCGCTCGGTGGCCTGCGCCGGGCAGTCGATGGAGACGCAGCGGTAGGCCACCTCGCCCTCCTCGCGCACCACGGGGCTGCCGCAGGAGGGACAGGTCTCCGGCATGCGGAACTCCGGGGCGCCCTCGGGGCGCAGCTCCAGCACGGGGCCCACCACCTCGGGGATGACGTCGCCGGCCTTGTGGACCACGATCGTGTCCCCCACGCGGACGTTCTTGCGCTCGATCTCGTCCACGTTGTGGAGCGTGGCGCGCGCGATGGTGGAGCCGGCAACCGTCACCGGGTCGAACTCCGCCACCGGGGTCAGCACGCCGGTGCGGCCCACCTGCACGCGGATCTCGCGCAGGACGGTCTGCTTCTCCTCCGGCGGGAACTTGAAGGCGATGGCCCAGCGCGGGGCGCGCGCCGTGAAGCCGAGGGCCTCCTGGCTCGCGAAGGAGTCCACCTTCACTACCACGCCGTCGATGTCGTAGTCCAGCTCGTCGCGACGGGCGAGCGCGGCCTCGCAGTAGGCGTGCACCTCGGCGGCCGAGGTGCAGCGCGCGAAGTTCGGGTTCACGGAGAAGCCGCAGTCCTGGAGCCACGTGAGGAAGTCGTGCTGGGTGTGGACGTCGATGGGTGCCTCGTCGGCCACGGCGTAGATGAAGGTCTCGAGATCGCGGTGGGCGGTGACCTTGGGGTCCTTCTGGCGGAGGCTCCCCGCGGCGGCGTTCCTGGGGTTGGCGAAGGGCGCGGTGCCGGCGGCGTCGGCGTCCTCGTTGAGGCGCTGGAAGGAGTGGCGCGGCATGTAGACCTCGCCGCGGACCTCCACGGAGCGCCCGAGGCCGCCGTCTGCCAGCCGCTCGAGGCCGGCCGGCGCCAGCGCGCGCGGGATGTCCCCGATGGTGAGCACGTTGGCGGTCACGTTCTCCCCGGTGGTGCCGTCGCCGCGGGTGGCGGCGCGCACGAACTGGGCGTCGCGGTAGGTGAGCGCCACGCCGAGGCCGTCGATCTTGAGCTCGCAGGTGTAGGCCACGGGGCGCTCCGGGGTGGCGCCGAGGGCCTCGTCGGTGCGGGCGAGCCACTCGTCCAGCTCTGCGAGGTCCATCGCGTCGTCCATCGAATACATGCGCGCCGCGTGCGTCACCGGCTCGAACTGCTCGGAGACGTAGCCGCCCACGCGCTGGGTGTAGGACTCCGGCGTGACGAGCTCCGGGTGCTCGGCCTCGAGGGCGAGAAGCTCCTGCAACAGGCGGTCGAACGCGGCGTCGGTCATCTCGGGGTCGTCGAGCGCGTAGTAGGCATAGGCCGCGTGGGAGAGGATGCGGTTGAGCTCCGCGTGCCGGGCGCGCGGCGACTGGGCAGAAGAAGCCGCCTGGCCCTCCGTTGCCGGGACATCGCCAAACAGCGACATCTGGGACTGCGTGCTCATCTCATCTGCCATCGGTGCTCCTCGGAGTCGTGGTTTTCTTCGGCAACCATGCTAGCGCATGAGATAGCCCGTTCCTCACCCTCCACAGGACCCTCCTCAGACCTTGAGGCAGTATTTCGGCCGTCGACTGTCACTTTGGACCTCGTTTGTGTGGGCAGTTGGACCGTTCTCAATTTGGAAGGCCTTCCCGGCCCGCGTTTCCGCAGGATTCACATAATGAATCGAACCTGTTTCTTCTCACTGAGAATTCAACCCACACAAACGAGGCCAAAAGTGACACCGCAGGCCAAAAAACTGCCTCATGCAAACTTGACTGAGCAGGGTTTATGTTTGCAATCACAGCTGTCTATCGCGCATGGTCCTTGTTCGGTGTGAGAAAATGTAACGAATACATCGCAATACCTGGAGGTCGGCATGGCTCTTGAAAGAATCAGTGCATCCCCACACGACTATGTCGTCCTCGATGTTGAGACAAACGGGCTCAAGAGCAGGGAGCACGATCTTCTCTCGATTTCCCTGTTCAAGCCTGATGACGGTCGCGAGTATGATCGCTTTCTCCCTCTTGATCTCAACCGAGACGTCTACACAACTCGCATCAACGGAATCAGGAAGCGCGACCTCAAGAACAAGCGACCTCTGACGCAGGGCGAGGTTGACGAGCTGTTCAGGGAGTTTGAGCTTGATCGGCGTACCATCCTCCATTACGGAAGCCTTGACGAGCGGTTCATCAGGGAGTACTTCGACCGGCAGTATCTTTCGGGCTTCGAGAGGATGCGTTTCTTCAACTTCAAGCGAATGATCTGCTCAACCAAGTTCTCGGACGGAAGCCTCACGAAAGACCGGCTCTGCAAGGCGTTCGGGATTGAGGGCGTCACGTCCGTGCACACGGGCATCAACGACTGCAGACTGGAGTGGGAGCTGTTCAAAGCGCTCGACGGCCGTTATCTTTTGGCAACCATGCAGGCGTTCGAGTGGCAGTTCAGCATACTCGACCCTGATTACATCGTGCCGGTCAGCTACCTCGGGAACTTCCCGAACCTCTCCCGGCTTTACGAACGACCGTACATTAGATTCGAATCGAGGGAGGTCTACCGGCTCAACGTCTCGGGCAGCGATGTTCGACGCTTCGAATCAAACTTCTCCGGCGTTACGGTCGAGCGGCTAATCGATGTCATGTTGGGTGCCAAGAAACAGGATAACCTCGAGTTCTTGCGAGAGAACCGCTGTAAGAACAAGCCAGTCGGACATATGAAGCACGACACGCGTCCCGTGTTCATGAGCTTCAACCCGGACGGGACCGTGACTGCCGCGCGCGAGGAGGACAAGCCGCAAGAGCGCGAACTCAATGCGACACTCAATGCGATGAGGGGACAGATTTCCCCACTCGTCGAGTTCATCCGAAATGACATCTTCGACGGGAGAGAAATCGTATCTCAGGAGCTTACGGTGAACGAGGAAATGCGCATAATGGCGCTCTGTGACCTCTCCACCGATGACGCTGTGCTCGAAATCAAGACGTCGTCGCGACACCCCGAGCAGTACGCTGAGCAACTGTACTACGAGTCTAGGGGTCGTAAAACGTACCTTGTGACCATGGACTGGAAGTACGGCACGGGAGAGGTCGACTTCATCATCAGTGAGGTTGCCGTTGCGCCCGGCGAGAAGCCTGACAAGCGTCGCGACAAGGCCGTCCAGTCACTTTCGGCGGCGCTCGAGTGCGAGAACATCGAGGTCGTCGCCTATGTCGGCTCGACTTCGCCAGTACGGGTCCGTTGCCGAGAGTGCGGCAATGAGTGGGAGGAGACGTACCCTCGGATCAAAGCCGGCAAGTGCGTGTGCCCAACATGTCATCCCGAACGCATCCCTACTCGCAGGACGAGGCACACAGTGGATGACGCGAAGCGACGGTACGAGAGGCTGACGCCCGAAGAGGCGCTTGCGAAGAGGGCTCGGAAGTATGCCGAGAAGGTCTCGGATCGCAGCGGAGGCACGATTTCCGTCGACGTCTCGAGCTATATCGGAGGCAAAGACCCTGTTAAGGCTTGTTGTACAAAATGCGGTCATTCGTGGACGCCGAGAACGGACCATCTGCTCGGACGGCCATATTGCCCGAGATGCAGTGCCGGGCATTAGTCTCGAGTCATACCTCTAGAGGCAATACTCCTGCCCAGACACATGAATTGCCTCCTATTTCTTGGATATGGTAATAGAGGTCTGGGAGGCAGTTCAGCACGCGCTCTTCGGCGCCAACTCGTCTCGCGGGACCAACGGGAAGCGAGACCAAAGCTCCGCCGCGAAGCCTCAGGTCCAGCGCAACTACCTGCGGGCGAGGGCGGCGAGGGCGCGTCCGCCGAGGACGAGCTGGGCCACGAGCAGCACTCCCGCCGCAATCCAAAGGGCATCGTAGCCGCCAAGTGCCACGAGCTGGCTGCCAAGCGCGGAGCCCACGCCGCCGCCCGCAAAGACACCGAGGCCGATGAGGCCGGTGCAGAGGCCCGTCTGCGCGGGGTCCGCATCCATGGAGAGCGAGACGAGCGTGGGCTGCGTGAGGATGTAGCCAAAGCCAAGCGCGCCGGCTGCAAGGAGCGCGGGCTGCCACGCGCCCGTGGCCGTGACGACAACGAGCGCCGCAATGGCGAGAAGCCCGGAGGCCTCGCCCACGTAGATCACGCCGCGCGGGCCGTGCGCCGCGCCAATGCGTCCGGAGACGGTGCCGCCCACCAGGCACATCACGCCGTAGAGCATCATGATGAGACCCGCCTGCGTGGGACCGAGGCCGCAGCGCTCGGAGAGAAACGTGCCCATGAAGCCGTAGACGCCCAGGAAGACGAGGCCCGTGGTGCACGCTACGAAGAAGATCGCACGATGGCCACCAAAGAAGATTCTCGCGGCGCGGGCGAAGAAGTTGCCTTGGGGCGTTGGAGCCACGGGCCCAGTGTTCTTCTCGCCCGCCGGTACCTCGGCACGCGGAAGCCGCCAGAGCAGCGCGAGCGCCACCAGCGCGAGCACTCCGAAGCAGGCGAAGGCCGCGCGCCAGCTCATGAGGTCCGTGATGATGCCGCCCAGGCCCGAGGAGAGGCCCTGGCCGGTGAAGGTGATCCCCATGAGGATGCCCACCGCCGCGCCGCGGCGCTCAGGACCAACGACGTCACCGACGTGCGCCTGCGAGACGGCGATGATGCCCGCCGCAAAGCAGCCCGTGAGCACGCGCGCCGCCACGAGCAGCGACAGCGTGGGCGCCACGGCGCAGAGGAACGTTCCCGCGGCGAGGCCGGCAACGATCACGTGTAGCACGCGCAGGCGGCCAAAGCGGTCGCCGAGCGTGCCGCACACGGGCTGGAGCAGCCCATACGGAACGAGGTAGGCGGTGAGCACGATCGTCGCCGCGGCGGCAGCCACGCCCAGGGTGTTTGCGATGGCGGGCAGTGCCGGCGAGACGAACCAGTTGTCCGCGGCGGAGACGAGTCCGCAGAAGCCCAGCGTGTAAACGACGCGCTTCTGCTCGGGGGTGAGGTTCATGGGCCGGTCCTTCATAACGTACAAATCGAGCCGACCCATTGTAGCGCCGCCGCGCGGCGGCACCACAATGTGACAGAGGGGACAGGGCCTTGACAGAACCCTCCGTCCCCTCTGTCACGTCCCCTCTGTCAAGTTGGTTAGGCCACCGTGGCCTCGTAGCCGGCGTCGACGACAGCGGCCACCAGGGCCTCGTCGGTCACGGCGTCGGCAACCTCCACGGTCGCGGTGCCGGCCTCGAGGCTCACGTCCACCGAGCTCACGCCGGGCACGCCCTCGAGCGCCTTGGTCACGTGCATGACGCAGTGCTGGCACATCATGCCGGTCACGTTCAGGGTCTTGGTCATGGTTTCTTCCTTTCTCGATGCTTCCACGACAACGTCGGCCGCGGCGGGCGCCGCAACCTCGGTCGCAACCTCGCTCGGCTTCCAGGTGCGCAGCCTGAGCGCGTTTGACACCACAAACACGGAACTAAAGCCCATGGCCGCCGCGCCGATCATCGGGTTCAGCGTCACGCCCAACGGCGAGAGCACGCCGGCGGCCACGGGGATGCAGATGGCGTTGTAGAAGAGCGCCCAGAAGAGGTTCTGCTTGATGTTCCTCATGGTCGCGCGGGAGAGCTCCATCGCCGTGGCCACGTCGGCCGGGTCGGAGCGCATGAGCACCACGTCTGCGGAGCCGATGGCCACGTCCGTCCCCGCCCCGATGGCGATGCCCACGTCCGCGCGGGCGAGCGCCGGGGCGTCGTTGATGCCGTCGCCGACCATGGCGACGGTGTGGCCGGCGGCCTGGAGCTCGCGGACCTTCTGCTCCTTCTGGGCGGGCAGCACGCCGGCGATGACCTCGTCCACGCCCACCTGGCGCGCCACGGCCGCCGCGGTGCGCTCCTGGTCGCCGGTGAGAAGGACCGTGCGAGCGCCCATCGCCCTGAGGCGCGCCACGGCCGCCGCGCTCGTGGGCTTGACCGGGTCCGCCACGGCCACCATGCCCAGGACGCGCCCGCCTGCCGAGAAGAACAGCGGGGTCTTGCCGTCGTCGGCGAGCGCAGCCGCCGCGTCCGCGAGCGCGTCGAGCTCGACGCCGCGCGCCTCCATGAGCCGCGCGTTGCCCGCGAGCGCCGGGGCCCCGTCCACGAGCGCGGAGAGGCCGCCGCCCGGAACCTGCTCGAACTTCTCGACCTGCGCGCCGACTGCGCCATTTGAACCAGGTTCAAGTGGCGCGCCCCTCTCGGCGGCGTAGTCGCAGACGGCGGAGGCCAGCGGGTGCTCGCTCTTGCGCTCGAGGGCCTCGGCCACGCGCAGGAGCTCGGCCTCCGTGACGCCCGGCGCGAGGCGGACGTCGGTCACGCGCGGCTTGCCGGCCGTGACGGTGCCGGTCTTGTCCAGCACCACGGCGTCCACGCCGCAGGCGGTCTCGAGCGCCTCGGCTGACTTGATGAGGATGCCGTTTGCGGCGCCGCGGCCGGTGCCCACCATGATGGCCGTGGGCGTGGCCAGGCCCAGCGCGCACGGGCAGCTGATCACGAGGATCGAGATGGCGTGCGTGAGCGCGGTTGCGAAGTCGCCGGTGAGGGCCATCCACGCCACGAGCGTCACGGCCGCGATGCCGATCACCACGGGCACGAAGACGCCGGCGATCTTGTCCGCCATGCGCTCGATGGGGGCCTTGGAGCTGGTGGCCTCGTCGACCAGCCGGATGATTCCCGCGAGCGTGGTGTCGGCGCCGACGGCTTGCGCCTCCATGGCAAACCAGCCCGTGGTGGAGACCGTCGCGCCGGTCACGCGGTCGCCGGGGGCAACCTCGCGCGGGACGGGCTCGCCGGTGATGGCGGACTCGTCCACGGCGGCCGACCCCTCGACCACCACGCCGTCCACCGGCACCGACTCGCCGGCGCGCACGACCACGCGCTCCCCCACCCGCACGTCCTCGGTGGGCACGCTGACCTCCACGCCGTCCCGCACGACCGTGGCCGTCTTGGGCGCGAGGTCCATGAGGGCGGCTATGGCGTCGGTGGTGCGCCCCTTGGCGCGCGCCTCGAAGTACTTTCCCAGCGTGATCAGGGTGAGGATCATGCCCGCCGAGTCGAAGTAGAGGTTGTGGGCGGCGGCGTGCAGGGTCCCCATGTCGCCCGTGCCGAGCGCCCACGCCATGCGGTAGAGCTGCGCCACGCTCCAGACGGCCGAGGCGGCGGACCCCAGCGCGATGAGCGAGTCCATGTTGGGGGCGCCGTGCGCGAGCGTCTTGAAGCCAGTTATGAAGTAGTGGCGGTTGGTGAACAGGATGGGCACGCACAGCAGTAGCTGCGTGAGGGCGGCGGCCATGAGGTTGGCCTCGCCGGCAAGCGGCGCAGGCTGGGGCCAGCCGAACATCGGCCCCATGGCCACGTAGAAGAGTGGGACGGAGAAGACCGCGGAGACGATGAGCTGGCCGCGCTTCTCGGCGATGGCGCGCTCTGCCGCGGCGCCGGGGCGCTCGGCCTCCGATGCGTGCGCGCGCCCCTCGCCCGGGCGGGCGCGACGGGAGGCGCCGTAGCCAGCGCGCTCGATGGCCTCCATGACGGCCTCCGCCGTCTCGGGCGCGCCGTCGTAGTCAAGCTCCATCGAGTTCTTGAGCAGGTTGACGTTTGCGCAGCTCACACCGTCGACGTCGGCGGCCGCCTTCTGCACGCGCGCCGAGCACGCCGCACACGTCATGCCCTCGATGTCAAAGGTCTCCCTCATGGGAGCCCCCCTTCCCTAGCAAGCCGAGCAGGCCGCCCACAGGCAGGCCGGCCGGCGCTGTCACATGAACTTCTTGAAGAGGTCCATCACCTCGGCGGTGACCTCGGTGTCACCGGCCTGGATGCGCTCGACCACGCAGGTCTCCAGGTGGTCGCGCATGACCTCGCGCGAGATGGCCTTGACGGCGGACTCCACCGCGGCGAGCTGTGTGAGCACGTCGCCGCAGTAGCGGTCCTCCTCCACCATCTGCCGGATGCCGTTCAGCTGCCCGATGGCCCGGTTGATGCGCCTGCTGACGTCACGCTTGAGCTCGGGCGAGCGCGGCGTGTGCTTGTGGGTCGGGCAGCAGCAGTCCTTCTCGGCCATGGGTCCTCCTTCGGTAGTGCATATATACCCCCTGGGGGTTTCTAGCACTTAGGGTATACCCCATATGGCCACAACTCAACAAGTGAGGCGGCACGCAAGGCGCAGCGACTCTACACATTCTTGGCTCGCGCACATCTCGCCGCCGGGGCCTGCCAAGCCATGCGACACTGGTATCCCGCTGAAGGAGGGACCGAATGCAATCGACCACGCTCACGACCAACCGCATCGTCCTACGACCCTGGCATGAGGACGACGCCGCAGCGCTTTACCTGCTCGCGCGCGACCCCAAGGTGGGCCCGCGAGCAGGCTGGCAGCCACATGAAGACGAGGCCGACAGCCTGCGCATAATCCGCGGCGTGCTAAGCGCGCCCGAAACCTACGCCCTGATCCTGCGCACTGGCGAGAAGACCGGCGCGCTCGTCGGCTCGGTAGGCCTCAAGATTGGCCGTGCGTCGAACCTGGCGCACGGCAGCAACGAAGCCGAAATGGGATGCTGGGTTGGGCGTCGCTTCTGGGGGCAGGGCTACGCGCCCGAGGCATTACGCGAACTCACGCGTCACGGCTTTGAAGACCTGGCGCTCGACGCGATATGGTATGGCTACTACGAAGGGAACGAGCAGAGCCGTCGTGTCCAGGAGAAGCTTGGCTTCGTCCCTGACCACATAATCGAGGATGAACCTCGTCCGCTTTTAGGCGATACGGCGCGCACCCACGTGAGCCTGCTCACGCGCAAGCGCTGGAGGTGCTTGCGCGCACAGGCAGGCGCCTCGCCCACTTTGCCCTCTTGAGGGAATGGGACGCCAACGGCAGACACGGCAACAGCGCCCGAAAACTCACACTGACAGTCGAGGGCACGCCCGTCGGCAGGGAAGGAGGAAGGCGCTTACTCCCCGCCGACAAGCGCTAAGCTCTTCTCGGCATCCCGACGAAAGGAACCCCCATGAACGACTTCACGTTCTGCTCCCCCACCAAGTTCGTCTTCGGCCGCGGCGCCTGCGACCGCGTGGGCTCCGAGCTCGCGGCCCTCGGCTTCACCAACGCGCTGGTGGTCTACGGCCGGGGCTCGGTGGTGCGCACCGGCACCCTCGACCGCGTGCTCGCCTCGCTCGAGGCGGCCGGCATCGCCCACACGGAGCTCCCCGGCGTGCGTCCCAACCCGGAGGTCGGCCTCGTGCGCGAGGGCGTCGTAGCGGCTCGTGAGGCCGGCGTCGACGTGGTGCTCGGCGTGGGCGGCGGCTCGGTCATCGACACGGCCAAGGCCGTCTCGCTCGGCGTCCCCTACGAGGGCGACGTCTGGGACCTCTTCTCCGGCGCGGCGAAGCCCGTCGCCGAGGGGCGTCCCGCCGTGGCCAGCGTGCTGACCATCCCGGCAGCCGGCTCCGAGTCCAGCGCCTCTGCCGTCATCACCAACGACGAGCTCCAGCTCAAGCGCGGCCTCTCCACCGAGCTCCACCGCCCCGTCCTCGCGATCATGGACCCCGAGCTCACCTTCTCGCTGCCCGCCTACCAGACCGCCGCGGGCGTCACGGACATGATCGCCCACATCATGGAGCGCTACTTCTCCTCCGTCGGCCCCGTCCCCGTGACGGACAACATCGCCTGCGGGCTCGTCCGCGCCCTCATGGAGGAGGCCCCGCGCGCCCTGGAGACCCCGGACGACTACGACGCGCGCGCCAACATCATGTGGGCCGGCACGCTTGCCCACAACGACCTCGCCGGGCTCGGGCGCAACGCCAAGCCCAGCGGGCGCGCCGGCGGCTGGGAGAGCCACGGCCTCGAGCACGAGCTCTCCGCCCACGACGCCACGATCACGCACGGCGCCGGCCTCGCGGTGATCTTCCCCGCGTGGCTGCGCTACGTCTGGCGCTCGGCGCCGGAGCGCATCCTCTCCTTCGGGCGCGACGTCTTTGGCATCGAGCCGGTAGACCCGAAGGCGGACGGCGTGGACGTGACGCCGGAGGAGGCCGTCGCCGACGCCGCCGAGGCCACGATCGACGCGCTGCAGGGCTTCTTCACCTCCATGGGCATGCCGAGCACCCTCACCGAGCTGGGCGTGAGCGCCGAGCAGATCCCGAGCCTCCTCGCCACGCTGGAGCAGAACAAGGGCGCCGAATTCGGCGAGCTCAGGCGCCTCACCATGGACGACGCCCGGGCCATCTACGAGTCCGCGCTGTAGCGGCACCACCCCGGCAGGCACCACCCCGGCAGGCGAGAAGGACCTCGCGCCGAACGAGGCCCGGCCGGGAGGGGCCGCCAGGCCCACGGCGGCGCCCCCAGACAAGCACCACGCCACACACGAGGCCGCGCCCGCTCGGGCGCGGCCTCCCTTGTTCCCCTCCCGCACGCGAGGACCGGCGGGACCGGCCGGGCCTTCCCCGGACGGCCCCTCTCGGTCGGCACCGCGCACGCCTCCGCAAGGCTGCCGCCGGCCGATACGTTCTCAAACCTCCACGCCCCCGCGAGGCCCGCGAGCCGCCCCGTCCGTCTGCCGGGCGCCAGCCGGCAGGCAGGCGTAAGGGGCTCCCTGGTATGCTCCCTCCCCACCGTGTCCGCGACCAGGAGGGAGGCTCAGATGGCATTCACGAGACCCCGCAGGAGACAGGGACGAGGGGGGCCGGCCGACGCCCCGCGTACGGCGGCGAGAAGGGCGCGGCGGCGCGGGCGCGCGGCCCTCGCGGCGCTTGCGCTGGCACTCTCGCAGCTGCTCGGCGTGCTCGGGGCCGCCGTCCAAGTACCGGCGGGTGCCGAGGACCTCGGCACGATGACGGTCACGGGCGTGACCGACATCCAGGACTGGCCCGACATCACGGCGCCCTTCCGCAACTTCCACAGCTTCACCGTCTCCGGCGGCGCCACCTCGGACGGCGTGGGGTGGTGCGCCAGATGGTCGGAGAGGCGGACGCCTACGCCGCGCGCGGCGGGGGCGGCCCCGAGGCGGGGTGCGCCGTGTACTGGCCGAGCCCCGACGGCGCCGTGCAGGCCATGCTCACGCGCACCAACCCGACGGGCGCCATCTCCCTGCAGAAGGCGAGCTCAAGCCCCGAGGTCACAGACGGCAACGCCCTCTACAGCCTCGCCGGCGCAGTCTACGGCGTCTACTCGGACGAGGGCTGCCAGAGCCAGGTGGCCACGATGACCACGGGGGCCGACGGGAGCGCCTCCGCGGACGGCCTTGCCGCGGGCACCTACTACGTGCGCGAGGTCACGCCCTCGCCGGGCTTCTCGCTTGACCCGACCGTCTACACGGCGTCCGTGGGCGGCGGGGCCACCACGCACCTCTCCGTCACCGAGACGCCGCAGGGCGACGTGGGGATGGCCGTGCAGAAGGTCGACGCCGCCACCGGGACCGCGTCCGCACAGGGAGACGCCACGCTGGCCGGGGCCGAGTTCACGGTGCGCTACTACGCGGGCGCCTACGCCACCGTCGACGAGCTGCCCGAGGCGGCCACGCGCAGCTGGGTGCTCCGGACGGACGAGACGGGCAGGACCTCGCTCACGCTTGCCCAGGACGACCCCGAGACCTACCTCGTCTCCGGGGACGAGCTCTACCTGGCCTCCGACGGGAGGGCCGCCGTGCCGCTCGGCACGCTCACCGTCCAGGAGACCCGGGCCCCGCAGGGCTACCAGCTCCCCGGCGACGCCATGAGCCTCACGCTCGTCACAGGCTCCGGGACCGGCGAGCTCGTCACCGCGCTGGCGCCATCATCGCAGGCTGACGCCGTGATCGCCGGAGGCGTCTCAGTCCGCAAGGCGGACCGCGAGCTCCTCTCCCAGGAGGGCTACGGCGGCGCCGAGGGGGCGTCGCTGCCGCTCGGGGCCGCGACGCTCGCCGGCGCACGGTTCGAGGTGGCCAACGCCTCCGAGCGTGCCGTCGTCGTGGACGGAGTGACATTCGAGCCCGGCGAGGTGGTCCGCACGCTCGTGACCGGGGAGGACGGCACCGCCTCGACGGCCGCGGACGCCCTGCCCTTCGGCACCTACGTCGTCACCGAGGCCTGCGCCCCGGACGGGTACCTCCTCGACGAGGGCTGGAGCAGAACCTTCGAGGTGCGCGAGCAGGGCGTCGTGGTGGACCTCTCCACGGACGCAGACGCCGCGGCCAACCAGGTGGTCCGCGGGGACCTGTCCCTCGTCAAGGCCGAGGAGGGCACGCAGGGCCGCATGGCGGGGGTCCCCTTCCGCCTCACCAGCCAGACCACCGGCGAGTGGCACGTCGTCGTGACGGACGAGAACGGCATGCTTGACACGGCGTCCTCCTGGGGCTCCCACGAGCGCGCCACCAACGCCAACGACGAGGCCCTGCGCGAGGACGGCACCGTGGACGACGCCCTGCTCGACGCAGCGGCGGGCGTGTGGTTCAGCGGCCGCGCGGACGCCACAACCGCCCCAGACGACGCCCTCGGCGCGCTCCCCTACGACACCTACCTGCTAGAGGAGCTCCCCTGCGCCGCCAACGAGGGGCACCTGCTGGTCTCCACGTACGTGACCGTCTCGCGCAACGCGGTCGACCTCGACCTGGGGACGATGGACGACGAGACGATCCCCACCCCGGCGCTCTCCACCGACCTCACCTACGCGGCGGTCAAGGCGGCGCCCGCCGAGGACGGCCTCTCGCTCACGGACTCGGTACGCTACGAGGGCCTGGTGAGCGGGCACGGATACCGTCTCGTGGACGAGCTCCACGCGGTCGGCCCCGAGGGGGCCGACCTCGGGGTCGTGGCGAGCGTCGAGCAGGACCTCCTGCCCGAGCTGAGCGCAGGCTCGGTCGAGGTGCGCTTCGAGGGGGTGGACGCCAGCGGTCTCGCGGGCAAGAGCCTCGTCGCCAGGACGTACCTCTACGACGGCGAGAGGCTCGTGGCAAGCCATGACTCCCTCGACGACGACGCCCAGACCGTCCGCGTGCCCTCCATAGGCACCACGCTGCTCTCTGACGCGACCGCCTCCCACAACGCGCCGAGCTACGCCGGCTCGACGGTCACGGACACGGCCGCGCTGAGGAACCTCATCGTGGGGCGGACCTACACCGTGCGCGGCACGCTCCGCCTGGTGGACGTTGGCGAGGACGGCTCGCCGAGGCCCGGCGAGAGCGTCGCCGAGGCGGAGTCCACCTTCGAGGCCACGCAGCGGGACATGGAGGTCCAGCTGAGCTTCGAGGTGCCCGGCGCCGAGCTTGCGGGACGCACCGTCAACGCGGCGGAGACGCTGCTCGCCGGAGACGTGGTGGTGGCGACGCATGACGACGCCGGTGACGAGGGGCAGTCCGTCACGCTGCCCGCGGTCACCACGCTCGCCACGAACGCGGCGACCGGCACGGGCTCGAGCCCGGACACCGAGGGCCAGACGCTCGTTGACACCGTGGGCCTCTCCGGCCTCATCCCCGGCGAGAGGTACGTGCTCAGGGGAACCGTCCACGCGAAGGACCTCGCAGGGGACGGCACCGCCTCCGACGGAGGGGCACTCGCGGGCGCGGACGGCGCCGACGCCACGTCCGAGGTGGAGTTTGTGGCGGAGCAGCCGAGCATGAGCCTCGAGATGGAGATCCCCTACGACGCCCGCGGGCTCGCCGGGCGCGACGCCGTGGCCTTCGAGGAGCTCTACGACGAGAACGGCGTCCTGCTCGCCAGGCACGCCGACGTGGAGGACGCCCGCCAGACGCTCCACGTGCCGACGGTCTCCACACGGGCTGCGGCCGAGTCCACCGGGACGCAGGAGGTCCCCGCGGAGGGCAACCAGGTCGTCACGGACCAGGTCCACGCGGGCAACCTCGTCGTCGGTGAGACCTACGAGCTCGTGGCGACGCTCCACGCCAAGGGGCGCGACGAGGCGGGCAACGTGGTCGACCTCGGCGAGCTGACCGACGCCGACGGCTCCGCCATCACGGCGACGAGGGCCTTCACGGCGGAGGAGGCCGAGGAGGACGTCGAGCTCTCGCTCACCGTGGACGCCGGCGCGCTCGCCGGCCAAGAGGTGGTCTTCTTCGAGGAGCTCCGCCAGGGTGACGTGACGCTCGCGCTCCACGCGGACATCAACGACGCCGACCAGACGCTGCGCGTTGCCACCCCCGAGGAGCCCGGGCAGGCCGCCGGGCCCGGCCCGACCTCGGGCGTGCCCCGCACGGGCGAGCCGGCAAGCGCCGCGGCGGCGGTCTGCGCCGCGGGCGTGGGGCTTGCGGGCACGGCCGGGCTGATAGACCTGCTCCGCAGGCGCCACCGGAGCCGACGCCTCTAGGCGCGCGAGGACAAAAGAAAGGGGCCCGGATCTCCCGGGCCCCTCCACGCGCGGACTAACGCGTCCCTCTCGCAATCGCGACTACGCGTCCTTCTCGCCTGACGAGCGCTGCTCGCGGATGGCGGGGAGGATGCGCTTGACAACCCAGAACACCGCCACCACGACGACGATGGCGATGATGACGTACTTGACCACGTCGGAGACCCACTCGGCCTGCTCGGAGACGGTGGCCCACGCACTGCCGGCCGCGGCGCCCAGCGACACGAGCACGGTGTTCCAGACGGCCGAGCCGACGAGCGTGTAGAGCGTGAAGCGTGCCGGGTTCATCTTGGCGGTGCCCGCGGGGATGGAGATGAGGCTGCGCACCACCGGCACGCAGCGGCAGATGAGCACCGTCACCTGGCCCTTGCGGTCGAACCAGCCAACGGCGCTCTCGACGTCCTCGGGCTTGAAGCCCAGAAGGCGCATCGGGCGCGTGCCGAAGAAGCGGGAGAGGCGCTCGCGCGAGAGCAGCCTGCCCACGCCGTAGAGGATGAACGCGCCCACCACGGAGCCGACCGTCGCCGCGATGACGGTGAGCGGCAGCGTCATGTCGGTGGTGGTGGTGAAGAAGCCCGAGAGGGGCAGGATGATCTCGCTGGGGATGGGCGGGAAGACGTTCTCAAAGAGGATGAGGCCGGCCACGGCCAGGTAGCCAAACTGGTTGATGAACTCGTAGAACGCGGACTCCATGGAGCTCCTTCGTCTTGGCGTCAGGGCCCGTCAATTATCCCAGCACAAGCCCCCCTCCGCCAATAAAACAGCGTATGCACAGATACGCCCGGGCGCCGCGGCCGGAGCTCGCGGCCAGAGCCCGCACGGGCAGCGCGGCTAGGGCCCGCGCGGGCACCGCAGTTGGGGGCCGCGCAGGCACCGCGACGGGGGCACCGCCACGACGTCGCGCCCACGCCCGCTGCCACTCATCACATGCCAATCGTGTCCGGATTCGGGCCGTTTGCGCCACGCGTCGGCGGCCCCAACCCCCGCCTCCTATCATCAACGATGACAGATTCCGCCCTCTCAGGGCCGGTCCCGAGGAGCCTCTATGAAGCACGAAGACCTGATCAAACAGATGACGCTCGCCGAGAAGTGCGCGCTGCTCCAGGGCGCCACCACCTTCGGCACCCTGCCCATCAAGCGCCTGGGCATCCCCTCCGTCGAGTTCTCAGACGGCCCCTCCGGCGTTCGCCACCAGGCGGGCGCGGCCGACCACCTCGGCCTCAACGGGTCCGAGCCCGCAACGTGCTTCCCCACCGCCGTCACCATGGCCAACACCTGGGACCCCGAGCTCGTGGAGCAGGCCGGCGCGGCCATGGGCAACGAGGCCGCCACGCAGGGCGTGAACACGCTGCTCGGCCCCGGCCTGTGCATCAAGCGCAACCCGCTGTGCGGACGCAACTTCGAGTACTACTCCGAGGACCCCTACCTCTCCGGCAAGATGGCGGCCGCCGCCGTGCGCGGCATCCAGTCCAACGGCATCGGCGCGTGCCCCAAGCACTTCGCCGTCAACAGCCAGGAGGCCCGCCGCCAGGCGTCCGACTCCATCGTCGACGAGCGCACCCTGCGCGAGATATACCTCACCGGCTTTGAGATCGCCGTGCGCGAGTCCAGCCCCAAGACCATCATGAGCTCCTACAACCTCGTGAACGGCACCTACGCAAACGAGAACGCCCACCTCCTCAAGGACATCCTGCGCGACGAGTGGGGCTTCGACGGCGCCGTGGTCACGGACTGGGGCGGCTCCAACGACCACACCGCGGGCGTGGCCGCCGGCTCCACCTTTGAGATGCCGGCCCCGGGCCTGGCCTCGACCCGCGAGCTCATGGCCGCGGTGCGGGACGGCAGGCTCGCCGAGGCGGACCTCGACGCCCGCGTGGACGAGGCCATAGAGCTCGCCCTCTCCACCCACGCCGCCACCGAGGACGCGCCGAGCTCCTTCGACGCGGACGCCCACCACGCGCTCGCCCGCAAGGTGGCTGCCGCCGGCTGCGTCCTGCTCAAGAACGAGGAGGGCCTCCTGCCGCTGCCCGCCCACGCCCGCGTGGCACTCATCGGCGACTTCGCCAAGACCCCGCGCTACCAGGGCGCCGGCTCCTCCGCCGTCAACTCCACCCGCGTCGACTCCCTGCTCGACCTCATCGGAGAGACGGACCTCGAGCTCGTGGGCTACGAGCCGGGCTTCGAGCGCCACGGCGGCGAGAACGCCTCCAAGCGCGCGGCGGCCCTCGAGCTCGCCAAGAGCGCCGACGTGGTGCTGCTGTGCCTCGGCCTGGACGAGATCGCCGAGTCCGAGGGCGCCGAGCGCCTCTCCATGCGCCTGAACGAAAACCAGGTGGAGCTCGCCCACGCCATCGCCGAGGTCAACCCGAGCGTCGTGGTCCTGCTCTCCGCCGGGTCCTGCGTGGAGAGCGACTGGATGGCCGACGCCCGCTCCGTGCTCTACTGCGCCCTCGGCGGCCAGGCCGGCGCCGGGGCCGCGCTCGACGTGGTGACCAGCAGGGTCTGCCCCTCCGGCAAGCTCACCGAGACCTGGCCCCGCCGCCTGGAGGACGTGCCCTCCTCCGCCAACTTCCCCTCCGAGGAGAAGAACGCCGAGTACCGCGAGGGACTCTACGTGGGCTACCGCTACTTCCAGACCGCCGGCGTGCCCGTGGCCTTCCCCTTTGGCTACGGCCTCTCCTACACCACCTTCGCCTACTCCGACGTCGCGGCCACGCCCGAGGAAGTCAGCTTCACCGTCACCAACACCGGCAAGGTCGCCGGCGCCGAGGTTGCCCAGCTCTACGTGGCCAAGCCCGACCACGAGGTCTTCCGCCCCGCGCAGGAGCTCAAGGGCTTCGCCAAGGTGACGCTTGAGCCCGGAGAGTCCCGCCGCGTGAGCATCCCGCTCGACGACAAGGCCTTCCGCTACTTCAACGTTGCCACCAACCGCTGGGAGGTCGAGGGCGGCACCTACGAGCTGCGCGTGGCCGCCTCCTCCGACGACGTCCGCCTCACCGCCGAGCTCGAGGTTGCCGGCACCGGCGCCGCCGACCCCTACGCCGGCGTGGACGTGACCCCCTACCAGACCGCCGACGTCACCTCCGTGGACGACGCGCACTTCTCCGCCCTGCTCGGCCGCCCCGTGCCCGCCGCGGGCGCCACGATCGAGCGCAACATGTGCTTCCGCGACCTCAACCACGGCCGCTCGCTCATCTTCTGGGTGGTCTGGCTCGTGCTGCGCTCTCTGAAGCGCTCCGCCGACCGCAGCGGCCACCCCGACCTCAACGTGCTGTTCGTCTGGAACATGCCCCTGCGCGCCATCGGCAAGATGACGGGCGGCATGGTGGACATGGGCGTCGTTGACGCGCTTGTCCGCGAGGTCAAGGGCTACGGCTGGGGCGGCGTGGTCCTTCTCGCCGCGGCGGTGCTCCTGGGCTGGGGCGTCGGGGTTGGGATCTTGCTCTGGGCGCTGTGGGTCGTGGTGCCCATCGCCTTCGCCTTTGTCATGAACCTCGTCAGGAACGGGCAGACCAAGAAGCTGCTTGGCTAGACACGCCAACGTCGAACAAGGAGAGAGCACATGAACTTCTGGACCAACTTCGCCGAGAAGCACCCGGCGGCGGCAAAGTGGATTCGCGAGGGCGGCCTCTTTGTCATCGTCTCCAACCTCATCACCGTCTTCAAGTACCTGATGCTGACCTTCCTGCCCGCGGCCTTCGCCTTCCTGGGCGACGCCTCGTTCGGCTGGCCCGGCATCCCGGTGACCCTCTTCGGCGAGACCTTCCAGTGGAACATCCTCGGCTACGACCAGGCCCACGGCGGCCTCGCGTACTTCTGCGCCTACATGGTTGCCATGGTCATCGGCGAGTGCATCAACTTCCCCATCCAGCGCAACTTCGTGTTCCGCTCCAAGGGCAAGGTCGGACCGCAGATCGCCTGGTACCTGGTGGCGTTCATCATCATCACCTGCATCGTGAACTCCATCAACTGCATCTGGGTCGCCGTGGCCGGCATGTTCGTCCCGGGCTGGGTCTACAACATCGGCACCACGGTCCTGAACGGCGGCATCTCAATGGTGATCTTCTTCTTCGTCAACAAGATCATCTTCCCCGAGGGCGAGGCAAAGAAGGAGTAGCCGCGCTAGGAGAGACCAGCAGAGGGGGCGTCACCTTCGGGCGGCGCCCCTTTTCTCTGGGACGTGGGCACCCTCCAGCAAACGGTAGCGTTTCTTCGGTGAACGGCATCTTCGGATTCCCTAGAATACCACAACTAATAGTTACGCCGTCACCATACAAACACAAGATATTGTGGAAATTACGGGTTGACGCAGTTGGCTAACTTTTCTGGCCCTCGCTTGCCCCCTCACTCTGGTAGGTTGAAGGGTGCCGTTATCCGACGGCACACGCAACGACCACAGAGCAAGGGAGCGTGACCAGTGAGTCAGGAAGCATGGCAGGGATTTGTCGGCGGTAACTGGGAGCACCAGATTGACGTCCGGGACTTCATCCAGAGGAACTACACCCCCTACGACGGCGACGAGTCCTTCCTCGCCGGCCCCACCGAGAGCACCGTCAAGCTCTGGGACGAGGTCCTCGGCCTCTTCGAGCAGGAGCGCAAGGCTGGCGGCGTCCTCGACATGGACACCAAGGTAGTCTCCACCATCACCTCCCACCCCGCCGGCTACATCGACAAGCCGCTCGAGAAGATCGTGGGCCTGCAGACCGAGAAGCCCCTCAAGCGCGCCCTCATGCCCAACGGCGGCATCCGCATGGCCGTGGCCGCCTGCAAGCAGAACGGCTACGAGGTCGACCCCGAGGTCGTCGACTTCTACACCAACTACCGCAAGACCCACAACGCGGGCGTCTTCGACGTCTACACCCCCGAGATGCGCGCCTGCCGCCACTCCCACATCATCACCGGCCTCCCCGACGCCTACGGCCGTGGCCGCATCATCGGCGACTACCGCCGCGTGGCCCTCTACGGCGTCGACCGCCTCATCGAGGAGAAGAAGGCCGAGCACGCCGGCACCCAGAAGACCATGAACGAGGCCACCATCCGCCACCGCGAGGAGCTCGCGGAGCAGATCCGCGCCCTCGGCGAGCTCAAGCAGCTCGGCCAGATCTACGGCATCGACATCTCCGGCCCCGCGCGCAACTTCCAGGAGGCCGTCCAGTGGCTCTACTTCGGCTACCTCGCCGCGGTCAAGGAGCAGAACGGCGCCGCCATGTCCATCGGCCGCAACTCCACGTTCCTCGACATCTACGCCGAGCGTGACCTCAAGGCCGGCAAGATCACCGAGGCCGAGGCCCAGGAGATCATCGACCACCTCGTCATGAAGCTCCGCATGGTCAAGTTCGCCCGCACCCCCGAGTACAACGAGCTGTTCTCCGGCGACCCGCAGTGGGTCACCGAGTCGCTCGGCGGCATGGGCGTCGACGGCCGCTCCATGGTCACCAAGACCGCCTTCCGCTACCTCCACACCCTCGAGAACATGGGCACCAGCCCCGAGCCCAACCTCACGGTGCTCTGGTCCACGCGCCTGCCCGAGGCCTTCAAGCGCTACTGCGCCAAGATCTCCATCACCACGAGCTCCATCCAGTACGAGAACGACGACCTCATGCGCGTCTACCACGGTGACGACTACGCCATCGCGTGCTGCGTCTCCTCGATGCGCATCGGCAAGGAGATGCAGTTCTTCGGCGCCCGCGCCAACCTGGCCAAGTGCCTCCTCTACGCCATCAACGGCGGCCGCGACGAGAAGAGCGGCGAGCAGGTGGGCCCGAAGTTCCGTCCGGTGGAGGGCGACTACCTCGACTACGACGACGTCATCTCCAAGTACCGCGACATGATGGCGTGGCTCGCCGGCGTCTACGTGAACTCCCTCAACATCATCCACTACATGCACGACAAGTACTGCTACGAGCGCCTGCAGATGGCCCTGCACGACGAGCACGTGCACCGCTGGTTCGCCACGGGCATCGCCGGCCTCTCAGTGGTGGCCGACTCGCTCTCCGCGATCAAGTACGCCAAGGTCAAGGTCATCCGTGACGAGACCGGCCTCGTCACCGACTACGAGGTCGAGGGCGACTTCCCCAAGTACGGCAACGACGACGACCGCGTGGACAAGATCGCCCACGACGTCGTCGAGGTCTTCATGAAGTACGTCCGCGAGATCGACACCTACCGCAACTCCGTCCCGACGACCTCGATCCTCACGATCACCTCGAACGTCGTCTACGGCAGCGCCACCGGCAACACCCCTGACGGCCGTCGCGCCGGCGAGCCCTTCGCGCCGGGCGCCAACCCGATGCACCGCCGCGACACCCACGGCGCCGTCGCGTCGCTTGCCTCCGTCGCCAAGCTCCCGTTCAAGGACGCCCAGGACGGCATCTCCAACACGTTCTCCATCGTCCCCAACGCCCTCGGCAAGGACGCCGCCGTCATGTTCGACGAGCTTGACCTCGACGCCCTCGACGTGGACATCCAGATCGAGAACCCGGCCCCCGACTGCGGCTGCTGCTAGCGCCCCGGCCCTACCGGGCCGCCCGATAAGTGTCACCTCTTAGGTGCCAATTATCGGCTAGACTGTGTGAGACAGGAAGGGCCGCCCTGCGGGGCGGCCCGCACGAGAAGGGAACCACCATGAGCACCGCTACCGCCTCCCCCGAGCAGATCGACAACCTCGTCAGCATGATCGACGGCTACGCCGAGGAGGGTGGCCACCACCTCAACGTCAACGTCTTCACCAAGGAGACTCTGCTCGACGCCCAGGCCCACCCCGAGAAGTACCCGCAGCTCACCATCCGCGTCTCCGGCTACGCGGTGAAGTTCAACTCCCTCACCAAGAAGCAGCAGGACGACGTCATCTCCCGCACCTTCCACGAGTCGATGTAGCGGGAACCTCATCTGATAGGCGGGCCCACGGGGTTGCTCCGCAAAGTGCTTTGCGCCTTGGCGCTCAGGGACTTTGCTCCGCAACCCCGTGGGCCTATTGCAAGCTTGAGATCCAATCACGTACATGGGGAAGGTGCGGGTGTGACGGTGGGTACCGAGAGGCTGGGCGAGAAGGACCTGGAGGTCGCAGGGAGGGTTCACTCCGTAGAGACCTTCGGCACGGTGGACGGCCCTGGCACGCGCCTGGTGGTCTTCTGCCAGGGGTGCCCGATGCGCTGCCTCTACTGCCACAACCCGGACACCTGGGAGTTCGGTCGCGCGGACGGCTCCGGCCCGGGCACGAGCGTGACCGTCGCGGAGATCCTCGAGAAGTTCGAGCGCAACCGTCCCTTCTACCGGCGCGGCGGCATCACCGTCACAGGCGGCGAGCCGATGGCGCAGCCGGACTTCGTGGCCGCGCTCTTCCGCTCCGCGCACGCCGCCCCCGCCGGGCGCATCCACACCTGCCTCGACACGAGCGGTGCCACCTTCTCCGCCGCGGCGTCGGAGCGCTTCTCGCCGCTCCTGGACGAGTGCGACCTCGTGCTGCTTGACATCAAGACGGCCGAGGCCTCCGAGCACGAGAGGCTCTGCGGCCTTCCCGCGAGCCACGCGCTCGAGCTCGGCGACGAGCTGGCGCGTCGCGGCGTCCCCACCCTCATCCGACACGTGGTGGTTCCCGGCATCACGGACAGCGAAGAGGAGGCCGCCGAGGTGGGTCGCATCATCGGCAACTGGGACAACGTCGTGGGCCTGGACTTCCTCCCCTACCACACGCTCGGCAAGCCCAAGTACGACAAGCTCGGCATCACCTACCCGCTCGAGGGCGTGAAGGCGATGGACCCGAAGCGGGCAAAGGAGCTGCGGCGCGTGGCTCTCGTCGCCCGCGCGCGGCGCCGGGCCGAGCGCGGGGTCAGATAACGCCAGGAGGGGCGGGCGGCCATGCGAGCCGCCCGCCCCTTTTTGCTAAACCCGCAGGTGTCGTGCGCGTGCCGTGCGCGGCTGCCAACGTACCGGCCGCTACGCGGCCGAGGTGAACGTATAGCTCACCGCCTCCTCGCCAGCGGTGGAGAGCCTGCGCCCCTCAAGCGTGATGCTCTTGACGGACAGCACGTCAACGTCCTCCGGGAGCGCATAGGACGTCGAGCCGTCCGGGCGTGCGCTCTGAAGCAGGCTCGTGCCCGCGGAGGGGTCGCTCGCGTCAAAGACCACCTCTTCGGTGCCATCCTTGAAGTGCAGCGTCACCAGGTCGTCCACGAACTGTCCCGTCTCCGTGTCGACGCCTGTGCTGAGCGCGAGGCCGAGGGGGCCGAGCGTGGCCGTGGCGGCGTCGCCGTCGGTGAAGTGCCGTGCGCCGAGCACCTTTGCGGGCGTGACGGGGCTCGTGGTGACCTGGCCGGACCCCTCGGAGGTGTCCCCGTCATGGAAGAGGAGCTGCCAGCTGAGAGCGCCCGCGACCTCGTCGTACGAGCGGGCGTCGAAGTAGATGGTGCCCCTGAGGGCGTCGTCCGTGGACGCGTCGTCATAGGTGCAGACGAGGTTGGGCCGCCCGTCGGTCGCCGTGCGCATCTGAAGGTCGTCAAGGCCCACGTCTGCGCTGCCAAAGGAGAGCGTCCCGCCCTCCCCACGCAGCGCGCCCACGTTGGGCCCGCTCAGCTCATACGTGGCCCGGCCGAAGCCGGCCTCGTCCACGGCAAGCGTGTCGATGGTCAGGGTGTACCCGTCAATGCCCACGTTCGTCCTCACCTCTTCCGTGGCGGCCGCCACGTCGCTCGGGTCAACGAGCTCCTGCGCGACGTCCGTCGCATCGTCCGTCTGGCTCGCGTCGTCTCCCGCGGGCTGCTCAGCGGGCGTCTGCTCGGCCGGCTCCTGAGTCCCGTCACAGCCCGAAAGCGCGAACGTCGCGCCCGACGCCGCCAGGAGCACCGTGGCGGCGAGCGCCCCGGCCCTGCGAAGGCCCCAGCTCACACGCTTCATAGCACCCTCCCTCAGACGAGGACCGGCCCGGCGCGGCGCACGGGCCGGTCACCTAGATGCAACTATCGTACCCCTTGGCACCATGGGCCTGAGGTCCTTCTCGCCAGGCGCGAGGGTACCGGCTACGAGCGCTCCGCGATCTCCAGCACCAGGCGCTCGGTCTTCTCCCAGCCGATGCAGGCGTCCGTGATGGACTGGCCGTAGGTGCCGCCGCCGACGGGCTGGTTGCCGTCCACGAGGTAGCTCTCCACCATGAAGCCGCGCACCAGCCGGCCGATTGCCTCGGAGCGGTGCACAGAGTCCATGACCTCGTGGCAGATGCGAATCTGCTGGAACGGGCGCTTGCCGGAGTTGTCGTGGTTGCAGTCAATGATCACAGCCGGGTTCTCGAAGCTCGACGCCGTGTACTTCTCGGCCAGGCGCTCGAGGTACTCGTAGTGGTAGTTGGGGTAGTTGATGCCGTCCAGGCCAACGTAGCCGCGCAGCACCGCGTGCGCGAGCGGGTTGCCCGTGGTGGCCACCTCCCAGTTGCGGAAGATGAAGGTCTGGGGCTGCTGGGCGGCGTAGATGGAGTTGAGCATCACGTCGGTGGAGCC
>CALULO010000012.1 GCA_944321515.1 uncultured Atopobiaceae bacterium | reverse complement strand
AGGAAGAAGGGCGTGAAGGGAGCGAAGAGCGTTGCTGCCTAGGCTAGCCCCTTGTCACACAAACTACCGAAGCCTCCAGTTTTGCCGCTTTCGGAGAGCACGGTGATGAGGGGATGCGCAGTGATAAGTTGCGCTGCGAGGTGCGAAGGTCTTGGGTGATCTGTCCGCCCAGCAACCCAATTCCTATTCAGCTCGTCAGGGTGTCAGAAAGCTGGGAATCCGTTGATGACGAAGAGGATCTCGTTGATGGCTGCGTACCGATGATTGGGAGTATCCAGGCCTTTTCAGAGGTGGGGTCGTCGTGGTACGAAAGATATGGAGCTTTCTTTACCGGGTACGAGAATGCGGAAAAGCTCGTTGAGGAAGCCTTCGACTTTGATCCGAATAGGGGTTGCTGGCATCTTGCGAAAGGTGATACGCAGTGTGAGATTTGGCCCATCTCACCAGACGATTGTGAGTCCGTTCTCGATCTCGATGAATTTTGGCCTGAGTCTTTGGCGCGTGTACTCGCTGCCATTCCTTTAGAAGCGCGAGGTGAAACGCTTACGCGTGTGCCTCCTCTGCTGAGAAGTAGGTTTGCTAGATGGTGCGACGAACTTGCCGATAGCGGGCAGATGAGAACGGGACCTCTCACGGGTGGGCGTGCCTTCAAAAGAGTTGTTTGTGACTGTGTGAAAGACTACGTCCGACTGCGTAACGTTCTTTAGCTTGCGGTTGATGAGACTGCTCCACGCTCTGATATCCTGGACGGAAGTGGCGTTTAGCAGGAGTGATGAGTATGGGCGATTCGGAAAAAGGTGCTGAGCTCGAGAAAGTTGCGAGCGGTCTGCGTGCCGGTTTTATCGACTCGTCAAATCGTGCCCCCGAGGGATACAAGCCTCGCCTCATCGCGAATGACAAGTACTCAGGCATCGACTTGCTTTCTGTCCTGAAGGAGCAGATGTCTTCCTGCGACCGCTTTGACATCTGCGTGGCGTTTGTGGCCGAAAGCGGTCTGCAGCCGCTCATTGAGGCGCTCTTGGAGCTTCGGGACAGAGGGGTTGAAGGCCGACTTCTCACCTCTACCTACCTTAACTTCAATACTCCACATGTATTTAGGAAACTGATGGAGTTTGATAACATTGAGGTGCGTATCTATCAAGGGAATCTACACGCAAAGGGGTACGTATTTGACCGTGACGGTGCCAGCACCGTCATCGTGGGGAGCTCGAATCTCACCCAGATGGCACTAACGTGTAACCGGGAATGGAACGTCCTGTTCCGTTCATACGGGAATGGGGAGATGCTAAAGGCCATCAGGGCTGAGTTTGACGCGCTGTGGGGTGATCCGCATACAGTTGAGCTCTCCTATGACTGGACGATCGAATATGACGGATACCGATCCCAGGGTTCTGGGGATATACGGGAGACGAGGTCATTTCGGGCGGATTATTCGTCATCGCGTAAGCCGATACAGCCAAATGACATGCAGAGGCACGCTCTCGAAGCGCTTGCCAAGCTGCATGAGTGCAATGAGCCCCGTGCACTTCTGGTCTCCGCCACGGGAACGGGGAAGACCTATCTCTCTGCGTTTGACGTCCAGGCGGTAAGGCCGAGGCGCGTTCTCTTTCTGGTTCATAGGAGAAGGATCCTCGACGCCTCGAAGCGGAGCTTTGAAAAGCTCTTGGGAGGGGCGTATTCGTATGGCGTCTACAGTCCGGGGAGTGACTGGCGAGATAGCACATGCCTGTTTGCGATGTGTTCAACCATCGTCAACCATCTCTCTGACTTTGAGGTGAGCTCGTTTGACTACATCGTGATAGATGAGGCCCATCGAGCAGGGTCAAAGGGCTATCAGAAAATAATGCAGTTCTTTGCTCCCAAGTTCTATCTTGGTATGACGGCAACCCCCCAAAGAACAGATGGATACGACGTATTTGCGCTGTTCAACCATGTCATTGCCTATCAGATCACGCTGCAGGATGCCCTTGCAAACGACATGCTCGCACCGTTCCACTATTTTGGAATCGCGGACCTCAAGATTGACGATGCTGACGTTGACGATCCGTCGCTGTTTTCCAAGCTGACCTCAGACGAGCGCGTTCGCCACATCGTTACGAAGATCGAGGAATACTCTGTCTGTAAGTCTGGTCGGCGGGGCTTGATCTTTTGCAACCGAGTAGACGAGGCTAATGAGCTATCTTCACGATTCAATGAGCTCGGATACAGGACCTGTGCCTTGAGCGGGTCGAACTCTGACGCGGAGCGCGATGATGCGATTTCGCGTCTTGAGACGGGCGATCTTGAGTACATCTTTTCAGTCGATGTGATGAATGAGGGGGTCGATATTCCCTCGCTTAATCAGATCATCATGTTGCGACGTACTGAGTCTGCAATCGTCTTTGTCCAGCAGCTTGGGCGAGGGCTTCGCAAATGCGATGACAAGGAGTTCCTTCTCGTTCTTGATTTCATCGGCAACTATCAGAAGAACTTTCTCGTCCCGATTGCGCTGACGGGTGATAGGACTTACAACAAGGACAATCTTCGTGCCATCGTGAAAGAGGGGAATTCGTTTATACCGGGGTGCTCAACCGTCAGCTTTGACAAAGTGTCCGAGGCTAGGATCTATAAGGCCATTGATGGGGGAGACTTCAGCTCGGCGAAACTACTCAAGGAGGAGTATGGGGAGCTTCGCAGGATGCTGGGTCGTATTCCAAGGCTGAGCGACTTCGACAAGAACGGCTCCGTCGATCCAATGAGGATCTTTAGCAAGTTCGGCTCATACCATGCGTTTCTCTCTAGGTATGAGCCTGACTATGACGTGCGTTTTTCGGAAGCCCAGGAGGGAATGCTTTCGTTTGTCTCTCGAAGGTTGGCGAGCGGAAAACGGGCAGAGGAGCTTATGCTGCTCAAGGCTCTTATTGAGGGCGTGCCGCTGTCCGAGGGCGGTGCTGGTCTGGCTTTGGATAACGGCATCGAGTGGGTTCTGACGATGAAGTCTGCCGGCGCTTATCTCAGCGGGCACTTTTCGTCGCCTAGGGGTTTTGTGCCCCTGGTGACGGTCAATGACGGGGGCTATGCTCTTACTGACGAGATGCAGGTTGCGCTGAAAAGCTCCGAGTTTAGAAGTCAGCTGCTCGAAGTAATCGAGTTCGGACTTACGCGTTTTGAAAGTCTATACAAGAGAACATATCGGGGAACATCTCTCGTTCTGTACGCGAAGTATACGTATGAAGAAGTGTGCCACCTCCTTAACTGGGATAAAAACGTAAATGGCCAGAATATCGGCGGCTATATGTATGACCAAGAGACCAAGACATTTCCCGTCTTCATCAACTATGAGAAGGATCCCGGTATTTCGGCAACCATAAACTATGAAGATCGCTTTATTTCCGAGAGGGAGATAATTGCCCTTTCAAAGCAGCCGAGGACGCTCGATTCACCTGAAATTAAGCGACTTAAGGGATGGCCGTTAAACGAGGTCCGTCCCTACCTTTTTGTCCGTAAGAACAAGAACGATAGGGACGGGAGCAAGGAGTTTTACTTTCTCGGAGAGATCAGGCCAACGGGGAGTTTCAAGCAGATCATCATGCCAGGAACGACCAAGTCGGCAGTAGAAATTACTTACGAGCTCCGGGACCCCGTTCGTCGCGACCTCTACGAATATCTTACGAGTGATTTCGAGGTCGAAACGGATGGTGCCTAGTCTAATATGTTTCTCTCGGAGTCAAGAAGCCTCTCAAGCTCTTTGACAACCTTTACGTCCGCGGGCAGCCAATCGACCGTCCAAAGGTTGGAGGCGTCAAGCCATCGGAGATTCTCGTGCTCAGAGTCGTTGATCTCGCCGTTTGAGATGTGACAGGTAAAGCACTCCATCGAGAGGTGGAAGGACTCATAGTCGTGTTCGACGGTGCAGAGGTAGCTGAGCCCGTCAATGGTTACGTTAAGCTCCTCCGAGATCTCCCTGATGCAGGCTTGAGAGCCGGTTTCGCCCGGCTCGAGCTTTCCGCCTGGGAACTCCCAGCCGTCTTTGAATTCGCCGTAGCCACGTTGTGCTGCAAGGATCTTATCCTCCTTGCGAATGATTGCGGCTGCGACCTTGACTGTCTTCATGAAGCACTCCTTTTGTCTGACCGACAGCAGAGTATAACGTCCTCATGTGCCGGACTACGCCGCGAAAGGCGCCCCCTCACGTGATACACTGGCGCCACGATAACGGACAGGAGGGAACACCATGTCTGACGTGCTCTTTGTTGAGTATCCCAAGTGCAGCACCTGCAAGCGGGCCAAGGCGTGGCTGGATGCTCACGGCGTGAGCTACACGGACCGCCACATCGTCGAGGACAACCCGACCGCCACGGAGCTGGCCGAGTGGCAGGCTCGCTCGGGGCTGCCCGTCCGCCGCTTCTTCAACACGAGCGGGCGCCTCTACCGCGAGCGCGGCATCAAGGCGCTCCTCGACGCGGGCATGTCCGACGAGGAGGCCTTCGCGCTTCTCGCCGAGGACGGGATGATGGTGAAGCGCCCGATCGTCGTTGGGGAGGACTTCGTGCTCGTGGGCTTCCGCGAGGCTGACTGGGAGGCAACGTTATGCTGACGCGAGAGTTCTGCGCGGAGAACATGGAGCTCGTCCCCGCCGCGGTCAAGGCTGGGGCGGCTCGCGTGGAGCTCTGCGACAACCTGGCCGTGGGTGGGACCACCCCAAGCTACGGCGTTATCCGCGCCGCCGTGGCGCACGCAGGCGAGACGGGCACGGCGGTAATGTGCATGGTCCGTCCGCGCGGCGGCAACTTTGAGTACACGCCCGCCGAGGCGGCGATGATGCGCGACGACCTCCTTATGGCCAAGAGCCTGGGCGTGACGGGCGTGGTCTTTGGGTGCCTTCGGGACGGCCACCTGGACCGCGAGCTCACCTCCGAGCTTGTCCGGCTGGCGCACGAGGACGCTCCGGACGCTCCCGGGCACGTTGACGTGACCTTCCACATGGCCTTCGACGCGCTGCCCTCCTCCGAGCAGCTCGAGGCTATCGACTGGCTTGCCGAGCAGGGCGTCGAGCGCATCCTCACGCACGGTGGCCCCGCGGGCACGCCCATCACGGCTAACCTCGACCGCCTGCGCGCCTATGTGGAGCGCGCCGCCGGCCGCATCATCATCCTGCCGGGCGGCGGCGTCACCTGGGAGAACGTCGAGGAGGTAGCCGAGGCGCTGGGCGTCTCGGAGGCCCACGGCACCAAGATCGTGCAAGTGGCGTAGCGTGGCGGGGGTGGCATAGCGTGGCGGGCTCGCTCGGTGGCAGGCGTGCGCCCGGGGGATCGGCCGCACGTTCTTCTCGCCCCGTGGGCTTTGCGCAGGTGACACCCAACCTCGGTGAGAACCTGGGACGGGAGGGCCTTCTCGCCCTGCTCTCCGAGGACGATGCGCGCGTGGAGAACTCGGCCTTCTCCGGGCTTGAGCTCGCGGGCGTGTCGGCAAACGGTGCCTCCTTTGGGAACGTGGTCTTCCGCGGCTGCACCTTTGAGCGTGCGAACCTCTCCGGCTGCACCTTCACGGACGTGGTCTTCTCCGGCTGTCGGTTCGTGGGGTGCGACATGGGCCGCAGCTGGCTCAACCGCTGCGACTTCAGGAGCTGCTCGGCGCCGGGGCTGACGTTTCTCAAGGGGCGGCTCACCGGCGTGAGCATGACGGACAGCCAGATGGGGTACTGCGACCTCTCCGAGGCCACGGTCGACCGGCTGTTTGCGCGCGAGACCAACCTGTTGGAGGCGAACGTCTACGGCACCAGGCTGCGCCACGTGACGCTTGAGCGCTGCGACCTCTCGCGAGCGACCGTCTTTCGTGCGAGCCTGTCCGGGATTGACCTCTCCACCTGCGAGATTGCGGGGGTCCGCGTGTCGAGCGACTTTCACGAGCTACGCGGGGCCACGGTGAGCCCCGAACAGGCCGTGCAGCTGGCGGGGCTCCTGGGCGTCAAGGTGGCGGGGGACGAGGACTGGTAGCGGCGACTTGTTGGCAGGTGCGCGCTGGCGGGCGCGCGAGAGGAGAGAGCATGTTCAGGGAAATGCGTCGGCGCAACCAAGAGCTTCCCGCGGAGGCGTGTGCCGAGGTTCTGAGGCGCGCGACCTGCGGCGTCCTGGCCGTGGACGGTGACGACGGCTACCCGTACGCCGTCCCGCTCAGCTACGTCTTTGATGGCAAGCGAATTTACTTTCACTGTGCTCGGAGCGGCTACAAGCTGGACGCGCTGAGGCGCAACCCCAAGGCCTCCCTGTGCGTGGTGGACCAGGACCAGGTGGTGCCCGAGAAGTTCACCACGTACTTCCGGAGCGTGATTGTCTTTGGGACGGTGCGCGAGCTGACGGACGATGCCGAGCGCCGCGCCGCCGTCGAGCTCCTGGGGAGGCGCTACTGGCCGGACGCGCCCGAGGGCACCCTGGAGCAGGAGGTGTCCTCCGCGTGGGAGCGGCTCTGCGTGCTGGAGATGACGCTCGAGCACGTCACGGGCAAGGAGGCCGTCGAGCTTGCACGTGCGCGCCGTCAGGCGCCGGAGTGCTAGGCTGAGCAGGTGCTTCTCGCCTGTCGGCCCTGTCGTTCTGACGGGCGCTCCGCTGTACCGATGGCTGCGAAACGGGGGTTTCGATGATTGATGAGAACGCCTCGCTCGAGGAGGTCCAGGCCGTCTTTAAGAACGACCACTTTGCCACGGATGCGTGCGGGTGCCGCGTGGTCGAGGCTGCGCGCGGGCACGCCGTGTGCGAGTTCGACATCACGCCGGGCCACCGCAACGAGAAGGGCGGCGTGATGGGCGGCGCCATCTTCACGGTGGCGGACCTCGCCTTTGCTGTGGCGTCCAACGTGGGCGAGTCCACGAGCGTCTCGGTGAGCAGCTCGATCGAGTTCATGAGCGCCGCACGCGGCAGCCGCCTCATTGCCACGGCGGACGTGGACAAGAACGGCCGGACGCTCGGCTTCTACACGTGCCTGGTGACGGACGAGCTGGGCACGCCCGTGGCGCGGGCTACGCAGACCTGCATGCACCTGGGCGGGCGCTGAGCCGCGTAGGCTGGCTTGGCGCGGTGCCGGCTTGGCCTTCCTTGGCCCTTGGCCCGGGGTGCCGTGGCGCCGGCGCCGGTGAGTCGTGGCAATCCGTGCTGTCGCTAAGGCCTGCGGCGCCTAGCCCAGCTGAGCCAGCTGAGCCGGCAGCTCGCCGACGAGCGGTCGCATGTAGGCGATGAGCTCGGCGCCGACGTGCATGCCGTCCGCGGAGATCCACTCGCTTGGGACGTTGCGGACCTGGTTGGCGACGGAGGCCACGTCCACGAGCTTCGTCCGGGCCTCGTAGGGGCTGTCGGAGACGCGCTCGACGGCGCACATCTTGCCGGTCTCGCCCGCAAAGGCGGCCTCCACGGCGGCGTAGCCGAGGTCGTAGGCCTCGTTGAGGTCGACGCGGCTTGCGACGTAGCTGGCGCAGCGCTGGAGGGTGGAGAGCTCGATCGCGCGAGTCTTGCAGCCGAGGCGCTGCTTGGTGAGGGCCGCGAGGTAACGGCTGGCGCCGGAGAGCATCGCCAGGTGGCCGAACTCGTCCGTCCCCGCGTCCGGCGTCGCGCGCTCGCAGATGAGCTTGCCGTCGGGCGTGCGAACGCCCTCGCTCACGCCGACCATCACTGTGTTCTTCTTCTCGAGCACCTCGGCTATGCGCTGGACGAGGCGCTCCTCCTGGAGGGGGACCTCGGGAAGGAGCACGAGGTCGGGCTCAACGAGGGCGAGCGCGCAGGAGGCGGTGAGCCAACCGGCGTCGCGGCCCATGATCTCGACGAAGGAGACGCTCTTGAGGTTGTAGACGTCGGCGTCATAGGCGAGTTCGTTCATGGCCGTTGCCACGAAGCGGGCCGCGCTTCCGTAGCCGGGCGTGTGGTCGGTCCCCACGAGGTCGTTGTCGATGGTCTTGGGGACGCCGATGAAGCGGATGTCGCTCCCGGTCTGGCTGCCGTAGGCGGAGAGCTTTGCGATGGTGTCCATGGAGTCGTTGCCGCCGATGTAGAGGACGGCGGAGGCCCCGAGCTCCTCGAAGCGCTCGAAGAGACGCTGGTAGACGGTAGTGTCCGTGGCGGGGTCGGGCAGCTTGTAGCGGCAGCTCCCGAGCCAGCTCGCCGGCGTGTTGCGCAGCAGGTCGAGGTCGACGCGGCTGGCGAACGCCTCGTCGAGTCGCACGTGGTTCCCGTCGAGGAAGCCCTGGATGCCGTAGCGCATGCCCTCGACCCGGGCGCCCTCGAGGACGCCGGCGGCGATTACGCCCGCAAGGCTCGAGTTGATCGCGGCGGTCGGGCCGCCGGACTGTCCCACCAGCACGCACTTCTCGTCTGACATGATGCCTCCTCGCTCGAGCCGTTGCGTAAGACAGCATATCGCATAGGGGAGCTTGGCACATTCGAGCCCTTCGTGAGGTGGGTTTGGCCAAATGAGTGCAAAAGTCGCTCTCGTGAGGTGGCAAAAATGGCCTTGGGACGATATTTAGATGAGATACTTATATTTCTATCTGCGGAAATGCAAGATGACTACTCGTGAGGTGTGAGAAAACCCACCTCACGAAGGGCCCGAACGTGCTGTGGAGGTCGGGCTTCACCTCACGAAGGGCTCGAACGTGCAAGGCGGCCGCCCCGAGCCTCCGGGAGGCCGCCTTTTTGGTCTTGCGCCGCGGGCGTCACGTCAGCCCCTCGATCGCGGGCGAGGGGCTGCGCCAAGGGCTACGCCAGGTTGTAGAACGCCGCCCTCTGGAGGTACTCGGCGGAGCTGCCCAGCTCGTCCTCGATGCGCAGCAGCTGGTTGTACTTGGCAACGCGGTCGGTGCGCGCCGGGGCCCCGGTCTTGATCTGGCCGGCGTTGGTGGCGACGGCCAGGTCGGCGATCGTGGTGTCCTCGGTCTCGCCAGAGCGGTGGGAGACCACTGCGGCGTAGCCCGCCCGCTTGGCGGTCTCGATGGCGTCGAGCGTCTCGGTCAGGGTGCCGATCTGGTTCACCTTGATGAGGATGGCGTTGGCCGCGCCCAGCTCGATCCCCTTCTTGAGGCGCGCGGTGTTGGTGACAAAGAGGTCGTCGCCCACAAGCTGCACCTTCTTGCCCAGGCGCTCGGTGAGCTTGACCCAGCCGTCCCAGTCCTCCTCGGCCAGGCCGTCCTCGATGGAGATGATCGGGTACTGCTCGACGAGCTCCGCCCAGTAGTCCACCATCTCGTCGGACGAGAGCGTGCGGCCCTCGCCCTTGAGCTCGTACATGCCCGTCTCCTTGTTGAAGCACTCGGAGGTCGCGGGGTCCATGGCAAACATGAAGTCGCGTCCCGGCTCAAAGCCCGCGGCCTTCACGGCCTCCATCAGGTAGACGAACGGCTCGGCGTTGGTCTTGAGGTCGGGCGCGAACCCGCCCTCGTCGCCGACGCCGGTGGAGAGTCCGGCCGCCTTGAGGGTGTCCTTGAGCGTGTGGTAGACCTGCGTGCACCAGCGAAGCCCGGTGGCGAAGTCGGACGCGCCCACCGGCATGATCATGAACTCCTGGAAGTCCACGTTGTTGTCTGCGTGCACGCCCCCGTTTAGGATGTTCATCATCGGCACGGGAAGCGTGTGCGCGTTGGGGCCGCCGAGGTAGGCGTAGAGCGGCAGGCCCGCGGAGGCCGCCGCGGCGTGCGCGATGGCGAGCGAGCATCCTAGGATGGCGTTGGCGCCCAGGCGGCCCTTGTTGGGGGTGCCGTCGGCGGCGATCATGGCCTCGTCGGCGCCGCGCTGGTCGGTTGCCTCGCGCCCAACGAGGACCTCGGCGAGCTCCCCGTTGACGTGCGCGACCGCCTGGGTCACGCCCTTGCCCTGGTAGCGCGAGCTGTCTCCGTCGCGCAGCTCGACCGCCTCGAACTCGCCGGTGGACGCTCCGGAGGGGACGATCGCCCGCCCGCGGGAGCCGTCCTCAAGCACTACCTCGACCTCGACGGTGGGGTTGCCGCGGGAGTCTAGGACCTCGCGACCTCGTACGCTGCTGATTCTGCTCATGTTGTGCCTTTCTCTTCACACTGCGCGTCGCAGTAA
The DNA here is from genome assembly GCA_944321515.1 of uncultured Atopobiaceae bacterium. Classification (GTDB taxonomy): domain Bacteria; phylum Actinomycetota; class Coriobacteriia; order Coriobacteriales; family Atopobiaceae; genus Thermophilibacter. Next base: position 40,759 of record CALULO010000012.1, on the reverse strand, counting down.
AGTAAACACTATCTAACTCTCTTATACCAACTTGTCGAGGAGCTAATCATGACGAGGAGAAAAAACGCCGCCCGAGCTGTTTCGGGCGGCGTTGCGTGCGATTGTGCCTTGCCATTGGGCGTCGACCGCTGGCTGTCGGCTGTCTAGCTGTCGGTGGCTGACTGCTGACCGTCGGCAGCCTGGCCTCCTGCCGTCAGCTGCTGGCCGTCAGCCGGCCGTTAGCCCATGACGATTGAGTCGAGGTGCAGGGGCATGCCGGTGGTGTGCGCGGAGACCTCGGACGCAAGGTAGAGCGCCGCGTAGGCAACCTCCTCGGGCTTGCAGTAGCGCTTGTCGAGGGCGGTGGCCGCCATGAGCTTCTCGGCCTCCTCGTGCGGCATGTCAGGGCCGAAGGTGTCGCGCTCGATGCGCAGCATCATGTCGGTGGCAACGGGGCCCGGGCAGATGTAGTTGACGTGGACGCCGGAGGGGCCGACCTCGTTGGCCACGCACTTGGTGAGGCCAGCCACGGCGTACTTGGACGAGCAGTAGGTGCTCATCGTGGCGGCGGGGGTGTAGGACCCGGCGGAGGCGATGACCACGATGGCGCCGGACTTCTGCTCAAGCATGTGGGGCACGGCGTACTTCATCACGTACATCGGGCTGAAGACGTTGAGCGCATAGACCTTCTCGACCTCGGAGAACTCGACGTCCTGGATCGGGGCGACCTTGCCCTCGTAGCCCGCGTTGGGGATGGCGACGTCGATGGTCCCGAAGTGTTCGGCGGCACCCTGGACGAAGGCCTTGACCTGGTCCTCCTTGGTGGCGTCAACAACGAAGCCCTTGACGTGGTCCTCGTCGACCCCGAGGGTCGGGATCAGCGCGTCGAGCTTCTCCTGCGCGTGGAGGAGATGGCGAGCTTGGCGCCCTCGGCCGCGAACGCGCGCACGATCGCGGAGCCGATGCCGCCCGTTGCGCCGGTGACGAGAACAACCTTGTCCTTGAGCTTGAGATCCGTGTCTATGTTCCCTTCTCTGTTGTCGGTTTTGTGCCTTGAAAAGGCTACTCCTGCGCGGGCCCCTTCTCGCCGGTGCTTCGGTGGACGGGGCACCTCGTGCGGTCACCCGCCAATACCTGCGCTTTGGGCGATGTGCCAGGCGGCTTGCGACCACCGTACGATATGCTCGCCACATTGCAGGGCGGCCGGTTGCTGGGGGCGTGCCGCACAACGACGGGAGGTTCTCATGGGAGCGTTCTTTGGCGCCGTCTCGCACCGCGACGTCGCGCTCGACGTGTTCTTCGGCGTTGACTATCACTCGCACCTCGGCACGCGCCGCGCCGGCATGGTCACGTGCCGCGAGGACGGCGGTTTCAACCGCCAGATTCACTCCATCGAGAACACGCCGTTCCGCACCAAGTTCGAGCACGACCTCCCCGGCCTCCAGGGCACCTGCGGCATGGGCTGCATCTCGGACAATGACCCGCAGCCCCTTCTCGTCCGCTCCCACCTGGGGCTCTACGCTATCTCGACGGTCGGCGCCATCGGCAACATGGCCGAACTCGTGGCGCGCTTCGAGGCCGAGGGGCACCAGTTCATGGCAATGGGCTCGGGCGCGGTCAACGTCAACGAGCTCGTGGCGGCGCTCATCAACACGCAGGACGACCTCGTGGACGGCATCCGCTACGCCCAGGACTCCATCGAGGGGTCGCTCACGCTGCTCATCATGACCGAGGAGGGGGAGCTCATCGCCGCGCGCGACGCCATGGGCCGCCTGCCCGTGCTCATTGGCAGGGACGACGACGGATACTGCGTGACCTTCGAGTCCTTCGCTTACGGCAAGCTCGGCTACGAGGACGAGTACGAGCTGGGCTCCGCGGAGGTCGTGCGCATCACGGCCGACGGCTACGAGACGCTCTCCCCGGCGCGCGAGGAGATGCGCATCTGCGCGTTCCTCTGGGTCTACTACGGCTACCCCAACTCCACCTACGAGGGCGTCAACGTTGAGTGCATGCGCTATCGCAACGGTGCCATCATGGCGCGCTCGGAGCGGGAGGCGGGGCTGCTCCCGGAGGTCGACTACGTGGCCGGCATGCCGGACAGCGGCCTGCCCCACGGCATCGGCTACGCAACGGAGTCCGGCGTGCCGCTCGCACGGCCCTTCGTCAAGTACACGCCCACCTGGCCGCGCTCGTTCATGCCTGCCAACCAGGAGGTTCGCAACCGCGTTGCCAAGATGAAGCAGATTCCGGTGCCCGAGCTCATCCGCGACAAGCGCCTGCTCCTCGTGGACGACTCCATCGTCCGCGGCACCCAGATGCGCGAGACCATCGACTTCCTGCGCGACACCGGCGCCTCCGAGGTTCACATGCGCTCGGCCTGCCCGCCGATCATGTACGGCTGCAAGTTCCTCTCGTTCTCGCGCAGCCGCTCCGAGTACGAGCTCATCGCACGGCGCAAGGTCCAGGAGCTCGAGGGCGAGGAGGGCGAGAAGCACCTCGACGAGTACGCCGACGGACGCTCCGAGCGCGGGCGGTGCCTGCTGCGCTCCATCTGCGAGGAGATGGGCTTCGACTCGCTGGAGTACCAGAGCCTCGACGGCATGCTCGAAGCCATCGGCATCGACCGGAGCAAGGTCTGCACCTACTGTTGGGACGGCCGGGACTAGCGGAGCCGTCGCCTGTGACGGCGGGCCTTCGCAGGAGGTGATGACGTGGTCCTGACGGTCTTGGGCGCGGCCTCGGCTGCCTACGGCCTGCTCATGGCCGTGCTCTACCCGGCTGGAGGTTTCTTCCTCGTGTGGGTTGCGCTGGGCGCCGCGCTTGTGGCGGTTACCTGGGCGAGAAGGACCGGCGCATGGGACCGTCTCGCGCGGTGGGCGCGTCGGCTCGTTGTGGGCACGGGCATTGCCGTGCTGGTTGCTGTGGGCGGCCTTTGCGCCCTCGTGGCGACGGCGGCCGTCATGGTGCCGCCGCCGGGGCTCGACTGCCTCGTCGTCCTTGGCGCGGGGCTGCGACCTGACGGCGCGCCGAGCGAGGCGCTGGCCTACCGGCTTGACGCCGCGCTCGAATACCTGGAGGATAACCCGCAGACGCGCTGCGTGGTCTCCGGCGGGCAGGGTTCTGGCGAGGTGCGTGCCGAGGCGGACGCCATGGCAGACTACCTGACGGGGCGCGGCCTGGACGGGGGACGTCTCACGCTCGAGGACCGCTCCGAGGACACCGCGGAGAACGTCCGCAACTCCGTGGTTCTTCTCGCCCCGGGGGAGACGGTGGGCATCGTCACCAATGACTTCCACCTCTATCGCGCCCTGCGGATCGCCGCGCGGAACGGCCTGCCGGACGCCGCTGGGCTGGCGGCGCCGTCAAACCCGCTCTACCTGCCGCAGAGCGTGCTGAGGGAGTGCGCAGCCATAGTGAAGGACGTGCTTGCGGGAAACATGTAGGGGGCAAGTTGAGAGTCGAGACCACGTGGGAGCGCGGGGGATACGTGCTGCGCAGCTCGAGGGCCGAGGACGTGGACGCGTACTGGGAGGCGCTTGACGCGCTCGACCCGGGGGGCATGCGTCTAACGGGAAGCGTCCCGCACGCGCGCGAGGAGGTCGTGAGTTTCTTCCTGCGCTGTGTGGACGATTCCAACCGTTGCGACCTGCTCATCATTTCACCCGACGGACGCGTGCTGGGGGAGAGCGTCATCAACGAGATCGACTGGGTGGCGCGCAGTGCCAACTTTCGGATCTGTCTCTTTGACGTAGCTTGTCGCAATCACGGCCTTGGCAGCTGGGCTACGTGTGCGGCGCGCGACCTGGCCTTTGGCCGGCTGGGGCTACATCGACTGAGTCTAGACGTGTTTTCCATCAACCCACGGGCCCGGCGCGTCTACGAGAAGGCCGGCTTCGTGGAGGAGGGCGTCGCGCGCGACGCGGTGTGGCTTGGCTCGGAGGAGGGCTACTGCGACGACGTGTTCATGGCCATCCTGGAGGACGAGTGGCGCGCGCTCGCGTGCGCGTAGTCGTTGACGGGTGACCGGACGAAGCGTCTTTGCGTGGCGAGTCACAACTCAGCCGAGACTTTGGACCAGTTTTCTCCCCAAATCGGCGAAAAAACGGTCGAAAGTCTCGGCTGAGTCCCGTGCGGTGGTTCGAGCCCCGGCTGAGTCTCGTGCGGCAGCGTGACGCGGCGGCGCGTCGCTACGCGGCGGCCTCGGCGTCGAGCGTCTCGCGGACGGCGAGGATGAACTCGCGCGTGCCGAGCGTGACGGGGTCGGGCAGGGTGGTGATCCGCGCGAGGTCCCCGGTCATGCGGCCGGACTCGATGGTGTGGATAGTGGCGGCCTCAAGCCGGTTGGCAAAGTCCACGAGCTCGGGCAGCTCGTCCAGCTCTCCGCGCTTGCGCAGGGCGCCGGTCCAGGCGAAGATCGTGGCCACGGAGTTGGTGGAGGTTGCCTCGCCGCGGAGGTGCTTGTAGTAGTGGCGCTGGACGGTGCCGTGCGCGGCCTCGTACTCAAAGTAGCCGTGGGGGCTCACGAGTACGGAGGTCATCATCGCGAGGCTGCCGAACGCCGAGGAGAGCATGTCGCTCATGACGTCGCCGTCGTAGTTCTTGCAGGCCCAGATGAATCCGCCCTCGGACTTGACCACGCGGGCGACGGCGTCGTCGATCAGCGTGTAGAAGTACTCGATGCCGGCCGCCTCGAACTTCTCGCGGTACTCCGCGTCGAAGATCTCCGCGAAGACGTCCTTGAAGCGGTGGTCATAGGTCTTGGAGATGGTGTCCTTGGTGGCGAACCAGAGGTCCTGGCCCGTGGCGAGCGCGTACTCGAAACAGCTGCGGGCGAAGCTCTCGATGGAGGCGTCGAGGTTGTGCTGCCCCTGGACCACGCCCGGCCCGTCGAAGACGTGGACAAGCTCGCGGCGCTCGGTCCCATCCGCGGCGGTGTAGACCAGCTCGACCTTGCCGGGGCCGTCGATGCGCATCTCGGCGTTCTTGTAGACGTCGCCGTAGGCGTGACGGGCGATGGTGATGGACTTCTTCCAGGTGGTCACCGTGGGCTCGATGCCCTTGACCACGATGGGCGCGCGGAAGACCGTGCCGTCGAGGATGGCGCGGATGGTGCCGTTGGGGCTCTTCCACATCTGCTTGAGGCCGTACTCCTCGACGCGCGCGGCGTTGGGGGTGATGGTGGCGCACTTGACCGCCACGCCCAGGCGCTTGGTGGCCTCGGCGGAGTCCACGGTCACCTGGTCGTCCGTGGCGTCGCGGTTCTTGAGGCCCAGGTCGTAGTACTCCGTCTTGAGGTCCACGTACGGGCAGATGAGCTCGTCCTTGATGATCTGCCAGATGATGCGGGTCATCTCGTCGCCGTCCATCTCGACAAGCGGGGTCTTCATCTCGATCTTGGGCATGCGCGCCTCCTGGGGTCGTAGTGTGCGTCGAGCGTATCACGCAGGCTGTGACGACGCCTTTTGCGACGGCAACTTGAGACGCACTCGACACAGTGACGCCCCGCGCCGTGGGCCCGGAGCGGGCACGGGGCGCGGGGCGAGGGCGACGTGCGGTCGGTGCGCGCCTAGCGCAGGCCCGGGGCGCTCGATGACCCGGGCGAGGGCCTGGGGGCCTACCCGTCGACGTGGCTGGCGAGCCAGGCGGGCTGCTCGGCGCTCACCACGCGGGCGCAGGCGTAGGCGTCCGAGAGGGGGAGCGCCGCCACGACCTCGTATCCCGCTGGGGTGGCGAGAAGGGCCGCGGCCATGTCGCCGTCCGGGACAAGCAGGAGGACCCGATTGTGAACGGGGTCATATGCGGTCGTGGCCAGACGCGGGTTGCGCGCCACGGCGCCGTCGGAGGGGAGCGCGGGCGCAGGGAGGCTCGGGTCGAGCGTCATCTGGGCGAGGTCGGTGACGTAGCGGGGCGCCGCGCCCGTGCCCTCCGCAGAGAACCCCTCGAGCTCCCAGGGGATGTCCCCGGGGTGCTTGGCGAGAGTGGCGTGTATGGGGGTCCCGTCCACGGCGAGCAGTCCCGTGTCGAAGTCCGCCCGGGTGCCGTCTTCGCTCACGGAGAGCGCTCCCGTGGCCTGGACGCGGGCGAAGGTCATGGTGAGGTAGTCGCGCAGGACGTGTCGGCCCTCGCCCCAGTCCTCGGGCGCAGCCAGGGAGGCGAGCCGCTCAAGCACCTCGTCCCAGCTGCCCAGGGCCACCGTCTGCGTGAGCGAGCGCCCGGGGTCAGGCTCCTTGTCGCGCGCGGCCTCGCAAAGGAACGCCCCCCACGGGCCGCACGGGGCCTCGCTCAGTCCCTCGAGGCCCACGTCGTCGGGCTCGCCGGCGTCGACCTCGACGAGTGCCCAGCGCTTGCCTGCCACGGCACGGGCGGAGCGGCGCAGCGTCACGCGAACCGCCCCCTTGCCGTCCGCGCGCAGGAAGCGCAGCGGGAAGGAGACGTTGCTGCGGGTCCCCTCGAGCGCGCCCGTCGAGCGGGCCACGCGGAAGTCCTCCTCGAGCGTGGCCATTGGGTCGACGTCCGCGGGAAGCACCTGATAGAGGATGCTGAGCTGCTCGCACGAGCATCGGACGTCGGCGTGGAAGTCCTGCGGAAGGTCGCTCTGGATGCGCTCGGGAGCGGGCGTGTCCGCGGGCTCGACGAACTGAGGGGCAGGCGAGAAGGACGCGGCGTCTTCAAGGACGTCGGACGCGTCGGCGTAGGGGTCGTAGGTGATGGTGAGCGAGATGGTGGGCTCGGGCGCCGGCTCGGGTGCGGCCTCGGACGCGGCTTCCTGCACGGGCTCGGGCATGGCCTCGGACGCGGCTTCCTGCGCGGGCTCGGCCGTCGGCTCGGCCTCGCCGGTCATCGCCTCGACCGGCTCCGGCACGTCAGAGGGCTCGGATGGCGCCTCCGCCTCTGCAGGGGTCGTCTCCTCGGCCTGCGGGGCGGCCGGGGTCTCGGCGGGCGCTTCCGTCTCCTCGGGCGCCGCCCCGGCCGGGGCCTCAGTCTCCGTAGGGGCCGCCATCTCAGCCGGGGCCTCAGTCTCTGCAGGCGTCTCGGCCTCCGCCACACGCTCGATGTGCCGCGGCTTCACCGGCTTGAGCGCCTTGCCGCCCTTGTGCTTCCAGGGCTTGCCCCTGGCCGGGACCTTGCCGCCGCCCTTCTCGCCAGAGCCGTTCGCAAGGCGCTCGAGCGCGCGGTCGTACTCCTCGTTCGCGAGTATCGTCGCGTAGACGTAGCCCTTCTTGAACACGGTGAGCTTGACGAACTCGGCGAGCTGCTCGCAGAGCTCGCGCGCGTCCGCGCAGCCGAGGTCCTCCGGGCAGAGGCCGTCGGAGGCGAGCGCCTCCTCCACCAGCGTTATGCGCGACTGCTTCCCCACGCCCAGCTCGCGTGAGAGCAGACGATACAGATATAGTCGATTACCTGCGGTTATTTTGGCCATGATGCCTCTTTCGGAGTATGTGAGCGCGCCGGGCGCGCGATGGGTCGAGCTATTACCTTACTACCCATTCGCGCCCGTTCTGGCCCACCCGCCCGAGCGGCGCGCCGTGCTTCGGCCATCGGGGGGCGTCGCCCGGTCTGGCCGTCGGGGCGCGTTGCCCGCGCGTCTCCGGTCCCACGGTCGCTGTCCAACGGGCGCTCCTCGGGGCAGGGCCCCGCCCGTCGGCGGCACGGGCCCTAGAGCGCCGTCGAGCCGTCCCCGGACTCGCGCAGCGCGCGGTTGCGCAGGTTCGTCACTGTGGCCTCCATGCCGTGCGGGGCGTAGCCGATGCTCTCAAGGGACTCGAGGTCCTGCGGGAGGTAGGCCGCCAGGGAGAGCTCCGCCGTCTGCTCCACGTGCTCGGGCGCCGGGCCGGGCGTGCAGGCCAGCGCGTGGACGCGGGCCCCCTGCGCGCAGAGGCGCTGCTCGTACTCGGTGGCCACCTCGTCCCCCGCCACCTCGAGGCCCTCGCCTCGTGCGTCCCGCGTGCTCCACAGCAGGCGGTACCCCGCGAGCGGGACCTGCGTCAGCATGAAGTCAAAGAGCGGCTGGCTGTCCGTGCGCAGCCGCACCTCGGCACCCTCCGCCAGCACGTCCCGGAAGTCCATCAGCCGCTCCATGCAGGCCATGCGGAGGTGTGCGTCGCGCTTGCGCGGGAACGGCGTGGGGAAGTTGAGGTAGATTCTCCCAAGCTCTCCCGCCGAGAAGAACTCGCGCACGCGCATCCCGTTGCCGGGGACAATGACCGCGTTGGCAAGCCCGCTCTCGCAGACGCGCTGGGCTGCGTAGGCCACGCAGATGGGCTCGGCGTCCATGCCCACGAAGAGCACGTCCGGGTTGCGTCTGGCGGACTCGACCACAAACTGCCCCTTCCCGCAGCCGAGGTCCAGCCGGACCTCCCTGAAGCGAGAAGGACCTGCCGCCCCCGCTCCGGCGACCCCGATGCCCGGCCAGCAGGCCTCGGCCCAGCGGCCTCGCAGGTGGGCGGGCTCGAGCTCTATGGCGTCGGCGTAGCGTTCGAGGCGCTCCTCGAGCACGAAGTTCTTGGGGAGTCGGGCGTGCAGCGCGTGCATGCGTCAGGTCCTTTCAAGGGGCGATGGTCCAGGGGGCGACGGGGGTGGGACGGGCTGCGTCCCTACAGCAGCTCGTCGAGGGTGGCCCCGTAGGAGGGGAGGAACTCGCGGATGAAGTCGGCCACCTCGGGCAGCTCGGAGGCCATGTCCTCCACCGCCGCCCGGCAGGTCCGCTCCGCGCTCGAGAACTCGGCGTTCCCGGCGCGGCGCTCGTCGACGCACTTGATGAGCGCGGATATCTTGTCGGCCGCCTTCACCAGGTGACGCAGGTAGAGCTCGTCCTCGCCTGCGTCCTCGGCGGGGCGGAACACGTTCTCGAAGGAGGGGCGCAGGTCGTCCGGGAGCGTGGCGAGCAGCCGGTCCTCGGCGTTGCGCTCCACGGCCTTGTAGGCGTCACGGATGTCCCCGTCGTGGTACTTCACGGGGGTGGGCATGTCGCCGGTGATGATCTCCGAGGCGTCGTGGTAGATCGCCACCAGGGCCGCGCGCTCGGCGTCAAGTGTGCGGCCAAAGCGCACGTTGCCGATCACGCACAGCATGTGAGCGATGGCCGCGACCTCCAGCGCGTGCTCGGAAAGGTTCTCCGGCCGTGCGCTCCTCATGAGCGCCCAGCGCTCGATGTACCTCATGCGCGAGACGAGCGCGAGGAAGTGTGACTCTGCCATGGTCCTCCTTGGCGGGGCGGCAGGGGGCCGCAGCCTGCGGGCTGCCCCGGGTCACCCCTGGGCGTGACGTTCTTATCGCCCCTCATGATAGGCCGCCCGCCGGACGCAAATCCGACGGGCGGCTGGGGGAGCGGGGCTGACGCCCGGTCTAGTCCTGGTCCTCCTGGACGCTCTGGAGCGTTGCCATGAGCGCCGGGATGACCTGCTTCTTGCGGCTCACGACGCCCGGCAGCTTGGCCATGTCATTCTCGATTTCGGCGTCGAACGCGCGCGCCACGATGTCCGCGGCGCCCTCGCCGGCCCAGAGGACCTCGCTCGAGGAGGTCTTGACGTCGGTGAACAGGTAGAACACCAGCGGGAGCTCCTCGGCGGCCGCCGCCTCGGCGAGGTAGGGCCCCACGAGCGCCTCCGCCGCCTTGCGGCTGTTCTCGGTCATGTAGCTGCCCTGGCCCACGCCAAACTTGACGTTGCCGCGGCTGAACACCTTGAAGTCCTGGTGGAAGACCTCCTCGGCGGTGCGGCCGGTGAGGTCGGCGCCAGCCTCGAACATGGCGTCGGCGTAGGTGGGGATGTCCTCGCCGCAGATGCGGGCGAGGTCCTCGGCGGCGGCGCGGTCAACCGGCGTGCAGGTGGGCGAGCGGAACGCAAGGGTGTCGGAGAGGATGGCCGAGAGCATGAGGCCGGCGATGTCCTTGGGGATCTCCACGCCGTTCTCGCGGTACATCATGTGGACGATGGTGCAGGTGCAGCCCACCGGCATGTTGCGGAAGTAGGCGGGGCTCGCCGTCTCGATGGAACCGATGCGGTGGTGGTCGATGATCTCCATGATTTCGGCCTGCTCGAGGCCCTCGACGGACTGTGAGCGCTCGTTGTGGTCAACGAGGATGACGTGCTTCTTCTTGGCGGTGAGCAGGCTCGGCGAGCTGATGAGGCCCGCGTACTTGCCCTCCTCGTCGATGACGGGGAAGAAGCGGTGGCGGCTCTTGGCCATCATCTTGCGCGCGTCGTCGATGGAGGTGTTGACGCTCACCTTGAGGATGCCCTCGGAGAGCATCTTGGCGCGCACGGGGATGGACATGGAGATGAGGCGTGCGGCGGCGTAGGTGTCATACGGGGTGGTGATGATGGAGCAGCCGCAGCCCTTGGCGGACTCCACCACGTGGTCGGAGACGCTCGCGCTGCAGCAGATCACGAGGCAGCTGGCCTCGTGCTCCACGGCATACTGCTGGGTCTCGTAGCGGTTGGTCATCAGCACGATGTCGCCGGGCTTGACGGTGTCCTCCATCATCTCCGGGGTGGTGCCCACGCGGACGCTGCCGCTGGTCACGCGGCTCGTGGGGTCGCCGAGGATCATCTCGCCGTTGAGCGTGTCCACGATGTTGGCGTAGCACGTGGCCGACTCGCCCACCACGGCCACGTCGAAGACGTCCATGTTGGCGTTGGCGATGTCCTTGACCGCGATGAGGCCCTCGAGGTTGCGCTCCTCGTCGGTGACGCAGAGGGTGTCGGCCTTGGTGTCGCGCATGAGGTTCCATGCGGAGAAGAGGCTCATCTCGCCGTCGATGCCGCCCTGGCGCTGGATCTCGGTGTCCTTGACCTGCGGGGTCACGGACGTGATGAGCTCGGGCTCGTCGAAGCCGAAGTGCTTCAGCACGAAGGCGGTCTCTCGGTTGACGGTGCCGGCGCGGCGCGGCTCGTAGATCGTGGTGTGCTCAACCTCGTTCTTGAGGTGGGCGTACGCGATGGCCGAGCAGATGCTGTCCGTGTCCGGGTGCAGGTGGCCGATGACGTTGACCTTGCGGATTCCCTCAGGCATGGGTCTTCCTCCCGATTTGTGCCGTGTTTGCCTCGTCTGATTGTGCCACGTGGCCGCCCGCTTTCAGGCGCGCCTTCGCTGAAAGGCGGCAAACGTGCAGGTCGTGTGAACGCGCCGGCGAGAAGGACCGCGTTGGCAAGGTGCCCGCCGGCAAGGAGGGCCGCGCCGGCGAGAAGGACGTGGCGCGCCGCGGCGCCAGCCGGCCCCGGCCGCCGGGCCGTTCCAGCTGCGCCCCACGGGCGATGGTTTGTGTGTGGGCCCGGGGCCTTGCGCGGCCGACCCCGTATAATTGCGGAGCTGAGAAAGAAGACCCCTGCTCATGAAAGGCGAGAAACCCAATGGCAGAGTTCGTCTACATGTTCAACCGCGCCCGCAAGGCCGTCCACGACAAGGTCATCCTCGACGACGTCACGGTGGGCGTGTACCCCGGCGCCAAGATCGGCGTGGTCGGCCCTAACGGCGCCGGCAAGTCCACGCTGCTCAAGGTCATGGCCGGCCTCGAGGACGTCTCGAACGGCGAGGCGCGGCTCACGCCCGGCTACACCGTGGGCATCCTCCAGCAGGAGCCGCCGCTCGACGAGGACAAGACCGTCCGCGAGAACATCGAGCAGGCCTTCGGCGACGTCCTCGCCAAGATCGAGCGCTTCAACCAGGTGAGCGCCGAGATGGCCGACCCCGACGCGGACTTCGACGCCCTCATGGCCGAGATGGGCCAGCTCCAGGACGAGATCGACGCCGCCAACGGCTGGGACCTCGACTCCCAGCTCTCCCAGGCCATGGACGCCCTGCAGTGCCCGGACCCGGACGCGCCCGTGACGTACCTCTCCGGCGGCGAGCGCCGCCGCGTGGCCCTGTGCCGCCTGCTGCTTGAGGCGCCCGACCTGCTGCTCCTTGACGAGCCCACCAACCACCTGGACGCCGAGTCGGTGCTCTGGCTCGAGCAGTTCCTCCACCGCTATCCCGGCGCCGTCATGGCTGTCACGCACGACCGCTACTTCCTCGATGACGTGGCCGAGTGGATCTGCGAGGTCGACCGCGGCCAGCTCTACCCCTACGAGGGCAACTACTCCACCTACCTGGAGAAGAAGGCCGCCCGCCTCGAGGCCCAGAGCCAGCAGGACGCCAAGCGCGCCAAGAAGATGAAGTCCGAGCTTGAGTGGGTACGCAGCTCCCCCAAGGCCCGCCAGGCCAAGAACCGCGCCCGCCTTGAGCGCTACGAGCAGATGGAGGCCGAGGCCCGCGCCTCCAAGCGCGTCGACTTCACCGACATTCACATCCCCGTGGGCCCGCGCCTGGGCGCCAAGGTCCTGGAGGCCGAGCACCTCTGCAAGAGCTTCGGCGACCGCGTCCTCATCGACGACCTCTCCTTCAGCCTGCCGCGCAACGGCATCGTCGGCGTGATCGGCCCCAACGGCGTGGGCAAGTCCACGCTGTTCAAGATGATCGTGGGGCTCGAGGAGCCCACGTCGGGCTCGCTTGAGGTGGGTGAGTCCGTCAAGCTCTCCTACGTCGACCAGATGCGCTCCGGCATCGACGGCGAGAAGACCCTCTGGGAGGTCGTCTCCGACGGCAACGACTACATCCGCGTGGGGGAGAGCGAGATCCCGAGCCGCGCCTACGTTGCGGCCTTCGGCTTCAAGGGGTCCGACCAGCAGAAGCGCGCCGCGGTGCTCTCCGGCGGCGAGCGCAACCGCCTGAACCTGGCGCTCACGCTTAAGCAGGGCGGCAACCTGCTGCTGCTGGACGAGCCGACCAACGACCTCGACGTCGAGACGCTCGAGTCCCTCGAGGAGGCGCTCGAGGAGTTCCCGGGCTGCTCCGTGGTGGTCAGCCACGACCGTTGGTTCCTCGACCGCGTGGCAACCCACATCCTGGCCTGGGAGGGCGATGACGAGAACCCGGGCCGCTGGCACTGGTTCGAGGGCAACTTCGAGGCCTACCAGGCCGACCGCGAGAGGCGCCTCGGGGCGGAGGCGTCCAAGCCGCACCGCCTCCACCGCAAGCTCACCCGCGACTAGGCGCGGGCGTAGAGAGGCCAGAGAGGTACCGTCCGAAGGGGCGGCGGGCTCCCACGTGGGCCCGTCGCCCCTTTCACCGTGCAGTCCACCGAATAGCTGAAACACTTTGGACACATAGGCTCCTGCGGATACTAGAATGAGGGCGCCCGAGAGGGCCTTTTTTTGGAAAGCAGGCGGCTCGCTGGCCGCCACGTAGATAGGAGAGCACATGCACGGAGACGGAGACATCAGGACGCGTAAGGCGGTCATCATCGGCGCGGGGCGCGTGGGAAGCCACGTGGCGCTGTGCCTCATGTTCCAGCACCTCGTGAACGAGATTGTGTTCGTGGACGTCAACCAGGAGGCGGCGCGTGCGCAGGCGCTCGACCTCGAGGACCTGGCCTCGGGCCTCGGCGACTCGTTCACCATCCGACCGGGCGAGTACGCGGACTGTTCGGACGCCCACTTCGTGATCCTCACCGCGGGCCGCAGCCGTCGTCCCGGCGAGACCCGCCTCCAGATGCTCGACGGCACCATCAAGGTGCTCAGCGGCATCGTCGGCCCGCTCAAGGACTCCGGCTTCCACGGCATCCTGATCAGCGTGTCCAACCCGGCCGACATCGTGACCGAGTACCTCTACCGCAAGCTCGGGCTTCCGCGCGGCCAGGTCTTCGGCACGGGCACCGCGCTCGACTCCGCGCGCCTGCGTCGCGTGCTCTCCGACACGCTTGACGTCTCCAACCACCAGATTCAGGCCATCTGCATGGGCGAGCACGGCGACTCCATGTTCATCCCCACCTCGCGAATCGCCATCGAGGGCATCGGCCTGCGCGAGTACCTGAGCCTGCGCGAGGACGTCGTCGACTCCATCGACTTCGGCGACGTGATGCGTCGCGTGCGCGAGTCCGGCGCCGCCATCATCGCCGGCAAGGGCTGCACGGAGTTCGGCATCGCCTCTATCGTCTCCAGCCTCGTCACGGCCATCCTGCACAACGAGAAGCGCGTGGTGCCGCTGTCCGTGCACCTGGACGGCGAGTACGGCGAGTCCGGCATCTCCGCGGGCGTGCCGTGCGTGATCGGCAACACGGGCGTGGACAAGGTGCTGGACATCGACCTCTCCTACGACGAGCGCCGCGCCATGCGCAAGTCCTGCTCGATCATTCGGGACAACCTGGAGAAGGTGCTCCCCGAGGAGTAGCCCCTGCAACAGCGCAACGTGCGGCCGGTAAGCCGGCCGCCAACGATGCCCCCTCCCGCTACCTTACAAAAGTCTCACCTAAAAGGCAGCTGGGAGGGGGTTTCCGTAGCGTAGAATAGGCGCCGCTTCGCACAGACGTACACGCTCGGCGACAGGAGACCCATGATTCGGATCGACCACGTGAGCAAGTCTTACGACGGCGGTGCCACCACGGCAGTACGTGACCTCTCGCTCCAGATTGAGAGCGGGGAGATCTTCGGCCTCCTGGGCCCAAACGGTGCGGGCAAGTCAACGCTGCTCAACATGCTGGCAGGCGTGCTCGCGCCGAGCTCCGGCACCATCGAGCTTGACGGCGTGGACGTGGCGGCCGACCCGCTCGCGGCCAAGCGCGGCCTCTGCTACGTGAGCGACTCCCCCGACCACCTGCTGCGCCTCAAGGGTCACGAGTTCCTGCGCTTCATCGCGGACGTCTACGAGGTCCCCGCCGGCGTCCGCTCTGCGCGCATCGCGGAGCTTGCACGCGAGTACGGCATGGAGGGCGAGCTCGACAACAAGATTCAGTCCTACTCCCACGGCATGCGCCAGAAGATGATGATCATGGGCGCCCTTCTGCCCGACCCGCCCATATGGATCCTCGACGAGCCGATGACGGGCCTGGACCCCAAGGCGTCCTGGCTGCTCAAGCAGTCCATGCGCCGTCACGCGGATGCGGGCAAGACGGTGCTCTTCTCCACCCACGTGCTCGACGTGGCCGAGAAGGTTGTGGACCGCGTGGGCGTGATCGCGCACGGCGAGCTGCTCTTCGTGGGCACCGTGGCCGAGATGCGCGAGCATTTCAAGAGCAACGGCTCGCTCGAGGAGATGTTCCTCGAGCTCACGTCCGAGAACTCGCCGTTTGCTCTCGGCGAGAAGGACGGTGGCGAGCCGGGCGGCGTCGAGGGGGACGGCTCCTCCGCCGCTCCCGCGGCGCCCCCGACCTCCGAGGGCCCGGACCGCTCGGCCGGCGCCCCGAAGCCGCCGGAGGTGCGCTAGCATGGCGCGCACGGCCGCCCAGGCGTTCTCCTGGGGACAGTTCCGCGTGATGCTGCGCGTGATCCGCAAGGGCGAGCAGCACCTCGACAACACCGGCATGGGTATCGGCGGTGACGGCGACGCCAGGGGCAAGGGGCTTGCCGCCAAGATGGGCGAGGGCATGCGCCGCGTGGCGATGGCCTTCCTGTTCGTCGTTCTCGCCGCGGGGTTCTTCATGCTGGGGCTTGCCATGGGGGAGGCGGGCGTCACGCCCTACGCCGCCCTGAGCCTCTCGGTTGCCAGCCTCGTCACCCTCACAGTGCTCACGGGCCTCTACCAGGCCGTGAACATCCTCTACTTTGTGCGCGACCTCGGCTACTACCTCACGCTCCCCATCTCCGCCACCACGATCATGTGGGCAAAGCTCGCGCACTTCCTCGCCCTTTCCGTGCTCGGCGACCTGATCCTTGCGCCGCTCCCCCTTGGATGCCTTCTGGCGTGGGGCGTGGCGTGGCCGGCCTGGGCCCTCGTGGTGGCCGCGTACGTCCTGTGCGCGGTGGCCGTGAACCTGGCGCTTGTGATCGCGTGCGTGCCCGTCATGCGCTTCTCGCGCCTCGCGCACGACAAGGACCGGTTCTCGCGCGTCTTCGGTGCGATCATCGTGGTCTTTGCCCTCGCCATCGGCGTGGGCAGCCAGTTCGCGCTGCGCGGAAACGGCCTTGCGAGCATGGCGTCCGGCGTCGAGGGGCTGCTCTCGGGCGGCGTCCCCGCGGTCGTGATGGGCGTGCTCTGCCCGCCGACGCTCTTCATGCGCTGGGTTCTCGAGGGCGGCGCGGCGGGTGCGGCCGCGGGGCTCGTGATGTCGCTCGCGTGCGTGGCGCTCTACGGGTGGGCCCTCTCCGCCCTCGCGGGGCGCTGGTACTTCGAGGGCGTGCAGGCGCTCCAGGGCGCGGGCTCTAAGAGCGGCCGGAGCGTCGAGGGCGCGGAGCTCACCCGCGTCACCTCCGCGCGCGGGCAGGTTGCCGCTAACCTCAGCCGGGACTGGAAGACCATGGCGCGCGTGCCCGTGTTCTTCAACCAGTTCGTGCTGAGCTCCCTGCTCATGCCGCTCTACTTCGTGGTCATCATGGTGGCCAGCGGCTTTATGGCGTTCTCCGAGGTGGAGGACGCGGGCGTCTCCCTGCCCGTGCTCCTCGACCTGGTCCGTGGGGTCGCCGCCACGTTTACGCTCGGCAGCATCGGGCTGGTGTGGTGCGCCGTGGGCGTGATCGGCTTCTCCATCCTCCTGGGCTTCTCGTCCTACACCTTCACGATGGGCGTGAGCCGCGACGGCGACGACTTCTTCTTCCTGCGCGGCCTGCCCCTGGACTGGCGCGCCTACCTGGTGGCCAAGTTCGTCTCGCCGTACCTGCTCTCGACGGTGCCGATGCTCGTGATCATCGTGGTGGCGCTCGTTGCGCTGGGCGTGCCCGCGCCCTCCGGGGCGTACCTCGTGCTCGTCTACCTGGGGGCCACGGCGGCGCTGGGGCTGCTCTCCCTGGGGCTCGGTGCCTGGTTTCCCCGGCTTAACTGGGACAACGAGGCCCAGCTCGTCAAGGGGGGAGGGGCCACGCTCATGGTCTTTGCGGGGCTCGTGGTGGGCGTCGTGGTGATGGTGCTGCCGGCCCTGGCGCTTCTCGGCTGCGGGCTGTGGGCGGTGCTCGATCCGGTCGCTGCCCTTGCGTTGGCGCTGGCCCTTCTCGTGGTGGAGTGCGCCGCGCTCGCCGGCTGGCTCCTGGGCCCCTGCGCCCGCCGCCTCTCGCTCCTCGAGCGCTAGCGGGGCCGGCCCGCGCTACCGCGGCGCTCGGTCGTTGTTGATCGGGGCGTAGAAGAGCCGTGCCACCTCGTCTGGGTCGCGCGTCTGGCCAAGTACCCACATCGTCTTGGCCACGAGCGCCTCGGTGGTCATGTCGTCGCCCTTGAGGATGCCGTCCTTTTCCGCGTAGGCGCGCCCGACCTCGTAGACGCCGAGGTCGAGGCCCTCCTCGGGGACCTGGGTGGTCACCACGAGCGTGCGGCCGGACTCCACCCAGTCAAAGATGGCGCGCTGGAAGGCGCCGTCGTAGTCGGGGATGCCGCCGATCCCGAAGGTCTCTAGGATCACGGCGTCGTAGGCGTCCTTCAGAAGGCCGAAGATCTCCGGTCCGAGCTCGGGCGTGAGCTTGAGCACGATGACGCGCTCGTCCAGGGAGTCGAAGAAGCGCGGGGCGCGCCCGTCCTTCTCGTCGAGGGAGGCTGAGCCGGCCGGACGGACCACGCGACCCCCGCGCAGGTAGGCGAGCGACGGGTAGTTCATGCTGGTGAACGCGTTGAAGCTCATGGTGCGCTGCTTGCGGGCGCGGGTGCCGCAGATGACCTTGCCGCCAAAGACCACGGAGACGTCGCGGGAGGCGTCGTCGCAGGCGTAGAGGACGCTTTGGTAGAGGTTGAGCTTGGCGTCGGTGAAGGGGTTGGCCATCGGCTGCTGGGAGCCGGTGAGCACGATGGGCTTCTCGCTGTCCTGGACCAGGTAGGAGAGGGCGGCGGCGGTGTAGGCCATCGTGTCGGTGCCGTGCAGGATGACGAAGCCGTCGTATGCGCCGTAGGAGTCGCGCACGACCTGGGCCACGCGCAGCCAGTCGGCCGGGCGCATGTTGGTGCTGTCGATGTTCATGGGCTGGACAAAGTCCAGCTCGCAGAGGGTGTCGAGCAGCGGGACCTGGCGCGCGAGCTCGCGGCCCGTCATGGTGGGGGCAAGGCCCGCGCCGTCCTCGGTGGAGGCGATGGTGCCGCCGGTGGCGATCATCAGGATGCGCTTCATGCGCGGAGGCCCCCCTCGTCGCTCACGCCCTCCCCGCCCAGCAGGAAGCGGTGGATGGCCTCCGCGACGCCGTCGTGGTCGTTGTCGGCCACCTGCACGGCCGCGACGGCGCGGGCGTTCTCGTTGGCGTTGCCCATGGCCACCCCAAGGCCGACCTCGCGCAGCATGGGGAGGTCGTTGTCGGAGTCGCCCACGGCGACGGTCGCCTCGCGCGGGATGCCGAGCAGCTCGGCGAGGGCCAGGACCCCCGAGCCCTTGTTGACGCCGATGGGGGAGAGCTCGAGGCTCGCCTCGTCCATGTAGGCGAGCTCCAGGGGCGCGCCGGCAAGCCGCTCGTACACGCGGTCGCGCGCCTCGGGGGAGCCGAAGTGCAGGTTGAACTTCTGGACGGGGAACGCCGGGTCATGCAGGCGCTCGGCAAAGTCGGCGCACGGCGTTCCCATGGAGCCGTAGAGGGTCTGGTAGATGCCCATGAAGTAGTTCGGCATGCGCTCGACCATGTCCGAGGCGAAGAAGAAGCCCGTGCCGGAGAACGCCTCGCTGAGGTAGTCCTCGCCGGAGCAGGCGGCAAGTGCCGTCTCGAGCAGCGCGTGGTCGAGCGTGGACTCCCTGAGCAGGCGCTGCTCCTGGAAGTCGTAGATGGCGGAGCCGCTGCCGCAGATGGCATAGCGAACCTGGGGGAAGGCCGCGCGGTCCATCTTTATCATCTCCGGGCAGCGGCCCGAGCTGATGGCCACGACCTTGCCCGCCGCCACGGCCTCGTCGATGGCCGCGGTCGAGGAGGGCAGCACGCGCTTCTTGCTGTCGAGAAGCGTGCCGTCCATGTCAAGTGCGATGAGCTGGTATTCCATGCGTTTCCTCCACGCCTCTCGTTATCGGTGGTAGTAGCCGCGGCGCTCGTACTTGGGCTCGCAGCAGACGTTGATGCCAAGGTTGCGGAAGGTGCGTCGGTCCGCCTCGGAGATGATGACGGAGAAGTACGCGTCGCAGCCGGCCAGGGCGTCGAGGGAATCGACCGTGCGGCCCGCCTCGGGGTTTGTGGCCGAGGAGAGCGAGAGCGCGATGAGCATCTCGTCGGAGTGCAGGCGCGGGTTCTGGCTGCGCAGGTGCTGGGTCTTGAGGCGGCAGATCGGCTCGAGGGCCTCCTCGCTCACCACGTAGGTCCCCTTGTCGATGCCTGCCACGCGCTTGGCCGCGTTGAGCAGGAGCGACGCGGCGGCACCCATGAGCTCGGAGGTCTTTCCGGTCACGAGCGAGCCGTCGGGAAGCACCATCGCCGCCGCGGGCTCCCCGGTGGCCTCCTCCTTCTCCAGGGCGGCGCGGTGCGCGGGGGAGAGGTCGGCCGTGACGCCCACCTGGTTCATGAGGAGCTCGATCTTGGCCAGCGCGTCGGAGCCCTCGCCGCTGCGGCTCAGCTCCTCGGCCTGGGCGAAGTAGCGGCGCACGATCTCGTTCTTGGCGGCCTCGCGACAGGCGTCGTCGTCCGAGATGCACATACCGACCATGTTGACGCCCATGTCCGTGGGGGACTGGTAGGGGCTCTCGCCGGAGATCCTCTCCATCATGGCCTTGAGCACGGGGAAGGTCTCCACGTCGCGGTTGTAGTTGACGGTGACCTCGCCGTAGGCCTCCAGGTGCCACGGGTCTATGACGTTTCGGTCGTCGAGGTCGGCGGTGGCGGCCTCGTAGGCGACGTTGACGGGGTGCTTGAGCGGCAGGTTCCACACCGGGAACGTCTCGTACTTGGCGTAGCCGGCCGCCACGCCGCGCTTGTGCTCGTGGTAGAGCTGGGAGAGGCAGGTGGCGAGCTTGCCCGAGCCCGGGCCCGGCGCCGTCACCACCACGAGCGGACGGCTCGTCTCGATGTAGTCGTTCTTGCCGAAGCCCTCGTCGGAGACGATGTGGTCAACGTCTGAGGGGTACCCGTCGATGAGGTAGTGGCGCCAGGAGCGCACGCCCATGCCCTCAAGGCGGCGGCAGAACGCCTCTGCGTGCGGCTGGCCGGTGAAGTGCGTGACGCAGATGCCGCCCACGAGGAGCCCGCGTGCGCGGAAGGCGTCCATCAGGCGAAGGGCGTCCTCCTCGTAGGTGATGCCGATGTCCGAGCGGCGCTTGGCGTTCTCGATGTTGTTAGCGTTGATGACGATGATGGCCTCGACGTCGTCGGCGAGGCTCTCGAGCATGCGGATCTTGGAGTCCGGCGCGAAGCCCGGCAGCACGCGGCTTGCGTGGTAGTCGTCAAAGAGCTTGCCGCCAAACTCCAGGTAGAGCTTGCCTCCGAACTGCCCGATGCGCTCACGGATGCGCTCCGCCTGCAGGGAGATGTACTTGTCGTTGTCAAATCCAATGCGCATGAGCGGGGGTGTCCTTTCCTCGTTTCGGCACAAGCTGAAAGGGTATCACGCACCGTTGTCCGACACGGCCGCGGCTAGCGCGTCAGCAATAAGTACAGGAGGTCGACAAGCGTGCCGAGCACGAGGAAGCTCACCGCGGCCACGCTCACGGCGGCGCCCCACGGCATGCCGACCTCGTGCCAGAACGCGCGGAAGGTGTCGTCCTGGTGCGGCGTGACGGTTCCGTCCGGGCGGTCGCGCCCGGAGACGAAGAGGCCGCACCCGCCCGTGATGAGCATGAGTGCGCCTACCAGGAGCAGGAGCTTGCGCGCCCAGTCGAGCCCGTCCGGCCAGCTCAGGCCGTTGGCGACGAACGAGAACAAAAACGCCACCACGCCCAGACCCGCTGCGGCCAGCCCGCCCGCGCGCAGCACCCTGACAGCGCTCGCGAGCCACTTCCCTGCCGTCTCCCTCATGCGCCCTCCTTCGTTGACATGACCATTGTGGCGCAAACCAGCGGCTTTGGCACGCCTGCAGACGGTTCGTTGAGGGGGCGGCCGGGCCCGGTTCCCCCCCCGCTCCCCAAAGATGCCTCCGGCTTGGTTCCCTAGGTGCAAAGCGTTTCGGTCTCGTATCTCCCTTACGCGGAGAATACACGGACATAGGGCAAAAGCGATATGATGGCTGATACATGTTCGGGGAAGAGAACCTAGGAAGGACCTTGGGGGAGCAAATGGACAAGAAGAACGTCGTGTGCTCGAGTGCCATTCTGGGCAGGGAGATGCACGTCAACGTGTACGGCAAGAAGGGCCTGCCTGTCGTGGTGTTCCCGACGCTGGGCGCCGCGCCCGAGAGCGTGGAGGAGGCGGGCGTCATCGACGAGCTCGCCGACTACCTGGACGGTGCGATTCAGCTCTTCGTGACCGAGACCATCGACGCCGAGTCCTGGGCGGCAGACGACGACCCTGCCGTGCGCGCACAGCGCCAGGAGACCTTCTACCACTACGTCGTCGACGAGCTCGTGCCTCTGGTGCACCAGGTGAGCAAGTCCGACGCCCGCCCGCTGGCCCTCGGTGCCGACATGGGTGCCACCCACGCCTCCATCGTCGCGCTGCGCCGCCCGGACCTCTTCCAGGGCTGCGTCTGCCTCTCCGGCAGCTACGACGCGCGCCGCTACTTCGGCGACTGGATGGACGCCACCCTCTACGACAACACCCCCTGCGCCTTCCTGCCCCAGATGCCGCTCGACCACCCCTACGTTGAGCTCTACCGCCTGCGCCAGCTGCTCTTCTGCACCGGTCAGGACGCCTCCGAGGCCGACAGCCTGCGCTCCACGCGCGAGATGGGCGCCAACCTTGACCGTCTTGGCGTCGACAACTGGTGCGACTACTGGGGCGGCGACGTGACGCACTCCTGGTACTGGTGGAAGAAGCAGCTGCGCTACTTCATGCCGATCGTGCTTGCGGACGTGGAGAAGACCACCGCGGCCGAGAAGCCCGCCAAGAAGCGCGCCCCGCGCAAGAAGGCTGCTGCGAAGCCGGCTGCTGGGACGAAGGCTGCCCCCAAGGCTGCGGCTGCGAGCAAGGCGTCGAAGCCGGCTGCCAAGGCCACGACCGCGAGCGCGGCCCCGAAGGCTGCCGCCAAGCCTGCCGAGGCGAAGGCTGAGAAGCCGGCCGTCGCGGAGAAGAAGGCGGCGACCAAGACGGCCCCGGCCGCGGAGAAGAAGGCGGCAGCGACCGTGGCTGTCGAGAAGGACAAGAAGCCGGCCGCTCCTGCCAAGTCCGCCGCAAAGGCGCCTGCCAAGAAGGCCGCCGCCCCGAAGGTGGCCCCCGAGCCCGCCGCCATTGCAAAGGCCGAGAAGCCGGCCGCTCCCGCCAAGGCCGTGAAGGCCGCCGCCCCCGCCAAGGCCGAGAAGCCGAGCGCTCCGGTCAAGGCTGCCACCCCCAAGGCCGCCAAGGAGCCGGTCAAGGCCGAGAAGGCCGCTGCTCCCAAGAAGGTCGTCGAGCCGGCTGCCAAGCCCGCGCCTGCCAAGGCCGCCAAGGCCGCGCCCGCTAAGCCCGCTGCCAAGGCCGTGAAGACCGCGCCCGCCAAGACGGCGCCCGCCAAGCCCGCCGCCAAGCCCGCGGCCGCCAAAGCCCCTGCGGCCAAGCCCGCTGCCAAGCCCGCGGCCGCCAAGGCCCCTGCGGCCAAGCCCGCCCCCAAGTCCGCAAAGGGCGCTTCGAACGCCAAGAAGTAGCCGAAGCGCATGAACGTAGTCTTCGTCTCACCGCAGTTCCCCGACGTCTACTGGCAGTTCTGCGCGGCCCTGCGCCGCAACGGAGCGCACGCCCTGGGCGTCGGGGACACGCCGTGGGACGCCCTCTCGCCTCGCGTCAAGGAGGCGCTGGACGAGTACTACTGGGTCTCCGACCTCTCGGACTACGACCAGGTCTATCGGGCCGTCGCCTACTTCGCCTACCGCTACGGCAAGCCGGACTGGATTGAGTCCAACAACGAGCACTGGCTTGCCCAGGACGCCCGCCTGCGCGAGGACTTCAACCTCGCCCACGGCCCGCGCCCCTCCGACATCGAGAGGTGGCAGAGCAAGGCGGCTCAGAAGCCGCTCTACGCCGCGGCCGGGGTCCCCGCTCCGCGCCAGACCCGCCTCACCACGTTCGACGAGACCCGCTGGTTCATCGGCGAGATGGGCCACTACCCGGTCTTCGCCAAGCCCGAGGTGGGCGTGGGGGCAGGGGGGACGCGCCTGCTCCTCACGGACGACGACCTGCGCGACCTTCTCGCCACGCACGGTCCCGAGGGCACGGAGCCCGTCTCCTACGTCATCGAGCAGTACGTGGAGGGGGACATCTGCTCCTGGGACGCCATCCTGGACAGTCATGGCGAGCCGCTCTTTGAGAACCAGGAGGAGTTTCCGCCGTCGATGGCCGACGTGGTGCACGGGGGGCTGGACCTGGCGTATCGCTCCTGCCCGGAGGTGGACCCGGCGCTCTCGGGCGCGGGGCGCGCCTGCGCGAAGGCCTTTGGCCTCACGAGCCGCTTCGTCCACATGGAGTTCTTCCGGCTTGCGCGGGACCGCGAGGGCCTCGGCCGCGCCGGCGACTACGTGGGCCTGGAGGTGAACGTCCGCCCGCCCGGCGGGACCTCGCCGGAGATGATGAACTACGCACACGCGACCAACGTGTACCAGGTCTGGGCGGACATGATCTGCTTTGACGAGAGCCGACAGCGTCCGGACGGCGAGGACGCGTTCTGCGTATACGCCGCCCGTCGGGACGCGCATCGCTACGCGCACGACCACGACGAGGTGATGGCGCGCTGGGGCACCAAGATCGTCTCCTGCGGGCGGGTGCCTGACGCGCTCTCGGACGACATGGGGAACTATCAGTACACGGCGCGCCTGCTCACGCAGGCCGAGGCCGACGACTTCGTGGCGTTTGTCCACAAGAGGGAGTGTGAGCTGGATGAAGATCAGGAGGGCGTGCGAGAGGGATCTTGCGGGCGTGGACCGGCTGCTGAGCCAGGTGCTTGAGGTCCATGCGAGCGGTCGTCCCGACCTCTTCCGCAGCGGGACGCGCAAGTACTCTGACGAGGAGCTGCTCGCCATCTTTTCCGATGACGCGCGCCCGGTCTTCGTTGCCGTCGACGATCCCGAGGACGGGCGCGTGCTCGGCCACGCCTTCTGCGAGCTGCAGGACTATCGTGCCAGCAACAACATGCAGCCGATCCTGAGCATCTACATTGACGACATCTGCGTGGACGAGGCCTGCCGCGGCCATGGCGTGGCGACGGCTCTCTACCAGCACGTCCTTGGGTACGCGCGCGAGATTGGCTGCCACAACGTGACGCTCAACGTCTGGGAGTGCAACCCCGGCGCGCGGGCCTTCTACGACGCGATGGGGATGTCGGTCCAGAAGACCTGCCTGGAGCAGGTGCTCTAGAGCCCCCGTTCCTCATGGCGAGAAGAACGTTCTTCTCGCTAGCTCTCCTCGATCCAGGTCTCGCCGCTTCGGTCGGTGAGGCAGACGACGTCGCCGACGAGCGGGCAGGCGCGCGTGCGGACCACCTGCGCGGGGTTGCCCACCACGGTGACGTTGGCCGGCACGTCGCGCACCACCACCGAGCCCGCGCCCACGCGCGCTCCGTCGCCGACCGTGATGGCCCCGAGCACGATGGAGCCCGCGCCCACCATGACGTTGTTGCCGAGCGTGGGGTGTCGCTTGCCGCCGTGCTTGCCCGTCATGCCCAGCGTGACGCCCTGGTAGAGCAGGCAGTCGTCACCGATGATCGACGTGCCGCCGATGACCAGGCCGAGTCCGTGGTCCACCACGAAGCGACGCCCGATCGTGGCCGCCGGGTGGATGTCTGCGCCGTACTTGATGCGCGAGCGCTTTGCGAGCCAGAGAGCGAGCGTGCGGTGCCCGTGCTCGTAGAGCCAGTGCTGGCGCCGATACGCGCGCACGATCTTGGCGCCTACGGAGAAGCGCAGGATGTCGGAGACGGAGTCGGCGGAGGGGTCGCGGCGGAAGGCAGCCTCGGCGTCCTCGCGCATGACCTGCCGCAGGGTGGGGGCCTTGGCTGTGCCCTTGGGGGCGGGCGCGGGGGACGTGCGCGTGAGTGCGTCGCCAGCCGTGACAGCCACGGCCTGCGCGTTCTTCTCGCCAGCCATTACGCGTCCATGGAGAGGTAGCGCTCGCCGGTGTCCGGGAGCACGGCGACGATGGTCTTTCCGGCCATCTCCGGGCGTGCGGCCAGCGCGAGCGCCGCTGCCACGGCCGCGCCGGACGAGATTCCAACGAGAAGTCCAAGCTCGTGCCCCAGGCGCTGCTTGACCTCGATGGACTCGGCGGAGCTCACGGGCATGATCTCGTCGACTACGGAGCGGTCGAAGTTGCCCGGCACGAAGTTCGCACCGATGCCCTGGATGGCGTGCGGGCCCGCCGCGCCACCGGCGAGGACCTGCGACTCGGCCGGCTCGACCGCGACGGACAGCAGGCCGGGCTTGCGCTCCTTGAGGTAGCGGGCGCAGCCCGTGATGGTCCCGCCAGTGCCCACGCCGGCCACGATGGCGTCTACGCCTCCGTCGGTGTCAGCCCAGATCTCCGGGCCCGTTGTCTCGTAGTGGGCGCGCGGGTTGGCCGGGTTGTCAAACTGGCCTGCGATGATTGAGTTGGGGGTGGAGGCGGCGAGCTCCTCGGCGCGCGCCACGGCGCCGGCCATGCCCTTGGCGCCCGGGGTGAGCTCGACCTGCGCGCCGTATGCGGCGGCCAGGCGGCGGCGCTCCACGCTCATGGTGTCCGGCATCGTGAGGATGAGGCGGTAGCCTCGCGCGGCCGCCACCATGGCAAGCCCCACCCCGGTGTTGCCGCTCGTGGGCTCGATGATGGTGCCGCCTGGCGCCAGCCTGCCGCTGCGCTCGGCGTCGTCGACCATCGCCCGGGCCACGCGGTCCTTGGCGGATCCGCCGGGGTTGGCAGACTCCAGCTTGCCGAGCACGGTGGTGCCAGAGCTCTTGGCCGAGCCTCCCGCCAGGGCGGTCAGGTCGACGAGCGGCGTGGAGCCAATGAGCTCCTCGACGGTGCGTGCAACGCGCATGGTCCCTCCTCTGTTGTCCGCTGGCCCTAGCGTGGCACGTATAAACCTACCCTACAAGTAGGAATTACGGAGCGGAAACAATGGGGCCGCCAACCGCGTTGGCCTGATGCGGGCCTGGTGTCGGCGCTAGTAGAGCGGGAGCTCTCCGGTCAGCGGGTCGATCTTCTCGGCAGGCAGCGGCTCGAAGGCGAGGCAGGTGTAGGTGGGCTCGCCGTGGAACTCCGTGTGGCCGGCGTCGCGCACCAGGGCAACGGCAAAGCCGAGCTCGCGGCCGCGTGCGGCAAGGTCAAGCAGCTCCTCCTCGGAGTCAACGTAGACGCAGACCTTGGCCACGCCAGCGTCGAACCACTCCGTGAGGGCCGTGACGTCGTCCCCGCCGTGCTCAATCCAGGCCCAGCCGTCGGTGGCGCGCAGCTCGTCGCCACGCCCCTCGCGCACGATGGCCATGAGCGTGGCCTCCACGCACGCGTGCCCTGCCTGCGCGGCGATCTTGCCCTTGCGCATCTTGAGGTCTCGGCGCATGACGATCATCTGCTTGGACTTGTAGCTGCTTGACGGCATGGGCGTCCTTTCGGTGGCGTGGCGGCCTGGGTCGGGCGGGGCGGCGTTACTGCTTCGAGGAGACGTAGCTCTCGTCGAAGGTGATCTTGCAGATGGAGCGGGGGTAGCGCTCGCATACCAGCTTAGAGACGCGCCTGCTCAGCTCCTCGTTGGTGAGGGCGAGGCCGTGCGGGCGCACGCAGTCAAAGATCACGTTGGTGTGCGTGGGGCCGGGCACCGTGCGCAGGTCGTGGATCGTGAGGCTCCCGTCGATCTGCTTCACGGCCTGGTTGATCCAGTTGCGCATGTCGTTGACCTTGGGGTCGTTGGTGACGATGGGGTCGTAGTGCAGCGTGACGATGAGGCCGTCCTGCTCCTTGAAGTCCTGCTCGATGTTGTCGATGAGGTCGTGGCTCTCCATGGGGTCGGCCTCGGCGGCCATCTCGACGTGCGCGCTGGCGAACTGGCGGCCGGGGCCATAGTCGTGCACCATGAGGTCGTGCGTGCCGAGCACGCCGGGGTAGCTCATGATCTTGGAGCGGATGTGCTCCACGAGCTCGGGGCTCGGCGCCTGGCCCAGAAGCGGGCTCACGGCGTCGCTGACCAGGCCTACGCCGCTCCAGACGATGAAGACGCCCACGGCAAGGCCGGCCCAGCCGTCCAGGTCGATTCTCGTGAGCTGCGAGATGATGGTGCAGAGCAGGACGGCCGTGGTGGTGATGACGTCGTTTCGCGAGTCCACGGAGGTGGCCTCGAGCGTGTCGGACGAGATGCGACGGCCCAGCGTACGGTTGAAGACGGCCATCCACATCTTCACGAGGATTGACAGAACGAGCACCACCACGAGCGCGGCAGAGAACTCCACCGGCTCGGGGGAGATGATCTTCTGGATGGAGGACCAGATCAGGTTGAGGCCGATGGCCAACACGAGCGCAGCCACCACGAGGCCGGCAAGGTACTCAAAGCGGCCGTGGCCATAGGGGTGGTTGGCGTCTGCCGGACGGCTTGCCAGTTTGAAGCCCAGCAGGCTCACGATGTTGCTGGCCGCGTCGGAGAGGTTGTTAACGGCGTCGGCGACGATGGAGACCGAGCCGGCCAGAAGCCCCACCGCCCCCTTGGCCGCGCACAGCAGGACGTTGCAGATGATGCAGGTAATGCCAGCGACCAGGCCATAGCGCGTGCGCACGCTGACGTCCGTCACGTCGTCGGCGCGAGGCACGAAAGTCTTTACGATCCAGTTTGTCATCATGGGGCCTCCCTTGAAGCAAAAAACGCCAAGAGTATATACCCCAGAGACCGGTTCGGCATGGGAGGATTGCGGCTCGTGGCCGACATCCCCGCTGGTGAGAGGCACTATGCTAGGCGGAGTGCCCGCAGGATGGGCACACGCACCAGCCGGTCGGCGACAAGCACCGCAAAGAGGAGGGCCATGCTCGCGGCGAAGCCCGCGCCAAGGGAGCCGGCCGCGCCTGCGGACGCGCCGGCGGCGGACATGAGCCCCTCCGCGGCGGGGAGCCAGACCTGCGAGAACATCGACTGCGCCACGTAGAAGCCGAGGATTGAGGGCGTGAGCTCGCAGGCGAGGCGCGCCGCGCGCGGATGGGCGCCGCCGGCCGGCCTGCCCGCCGCCACCGCAAGGGAGCACACGGCCAGCACAAACGAGAGCAGCGACGTGGACTTGAAGGAGAGGGCGTCGAGCAGCGCGAGGCTGCCGGTCAGCGCGGCTGCGGCCTCGGCGGCGAGGGCCAGGACCCCCGTGAGGGCGAGAAGCGCCCCGGGGCGCGGCAGGCTCCTCTGCGCGAGCGCGCCGCCGACGAGGAAGGCGACGAGGTAGCTTGCCGCGCTCATCAGCTTGCGCCACTCAAGCAGGCCGCGCTCGTCGCCGCCGGGGGAGACGAAGGCAATGTATGCGTTGACTGCGAAGACCGCCACTACGACGACGGCCACCGCGGCACGCGGGCGGCTGACGTGCGCCCATACCCAGCCGATCACGGGCGTTGCCACCACGACGGCGAGGTAGACCCAGATGAACTGCAGGCCGCTGACGATCCAGCCAAAGCGGTCGATGCCCACCGACTCAATGGGCAGCACCCATGCGTCCACGGCAAGCGCCACGATCGCATAGAGGGCCACGGTGACGAGGATGGGCACGGCGCGGCGTACGGTGGCCAGCGCCTGGTCTCGCCAGTAGGCGTCGTCATGTGCGTGCCCGGCTGCGCGCGGAACGAGGAAGTATCCGGAGATGAGGAAGAAGACGTGGTTGCCGTATGCGCCGAGCAGGCTCACGCACCCCAGGACGAGCAACGCCGGTGCCCCAGGGGCCCAGCTGCCCCCAGTGGCGGCGGCGAAGGGGACCTGGAAGGTGTGAAAGACGGCGATCCCCGCTATGGCGATGAGCCGCAGAACCTCGATGCGTGGGTTTCGGGCGGAGCGGCGCCTCGTGCGCGTGGACGTGCTGGGTGCGGGTTCGGTGCTCATGCGGTCCTCTCGTCGGTTGCGGGTATCCCCACGACGCTGGCCCCTCAGTATAGTCCGCCCGCGAACCTTCCACGAAACTCCCGAGGTCGGTCCCGTCTCGTCCCCCTGCAGGTGGCGCGGGCGTTTTGGCCACGGGCGGTTGGGGACGGCCCTGCGCTGGCGTCGCATCCGCCCGCCCGCGACCCATAGAATCCGGGGCGTGAGGACCCGGCGGCGCGGCGGCTGGGGTGGGACGGGATGGAGGGGGCTGCGATGGGCGAGGTGGGGTGGTCGGGCGCGGTGGCAGTCGTGTGCTGCCATGTCGTGCTCGCGGCGGCCCTTGCCGCGGCTGCCGTGGCTGACCTTGCGCGACGCGTGATACCCAACGGCTGCGTGGCGGCCGTCCTAGGCTCGGGGGTTGCCCGTGCGCTGCTCGGGGCTGCCGTGGGCGGCAGGCTGGACCCGCTGGGGGACGCGGCGCTCGGGGCGGCGGTGGTTCTCGGCGTGATGCTGGCCACGGCCTGGGCGTCTGCCCGGCTGGGCGGTGAGGCCGGCGTGGGAGGCGGGGACGTCAAGTTGCTCTCGGCCCTCGGTGCGTGGGCGGGTCCGGTCGGGGGGCTCGTCATCGTGGCGCTGTCATGCGCCCTTGGGGTTGTGGGCTGGGCGTCGAGACGGGCCCTTGAGGTTTTTCTCGTTAGGGGGCGAACCTCCGGCAACGGGATATGCCTGGCCCCCGCAATTGCGCTTGCAGCGCTGGTCGTGTTGGGTGTCGGCGGCGCGCTCTCCGCCTGACCCTCTGGGGCGGCGCGCCTACCGTCTGCGACTTTTTCGACCCCGTGGCGCGGGTGCGAGGTTATACCTAGAATGGTCGCATGTCGGATCCCCCAACACCTGGCGTGCGGCGTTTTCGGGCGCGGCGGCCCCCGACCGTCGCGCCTGCACCCTTTCGTCGGGTCGTGTGCGGGCGTCTGACAGGGGGCGCGCCGTGCGGCGCGCGTCCGCACACGACCTGCTTCGAAGGGAACCTCGTGATTAAGCTCGTCCTCTCGGACCTTGACTCCACCCTCATCTGGCAAGACGACCACACGGTTACGCCGTTTGCCTTGGACGCCATCCATCGGCTGCAGGCGGCAGGCGTGCACTTCGTGCCGTGCACCGGGCGCATCTACCGCGACCTGCCGACGATGTTCGCTGGCGACATGTCCGCCTGCGCCACGGCGGTCACGAGCAACGGGCAGCTCGTCTACCTGGACGGCGAGCTCGTGGAAAAGGTGCCCCTCGCCCGCGAGGCGCTGCTTGCGGTGGCGGACGAGCTCTCGGGCGTGGCGGACGCCTACCTCGTGGTCGAGTATGGCGGCGAGAAGGTGGCTGTCGGTGCCGACCTGGGCTTCGTGCTGGCGCACCCCGACAACTTCTGGCACGTGGAGAGCGCGCTGCCCGACGTGCCCGAGGAGCCGTGCTACAAGGCAAACGTGCGCGTGGTGGGGAGCTTCGAGCGATGCCAGGAGGTCGCGGCCTCCCTGTCACGGACCTGCCCCAGCCTGGACTTTGTCTGCCCGATGCCCGGGACGCCGCACATTGACCTCACGCCGCGCGGGTTTGGGAAGGACCATGGCGGGGACTTCCTCATGAGTCGCCTGGGACTCACGCCGGACGAGGTCTGCTGCTTTGGCGACGCGGAGAACGACCTTGCCGTGCTGCGGCACTATCCTCACTCCGTGGCGGTGGCCAACGCGGTGCCCGCCGTTCTCGAGGCTGCCCGCTGGCACATCGGGCCGGCGCGTGAGGAGTCCGTGGCGCAGGCGCTTCTCGACATCGCGGAGGCCACGGCTGCGGGGCGGATGCCGAAGTTCATGCGGTAGCGATGCCCGTTCGGCGCCCGGCGGCTGCGGGCCGGGTGGTATGATGCCCACCCGCCCATGTGGCCGGGAGGGCGTCGCGGGTAACGCTTGGATGACAGGCGGCGTTTCCCGGCGGGCGCGTCTCGGCCGGTGGCTAAGATGGGCAAAACGACCTGAGAGAGGCCACCCCATGAGGATTACCGACAAGCTGTCCGCTCGCCAGACGTTCTCGCTGGAGATCTTCCCTCCCAAGGGGGAGCTGCCGCTAGAGACGGCATACCGGGTTGCGGGGGAGATGGCGGCCGACCGGCCGGACTGGATCTCCGTGACATACTCGGCCGGCGGGTCGGGCAACTCCGCCAACACCGTTCCGATTGCCGCCCAGGTGGAACGGGGGCTGGGGGTTACGGCCCTGGCGCACCTCACGTGTCTGGGCTCGACGCGCGCGGACGTCGACGCGTACGTGCGCGAGCTCAACGAGGCGGGCGTGGAGAACGTGCTCGCGCTGCGCGGCGACCGCCGGCCCGGGCGCGAGGCGCGTGACTTCGCGCATGCGTCCGACCTGATTGCCTACCTGCGAGCGAGCGGATCGGGCCTCTGCATCGGGGCGGCATGCTACCCGGAGGGGCACGTTGAGTCCGCCGACGAGCGCGCCGACTTCCAGGCGCTCTACGCGAAGCAGGAGGCCGGCGCCGACTACCTGGTCTCCCAGCTCTTCTTTGACAACGAGGACTTCTACCGGTTTCGTGAGAAGTGCCTGCGCCATCGCGTGAGGCTGCCCATTGTTGCGGGCATCATGCCGTTCACGAGCGTCAAGCAGATTCAGCGGATGGCGTTTACCTGCGGCGCGTCCATTCCGGCCAAGGTGGTCAAGCGCCTTGTGCTGGCGGGGGAGGGCCCGGACGACCAGGCGCGGGCGGGCGTTGAGTACGCCTGCGAGCAGCTCGAGGACCTGGCTGCCAACGGGGTGGACGGGCTGCACGTCTACAGCATGAACAAGCCCGCAGTCGCGCATGCCGCGCACGAGGCGTTGGCTGCCTGCGGCTACCTGGGGGCCTAGGCGTGCCGGGCGCGGTCGAGGCGTACGGGATTGACGCGGTCGACCTGGGCGAGGTGCTGCGCTATCTGGGGTACTCCGGACAAAAGCTGGACGGCGAGCTTGCCGCGCGCATCGACGAGGTGGTCGCGCGCTGTCTGTCCGTGGGCCGCCCCCGCGGCGTGACGAGGGTCTTTGGCGTGGAGGGGTCGTCCGAGCGGGACGGGGTCCCCGTGCTGCGCCTGTCCGGGACCTCGCTTGAGCTGGCCGGACACTCCATTGCCAGCCACCTGGACGGGGCGGTGGCGGTTGGCGTGCTTGTCGTGACGGCGGGCATGGGAGTGGAGGCCGAGCTCAGGCGCCTCTCGCTCACCGACCGCGTGGCACAGGTGATCTTTGACGCGGCGGGCTCCGCCCTGGTGGAGCGCGCGGCGAACGCCGCCGAGGCAAGCCTGGTGGCGCAGGCCGCGGACCGCGGGCTCTACTGCGGGACGCGCTTCTCGCCGGGCTATGGGGACCTTCCCTTGGAGACGCAGCCGGTGCTTCTGGCGGCGCTTGACGCCGGCCGCCTGCTGGGCATCACCCTCTCGGACTCGCTCCTCATGTCACCGACGAAGAGCGTGACGGCGGTCGCCGGCTTCTTCGAGCGCCCTCCGACGGATGCGCGGCCCGGCTGCTCCGCGTGCTATGCGCGCGAGTTCTGCCTGCTGCGCCGCTCGGGCCGGACCTGTCGGGGCTGACACCCGTGTCACGCAGGCTTGCGAGCGTCTCGAACGCGCGGCAGGGCGGCTTCGTCCCGTGGGCGCTCCGGGTGGCGACGGGTCTGTGCCCCAATTATGCGAGCCGCGTTATTCCACTGTCCGCAGTCCGTATTGCTCACGAACGAGCTGCTAGGATAGGATGCAGGAAAAGAGGGTGGGGGAGGAAGCATGGCCGAGGCAGTGAGGCGTGACGAGCTGGTTCTTAGACGTCGTCGCGTGGCGGACGCGGACCTGTCGTCGGTCTTAGCCGGCAAGAGGTTCCTTCTCTTCGACGGTGCCATGGGCACGCAGCTCCAGGCGCGCGGCCTCGCGGCCGGGGAGCTCCCAGAGCTGCTGTGTCTCACCAACCCCGGCGAGGTCACCGCCATCCACACCGCGTATGTGACGGCCGGCGCCGACGTGGTGACGACCAACACCTTTGGGGCCAACGCCGCAAAGCTCGGCGCCGCCGCCTCCGTCGAGGAGGTCTTTCAGGCCGCGGTCGCCTGCGCCCGTGCCGCGCGCCCGCGCTACGTGGCGGCGGACCTCGGTCCAACGGGCCAGCTCCTCGCGCCGATGGGACCGCTTGCCTTTGACGACGCCTACGAGCTCTTTGCCCGTCAGGCACGTGCCGCGGACGCGGCTGGGGCGGACCTCTTTATCATTGAGACCATGTCCGACCTCGCGGAGGCCAAGGCGGCGCTGCTTGCCGTCCGGGAGAACTCGGACCTGCCGGCGGTCGTCTCGATGACCTTTGCCGAGGACGGTCGCACCTTCCTGGGCACCACGCCCGAGGTGGCGGCGCTCACGCTCTCCTCGATGGGGGCCGACGCCGTGGGCATCAACTGCTCCCTCGGGCCGTCCGAGGTCATTCCCCTCGTGGAGCGAATGCTGCCTTGGACCAGCTGCCCGGTCCTCGTTCAGGCCAACGCCGGCCTGCCCCGCGTCGAGGACGGCGTTACGGTCTACGACGTGGGCGTGGACGAGTACGTTGCGGCCGTCGAGCGCATGCTGGGCATGGGCGTCACCATTGTCGGAGGATGCTGCGGCACCACGCCCGACTACATCGCAGCCGAGCGAGCCCTGCTTGACGCGCGACGTCCGGCACCTCGCCACGTGCGCGACTGCTTCGCCGTCTGCGGCCCGCAGCGCCTGGTGTCGCTCGAGGCCGGCCAGGTGGGCGTCATCGGCGAGCGCATCAACCCGACGGGAAAGCGCCGCATGCAGGAGGCCCTGCGCTCAGGCAACCATGACCTCGTGATGGGGGAGGCCATCGCCCAGGAGCGCGCCGGCGCCCAGATTCTTGACGTCAACGCCGGGCTGCCAGAGATAGACGAGCGAGCCGTGATGTGCCGGCTCGTGGCCGAGCTCCAGGGCGTGACCACCCTTCCCCTGCAGATAGACGCCTCCGACCCCGCTGTCATCGAGGCCGCCGTGCGCAGCTATCCGGGCAAGCCCCTCATAAACTCCGTGAACGGTAAGGGGGAGAGCCTCTCCGCCGTCCTGCCCATCGCCGCGCACTACGGTTGCGCTGTCGTGGGTCTCACGCTGGATGAGGACGGTATCCCGGCGACCTCCGATGGCCGTCTCGCCGTCGCTCGCAAGATCGTGACGGAGGCGGACGCCCTCGGCATCCCCCGGCATGACGTCGTGATTGACTGTCTTGCCATGGCTGCGTCCACGGACCAGACCGCCCCGCGTGCCATCCTTGACGCCATCCGGGCCGTCAAGCACGAGCTTCCCGGCGTCCGGACGGTGCTCGGCGTCTCCAACATCAGCTTCGGCCTGCCCTTCCGCCCGCTCGTCAACGCGACGTTCCTGGCCGCTGCCTTCTCTGCTGGCCTTGACCTTGCAATCATCAACCCCGAATCCCGGCGCATGATGGACGCGGTGGACTCCTGGAGGGTCCTGTCCGGGGAGGACGCCTCGGCCCGCTTCTACGTGGAGCACTACGCGGGGCGTACCGACGCCGTCGGCGCCCCTTCGCTACATGGCGATAAGTCTCTGGCCTCCCAGGCCCCCTCGGACGGGGAGGGCGCCCGTTCCGAGGACCCCGCCGAGCGTGCCCGCTCCCTCGTGCTCGAGGGCCGCTCCGCCCCGGTGGCCGAGGCCGTCGCGCAGGTCCTCGAGAGCCATGACGCCCTCTATGCCATTAACGAGGTCCTCATTCCGGCCCTCGACGAGGTGGGCCGTCGTTTTGAGAAGGGCACCTTCTTCCTGCCCCAGCTCATGGCCTCGGCCGAGGCGGCCAAGGCCGGCTTCGAGGTCATTCGCGCCTCGACCCCGGCCGCGGACGCTGCGACGTCCGGCAAGGGGACCATCGTCATCTGCACCGTCCACGGGGACATTCACGACATCGGCAAGAACATCGTGCGCATGCTGCTGGAAAACTACGGCTACGACGTCGTCGACCTCGGGCGTGACGTGCCGCCCGAGGTCGTTGCGGACGAGACGGTGGCCCGCCACGCCCCTCTCGTTGGCCTCTCGGCGCTTATGACCTCGACGGTTCCCGCGATGGCCGAGACCATCAAGCTCCTGCGCGAGCGCGCCCCCTGGTGCAAGGTGGTGGTGGGCGGTGCCGTGCTCACGCCCGAATATGCCCAGATGGTCGGTGCGGACTTCTATGCCAAGGACGCCACCGAGACCGCTCACATTGCCGGCGAGGTCCTCGGCCGCTAGGTTGTCCGTCTCGCAGGGTTGCGCATCTGCCGGCTGCTGGGCAGTGCCGTCCATTGGCTGTTTGCGCTTGCGAATCGGAGGCCGTGGCGGCATCCCCCCTGGCTGTGCTTACGAAATGGATACTGATGTGGGCGTCCTTCTCTCCTGCGCTTACGAAATGAGGTTTGCGGCAGAAGTCCTTCTCGTCTGTGCTTACGAAATGGGTGGCGAAGCGCCGTCGGAGGCTTGTGCGCTTACATTTCTCCGGACATTGCGGGCGAGAAATACGCTTGAGGTGCGACGCCTGCGATTCTCTAAGCACCAGCCGGGCGGCTCCTTCCCCAGTTGCGCTTTCGTAAGCACCGCGCCGCTCGGCGCCCGCCTCGGTTCCAGTTTCGTAAGCGCCGATCCGCCCGGTGCCCGCCTCGGCCTCGGCTCCGCAAGCGCCGTCGTATCGTCTTTCGGAATGACAAAAAATGGCGGGACGCGCCGTAGCGTGCCCCGCCAACCCGACGATGTCCCACATACCCACTGCGTCAACTCCGTAGACCGCTTGCTCGTGGGTAAGGCCCTCGAACTTGAACTGACCGATGGGCCCGTTATCGGAGAAGTGACTGAAGCTCAGGTAGCTCTGCGTGCCTTCGAGTGCGTCCTGCTGGCTCAGCGTTGCGCCGGAGGTGCCCGCAGCTTCGTCCATGTTGTCCGCCTCAATGCCCTCTGGGCGGACGACTGCCCCTGCCCGGCGTCGCCAGGCTAGCTAGAGGAGGACGTGAACACCTGGCTGAGCGCGTTGGAGGAGCTGCTGTCCATGACCCACTCGCCGTCAGTCTGCGTATAGGTGAGCTCGAGGTCCTTCGTTGACGGCTCCAGCGAGTCCATCGCCTCCATCACGAGCTCGCCGATTCGCGCGTTGAGCGCGTCCTCGTCTGAAAGCAGCGTCATGAAGTCCGGGTCGCTGCTGAGGCTGTCAGTCACGCTTCCAAGCTCGTTGTACAGGTCCGTTGCCGACTTGCAGGTGACGCTTACCGAGGCGACTGCCGTGTCCCCGTCAACGGTTATCGAGTTGATGCTGTAGTCAAACCCGTCGAGCAGCGACCGAATCAACTCCGTCCCGTCGATGCCGTACGCCTCGAGCTGGGCGGTGTCCATGGAGTCCATGAGCTCCTGAATGGTCGCGTCGTCAAGGTTCTTCGCCTCGTCAAGCATGGAGGTGAGGTCTTGGCGGATTGCGTCCTCCGCGCTCGTCCCCGAGCAGCCTCCCAGCACCAGCCCGCACGCGACGACAAGCACGGCCGCGAGCGAGCACACAAGAGCCCTCCAGGTGCGTCTCTTCATGGCTTCCTCCCAACTGAAACGCGGGTCCTTTTCCCTAGCAGTATCTCAGCTTACGTTCAGGTTCATCCCCCCTCTATACTCGCTCTCGGTTGACGGTCGCTCTGGGCCTCCTACCGGCGAGAAGGGCCTTCGAGCGGGGCGTGCCCGCAACTTGTCTGTCGTGACGGGCCGGTGCGAGCCGACCGCTCGCCGCCCCAACGCTCTTCTCGCCGAATGGGTCGTCTGAGGCAAGGGGAAGCGGGTAGCATCTAGCTATTGTGCCGTGGCTGAGGGGCCCGGCACCCAAGCAACTCCAGAAGTGCAAGGAGAGGGCCTATGGCTAGAATGCACGTCATGGAGCAGAGCGAGTCCCAGGCGATCATGTCGAGCATGCACGAGATGCTCGGGAAGCGCCTCTCGGTGAGCTCACTTGCCCCGTGCCCGGTGGAGTTTACGGCTTCCTATGTGGCCATGTGCGCCACGCAGAGCTGCGGCAAGTGCACGCCGTGCCGCAACGGCCTCCGGATGCTCCGCCACCTGTTCAACGACGTACTGAACAACCGCGCCACGATGGAGACGCTGGACCTCATCGAGTCCACCGCCCGCACCGTCTACCTGTCGAGCGACTGCGCAATTGGCTACGAGGCCGGAGAGGTGGCCCTCATGGCCATCCGCGGCTTCCGCGACGACTTCGAGCACCACGTCACCAAGCACGCCTGCGGATTCACGCAGAGCCAGCTGGTGCCGTGCGTCTCGGGCTGCCCGGCGGGCGTGGACATCCCCGGCTACATCGCGCTGGTCGAGGCGGGGCGGTACACGGAGGCGGTGCGCCTTATCCGCAAGGACAACCCGCTGCCGCTGGTCTGCGGTCTGGTCTGCGAGCACCCGTGCGAGATGCACTGCCGCC
Source organism: uncultured Atopobiaceae bacterium (assembly GCA_944321515.1). Taxonomy (GTDB): domain Bacteria; phylum Actinomycetota; class Coriobacteriia; order Coriobacteriales; family Atopobiaceae; genus Thermophilibacter. Next base: position 3,304 of record CALULO010000012.1, on the reverse strand, counting down.
GCGGAATGGTGGACGACCCGATGAACATCCGCGGCCTCAAGCGCTATGCCGTGGAGCATGCCGGTGACTACCGCCCCAACATCAAGCCCGCCACCGGCAAGCGCGTCGCCGTGATCGGCGGCGGTCCGGCCGGCCTCTCCTGCGCGTACTACCTCACGCTCATGGGTCACAAGGTCACAATCTTCGAGCAGCGTGCCCACCTCGGTGGCATGCTGCGCTACGGCATCCCCAACTACCGCCTCCCGCGCGAGCAGCTTGACTCCGAGATTCAGTGGATCTTGGACTGCGGGATTGATGTCGAGAAGAACCACTCGGTCGACGGCGCTGAGATGGAGCGCCTGCGCGCGGACTACGACGCCGTCTACCTGGCAATCGGCGCGCACGCCGACAAGAAGCTCGGCCTTCCCGGGGAGGACGCCGAGGGCGTTATCTCCGCCGTCGAGCTCCTGCGTGACATGGGGGACGACAACCCGCCCAACTTCAGCGGGCTGCACGTGGCCGTGGTCGGCGGCGGCAACGTGGCCATGGACGTGGCCCGCACCTCCGTGCGCCTGGGGGCCGAGAAGGTCGTCATCGCGTACCGCCGCCGCGTCGTGGACATGACCGCCCAGGACGAGGAGATCGCCGGCGCCCAGGCCGAGGGCTGCGAGGTCATGGACCTGCACGCGCCCAAGGAGGTCGTCGTGGGCGAGGACAACCACGTGGTGGGCCTCAAGGTCACGCCGCAGATCATCGGCGGCCTCAAGCGCGGCCGACCCGCGCCGCGCCCGGCAGAGGGCGGTGACGTCGTGGTCAAGGCGGACCGCGTCATCGTGGCCATCGGCCAGGACATCGACTCCGCCACCTTCGAGGAGCAGGGCGTGCCGTGCAAGTGGGGCCGCATCGTCACGGACCCGGACGGCGCCGTGCCCGGGCAGGACGGGCTCTTCTCCGGAGGCGACTGCCAGAGCGGGCCGGCCACCGTCATCCGCGCCATCAACGCTGGCAAGGTTGCGGCTGGCAACATCGACAACTACCTCGGCTTCAACCACAAGATCGAGCTTGACGTCGAGCTCCCGCCCGTCCAGTTCAAGGGCAAGATCAGCTGTGCTCGCTGCGAGATGCGCGAGCGCGAGGCGTCCGAGCGCATCTATGACTTTGACATCGTCGAGAACGGCCTCACGGACGAGGAGGCGCATCAGGAGGCGTCCCGCTGTCTTCGCTGCGACCACTTCGGCTTCGGGGCGTTTCGCGGGGGGAGGATCGAGCAGTGGTAAACCTCACCATCGACGGCCGCGCCGCGAGCGTGGCCGAGGGCACGTCCATCCTCGACGCCGCGGCGTCCGTGGGCATCAAGATCCCCACGCTCTGCTACCTGCGCGAGCTCAATGAGATAGGCGCCTGCCGCATCTGCGTGGTCGAAATCGAGGGAATCGACCAGCTGGTGGCGGCATGCAACAACACCGTGCTCGAGGGTATGGTCGTGCGCACCAACAGCCCCAAGGTCCGTGTGGCGCGCCGCATGAACATGGAGCTCCTGCTTGCCACGCACGACTCCGAGTGCACCAGCTGCGTGCGCTCGGGCAACTGCACGCTCCAGACCCTCGCCAACGACCTCGGCATCTCTGACCTGCCCTACGAGAAGCGCCTCATGCACGACCCGTGGGACATGTCCTTCCCGCTCATCCGCAACAACGACAAGTGCGTCAACTGTCTGCGCTGCGTCCAGGTCTGCGAGAAGGTCCAGGGGCTTGGCGTCTGGGACCTCGCCAACCGGGCCATCCACACGAGCGTCAACGTCCGCGGCGGCGTGCCCATCACAGAGTCCGACTGCACGCTGTGCGGTCAGTGCATTACCCACTGCCCCACGGGCGCGCTTCGCGAGCGTGACGACACCGCAAGGGTCTTCGACGCCCTGGCCGACCCCGAGAAGGTCGTGGTGGTTCAGATCGCACCCGCCGTGCGCGCCGCATGGGGCGAGCAGCTGGGCCTTCCGCGCGAGGAGGCAACTGTGGGCCGTCTCGTGGCGGCGCTGCGCCAGATGGGCGTCGACTACGTCTTTGACACTGACTTCTCCGCGGACCTCACCATCATGGAGGAGGGCAGCGAGCTGCTTCGCAAGCTTGGCGAGAAGAGCTCCGCGCCCGAAGGTGCCCCGGCCCTCCCGATGTTCACCTCCTGCTGCCCCGGCTGGGTGCGCTACGCCAAGGCGGTGCGTCCCGAGTTTGTGGACCAGCTCTCCACCTCCAAGTCCCCGGGCCAGATGTTCGGCGCCATCGCCAAGAGCTACTACGCAGAGCTCATGGGCATCGACCCGCACAGGATCTTCTGCGTGGAGGTCATGCCCTGCACGGCCAAGAAGGCAGAGGTCGCCATCCCCACAATGAACGACGCCTGTGGCGATCCGGACGTGGACGTCTCCATCACCACGCGCGAGGTCTGCCGCATGATTCGCGCCGAGCACATCGATGCCAAGACGCTTCCGGAGGAGGACTTTGACCAGCCTCTGGGCACGGCGACGGGTGCGGGCGTCATCTTTGGCGCCACCGGCGGCGTCATGGAGGCGGCGCTGCGCACGGCCTATCACATAGTGACCGGCAAGACGCCGGAGCCGGATGCCTTCTCCGACGTCCGCGGGCTGGATGGCTGGAAGGAGGCCACCTTCGACCTGGCAGGCACGCCGGTCCGGGTGGCCGTGGTGAGCGGCCTCGCAAACGCGGGCAAGCTGCTGGACGCCCTGGCGGCCGGCGAGGTGAGCTATGACTTCGTGGAGGTCATGGCCTGCCCAGGCGGCTGCGCGGGCGGCGGCGGGCAGCCCATCCACGACGGGCAGGAGCTCGCCGGCGTGCGCGGTGACGTGCTATGGGGCCTTGATCGCAAGGCTGAGCTGCGCAACTCGTACGAGAACCCGGCGATTCAGGCCGTCTATCGGGATTATCTGGGTGAGCCGCTCTCCGAGCGTGCGGAGGAGCTCCTCCACACAGACCACCACTCCTGGCACCTGCCCGTGGAGGCTCACGTATAGCCATGCTGCACCAGACGCTTTGGCGGCCCGGACCGACACCCTGCGGTCCGGGCCGTTTTTCACATGGGGCGGGGTTGGCTAGGGCGGAAGGGGAGGGCGCGTTGGACTGGGCGGGCCATGTGATGCCGCTCGACGCGGGGCGCAGCACATGCGCACGAACACCCAGGGCCCTTCTATATATGAGGCTCCCTATGTGTCTCTATATATAAGAGGCACCGACCGAGCGCGAGGGGGCCTCCTGCTCGGCGCCGCCTGCGACCTCGTCCGCCGCGCCCCCTGACCCCCCGTTTGTGTAGGGAT
>CALULO010000011.1 GCA_944321515.1 uncultured Atopobiaceae bacterium | reverse complement strand
AGTCCGTGGGAGAGCAGGACGTCGCTGACCAACAAGGGGCATTTTCCGTGCCGGGCGGGCCCCGGCGGGCGCGGGCTGTCCCATTCGGGTGCCCACTTGCGCCAATCTTCCGGGAATCTCCAGAAGTACCTTTATCCGAGTGCCGAAATCACGAGCCCATACCCCGACTTACTGCTAGCTTTAAGTTTGTCGGGTGAATTGTTGGGTGCAACTATGTTGGGGTGATTTCGAATGGAGGACAGGTATATCTTTGCCGCTGAGAAGCCTAGCCGTCGGGGAGCGTCGGGCCAATCTGAGCATGTTGAAGACGTGTCGTTTGGTCAAGCTTTGCTCCCGCAGTTTGGAGATACAGGGGCTGCTCAGCGCCTGTATGCAATCTGCGCCGAACCTGGAATGGGCCTTCATCAGGTGTCTTTTGAGCTGGCTTCGTTTGTAAAAGCGCGTGGCTATAGCTGTCATACCAAAGAAATGAGCGGTTTTTCTCCGGACTACTCCGCTCGAGTGTTTTCTCGCTCCGCACACGAGATTGATGAACCAGCCGACAGACATGTCTTTTTATTTATAGATATACAGCCCTCGGATGAATCCTGCGTTGCTCGGCAAGCTCGTGGCATTCAAAAGCTTATTGACGCTGGGGCGATAGTTATTCTTGCCATCGTACCGGAGGCCCGTCAGCTGCTCGAATGCCTGCCAGGATGTCATGTCACCTGGCCAAGTGATCTGGTTAGCATGCAGAGAGATCGCCTTAAGGGCGCGGGGCATTTTGCAGAGCTTGGGGTAAGAACGAGATATATACCGAGCCTCGTTTTGCCGCTGAGGTCGTTTCCGTTTGACAGAAAAAGCCAATCTCTTCCCCAATCATATTATGAGGCACTTGGAAAGCTCGTGGGATTGTCGGTGAGGCGCTCCTTGAGTGATGAGGAGCTACGCGTCCGTCTATGCATGCTTTTGCTGGGCCGCGGCTCTGCTGATGATTTGACGGGCTCAATCGTGCGAAGTCCACACGAGATAATGGCGGAGCTCTGGTCCGTCGCGCCTCTTTTTGGCGTGTCTTCTGACCTTTCGACGTTTGAGTGCCTATGCTGTGAAGAAGAACGGGTGCTTGTGTCGACTTTTCCGCGCCTGCGGGCTCTGGGTGCGCTTTTTCCAGACGTGCTCGAGGTCGTTGAGCAGCTTCTTGTCAATCGGGGGTCACTCGATAGGTGCGCAACGCTTCTTCGCGTGTTTGGCGTGGGCGAGCGCCCATGGGTGTTTGAGTCGTGCGTGCCGGCATTCCTGGATTCTGGTCAGATTGCTTTGGCCCGGAGAATTGTTGACGGCTGCGCGGCGGCGGGCCATCGGCTGGCTAACCAGGATCAGCTGGAGGCGGCAATTGAGGCGCTGGCAGCAAAGGACTTGACGCGTACGCCCCAGGTACCCTCCGGGGATTGCGAGGACGCACTTGCGCTGATAGATGCCCGCCGTATTCTTCGCGCATGCCCGCCTGCCCTTAAGGAGGCCGGACTGTCTGCGTCGTCGCTGCTCAGTGACCTTCGCGTCCACCGTGCTGCTTGTGATTTTATGATTTCAGGTCGAAATGGCGAGGCCTTGCGCCTATTGGCCTCGAGCGCCTGTGAGAGCACCCTGCGGACTGTCTCAGGATCGCTGCTGGCTCTTGACCTTGAGATGGCCCGGTTGCTTGTGTGTGATGGCGAGGACGACCGCGGCGGGGTGGTCGGTCAGGCGGAGGAGTTTCTCTCGCAGCCGGCGCTTGTGGGGCTTTCGAGCTATGCCTCGATGGCGGAGGTGGTTCGTCATGCCCTGCAGGGGGATGTGGGGGCTAGCGTTGAGGCCGCAACGCTAGCGTCGCGAGCGGAGCGTCGTGGAGACGTCGTCCCGCAGGTTGTCGGCCTAATTGCTGGCTCACTCTGTGATCTTAGGTCTGGGGCGCTGACGCGTGCAAGCATAAAAGCCGCTCTTGCCAAGGATGCCGCGAAAAGAAGGTCGCTAGATTACCTGGCGCGCGTGGCGTCTCTCTTCAAGGAGGTCGCGCGGTATCTTCTGGGAGAGCGGGCTGTTACAGACAATGTCGATGGGCCGCGTGACGACCTTGCTCTCGTGCGTTCGCTCGTACGGGAGGTGATGGGGCTCGATGATGGGGTGCTTCCTGACTCGGAAACGTACGTTGAGGTTCCGCGCGACGCCCTCTGGCTTGTCGGGTCTCTTGCTTGCGGCGTGGGGGAGTTCTCCTCGCTTCTGAGCGAGCGCATGCCGGCATCATGGCGGCGTGCTGTCGAGGCGTCGGCCTCGGGTGCGTCTCGGGCTCATTCCGAGGGGCCGGCGGAGCTCCTCGAGACTACTGCAGACGGCATGGGAGGGCCGGAGGTCCCGATTGAAGTGAGGCTTCTTGGCGGCTTTTCCGTGTGCGTGCGTGGCGTGCGAGTGCCCGATTGGAAGCTCGAGCAGAGGGGCGCTAAGTCGATGCTCGAATATCTCATTCTGCGTGGCGGCGTGGCGAAGCGCTACCAGCTCGTTGAGCAAATTTGGCCCGATTGTGACTATACGAGCGGGTTCAATCATGCCTATCAGGCAACGAGCGTGCTGCGTAGCTCTATCGGGGAAATCGAGCCGGGGCTCGACCCCTTTGTCGCTGGGCGGGCGAGCCGTGAGGTCGCCCTTGATATGAGCTTGGTGAACAGCGACGTGGAGCGCTTTCGGGCAGCCGCACGGGAGGCGTCCGATAACGTTGACCACGTCCGCGCTCTCGAGATGGCCAGGCGTGCCGAGAGGATCTATGTGGGGGACCTGTACTTGCCCGTGAGCGATGCAACGGGGTATGTGGCGAGCGTCCAGAATGAGCTTCGCGAGCTATATGCAGACGCTATGGTGGCCGGAGGTGACGCGGCGTTGGCGCTGGGGCGGGAAAGGACTGCTGTCCGCCTCGCCTCAAACGCACTTAGCGCAAATGACCTGAGGGAGGACGCGGTCATTGTGCTCATTAAGGCGTTGAGGGCAAGTGGCCGTGCGGCGGAAGCCGATCAACAGTACCGCCGTTATAGCGGGAGACTGTTGCGAGCGGGTGGTCACGCCTGCCCCTCAAGTCGGCTTAGGCAGCTGATGGGTGAGGTGCCGGGGGTCTCATCACCGGAGCCGTCCCCCCAATAGTCGAGCACAGCTAAGCAAAGAGGGTGCGCTTTTGGTGAGAGCGCGGCTCGTGGCTCTCGTCGAGCGCGCCTATGGGTAGAGTGTTGAGGTTGGATGCCCAGGCCGGCATCATCGTGCGACGTTAGAGGGAGACACATGCCCAACTTTCTCTCCAAGCTCCTCTCGATTGGCTCTGATAAGGAGCTCAAGGAGTATGAGCGCATCACCGCTCAGGTTAATGAGCTCGAGCCTCGCTTTCAGGCTATGTCTGACGAGGAGCTCGGTGGTATGACCGCCGTCTTCCGGGAGCGCTATGCGGCCGGAGAAACGCTCGACGAGCTGCTCCCGGAGGCGTTCGCGGCCGTTCGTGAGGCCTCGCGGCGCACGACAGGCCTGCGCCACTTTGACGTGCAGATCATCGGCGGCATCGCCCTGCATCGTGGCACCATAGCCGAGATGAAGACCGGCGAGGGCAAGACGCTCGTCTCCACCCTTGCGGGCTACCTCAACGCCATTCCCGGCGAGGGGGTGCACATCGTCACCGTCAACGACTACCTTGCCAAGCGCGACAGCGAGTGGATGGGGCGTATCTATCGCTTCCTCGGGATGTCCGTGGGCCTCATCCAGAATGGCATGCGCCTGCCGCTTAAGAAGCCTGCCTACGAGGCCGATGTCACCTACGGTACCAACTCGGAGTTTGGCTTTGACTACCTGCGCGACAACATGGTGACGAGGCCGAGTATGCGCGTGCAGCGCGGGCATCACTATGCCATCGTTGACGAGGCGGATTCCATCCTGATTGACGAGGCGCGTACCCCGCTCATTATTTCCGGGGTGGGCACCAAGTCCGCGGGCACCTACAAGGACTTCGCCCGGGCGGTTCGCGGCCTAACGCCCGAGGTCGACTTTGAGATGGATGAGGCAAAGCACACCATTGCGACTACCGACGAGGGCCTCGAGAAGGTGGAGCGGGCCCTTGGCATAGATGACATCTATGCAGATGCCTCCGGTCAGCTTGTAAACCACCTCCAGCAGGCGCTTAAAGCTGAGTACATGTTCCATCGCGACCAGCAGTACGTGGTCGTTGACGGCGAGGTCAAGATCGTCGACGAGTTCACGGGCCGTATCATGGAGGGCCGGCGTTACTCCGAGGGCCTGCACCAGGCCATCGAGGCCAAGGAAGGCGTCATCGTTCGCGAGGAGAACCAGACGCTTGCCACTATTACGCTGCAGAACTACTTCCTCATGTACGACAAGCTGTCCGGCATGACGGGCACCGCCATGACCGAGGACGCTGAGTTTCGTGAGGTCTATCACATTCCCGTGCAGGTCATCCCGCCTAACAAGCCGGTCATTCGTGTCGACCACGATGACCTTGTGTACCGTACGATAGACGCCAAGTTCAAGGCCGTGGCTGACGACGTGGCGGAGCGTCACGCGAAGGGGCAGCCGTGTCTGGTGGGCACCGTTTCCATCGAGAACTCTGAGCGCCTTTCTCGCATCTTGGACAAGCGCGGCATCAGGCACAACGTCCTCAACGCAAAGTTCCACGAGCGTGAGGCGCAGATTGTGGCCCAGGCCGGCCGCGAGGGTGCTGTCACGATTGCAACCAACATGGCGGGCCGTGGTACGGATATCCTGCTCGGCGGCAACCCGGAGCTCATTGCCGAGGACTATCTGCGGGAGGACGGCATCGAACCCGCCGAAGCGACTCCCGCGCAGCGCGCTGAGGCGCTCAGGCGCGCCGAGAAGGTCTGTGATGTGGAGAAGGAGCACGTCAAGGCCGCGGGTGGTCTCTGCGTCATCGGCACCGAGCGTCACGAGAGCCGTCGTATTGACAATCAGCTGCGCGGACGATCTGGGCGCCAGGGCGACCCTGGCGAGACCCAGTTCTACCTCTCCCTTGAGGACGATCTCATGCGCCTGTTTGGCGGGGATCGCATGGACAAGATCTCTGCCATGATGCAGAGGTACGACATGCCTGATGACATGCCCATCCAGGCAAAGATCGTCACCAAGGCCGTCGAGAGCGCGCAGCGCAAGGTCGAGGAGGTCAACTTTGCCATGCGCAAAAACGTCCTCGATTACGACAACGTCATGAATACGCAGCGCCAGGTCATCTACGAGGAGCGCAACAAGATTCTTGACGGCAAGGACCTCATGGAGCACGTGGGCGAGGTTACCCTCGACACCGTCAAGCGCGAGGTTGCCGGTTTCTGCCCCGAGGGCTCCAAGCACGAGGAGTGGGACGTCCGGGGTCTGGAGCGGTGGCTTCAGGAACTCACTGGGCGCAAGGACGCTCCCGAGGTGGAGGAGGGCCAGGCGGAGGCCGACGTCGTGGAGGCGGTTGACGCCTACGTCGATCGCTGCTTCTCGGAGAAGGCCGAGCGCATTGGCGCCGAGCCCATGCACGCGCTTGCCGCTCAGGTCATGCTGCGCGTCATCGATACGCGCTGGATGGCCTACCTCCAGGAGATGGACTACCTAAAGACGGGCATCGGCCTGCGCGGCTTTGGCCAGCGTGACCCGCTGGTGGAGTATAAGACGGAGGCCTACGCCGCCTTCACCGAGCTCGTGAGCACCATGTACGAAGACTTCCTGCGCACCATCCTGCGCCTGGAGGTCGTGGTGAAGCAGCCCGCCCCGTCGACGAGCGAGGAGCCCGAGGAGCTGCGTGGCGCGCAGTACTCCGGTCCGGCCGAGGTCGACGGCGACCAGGGCGCCCGGGGCCCCGTTGCTCAGGCGCGTGCCGCCGCGCCGAGGGGAGGGATGCCTCCGCAGGGCGCCAACCCCGGGGCCGCAAAGCCCAGGACTTATCGCAAGGCTGACGACCCCGATCCCTACGTGGGCGTGGGGCGTAACGATCCCTGTCCTTGCGGTAGTGGCAAGAAGTTCAAGAACTGCCACGGCAGGAACCGCTAGATGGCAGACGTTACTAGGCCTGACCTTGACGCGCTCTCCGAGCGACTTACGGAGGTCGAGGGGTATCTCCACATCGAGGAGAAGCGCAACAAGGTCGCGGAGCTCGAGGCGAGAAGCGCCGAGCCCGGCTTCTGGGATGACGCGGACGCCGCGCGCGAGGTCATGGGGAGGCTTTCCGCCGCTCGCGAGGATGTAAACGGGATTGACGCTGCGCGCAATCGTCTGGATGATGCCGTGGCTGCCCTCGAGCTCGCGGACGAGACGGGGGACGGCGATCTTCTTGCCGAGGCATCATCGCTGGCCACCAAGCTCGAAGACGACCTCTCCGAGCTGGAGCTCTCAAGCTGGTTTACCGATGAGCTTGACCATGGTGACGCCATCGTTACCGTGACGCCGGGCCAGGGCGGCCTCGAGGCGCAGGACTGGTGCGAGATGCTCTTCCGCATGTACCTGCGCTACTGCGATCGGCGCGGATGGAAGGTCACCGTCAATGACGCGCCTGCGGCCGAGGTCATAGGCATCGACCGCGCCACCTTCACGGTGAGCGGCAGAAACGCGTACGGGATGCTTCGTGCCGAGCAGGGCGTGCACCGTCTGGTGCGCATCTCTCCGACCGACGACAAGAAGCGTCGTCAGACCACGTTTGCCGGCGTAGAGGTGCTGCCCGTGCTGCCGGACGATGTCGAGGTAGAGATTGACCAGAATGACCTGCGGATTGACGTGTATCACGCCTCCGGCCACGGCGGCCAGGGCGTCAACACTACCGACTCGGCCGTCCGCATCACGCACCTTCCTACGGGCACGGTCGTGACCTGCCAAAATGAACGCAGCCAGCTTCAGAACAAGGCCTTCGCCATGAAGATTCTCAAGAGCCGCCTTTATGAGATGGAGCTTGAGAAGCGTGCTGCCGAGCTTGACGAGTTGCGTGGGCCTCGACATGACATCGGGTTCGGCAACCAGATCAGAAGCTACGTTCTCTACCCCTACCAGCTTGTCAAAGACCTGCGAACTGGCGTCGAGACCGGAAACGTCGAGTCCGTGCTGGAGGACGGCGACCTTGATAAGTTTATAGTGGGCTACCACCGATGGGCGGTGGGGGGCGGGGAGGACTCGTGAGCCGCGTCCCGTGGCGCACCGTCCTCCATGACTCAGCGCTCATTGTCCTGGGATCCCTTATCTTTGCGATAGGCGTCGACTGCTTTGAGATTCCCTACGGCTTGGCGGCCGGCGGGGTGACGGGCCTTGCCACGGTGTTTGCCGCCCTTGCCGACGGCATGGGTATCTACCTGCCCGTAGGTATGCAAACAATTGTGATGAACGCCCTGCTCATGCTTTTGGTCATTCGCTCGGGAGACCGGGGCTACATTGCGCGCACGGTGGCGGGAATAATCGCCTGCGGCGTTCTCACCGATGCGCTCGTGCCGCTGCTGCCCGTGCTCGGGGGAGAGAACGACCTTCTCCTATGCGCCCTCTGGGGCGGTGTGGTCACGGGCGTGGGGCTGGGCCTGGTGTTTCGCACTGGGGGCAACACGGGCGGGACAGACATTCTTGCGCAGATTATCTCCCGACGACTGGCCATCCCGGTGGGTGTTGCGGTGATTGCGGTCGACGGAGTGATCATTGCCTTCTCGGCAACCGTGTTCTCAGTGGAGCAGGCGCTCTATGCCGCGGTGGCGATGTTCATAAGCGGCAAGGTCATCGATGCGGTGGTGGATGGCCCCCGCGCAGAGCGCGCCGCCTACATTATCTCCGAGAAGCACGATCAGATCGCAAGCGAGATTCTTTACACGCTCAACCGTGGGTGCACCGAGCTGCAGGCGCGCGGCGTCTGGAGTGGGAACTCCCGTCCGGTTCTCTTTTGCGTGCTGGGCCGTTCCGAAAGCGTACGGCTCAAGCAGATCGTCGCCGCGTGTGACCCCGAGGCCATCGTGGTGATATCGGAGGTCCACGAGGTGTTTGGCGAGGGCTTCCGGCAGATTGAGCGGGAAGGCTAGGCTAAAGGCTGCTCACGCCTTCGGGCCGGGGCTCTTTTGCGCGCATATTAGAGACGCGGCCGTCTGTTCCGCGATGGCCGTCAGGCAAGCTTGGATCCATCCGCCATGAGTGTGGGGTCAACGCGTACGATCTCTCCCACGCCGAAGGCCCGGAGTTTGGCTACCTGCGAGTCAGTTGCCCCCGTGTCGGTGATCAGGAGGTCAACTTCGTCAGTGGAGCCAAACTGGAAACTCGAGGTGAGGCCGATTTTGGAGGAGTCCGCCACTACGATGTGTCGCTTCGAGCGCTCCAGCATAAGGGCGTTTATCGCCGGTTCGGGCGCGGTGGCAGACGTGAGGCCATAGTTGGCCGAGATACCGGTTACCCCGAGGAAGCACTTTGTGGCCGTGACCCGCTTGATGTAGTCTAGCGCCACCTCGCCGGTGAGGGAGGACTTGGGCGGGCGGACCTCGCCGCCGGTGAGCAACACGGAGACGTTTGGCCTTTCGTCGAGCATCAGGGCCTTGCCGTTGTTGGTGATGACAGTGACGTCCTGCGCGGTGATGAAGTCGATGACGCCCAGCGCGGTCGAGCTTGTATTGATAAAGATGCAGTCCCCGTCCTCGACGCCGCGCGCCGCTTCGCGTGCGATGGCGCGGTTCGCGCGAACCTGGCGGGAGCCGGAGGGCCGGCCGAGCGGGTTGAGCAGTTTTGCGGAGCCGTATTGGCGTGAGACAACTTGGCGTGCCTCAAGGTAGTCGAGGTCACGTCGGATGGTGAGTGCGGAGACGCCGAAGTTCTCGGCAAGCTCCGCAACGCTGACCTCGCCCCGGCTCTCCAGCAGGGCGATGATGGCGTCTCGGCGCGAGGCGACGTAGGCCTTGCTCCGCTTCATGCTGACCCCCTGTAGCTCGCACGACCTCTTTGCTCGATACTCTATATGATTCGCAGTCATTTAGGCAATATTGCAATGTTCATAAATCATTCAGTAAAATAGTAAGAAGTGAACAATAGAACGTGATCTCAATTTATAAAGAAAAATTGCCCTAAACAGGCATTCTTAAAATGACAAAATGAGGGGTTCGGAAAAGAAAGCTTACGTTTAAAGCAAGAAAATGAAAATTCTATTTTTAATATAACGCTTAGAGGCCAATTCCAACCGCTCGGGGCATGCTCTTGAGCCTGCGCGCGCGAAACATGAAAAAGCGTTGCCGAGACGCACATTTAATGACACACTTATGAACGTTAGGAGAGGGGCCTGAGTAAACTCCGCAACAAAGGACAAGAGGTGATGTGCATGCTGAGTGATCTTCTTGACGAAAGCCTAGTTCAGCTCAATGTTGAGGCCTCCGACTGGGAGGATGCTGTCCGCAAGGCAGCCCAGCCGCTTGTTGATAACGACAAGGTCACCTCTGCCTATGTTGATGACATCATCAGGGGCGTCAGCGAGCTTGGCCCCTATATCGTGATTGCGAAGCATGTCGCTCTTCCGCACGCGCGCCCAGAGAGCGGGGCGCTGGAGTCTGCTGTTGGCATTATGACGCTCAAGGAGCCGATTGAGTTTGGCAGTGCTGGCAACGATCCGATTAAGTACCTGTTCCCGCTCTCCGACAAGGACAACGATAGCCATCTCGGCGCGCTACAGTCTCTTGTCGAGCTGCTTGCCGACCCGGACTTCTTTATGCAGCTCGACAACGCCTCCACGTCCAAGGATGTCGTGAATCTCGTCTATGCCAAGGAGGGGCGAGCGTAGGGGCTAAGCCGTGGGGCCCTTGAATTCTGCGCGCCCAATCGCATTGCGGCGACCGCGGCAGTTCATGGCCTCGAAATCGGTACCCCCCGCCCCCCAGCTCAATGTATCTATCCCGTTCTCGTGGGGCTACTCATGGGGGCTGGGCCCCTGAGTTCTCTCTGTGGTCTCTGGCGACAACCGTTGCTGTGACCGTCTGCCCGAGTGGCGGCCGAGGTCGGCGCTATGGCGGGACGAAGCCCGCTCTTGGGATGCGAATGCGATTGCGACCGGTGCTGCCAGGCCCGTCGGGCTGATGGCAGGGCGCGCATCGTAATGGGCCCTACTCAGACGGCACACGTTATCGTTTCTATAGCCAATTTTGAACGATATGAATATATAGTCGGCTATTCTATGTAAATTTGATAGAATCGTTCATTCTAAATATTCATTTAATTCACCATATGAAAGAATCACATACGCACGTATTGTGTGATATCTTCAGGCCAGAAGGTCAGGCTGGGGCGATGCGCTGAGCGCCGGGCACGCCGACGTTCAGCATGATATAGAAGGCCAAGTTCAGAGAGAGATGGAAGGAAAGGGGTAAGAAATGAAGTTCTTCATCGACACCGCAGACCTTGACGAGATCAAGGAGGCCCTGTCCTGGGGATGCCTTGCCGGCGTCACGACTAACCCGTCGCTCTACGCCCGCACGGGCGGCAAGCTCGCCGACTTCGAGGCGCACATGGTCAAGATCGCCGAGATGTGCGAGGGGCTGCCTGTCTCCGCGGAGTCTCAGGCCAAGACCACCGAGGGCATGATTGAGGAGGGCCGCCACCTGGCGAGCCTGGCTCCCAACATCGTCGTCAAGCTGCCTATCTGCGCCGAGTCTCTGGCCGCTACGCACCAGCTGGCCTCCGAGGGCATTCGCATCAACATGACGCTGATCTTCTCGGCCCCGCAGGCCCTTCTCGCCGCCAACGCCGGCGCCCGCTACGTCTCGCCGTTCGTCGGCCGCTTCGATGACATCGGCGAGGACGGCATCTCCGAGCTGGCCAGCGTCGTGACCGCCATCGGCAACTACGACTGGTCCGGCAAGAACGTCGACGGGGTGTGCGAGATCATCACTGCCTCCGTCCGTACCCCGAACCACGTGACCCAGGCCGCCCTCATGGGTGCCGATATCGCCACGGTGCCCTTCGGCGCCCTCAAGAAGTGCCTCAAGCACCCGCTGACCGACCAGGGCATGGCTTCGTTCGACGCCGACTGGGCGAAGGTCGTCGCCGGGGCATAGGTCTGACCGGAACGCGTTCACGGCGGGGGCGGTGCCCCCGCCGTTCGTCTAGAGAGGAGAAGGCACCATGAGCGACGACGAGCTCAAGCAGGTGGCCAACGAGATTCGCAAGGGGGTAGTGACTGCGACGCACGCGGCGAAGTCCGGCCACCCGGGCGGCTCGCTTTCCGCCACGGACATCCTGACCTACCTGTACTTCGAGGAGATGAACGTTGATCCGGCCGACCCGCGCAAGGCCGACCGCGACCGCTTCGTTCTCTCGAAGGGTCACGCGGCCCCGGGCCTCTACAGCACGCTTGCGGAGCGAGGCTACTTCCCGAAGTCCGACCTCGAGACGCTGCGTCACATCGGCAGCCACCTCCAAGGTCACCCCAACATGAACGACACCCCCGGCGTTGACATGTCGACCGGCTCCCTCGGTCAGGGCGTCTCCGCGGCCGTGGGAATGGCGCTCGCCGCCAAGCATTGGGGTAACGACTACCGCGTGTTCTGCATGCTCGGCGATGGCGAGATTGAGGAGGGGCAGGTCTGGGAGGCCGCGATGTTCGCGGGCAACCACGCGCTTGACAACCTCGTCCTCATCGTTGACCACAACGGCCTGCAGATTGACGGCACCATCGAGGAGGTCAACTCCGCGATGCCCATCGCCGACAAGTTCCGCGCGTTCAAGTTCCACGTGATCGAGCTGGCGGACGGCAACGACATGGCTCAGATCCGCTCTGCCTTCGAGGAGGCGCGCGGAGTGAAGGGTCAGCCGACCTGCATCGTGGCCGAGACGGTCAAGGGCAAGGGCGTCTCGTTCATGGAGAACCAGGTTGGCTGGCACGGCAAGGCCCCGAACGACGAGCAGTACGAGCAGGCCATGGCCGAGCTCTCTAAGGAGGCGTAAGCAATGGCAGACGTGAAGAAGGTCGCCACGCGTGCGAGCTACGGCGAGGCGCTCGCGGAGCTTGCCGCAGAGCACGATGACTTTGTCGTCTTTGACGCGGACCTCGCTGAGGCTACGCACACCGCCACGTTCAAGAAGGCCTATCCGGAGCGGTTCTTCGACGCAGGCATCGCCGAGGGCAACATGATGGGTCTCGCCGCGGGCGTGGCCACCACCGGCCACAAGGCGTTTGCGAGCACCTTCGCAATGTTCGCTGCCGGCCGCGCCTTCGAGCAGGTTCGCAACTCGATTGGATACCCGCACCTCAACGTGAAGATCGGCGCCACGCACGCGGGCATCTCCGTGGGCGAGGACGGTGCGACCCACCAGTGCAACGAGGACATCGCCCTTATGCGCACCATTCCCGGCATGACGGTCATCGTGCCGTGCGACGACGTTGAGGCCAAGGCGGCGGTTCGCGCCGCCTACGAGCTTGACGGCCCCGTCTACATGCGCTTTGGCCGCCTGGCCGTTCCCGTGGTGAACGATCCGGAGACCTTCAAGTTCGAGGTGGGCAAGGGCATCGTCATGCGCGAGGGCACCGACGTCACCATCGTGGCTTGCGGCCTCATGGTCCAGGCTGCCCTTGAGGCCGCCGAGGCACTTGCCGAGAAGGGCATCTCCGCCGAGGTCATCGACACGCACACGGTCAAGCCGATTGACGCCGACCTCATCGTTAAGAGCGCCCAGAAGACCGGCCGCGTGGTTACCTGCGAGGAGCACTCCGTGATCGGCGGCCTTGGCAGTGCCGTGTGCGACGTCCTGGCAGAGCGTTGCCCGACGCCGGTGCGCAAGATTGGCGTACAGGACACGTTTGGCTACTCCGGCCCCGCGGTCGACCTGCTCCATGAGTTCGGGCTCGACGCCGAGGGCGTCGCGCGCGAGGTGGAGGAGTTCGTCCGCGCGTAGCGCACCTGGTTCAACGAGGGAAAGCGACAGGCCCTGGCTCGGATCACCGAGCCAGGGCCTGTTTTTGTGGACAGATCAGCCGGCCGCGCTAGGGCTCGACTCGGCGGATCTCGTGGATTCCGGCCTCCCGGAGGATCTCCACGTCCTCGTCGGTGGCCCCGGTGTCGGTAATCAGGAGCGTGACACGGTCGAGCGGGGCGTAGGAGAAGCCTGCCCCGATGCCGAGCTTGCTCGAGTCGGCGAGCAGGACCATGCGGTCTGCGCGTTCGACCATGAGCGAGTTGACGGTTGCCTCCTGCTGCGTGGTCGAGGTGATTCCGGCGGTGAGGGAGATTCCCGCGCACCCGACAAAGCAGGTGGTCGCGGCAACGCTCCTGATGTTGGCAAGCGCGAACTCGCCGGAGAGGACACCGCGCGGGGGGCGGATCTCCCCGCCCGTGACCAGAATCATCCCGCTTCGGGGGATTGGAAGCCCCTGGGCGAGCACGCTGTTCGTGACGACGGTGACTCCCTGGGCGGCAATGTGGGGCACGAGGGCGAGCGCGGTCGAGCTCGTGTTGATGAAAAGAAGCTCGTCGTCGCCGACGAGGCGCGCGCCAGCGCGCGCAATCGCCTCCTTCTCCGCCTCGAAGGGCGATGCTGCGGACTGGGGGGAGGTGCCTTCTGCGAGCAGCGCCTCGCCGTAACGCCTGCAGATGACGCCGGCTTCCTCGAGGGCTGTGAGATCCCTCCTGATGGTAAGGGGGGAGATGCCGAGGCGGTCGGCGAGGTCGGAGACGCTCGCTCGCCCCTCCTCCCTCAGTATCTCGACGATTGTCTGCCGCCGCTGCTCGACGAATCCCCTGCTGCGCCTCTCGGCCATGAGTGTCCTTCCGTCGATCATCAGTTGAATACTGTTCCGAGCATTGATGACCTATATTATGAACGATTTGACCGATTTTGAATAGACATAATAAAAATGCTCAGAAAATGAACGTTTTGAAAAAGTCTAGATACCGTTCACGGCCAAAAACCTACCGTTGACGGATTATCTGAATGAGTTGAATGTATTTGAATTCATTTCGTTCATAGTAATGGCAATAAAATGTTCCAAATGCTCTCGAGAAGCAATCAAATGGAACAGAGGCATCAGAGGAAAGGAGAGGTTCCGAATGCTGCTCAAGGAAATCTACGAGAGGGGGCACTACGCCTTCGTCGAGGGGCCGTTGGAGTGGAGGGACTCCATCCGCGAGTGCTGCAAGCCGCTCGAGGCCACCGGCGTCATCGACCCGATCTACGCCGAGGAGATCATCGCCTGCGTCGAGAAGCACGGGCCCTACATCGTCCTGGTGCCCGGCGTCGCCATGCCGCACTCCACGGAGAATGCGACCGGCTGCCACGGGACTGCGATCGGCTTTATGCGCTGCGCGAACCCGGTCCACTTCCAGGAGGGCGACCCGGAGAAGGACGCGCAGATTTTCTTCACCCTCTGCTCGACGAACCAGGAAGAGCACTTCGCCAACATGCAGAGGCTCTATGCGATCCTCACCGACGATGCCGTCGTCGCCAAGCTCCGCGAGGCCACCAAGCCCGAGGACCTGCTTGAGATCGACGCGATGGTCGACGAGGACAAGCTACAGCACGATCAGGCCTAGGCCTGCCCCAACCAGAAGGAGAGCCACATGGAAATCCTAATGGGCATCTGGACGTGGATTGCTAACAACATTCTCACGCAGCCCGCTTACTTCATCGGCGTGATTGTCGTCCTCGGCTACGCGCTGCTCAAGAAGCCGTGGTATGACATCCTCGCCGGCTTCATCAAGGCGGTCATCGGCTATCAGATTCTCTCGGTCGGCTCGAGCGGCCTGACCAACGCGTTCCGCCCCATCCTTGTGGGCCTTCAGGAGCGCTTCAACATGTCCGCCATGGTCATCGACCCCTACTTTGGCCAGAACGCCGTTCAGGCTGCCATGGAGGACCCGAGCGGCCCTGCGTTCATCGCAGGCAAGTCGTTCTCGCTCGTCATGTTCCTGCTCCTGTTCGCCTTCGTCCTGAACATCATCCTCGTGGCGCTCAAGAAGTACACCAAGTGCCGCGCCCTGTTCACCACCGGTCATGTCCAGGTTCAGCAGGCCTCTACGGCGTTCTTCCTGATCCTGTTCTGCTTCCCCGCCCTGCGTGACCAGGACTGGGCCACCCTTGCGATCATGACGATCCTCCTGGGCCTCTACTGGGCCGTGGGCTCCAACCTCTGCATCGGCCCCTCTCAGGAGCTGACCGACGGCGCCGGCCTCACGATCGCCCACCAGCAGATGTTCGGCGTCTACCTCTCGAGCAAGGTCGCCGGCTGGATGAACGACCACTCCAAGAAGAAGTCCAAGAACGTCGATGACATCAAGCTGCCCGGCTTCCTCAAGATCTTCAACGAGAACCTCGTGGCCACGGCCATCCTCATGACCGTCTTCTTCGGCATCATTCTCGTCATCCTTGGCCGCGACTTCCTCGTTGCCCAGGGCTTCATGACCGAGTCGCAGGACTTCGTGATGTACATCATCACCACCTCCTTCGAGTTCGCCGTTTACCTGTCCATCCTCCAGCTCGGCGTCCGTACCTTCGTCACTGAGCTCACCAACTCCTTCCAGGGCATCTCCTCGAAGCTCCTCAAGGGCTCCGTGCCTGGCGTCGACTGCGCCGTCACCTTCGGCTTTGGTGCCCCCAACGCCGTGACCATCGGCTTCCTCTTCGGCGCCCTCGGCCAGTTCCTCGCCATCGGTGCGCTGATCCTGCTCGGCAGCCCCGTCGTGGTCATGGCCGGCTTCGTGCCCCTGTTCTTCGACAACGCCACCATCGGCGTCTACGCCAACCACAAGGGCGGCCTGCGCGCCTGCATGCTCCTGCCCTTCATCTCCGGCCTGCTCCAGGTCTTCGGCTCGGCAATCATCGCCGGCTGGGTCGGCATGGCCGCCTACGGTGGATACCTCGGCATGTGGGACTGGGCCGTGGTCTGGCCGATCATGACCGGCCTCATGAAGTTCCTGTCCTACGCCGGCCTCATCATCGTCATCATCGCGCTCATCGCCATCCCGCAGCTTCAGTACCGCGCCCACAAGGACACCTACTTCATGGAGGTCGAGGACTGGGAGCAGTGCAAGAAGATCCGCGCCGAGCAGGCTGCCGCGAAGGCTGCCGCGAAGGCCGAGAAGTAGCACGAGCGCTTTCCCGCATGTCCTACCACCTGAGCGGCGTTTCGTCGGGTGTTGCGTAACACACAGGTAGTTGGTCGGGGGCGCATCCCGCGCCCCCGACCCAAAGAAGAAAAGGAGTCACACATGAACGCCAAGATTCTCGTCGCCTGCGCTAACGGAGCCGGCACCTCTCTGATGATGAAGATGACCGCCGAGCGCGTCACCAAGAAGCTCGGCATGGGCGTCCAGGAGATCCACCACTGCGCGCTCTCCGAGGGCGTCTCCTCCGCTCGCCAGTATGACATCGTCTTCGCGCCGCTCAACTTCAAGAACATGTACGACGAGGCCGAGAAGGCCGGCGTGACCGTCATCGGAATGCGCAACGTCCTCTCCGACAAGGAGATGGAGCAGCACCTCATCGACACCGGCGCTGCCGAGAAGTTCAAGGCCTAAGGGGACGGCGACACACATGCAGTACACCAAGAAGGTCATTGCGAGCATGCCTAAGGCCTACGCCATTGGCATGTTCGACGGCGAGGACGCTCAGAGCTTCGTCATCGGCGTCGAGAAGGACGGACCGATTCGTCGCTTCGCGCTCGACGGCACTCCCATGGAGACCGTCACCGAGGGCCCCGGCGGCGTCATGACCGTCACCCAGGTCCCTGGCCGCAAGGACCAGCTTCTCGCGACCTCCGAGTTCTTCTCGCCCAACTTCGGCGCCGACACCGCCGGCATCGCCTGCTATACCCGCGCCGCTGACGGCTCCTGGGCCAGCCACCGCATCTGCGACCTGCCCTACGTCCACCGCTTCGGCCTGCTGCGCGGCGCTGACGGCCAGCTGTGGCTCATCGCCTGCACCATCAAGAGCGCCTGCCGCCAGGGCATCAAGAACGACTGGCAGACCCCCGGTGCCGTCTACGTTGCCAAGCTCGGCGACAACCTGGAGACTGCCACGGTCGAGCCCACGATGCTCGCCAGCTGCCAGGTGCAGAACCACGGCTTCTGGAACGCGCCCGACCACAGCTTCGCCCTTGTGTCCACCGCGGCCGGCGTCTTCCGCTACACCCCGCCCGCGACGGCCGACGGCGCCTGGGACGTGCGCTGCCTGATCGTCCAGCCCACCAGCGACATCTGCATGGTTGACTTCGACGGCGACGGCAAGGACGAGATCCTCACGCTCTCCGCCTTCCACGGCGACACGCTCTCCGTGTGGCACGCGACCGACGTCGAGGACAAGTACGAGAAGGTCTGGGAGGACCCCGAGAAGCGCGACTTCCTGCACGCCATCTGGAGCGGCGAGCTCGCCGGCGAGAAGTGCGCCGTCGTGGGCAACCGCAAGGCCGGCCGCGACCTGCTGCGCGTCCACTACGCCGACGGCGCCTACCAGATCGAGGTCATCGACCACGACCGCGGCCCGGCAAACTGCTGGGTCTTCCAGGACGGCGAGGCCACCCGCGTCATCGCCGCCAACCGCGAGACCGACGAGGTCGCCCTCTACGAGGTCTCTAACGACTAGCAACCAGCGGCCGTCAGGCCGCGCAGAAAGGACAAGGAGGACCGAATGTCTGCCATCGACGAGGTCACTCGCGAGAAGTGGATTATGAACACCTTCCCTGAGTGGGGAACCTGGCTGAACGAGGACATGGAGGCGGCCAAGCCCGCTCCCGGCACCGTTGAGATGTGGTGGCTCGGCTGCACCGGCATCTACATGAAGACCCCGGGCAACACCGCCATCACGATCGACCTGTGGACCGGCAACGGCAAGCGCACCCACGGTGACGGCAAGATGAAGCCCGGCCACCAGATGGCCAACATGGCCGGCTGCCGCAAGATGCAGCCGAACCTGCGCAACATCCCCTACGTCTTCGACCCGTTTGCGATCAAGCACGTGGATGCCGTCCTTGCGACCCACTATCACCAGGACCACATGTCCAAGGAGTTCGCTGCCCACGTCATCCAGTCCGGCATGACCACCAAGGACGAGAACGGCAACGAGATCCCCGTGCCGTTCATCGGCCCCAAGAAGTCCGTCGAGTTCTGGGTCAAATGGGGCGTGCCCGAGGACCGCTGCATCACCGTCAAGCCGGGTGACAAGATCAAGGTCGGCGACATCGAGATCATCGCGATGGACTCCTTCGACCGCACCTGCATCACCACGACCGACTCCACCGGCGAGGACCGCGAGGACCTCTGGGGCAAGTGTCCGATGGACATGGACGAGAAGGCCGTGAACTACCTGCTCCGTACCCCGGGCGGCAACATCTACCACTCTGGCGACTCCCACTACTCCATCTACTTCGCCAAGCACGGCAAGGACATCGCCAAGGAGTACGGCGGCGTCGACGTGGCCTTCGGTTCCTTCGGCTGCAACCCCATGGGCATGCAGGACAAGATGGAGGCCTCCGACATCATCCGCATGGCCGAGGCCCTGCAGTGCAAGGTCGTCATCCCGATCCACTGGGACGTCTGGACCAACTTCGAGGCCGACCTGCGCGAGATCGAGGTTCTCTACAACATGCGCAAGGAGCGCCTTGGCTACACCTTCAAGCCCTACTACTGGAAGGTGGGCGGCCACTACACCTACCCGACCGACTTTGAGGCGGGCAAGAAGTACTTCGTCTACCAGCGCGGCTTCGAGGACTGCTTCGACCACGAGCCCAACGTGCCGTTCCGCAGCGTCCTGTAGCCTGACTTCCCCTGGGTGCCGCACGTTGCGGTGACCGGGGAGGGGGGCCCGAAGAACGTAAGGGGCCAGATGACGGGGCCGGCCGCCAGCCGACGGCCGGCCCCACGGTCTTTCCTGCGTGCAAGAGGCCCGTGAAGGGCCGGAGGGAGAGAAGATGTCCAAGAGCTATCTGCTCGGCATGTACGAGAAGGCCGTGCCCGCCGAGCTCACCTGGATCGAGCGCCTCGAGGTGGCGCGCGACAGCGGCTTCGACTACGTGGAGATCAGCGTCGACGAGTCCGACGCGCGCCTCGAGCGCCTCGAGTGGACCCCCGCAGAGCGTCGCCAGCTCGTGCGCGCTATGGACAACACGGGGGAGCGCGTGAGGTCTCTGTGCCTGTCCGCCCATCGCAAGTATCCGCTTGGGGCGAGCGACCCGAAGGTTGCGGAGCGCTCGCTTGAGATTATGAAGAAGGTGTGCGACCTGGCCTGCGACCTCGGCGTCCGGACCATTCAGCTCGCCGGCTACGACGTGTACTACGAGGAGGGGACTGACGCGACGCGCGCGCGGTTCGAGGAGAACCTCGCCCGTGCCGTCGAGATTGCCTCTCGCGTGGGCGTCCTTCTCGGCTTCGAGACCATGGAGACGCCGTTCATGGACACGGTCGAGAAGGCCATGGCCTACGTCTCGAAGATCGACAGCCCGTATCTGGGCGTCTATCCGGACCTGGGCAACCTCACCAACGCGTCTCTGCTCTACGGCAAGAGCGTGGCGGACGACATTGCCACGGGCCGCGGCCACATCCTTGCCGCACACTGCAAGGAGACCGTTGCCGGGAAGTATCGCGAGATTCCCTTTGGCACCGGGACGACCGACTACGACGGTGGCCTTGACGAGCTCGTCTCCCAGGGCGTGCGTCGCTTCGTCGCCGAGTTCTGGTACGTCGGCTCCGAGAAGTGGCGCGAGGACGTGGCGTTTGCCTCTAGCTACGTGCGCGGGAAGATCGACGCCGCGTTCGACCGGGCGGGCCTGTAGCCATGGGGGCGCCCGGCTCGGTCTGCTTCTTCGACATCGACGGGACGCTCGCCTATCGCGACGAGCGTCACCTCAACGGGGAGCCGACCGATCGGGTGAGACGGGCCCTCGAGGCCTATGCGGCGGCGGGCGGCACCTGCGTGCTCTGCACGGGGCGCCCGCTCTCCCTCGTCACCCCTGGCGTCGCCTCCCTCCCCTTTGCGGGCCATGTCACGATGGACGGCGCGCACGTCGAGGTGGGCGGGCGCGTCGTGCGTGACGTGACGATGCCCCCCGACCTCGTGAGGGCGGCCCTGACCGAGATGGAGCGCCTTGGGATCTCGGCAATCTTCGAGGGCGCGGAGGGCAACGTCTCCCTCGACCGCGGGGAGAACTGGTTCCCGCAGGTCCCGTCCCCGACCACCGCCCGAGGCGTCATGGAGATCGAGCCGGGCCTCCGCTTCTCGAAGGCGGTCTTCCACGACCACGAGCTGCCCAAGTACCTCTCGAGCGACCTCCTGAGGGAGCGGTTCGTCCTCTTCCGGCTCGGGGACGGCATGAATGAGCTCACCGTCAAGGGGATCGACAAGGGCACGGGCCTGCTCGCATACGTCGGCGCCATGGCGGAGCCGCCCACGTGCACCTACGCCTTTGGCGACTCCGAGAACGACCTCCCCATGCTCGAGGCCGCTGACGTGGGGGTGGCGATGGGCAACGCCCAGCCACACGTCATCGAGCGGGTTCGCGAGCTCGGGGGCTACGTCACGAAGGGCGTCCTCGAGGACGGCGTTGCCTCGGCGCTCGAACACTTTGAATTAATCTGACATGCCGGCACGGCCGGCGGAAAGGGGCGTCTCATGATGCTCAAGGAGCTGCGCGAGAAGGTCTACGAGGCCAACATGGACCTTCCCCGCCACGGACTGGTGGTCTTCACGTGGGGCAACGCGTCCGAGCTCGATCGCGAGCGTGGCCTCTACGTCATCAAGCCCTCCGGGGTCGACTATGACAAGCTCTCCCCGGAGGCCATGGTCGTCTGCGACCTCGAGGGCAACGTGGTCGAGGGCGACCTCAACCCGTCCTCCGACAACGCGACCCACGCGCTGCTGTATCGGGAGTGGGGCGACGAGATCGGCGGCGTCGTCCACACGCACTCGGAGGCTGCCGTGTCCTGGGCCCAGGCTGGGCGTTCCATCCCGTGCTACGGGACTACCCAGGCCGACTACTTCTATGGGGAGGTCCCCTGCATGCGCGGCCTGACCCCCGAGGAGATCGAGGAGGCTTACGAGCTCAACACCGGCAAGGTGATCGTCGAGGGCTTCGAGGGCAAGGACCCCGTCGCCCAGCCTGGCTGCCTCGTGCGCAACCACGGCCCCTTCAGCTGGGGGCGCGATGCCGCGCAGGCCGTCTACCACGCCGTCGTGATGGAGGAGGTTGCCAAGATGGCGCGTGACACCGAGATCATCGGCGGCCACTGCCCGACGGCCCCCCAGTACCTCCTGGACAAGCACTACCAGCGCAAGCATGGCCCGAACGCCTACTACGGACAGGGCAAGAAAAACTAGCTCCCATCGGGAGAGATGATGCCTTGGGGGCGGCCGCCGCGGCCGCCCCCCAAGCTTGTCTATGTGGACGCGGTGTCGGGATTGTCGAGGGAAGTTGGCCGTTTGCTAGACTAGACGCGTATTTGTCCATCGTGAGCACAAGGAAAAGGAGCTTCTGTGGCCAGTCACTTTCGCAGCACTGAGCGACAGGGGTCCGAGGGCGAGGAGCAGCTGCAGCCGCTTGCGCCTGAGACGGCTCCGCAGGTGGAGGTAACCTCGCCTGACGACACCGGCGCCTTCCTGGCGGCGGGCACCTACGAGCAGGCGGAAGAGTCCGCCGAGGCACCCGCGGTCGCGGACGTCCCCGAGGCGCCCGAGGCGGTTCATGTCGTCACCGCGAGCGATCCGGCCGACTCGGCGGACGCTGCCGAGCAACCCGTCACCACAAGCGTCTACTCGTCGCTCGCCGGCGACGACTCCGCACCTGCGGTCCCGCGCACCGGAACCCCCACCGTGTCGTTCAAAAACGTCACACTCATCTACCCGGCCCAGCCCAACAAGCCTGCACTCGACAACGTAAGCCTTGACATCTACCCCGGAGAGTTCGTCTTTGTGGTGGGCCACTCCGGCTCGGGCAAGTCATCGCTTCTGCGTCTCATCACGCGCGAGCTCAAGGCCAGCTCCGGCCAGGTCTTTGTTGCCGGCCAGGACCTGACCCGCATGAGGAACAAGAAGATTCCCTATCTGCGTCGTCAGATTGGCACCGTCTACCAGGACTTCAAGCTTCTGCCGGACAAGACCGTCTACGAGAACGTGGCGTTTGCCCTGGAGTGCATCGGCAAGCCCCGCTCCGTCATCAAGGCGCAGGTTCCCGAGGTGCTGCGCCTGGTGGGCCTTGCGGAGAAGATGAAGCACTTCCCCGACCAGCTCTCCGGCGGCGAGCAGCAGCGCGTCTCCGTGGCGCGCGCCATGGTCAACCGTCCGCCGCTGCTGGTGTGCGACGAGCCCACCGGCAACCTCGACCCGGCCATCTCGCTGGGCATCATGAAGCTGCTCGACCTCATCAACCGCGCCGGCACCACCGTCGTCATGGCCACGCACGACCGCGAGATGGTCGACTCCATGCGCAAGCGCGTCATCGCGCTTGAGGCAGGACACGTGGTGCGCGACCAGGAGAAGGGAGGCTACGGCTACTATGGTGCCCTCTAACTTTGGCTACTCCCTGCGCGAGGCCGGCCACCACTTCCGCCGCAACTGGACGACGGTGCTCGGTGCCGTGGTGACGATTTTCCTCTCGCTGTTCATCATCGGCCTGTTCATTCTCGGCTCCATCATGATCAACGGCGTGGTGGGCGGCGTGGAGGACAGCGTCACCATCCAGGCCTTCCTCTCCGACGACGTTGACCAGTCCGCCGTGGACTCCTTCCAGTCCGAAATCGAGGGCTGGGACAACGTGGCGTCGGTGACCTACAAGTCCAAGGACGAGGCGCTCGAGGAGTACCGCACCTCCATGTCCAACCGCAACGCGAGCGACGCCGTGGCGGCACTCGACGGCCAGAATCCGCTGCCGGCCTCGCTGGTGATTACGCTCGACGACCCGCAGCAGGTCGAGGCCACGGCCGAGCGCATCATGAGCGACTCCACCTTCGCCCAGATTCGCGACGGCGCGGGTGAGGAGGGCAGCAACGCCGCCGACGACGTGCTGTACGGCCAGGGGACGGTCGACCGCCTCTTCGAGGTGACCAACTACATCCGCCTTGCCGCCGTGGTGCTGGTGGTCATGCTGACCTTCGTGGCCTTCGTGTTCATCAACAACACGATCCGCCTCGCCATCACCGCGCGCCGTCGCGAGATTGCCATCATGCGTCTGGTGGGCGCCTCCAACGGCTTCATCCGCGGGCCCTTCATCATGGAGGGCGCGCTCGAGGCGCTCATCGCCGCGGTGCTGGCTATCGTGGCGCTCTGGGCGGGCCTCAACGCCGTGATGCCGGT
The DNA here is from genome assembly GCA_944321515.1 of uncultured Atopobiaceae bacterium. GTDB lineage: Bacteria > Actinomycetota > Coriobacteriia > Coriobacteriales > Atopobiaceae > Thermophilibacter. The sequence goes on along the minus strand of CALULO010000011.1, from coordinate 31,385 downwards.
GCTGTCGAGCAACCTCTCGTTCCTCTCGTTCGAGATTCCCGCAAGGATGCTCTACATGACGTTCGGGGCGCTGCTTGTGATTGGCATTGTGATCGGCCTGTTCGGCTCCGCGATCGCGATGCGACGTTATCTGAAGGTGTAACGGCTCTCAGGGCTGCGCTTCCAGGGCTCCCCGGCCCGCGCGTGGACGTGCTTCGCACGACCCTTGCGCGGTCCGGGGAGCCCCTCTTTATATCGCGGGGGTGCTCTGCCGTCACGACCGCCCTGCCCGGCGGGCCCGCGGGCGTCCCCGTGGTTTAGGGTATGGTGAGTGTGAGACGACGAGAAGGACGGAGAAGCATGGGGCGGAGCAGGCCGCATCACGGGAGCAGGCGTCGGGGCAGGGCTGGCGGCGCGCGGGAGCGCAGGCACACCGTCACGGGCGTGCTCGTGGTGTCGCGTCCGGGCGCGGCCCACGTCGAGAGCCCGGAGGGGGACTTCGAGCTCGTGCGCCATGGCCAGCGTGAGGCGATGAACGGGGACACGGTGGAGGTCGCGCTCATCGAGCAGCGCGGCCGCGCCCCGCGCGCGGTGGTGCGCTCCGTGCTGGAGCGGGCGGTGACCACCTTCCTCGGTCGCTTCTCGCCCGCCGGGCCGCTTGGGGCCGTGGTCCCGCTTGACGCAAGGATCGGCCACGACTTCTTCGTGGTGCCGGAGGACCCGAGCCCGGGGCGTCTTGGCGTTGGCGAGGGGGACGTGGTGCTTGCGCGGATCGCGGAGTATCCCACCCGAAAGAGCGCGGCGGTAGTGACGCTTGAGCGCCGCGTGGGGTCGGCCGAGGAGCTCGACCTCAACGTCGAGTCCGTCATCGCCTCCTTTGGCCTGCCAGGGGAGTTTCCGGCGCGCGCCCTGGAGCAGGCCGAGCAGATTGTCGCCGACGTGGAGGGCGCTCTGGCCAAGGACCGGCGCCGCCGAGACCTCCGTGACGTGCTCTGCGTGACCGTGGACCCCGTCGACGCGCGGGACTTCGACGACGCGGTGAGCGCACGGAGGCTGCCGGGAGGCGGCTTTGAGCTGGGGGTCCACATTGCCGACGTCACGCACTACGTGGGCACAGACACCCCGATCGACAACGAGGCCAAGCGACGTACCTGCTCAGCCTATCTGGTTGACCGCGTCATCCCGATGCTGCCCGAGCGCCTCTCAAACGACGTCTGCTCCCTCCGCCCCGGCGAGGACCGCCTGGCCGTGAGCGTCGTCGTGCGCATGGGCGCAGATGGCAAGGTGACGGGCGCGCATATGTGCTCGTCCGTCATCCGCTCGGCGGCCCGACTCACCTATGACCAGGTGGACGCCCTGCTGGAGGGGAGCCTCGCCGCAGACGGGCTTCCCGGCGAGGGAGGCCGGGCGTCTGAGGTGGCGGAGCTACTGCGCGCCTTGGACGAGGTGCGAGCCCTGCGCGAGCGCGTGCGTCGCCGGCGAGGTGCCATCGACTTTGAGACCGTGGAGGCAAAGGTCCTTCTGGACGGCGGCGGCCGCCCACAGGGTGTCTCCGTGCGCCGGCGCACGAGAGCCACGGGCCTCATCGAGGAGGCCATGCTCGTGGCCAACGAGTGCGTTGCGCGCCGCCTGGCGGACGTCGACGCCCCAGCGGCCTATCGCGTGCACGAGCCCCCCGCGCCCGACGACCTCAAGGCTTGTGTTCCGCCGCTGCGCGAGCTTGGCCTGCTGGACGCGGAGACGTCGGCCGGGCTGCTTGCTGGCGACCCCTTTGCCATTCAGTCCGTGCTTGCGCGCGCGGAGGGCACACAGGGCGCCCCGCTGGCGAGCGCGCTCCTGCTGAGGGCTCAGCGCCGTGCCATCTACCTACCGAAGAACGAGGGCCACTACGCGCTCGGCGCACCCGCCTACTGTCACTTCACCTCGCCGATTCGTCGCTATCCGGACGTCCTCGTGCACCGCGCCCTCAAGGCGCTTCTCGCCGGTCGTGCGGAGGGGCCCGAGATGCGCGCACAGGCCACGGCGCTCCCGCAGCTCTGTCGCACGTGCTCGGAGCGCGAGCGGGCCGCCGACTCCGCGGGGCGGGCCTCCCAGAAGATAAAGATGGCGCAGCTCTACGAGGGTCGCGTGGGGGAGCGCTGCTCGGGCGTGGTCTCCGGCTGCGAGCGCTTCGGGCTCTTCGTGACGCTCGACGAGACGTACGCCGAGGGCCTGGTTCCCACGCGCCTGCTCGGCAGCGAGTGGTTCTCCTACGACGAGGCACGGCTCACGCTTACGGGCGAGGAGTCCGGAGAGGTCTGGGGGCTCGGGCGTCACATCGTCGTTGAGGTCGCGGGCGTTAACGTGGCGCGCGGACAGATAGACCTCGCGCCCGTGCGCCCCGGGCGGGGCCGTCCACGGGGTACTTCTCGCCGTGCCGACACGCCTGCGCAATAATGGGAACACTTACCACCTAGCCGTTTTGTTGCGGGCCGCCGTGCCGCGGCCCCGTGGGACACAACCCGTGCGGCATCGCCGCCAGGAGGGGATATGAGCCAGAACCAGACAACGCTGACCGAGGAGCTCGAGCGTGCTGAGGGCCTCATGCTCCAGGGGGAGCCCGAGGCTGCCGCCGAGCTTCTGGCACGCCTAGCCGAGGACGCCGAGGAGTACGTGGACAAGAACTGTCCCACCACCGACGAGGTGCAGTGGTTCAGCTTCCCCACGCTCTTCGAGCGCCTTGCGTATCGCCGCGTGGAGAACGATCCCCGGGAGCTGCGCGACGTCGGCGAGCCGCTTGACCGCCTCTACAACGACCTCGCCCTTGCCAACGTTCGGGCCGGGGACTACGACGAGGCTACCGAGGCCCTGAAGCGCGCCGTGCGCTGGAACCCCATGGACTGCAGCTACCGCCTCAACCTGGCGGACCTCTACCGTGTGGCCGGTGACATGCAGGAGTACCTGGCGCTCAGCTACAGCGTCTTCGAGCGGGCGAGCGACGCGCGCCACCTGGCGAGGGCCTTCGTGAACTTCTCGAGCTGGTTCGAGGCGAGCGGGAAGCCTCGCACCGCCGCGGCCGCCCTGCGCGCGGCGCGCGCCCTGGACGTGCGGGACACCACGCTGGCTGCGGCGCTCGACCAGGCGGCTGGCACCGAGAGGGACCCCGACCTGGTGAGCGACTCGGAGATGGGTGAGCTTCTTTCCGCCGAGGGCCTGCCTGACGGGGCGAACGCGGAGATCGCCGTGTGCCTGCTCATGTGTGCCGCCGACGCGGCGGCCGACGGCCAGCGCGACGTGGCCGCCGTCCTCACGCTACGCGCCCGCGACCTGGTGGGGGAGCCCGCCGCCAAGGCGCTGCTCGAGCTCATCCGTGACGCGGATGCGGAGGTCGAGAAGGACGGCGCCGTCACCGCGGCGGGGGAGGCGAGCGATGGCCAAGAGTAAGGTCGTGCGCCAGGCCGCCGCCAAGGCGCGCGAGGCAAAGCCGGGCAAGAAGACCATCGCAAAGAACCGCTCCGCGCGCCACGAGTACTTCATCGACGAGACCTTCGAGGCGGGCATCGAGCTCACCGGCACCGAGGTGAAGAGCCTGCGAGAGCGTGCCTGCCAGATCACCGACGCGTTCTGCCTCATTCGCGGCCGCGAGGCGTGGCTGCACGGTGTGCACGTACACCCCTACTCCAACGGCGGGGTGTGGAACGTGGACCCGGACCGCAAGCGGCGTCTGCTGCTGCATCGCCGGCAGATTGACTACCTAGACGCCAAGCTGCGCCAGAAGGGCGTGGCGCTGGTACCGCTGGAGCTCTACTTTGACGAGCACAACCGCGTCAAGCTGGCCATTGGCCTCGGGCGCGGCAAGAAGCTCTACGACAAGCGCGCAGACATGGCGCGGCGTGACTCCGACCGCGAGATCGCCCGCGCGCTCAAGGAGATGAGCCGCTAGGCGCAGGCCGGCGGGGCGCCCGCGGGCGCCAGAGAGGAGAGGGCATGGACGCAACTGCACTGTTCAAGTTCACGTCGGGGCTGTACGTGGTGTCCGCCGCGAGCGGTGACCGCACGGCTGGCTGCATCGTCAATACCGGCCTGCAGGTGACCGCCGCGCCGCTCCAGGTGAGCGTCACGGTGAACAAGGAAAACGTGACCTGCGGTGTCATCAGCGATGCCGGGCACTTCTCGCTGGCCGTGGTGGACGAGACCGCCGACATGCTCTTTGTGGGGCGCTTCGGCTTCAGGAGCTCGGCCGACTTCGACAAGTTCGACGGCATCCAGAGCGCTGTGGCCGCCACCGGGGACCCGTACCCCACCGAGCACGTCTGCTCCTACGTGTGCTGCAAGGTTGTCCAGACCGTGGACGTGGGTACGCACCTCACCTTCGTGGGAGAGGTCGTGGACGCGGGCAACCTCTCGAGCAACCCGCCGATGACCTACGCCTACTACCACAGCACGCTTAAGGGCAAGACGCCGCCGAAGGCGTCCTCCTACGTGGAGGGTGTAAGCTAGCCGCCGAACCGAGGTTCTTCTCGCCGGTGGACGATAAACGCTACCGGTGTGATAGCATTTGTCAGCAGCCTCCCGACCGGGGGGCCGAAGAGAGGAGAGGCACATGGCCGAGGAGAAGAAGTACACGTTCCGCTGCACCGTCTGCGGCTGGGAGGTCACCGTGGACACCCCCGAGCTGCCCGAGGACTTCGTTTGCGAGGTCTGCGGCGTGGGCCCGGACATGTTCGAGCTCGTCGAGGAGTAGGGCGACGAGAGGCCCGCGGCTGCGGGCGGCGTCGGCGGGGCGGTCTCCTGCGGGAGGGCGCCCCGCTTTGCGTTGCGCCCCCCGCCCGCGACCCCTCCCTCCGCCTCACGCACCGTGTCTAGCGCTCGGCAAAACGGGTAGAATGTCCCCTACGGCCGTACGGCCCGTACGTTGAAAAGCGCATGGTGGCAGCGTCCCCACGCCATCTCATGGGGGTGACTGGTTTCGACAGGGTGGGTCTGAGATGGGCAGCAGGCCGTGGTCTCCTCGCCACGTTAAACAGGGGTACCGTCAAATTGAATTGACGACAACAACTCTTACGAGCCTCAGCTGGCTCTCGCCGCTTAATTAGATAGCGACGCGTCAAACCGGGGATTGCTCCCGTTCCCGGGGCGACGTCATCTCAGGGAGATGCTCGCGCGGACGTAGTCGGTATGCCGCGCGCTAAGACAGAACCGGCTGGGAGGCCAAGCGCGGGTCACCGGGTGCGCGGCCTCTGAGACCTAACCGGCGACTGAGCCTGGAGACACCTGTCAGGGACTTGCTTTGGACCGGAGTTCGATTCTCCGCACCTCCACCATGAACGCGCGCGCCGGGGCCCGTGGGGCCCCGGCGCTTTTCATACCACGGCAGCTCGCCCCCCCACGCGGCGGCGAGAGGAACGACGAAGGGTCTGGTCATGACGCAGGAGAGAACCAACGTGCCGGCGCTCGTCCTGGAGGGCGGCGGCTTTCGCGGCCTGTTCACGGCCGGCGTGCTCGACGTGCTGCAGGAGCGCGGCCTCTACGGCTTCTCAAGCGTGTGGGGCGTCTCGGCCGGCGCCATTAACGCGTCCAACTTCCGCTCTCGCCAGATTGGTCGAACCATGCGTGACATGCTCGCCTTTCGTGACGACAAGCGCTTCATGTCCCTGTGGTCGTTCGCCACTACGGGCAACATAGCCGGCGCCGACTTCATGTATGACGAGGTCCAGAACCGCCTGGATCCCTGCGACGTGGACACCTTCAACGCAAGCGAGCTTCCCATGTGGGTGGTTGTCTCGGACGTGACTTTCGGCACGCCGGACTACGTACCCGTGCGCCGGTACCCGGAGGACATCGACAAGGTGCGCGCCTCGGCCTCGCTCCCCATGGTGTCCCAGATCGTGGAGATTGACGGCCATCGATACCTGGACGGCGGTACCACGGACTCCATCCCGTACGAGACGGCGATGGGCCTACCTGGCGCGCGCGAGGTGGAGGGGCACGTCCCCGCCGAGCGCGCCCTCGTGGTGCTCACGCGGGACCGTGGCTTCGAGCGCGGGGCCGGGAGCGAGGCGATTGCGCTCAGGTCCCACCGCTATGACGCCTACCCCTACTACCTCGAGGCGCTGCGCACGCGCGGGCCTCGCTACAACGCCCAGCGCGAGCGCCTCTGGGAGCTGGAGCGTGACGGTCGCTGCCTGGTCATCGCCCCGGAGGAGCCGGTGACGGTGGGAACCACGGAGCGCGCCGGCGAGCCGCTGCTGAGCCTCTACCTCTCCGGCCGCCGCCAGGCCGAGGCCCGCCTAGCGGAGATTGACGCCTTCCTCTGCGCGGACGAGCGGGAAGGGGCCTCCACGCCGGCGCTGGGGACGAAGGACGCCGCGCTCTAGGGGCCTTTTCGTCCCATGCGTAAAAGCCGTGTTTGAACGGGTTGTGTGCGTGAAATTTACCTGCTCATCGCGCGCGCGATGCTGTATACTCTTACAGCTTTTCCACAGAGCCCCGTAATCTCTGACAAAAGCACGACGGTTTGTCCAGAAGCCGTCACTCAGCAGGTACGTAGGAGGAGTCAAGTGAAGAAGTCGACTCAGTTCGCCAAGAATGGCGAAGTCGAGCGCAAGTGGGTGCTCATCGACGCCGAGGGCGCTACGCTCGGCCGTCTGGCCACCACGGCTGCGATGGTTCTGCGTGGCAAGAACAAGCCGCAGTACACGCCCAACGCCGACACCGGTGACTTTGTCGTGGTCATCAACGCCGACAAGGTCGTCCTCACGGGCGTTAAGGCGGAGCACAAGCAGTACTGGCGCTACTCTGGCTACCTCGGCGGCCTCAAGTTCGAGAGCTTCCGCGAGGCTATGGAGAAGCACCCCGAGCGCGTCGTCGAGCACGCCATCAAGGGCATGCTGCCCAAGACCACCCTTGGTCGCAAGCAGGGCACCAAGCTCAAGGTCTACGCTGGCCCCGAGCACCCGCACGCTGCCCAGAACCCCGTCCAGATCGATTGGAGGGCCTAACCGATGGCTGAGAACACCGTTGTTTACACCGGCACCGGTCGCCGCAAGGAGGCCGTCGCCCGCGTCCGTCTGGTCCCCGGCACCGGCAAGGTCGTCGTGAACGGCCGCGACGCCGCCCAGTACTTTGGCCGTCAGCAGCTCGTGGACAACGCCGTTGCCCCGCTGCGCCTGACCGAGACCGCCGAGCGCTTTGACGTGCTCGCCAACTGCGACGGCGGCGGCATCAACGGCCAGTCCGGCGCCCTGCGCCTGGGCATCGCCCGCGCGCTGCTTGACGCCGGCGAGTACCGTGAGGACCTCAAGAAGGCTGGCTTCCTCACCCGTGACGCCCGTGCTGTCGAGCGTAAGAAGTACGGCCTCAAGAAGGCCCGTAAGCGCCCGCAGTTCTCCAAGCGCTAGCATCTGCGCCTTTTGGCATCGCACATGGCCCGTCGAGTTCTTCTCGGCGGGCCTTTTTCTGTGTTTGTGCAACTGCCACGACGGCCTGGGAGGCGGGCGAGTACGATGGTGGGTGGACCAGAAATCCGATACCTCTTGGAGGGTGCGCATGAAGTACTTCGGCACCGACGGCTTCCGCGGCGAGGCCAACGTGGGTCTCACGGTCGAGCACGCGTTCAAGATTGGCCGCTACGTGGGCTGGTACTACGGCGCGCGGCAGGGTAGGAAGGCGCGCGTGGTCCTGGGCAAGGACACGCGTCGCTCCAGCTACATGTTTGAGTCGGCGCTGACCGCGGGCCTGGTTGCCTCGGGCGCGGACGTCTACATGCTGCACGTGATCCCCACGCCCGGCGTGGCCTACGAGACGGTCGACGGGCGCTTTGACTGCGGAATCATGATCTCCGCCTCCCACAACCCCTACACGGACAACGGCATCAAGCTCGTCAACGGCGAGGGCTACAAGATGGACGAGGACGTCCTCGAGCTCATCGAGTCCTACATCGACGGCGAGTGCGAGGTCCCGCTGGCTACTGGGGACGCCATCGGCTCCACCATCGACTACATGCAGGGGCGCAACCGCTACATCGCGCACCTCATCGCCAGCGCCAACTTCTCCCTCCAGGGCGTCAAGGTTGGCCTGGACTGCGCAAACGGCTCGGCCTCCTCGGTGGCCAAGCCGGTCTTTGACGCGCTGGGCGCCGACGTCCGCGTGATCAACAACGCGCCCAACGGCCTCAACATCAATGTGGACTGCGGCTCCACGCACCTGGACCGCCTTCGTCGCCACGTGGTGGAGCAGGGCCTGGACGTGGGCTTTGCATACGACGGAGACGCCGACCGATGCCTTGCCGTTGACGAGCGCGGCAACGTGGTGGACGGCGACCTGATCCTGTACGTCTGCGGCGTCTACCTTAACAAACACGGACGTCTCACGGCCGGTACCGTGGTGCCCACGGTCATGAGCAACTTCGGTCTGTTCAAGGCCCTCGACGAGGCGCACCTCTCCTACGAGACCACCGCGGTGGGCGATCGTTTTGTCTACGCCCGCATGCGCGAGAAGGGCTACAGCCTGGGTGGCGAGCAGTCCGGCCACATCATCTTCGGCGACATCGAGTGCACCGGTGACGGCATCATGACCTCGCTGCGCGTGATGGAGGTCATCCGTGCCGAGCGCGAGAAGCTCTCCCAGCTCTGCGCGCCGGTCAAGCTCTACCCGCAGGACCTCGTCAACGTTCGCGTGACGGACAAGGACGCCGCAATGTCCGACGAGGCCGTGCTCGGGGCGACCAAGCAGGCCGAGGAGTTCCTCGCCGGGCAGGGACGCGTGCTCGTGCGCGCCTCCGGCACCGAGCCGCTGGTCCGCGTGCTGGCCGAGGCGCCCACCGAGGAGCTCTGCCACCAGGCCAACGCCATCGTGCTCGAGGCGCTGGAGCCGTTCAAGGCGTAGGCTCGGCCCAGCCGCCGACACCCGCCCGGCCCTGTGCCCCGCTGCTAGAATCTTGACCGTACCCTAAACGCACCCACCGCAAGGAGGCCCCGCATGTGCGGAATCGTTGGCTATACCGGCAGAAACCAGGCAGTCGGCTACCTCCTTGAGGGGCTGCAGACGCTGGAGTACCGCGGGTACGACTCCGCGGGCGTCGAGGTGCTCGGCGCCGACGGCGAGCTCCACGGCGTCAAGTGCGCCGGCCGCGTCGCCACTCTGGTGGAGCGTTGCGAGACGGCAAACCTCGTGGGCTCCACCGGCATCGCGCACACGCGCTGGGCGACCCACGGTGCCCCCACGGATAAGAACTCCCACCCGCACCGGGACTGCACCGGCCGCATCGCCGTGGTGCACAACGGGATCATCGAGAACTTCCGCGAGCTGCGCCGCTACCTGCAGCAGGCGGGCCACTCCTTTGCCTCGGAGACGGACTCCGAGGTCATCGCCCACCTCATCGAGGACGCGTGGGCGGGCCCCTCGAAGGGTGACCTCGTCTCCGCCGTGCGCAGCGCGTGCGGCCGCCTCGAGGGCTCGTGGGCGCTCGCGGTGGTGTGTGCGGACGCGCCAGACCAGATCGTCTGCGCCCGCAACGGGTCCCCGCTGGTCGTGGCCTCCACGCCGGAGGGCGCCTACGCCGCGTCGGACGTGACGCCGCTTGCGAGCATCGCCTCGCACGTCATCCAGCTTGAGAACGGCCAGGTGGCCCGCCTCGAGGCCTCGGGGCGCGTGAGCGTCTTTGACGAGGAGGGCCTGCCCGTGGAGGTCCCCTCGACGATTGACATTGACTGGGACGCCTCGGCGGCCACGCTCGGCGGCTATGCCGACTTCATGGCAAAGGAGATCGCCGAGCAGCCGGAGGCCATAGAGCGCCTGCTGGCGGGCCGGCTCGGCGAGCAGGGCGTCCACTTGGACGAGCTTTCCATGAGCCAGGCGGACCTCGCCGCCGTGGACCGCGTCTACCTCATTGCGTGCGGCACGTCCTATCACGTAAGCCTCATCGCGCGCACGCTGATCCAGACCTGGGCCAAGGTGCCCGTGGTCTGCGACTACGCCTCAGAGTTCAACTACGAGCAGGACGTGCTGGTGACGCCAAACACGCTCTGTGTTATCATCACGCAGTCCGGGGAGACGGCCGACACCCTCACCGCCGCCCGGCGCATGAAGGGGATGGGCTGCAAGGTCTTTGCCATCACCAACGTGCTGGGCTCTTCGGCTGCGCGTGAGTCTGACGGCACGCTCTACGTGCAGGCAGGCCCGGAGGTCTGCGTGGCCTCCACGAAGGCCTACACGGCGCAGATGGTGGCGAGCGCGCTCCTGGCGCTGCGCCTGGCCGAGGCAAAGGGGCAGATGGAGCGCGCCGAGGTGAAGCGCCACTATCTCGACCTCTGCGCCCTCCCGGGCCTCATTCGCGAGGTCATCGGACGCAGCTGGCAGGACAAGCGCGCCGCCGCGGTGTTCCGTCGCGCGCACTCCGCGCTCTTCCTGGGACGCGGCGTCAACTCCACCACCGCTTACGAGGGGGCGCTCAAGCTCAAGGAGATTAGCTACCTCCACGCCGAGGCGTACCCGGCCGGGGAGATGAAGCACGGTCCCATCGCCCTTCTGGAGCCGGGCTTCCCGGTGGTGGCCATAGTGCCGGAGGACCGCGTGCACGATAAGACGGTCTCCAACATTCAAGAGGTCATCGCGCGCGGGGCCGTGTGCGTGGCGGTTGCCACGGACGGCGACGAGTCGGTGGCGTCCCTGGTCGAGCACGTGCTTTGGATTCCGCCCGTGCCCGACGAGCTGCTCGTGCCCATCGTTGCTGTGGTGCACCTGCAGATTCTCGCGCGCTACGTGGCGCGTGCCCGCGGCTGTGACGTTGACAAGCCGCGTAACCTGGCCAAGTCCGTCACGGTGGAGTAGCGCATGGCAACGGCAGGCATCGGAGTGGACATGCTGGAGATCGCCCGCATGGAGGGCGTCCTGGCGCGCAGGCCCAACTTCGCTCGTCGCGTCTTCACCGACGAGGAGCGCGCCTACTGCGACAGGTCCGCACGCCCCGCGGAGCATTACGCCGCGCGCTTCGCCGCGCGCGAGGCGGTGCTCAAGGCGCTAGGGACCGGCTTTTCTGACGGCATCGGTCTGCGTGACGTCTCCGTGGCGCGCGACGACGCGGGACGCCCTCGCGCGGTGCTCACAGGGCGCGCCGCGGAGGTGGCGCGCGAACTCGGCGTGCGTGAGATCGCGCTCTCAATCTCCCACACCCACGACGTGGCGGTGGCCAACGCCATTGCCGTGACGGACGACGTGCGCCCCGCCTCGGACGAGCGCGCCGACGCTGCCCGCGCGCTCGCGACCTCCTTCAAGGAGGCCCGCTCGATACTGGACGAGCTCGAGCGCGTCCAGGAGGGCGAGCTCAACGAGCTGGACGACCGCCTGCCCGGCGAGAAGGACGCGCAGGCGGGGGCGATCGACGGGGCTGAGGTTCCTCTCGCCGGCGTGGGCGATGACATGTCCGGCGGAGCTGGCGTGTCCGGCGGAGCGTCCACATCAGATGAACAACCTTCTTCCGAGGAGTGATGCATATGCAGCCCGTACTCAACATCGAGGACGTCAAGTGCGTGGAGGTGGCGCTCACCCGCGCCGGCGTGAGCGTCTCGGAGCTCATGCACCGTGCCGGCTACGCGGCCGCGCAGGAGGTGCTGGAGCTCGGCGACGTTGACAACGTCGTGGTGCTCACGGGCCTGGGAAACAACGGCGGTGACGGCTGGGTGGCCGCGGAGGTGCTGCTGGGCCGCGGGGTCAACGTCAAGGTGGTGAGCCCCATCGAGCCGGATCAGCTCTCCGGGGACCTGGCGCGCCAGGTGGCGCAGAGCGCGGTGCGGGCCGGGGTCTCCCTCCTGGTGGGACCCTCGCGCGACGAGCTGGAGGACCTGCTCTCCACGGCTGACGTGGTGCTTGACTGCATGCTGGGCACGGGCTTCCACGGCGAGGTCCGCGCCCCCTTCGACATCTGGATCGAGTGCGTCAACGCAAGCCCAGCCCGGGTTGTGTCCGTGGACGTCCCGAGCGGTCTCTCCGGCCAGACCGGTCACGCTGCGAGCGCGTGCGTGGTGGCGGACATGACCGTGACGATGCTTGCGCTCAAGCCGGGGCTTCTCGCCGACGACGGCCGCGACGTGTGCGGCGCCATCGTGGTCGCCCCGCTCGCCGAGCAGACCGAGCGTCTTGTGGTGGACGCCGACCCCGTGGCCTGGCGCACGGACCTTGGGGACTACCTGGAGGTGCTGCCCTCGCACGCCGCCGCCGTGGACAAGCTCTCCCGCGGGTCGGTGCTCGTGGTGGGCGGCTCGCGGCGCTACACCGGCGCCGCGGTCATGGCCGCCCGCGCCGCCGCGCGCATGGGGGCCGGCTACGTGACGCTTGCCACGCCCGCCTCGGCCGCCTTTGTGGCTCAGTCCCACCTGCTGGAGATTCCCGTGGTGCCGCTGCCCGAGGACGCTGACGGCGTGCTTACGGCCGACGCCCGCGAAGTCCTGGTCAAGCTCGCGGAGCGCTCCTCCGCGGTGCTCGTGGGCCCTGGCATGCGCGTGAGCGCGGGCACGGTGGGCGTGGTCGCCGCGCTGCTCGAGACTGACGTGCCGCTGGTGGTGGACGCCGACGGCCTCAACTGCATCTCTCGTCTCACGAGCGGCAACCTGCCGGAGTTTCCCGAGGTCACGCGTCGCAGGGCGCCGCTGGTGCTCACGCCGCACCGCGGGGAGCTGGGGCGCCTGGTCTCCAAGGACGCCTCGGCGCCGAGCTCGTTGGCCGAGCAGCTGGAGGCGGCGCGCAAGATCCTCTGGGCCGACGGAGGCTCCGAGCTCGTGGTGGTTGCCAAGGGCACGGCCACGGGCTGCGTCGGAGTGAGCCGTGCGGTGCTGCCCAAGCCCGGGCCCGCCTCGCTTGCCACCGCGGGCTCCGGCGACGTGCTTGCCGGCATGATGGTCTCGGCCCTCGCCCAGCACGCGGGGGAGGACGTGGACCTGGCGCTTCTCGCTGCCTACGTGTGCGAGATTCACGGTTACGCGGGCACGCTTGCCGCCGAGCGCGTGGGGACGCGCGCCGTCATGGCCACCGACGTCATCGACGTCATCGGGCTTGCCGCAGATGCCCTTGAGGAGCACGTGACGTACCCTGACGGGCCGCGGGAGGGCTAGACTCTATGGATGCGGGCGTCGTGCCCGCGCACGGGACGTGTGCGTCAGGGGGAGGTCAGCCGTGGACAAGGTCGTGAGCCCGGCCAACAGGTGGTCGTGGGTTGAGGTGAACCTCGCCGCGCTGCGCCGCAACACCACGGCGTTCAGGCGTCAGCTCACCCGCGGAACGCAGCTCATGTGCGTGGTCAAGGCGGACGCCTACGGCCACGGCGCGGTGCCCTGCGTGAAGACCATGCACTCGGCCGGGGCGAGTCAGTTTGCCGTTGCCACCGTGGACGAGGGGGTGGCGTTGCGCGAGGCGGGCATCGAGTGGCCGATTCTGGTACTCTCCGAGCCCCCCGTGGACTGCGTGCGCACCCTGGTGCGCTATGACCTCATGCCCTCGGTCTACACCGCCGACTTCGCCCTCGCCCTGGGCGAGGCGGCGGCCGCCGAGAACCGCGTGGCCCGCTACCACCTTGCCATCGACACGGGCATGACGCGCATCGGCGTGCGCCGCCAGGACGCGGTCGAGCTGCGCCGCACCATCGACTTCCACCGCGGGCTTGAGTGCGCCGGCACCTTCACGCACTTCGCCACCGCAGATGTCCCGGATGACTGGGACTTCGCCCTCCAGCTCAACCGCTTCCGCGAGACGGTGGCCGCCCTGCGGGGCGCCGGGCTGGAGACGGGGCTTGTCCACTGCGACAACACCCCCGGCACCGTGCTGCACCCCGAGTGCCACTTCGACATGTGCCGCGTGGGGATCGGCCTCTACGGGCTGCACCCGGCCGAGACCACGCGCGTTCGCATTGAGCTCGAGCCGGTCATGAGCGTGCGCGGGCGCGTGACGCGCGTGCTCTACCCCAACGTGGGGGACGGCGTGGGCTACGGCCTCACCTGGCGCGTGCCCAAGCAGAACATCCAGGTGGCCACGGTGCCCATCGGCTACGCCGACGGCCTTTCTCGCGAGCTCTCCAACCAGATGGACGTGCTCGTGGGCGGCTGTCGCTGTCGACAGGTGGGCAACATCTGCATGGACCAGTTCATGTTTGCCGTGGACGTCAACAGCGTGCGCGCATACAGGCCGTCCCGCCCGGTGGAGTACGGCGACGTGGTCACGATCCTCGGCGCTGACGGCGACGAGCGCATCACGGCGGAAGAGATGGCCAAGCTGCGTGGCACCATCAACTACGAGATCGTCTGCGACTTCGGGATGCGCCTTGAGAAGATCTACACCTAGCGAGGGCGGCGCCGGGCGCGGTGGCGCCCGCCGCAGCGCCGCGGAGAAAAGGGGGCTTGACCTCATGTCCGTCATGCACATCCCCGGTCACGAGCACCAGCGGCCGCGCGAGGCCACGCTGCAGGAGATTCGCGACCTCATGGGCAACTGCCAGCTCTGCCCGCTGGGAAGCACGCGCACCAACCTCGTCTTTGGCGTGGGCAACCCGCACGCCCGCGTGATGTTCGTCGGCGAGGGCCCCGGCCGTAACGAGGACCTGCAGGGAGAGCCCTTCGTGGGCGCGGCGGGCAAGAAGCTCGACTCGCTGCTGTCCCTGGCCGGCCTCACGCGGGAGGAGATCTACATCGCCAACGTCATCAAGTGCCGCCCGCCCGGAAACCGAAATCCCAAGCCGACCGAGATCGAGGCGTGCGCGCCGTTCCTGCGGGAGCAGATTCGCAGCATCTGGCCGGACGTCATCGTCTGTCTGGGGAACTTCGCGTCCCAGTTCGTGCTGCGCACCAGCGCGGGTGTGACGTCGCTCCGCGGGCAGCTCTACCAGACCGGCCACTTCGTGGTGTGCCCCACGTTCCACCCGGCGGCCTGCATCTACCACTCTGACTGGCAGCCAATGCTCGAGGCGGACCTCCGCATGGTGGGCGCCTGGCTGGCCGAGCACCCGGCGGAGGGCTCTGCGTCGGGACCAGCGGGCGAGGGCCCCGTGCCCGGGAGCTCCGCGGGCGGTGAGGGCTGATGGGCGAGAAGCGCTTTGTGACGACCTCTCGCGAGGAGACCATAGCCCTGGGGGAGCGCCTGGGCTCGAACCTGCGCGCAGGTGACGTGCTGGTGCTGACGGGGGACCTCGGTGCCGGCAAGACCCAGCTCACCAAGGGCATCGCTGCAGGCCTGGGTGTCAAGGCCGACGTGACAAGCCCTACCTTCACCATCGAGATGGTCTATGAGGGCACCGACCTGCCGCTCTATCACTTTGACCTCTATCGACTGAACTCCGCGGACGAGCTCGAGGACACCGGCATCTTTGACGTGCTGGGCTCCGACGGCGTCTGTGCCATCGAGTGGGGCGAGCAGTTCTCCGACGAGATCGGCGACGCGCGGGTCGACGTCTACGTCACGCGCCTGGAGGACGAGGCCGTGGCGGGGGAGGAGCCTCCGCGCGAGGTCAGGCTGGTTGCGCACGATGCGCGTGGCGAGGAGCTCCTCTCCGCGCTTGGCTAGGGGTGCAGGCGGGGGTTCTTCTCGCCGTGTCCGGCCGACGTGCGCGCGGCGAGGCGGCTGTGCCCACACGGCGGGGCGCGCGGGGAGGGCCCGGTCGTCCTGGGGCAGGGCTGATTATCTCAAAATGAGACTAGTTTTCTATTGCGAATAAGTCTCAATAAGATATACTGTCCTCAAGGCACGAGGGGAGGGGACATGGCTACTAGGAACACGGTTCAGCGCTCGATCATCGAGGGGGAGCTGCAGCGCCTAGCTAACCACCCCACCGCGGACGAGGTCTTTGAGGCCGTGCACGCTGGGCACCCAACCATCAGCCGCGCGACGGTCTACCGCACGCTCAACAGGCTGGCGGAGGACGGCTCGATTGGCCGCGTGCGCATCAACAACGGCGCCGACCGCTTTGACCACCAGACGTTCGCCCACTATCACGTTCGCTGCACCGTCTGCGGGCGCGTGGACGACGTTCTTATCCCGGAGCTGCGTGGCGCCGAGGAGGCGGCTGCGTCGGCGAGCGGCTATCGCATCTGCGGGCACACCCTGCAGTTTGACGGCGTGTGTCCTGCGTGCCAGCAGGAGGAGGCGTCCGGCGAGGTCGCCTGAGAGGGCATCAACGGCCGGGGCGTGCCCGGGCCGTGTGCATAGAAGGGGGCGGTGAGGCCGAGGGGGCCTTGCCGTGCCACACAACGAGAGGAGAACACCATGAAGTGGGTCTGCAAGGTCTGCGGTTACATCTACGAGGGCGAGGAGCCGCCGGCGGAGTGCCCGGTCTGCAAGGCTCCCGCCAGCCAGTTCGAGAAGGTCGAGGGTGAGCTGACCCTCGCCGCCGAGCACGAGTACGGCGTCTACGGCAAGACCGTCAAGGACAACCCCAACATCTCCGACGAGGACAAGGCCTACATCCTCGAGCAGCTCAAGGCCAACTTCACCGGCGAGTGCTCCGAGGTCGGCATGTACCTCTGCATGGCCCGCATCGCTCACCGCGAGGGCTACCCGGAGATCGGCCTGTACTGGGAGAAGGCCGCCTACGAGGAGGCCGAGCACGCCTCCAAGTTCGCCGAGCTGCTCGGCGAGGAGCTTGAGCCCAACATGAAGGCCTCCACCAAGGCCAACCTCGCCTGGCGCGTCGACTGCGAGTTCGGCGCCACCGCCGGCAAGACGGAGCTCGCCTCCTGCGCCAAGAAGAACGGCCTCGACGCCATCCACGACACCGTGCACGAGATGGCTCGTGACGAGGCTCGCCACGGCAAGGCTCTCAAGGGCCTGCTCGAGCGCTACTTCGGCTAAGAGCCATGGCAGGCAAGCCTCAGAAGAAGGCTGCCCGCGCCAAGAAGGTCAAGCCCTCGGGGCCCGCGGCATGTGCGTTGCTCTGGGGGCTTGACCCGTCTGGCGAGAAGGGCGCTGCGGTCCGGACGGTGCTTCGTGAGATGGGCCTGGTGGCTCGAACTGCGACTTACGCTCGGCTGGGCGACCCAGCGGGTGCGTTTGCGCGGCTCATTGGGTTTCGTCCGGCTCCGATTGACTATGCGGGCCCCGAGCCGGCCTGCGACGAGTTCGTGCTCCTCTGCGGGCTGACGAGCGCACAGGTGGATGAGTTTCTCGCCAAGAGCCGGGAGGCCGGGTGCGTGGTGGGCCCCAAGGCCCTGCTCACCAAGGTCAACCGTGCGTGGCCGCTGGTGCGGCTGATGGAGGCCGTGTCCGCCGAGCGCGCCGCCAACATGTGAGGGCCGGGGCGGTCGATCGGCCTCGTTTTCGAGTCGGCCCGCATCCCGAGGGCTTTCCGGGCGCGCGGGCCGACCGAGGTCCTTCTCGCCGGTTCGCTTCGGGTCGCTTGATGCCCCTCGCGGTCCTTCTCGCTGGTCCGTTTACGGTCTGTCCGGGTCTCAGCCGAGGTTTTCGGCCGTTTTTTGGCCTTTTCCGGCCGAATTTCGGTCAAGAAGCTCGGTTGAGCTTAGGGCGCGGCCCCGTGGGGGAGCTGGGCTGCGCTGCGGTTCCGTGGGGCGAGCTGAGCTGCGCTGCGGTCCCGCGGGGCGTCCCCTGTGGGCGTGGCCCCTCTCAGACGAGCCCTCGGCTTGTGACGCGAAAGGCGCGGATGGTGCGCCGTCGGGGTGGCGTCCGGCCTCCCTGCGGCTACACTAGGCCCACCCATATTCAGCCAAGGTGAGGGGGCACCATGGGCGAGCTGCTGCAGTGCTTTGTGACGACGCTCACCCAGAGCGTGGTCTCGCTCTACAACGTTGCGTGGGCGCTCTCGCTGGTGCTGCTGCTCACGCGCCTTCACGGCGCGGGGCGGCGCCTGCTGTGGTTGCTGCCGCTGCGCATTGTGATGGCGCTGCCCATTGTGTGGGTGCTCGGCACCCTGAGCGACCTCGTCTTCCCCAACTCCATCACGTGGACCATCCTGCCCGCCCTTGCGTGTGGCGCACTGTTCCGGGACCGCCGCGTTCCTGCCCAGCTCGTACGCGTTGGCCTGGTGATGTGCGCGTGGCTCTACTCACTCTCCGTCGCCGACATCGCCAACGCCGTGTTTGCCGGCGGCATCGAGCTTGCTGCAGCGGTCTCGTTTGCCTACATGCTCGTTCTGCGTGCTCTGCTCTTTCTCCTGGAGCGAAGCACGTCGCTTGACGAGGAGGGCGTCTCGCTCGCCTTCGTGGTGCCGGTGCTCATAGTGTGCGCCTCCGGCCTGGCGGAGCGTGCGATTCTCTACCTGCGCTCGGACTTCGGCCTGGTCCCGTACTCGTCGAGCGCGCTCGAGAGCCTGCTCTCGTGCCTCAACGGCCAGATCGCCCAGCTCGTGGTCTACTGGGCCGTGCTGCGTCTTGCGCGTCTGGTGCGCGACAAGGAGCGCCTTCAGGCGGAGCGCCACCTCATGGAGGGTCGCTACGAGGCGCTTCTTGCCTATCGCGAGAGCGGGGAGAACCTGCGCAGGCTGCGTCACGAGGTCAAGAACCAGTACGCCTACATCAGGATGCTCCTGGAGCAGAAGGACTACGACCGCGCGGAGAGGTTCTTTGGTGAGATGTCCATGCGCGCCAACCCCACGTTCTCCTGGGTGAGCTCCGGAAACGAGCTCGTGGATGACATCGTGAACATCGAGGTCTCAAAGGCTCGCTCGGCGGGCGTGGAGATCAGCTCGCGCATAGCGGTGCCCGCGGAGCTGCCCTACGAGGAGATTGACCTCTGCAGCCTCGTTATGAACCTGCTGGACAACGCTATCGAGGCCTGCGATGGCCTGCCTGGCGGCGAGAAGAACGTGCGGTTGGGCATCGTGGCGGACCAGGGGGCGCTTGTGGTGACGGTGGCAAACCCGTCGGCGAAGCCCCCGACCTACGACGAGCACGGCGCCCTGCTGACCACCAAGGGAAGCCGCGAGCGTCATGGCTACGGCACCTCGATCATCCGTGCCGTCGCCGAGAAGTACGACGGTGCCGCCGATTTCTCTCACGATGGTGGCGAGTTTGTGGCTAGGGTGATGCTTGCGCTGCCCGAGTAGGGCGGCTGCGGTTCGGGCGTGCGGGATGTTTGCGCCACGCCATTTGCCGCACGGGGCGGGGAGGCCCCTCGGGAGGGAAGGAACATGCTGCAGTACCACGTTGCCGTCTGCGACGATGAGCGCTTCGCCGCGGACGCCATAGCTAGTGCCGCCGAGCGGGAGCTCTCGCACCGAGGCGCACAGGCAGACATAGAGGTCTACACCGTGCTCGAGGACCTTGCCAAGCGGATGGACTCCGTGGGCTTTGACCTCGTGCTCCTTGACATCGAGATGCCCGGCGTCGACGGCATCCAGTTCGGGCGCGCCCTGCGCGAGATCGGCTTCGGGACGGACATCATCTACGTCTCGAACAGCGAGGACCGCGTCTTCGAGTCGCTCTCCCTGCGGCCGCTCGGCTTTGTTCGCAAGAGTCGCTTCAACGCGGACATGGCCGAGGCCATAGAGACCTTCGTCCGCGAGCGGCGCAAGCAGAGCACCAACCGCACGATTACGCTCAAGATGTCGCACGCGATGGGGACCTTTGACGTTGACGACATCGCCTACGTGGAGGCGCGCCGCCGCGAGAAGATCGTCCATTTGGCCAATGGCCGCACCGAGGAGGTCCTCACGACCCTCGACGAGATGGGCGAGAAGCTCGCCCCGTATGGGTTCTTCCGCGTTCACAAGGGATTTCTCGTTAACTTTGCCCACGTGCGGCAGCTGACCTCGCAGGGGTTTGTGGTGGGCAAGGACCTCGTGCCCATCGGGCGCTCAAAGGTGAGCGATTCCCGACGTGCCTACATGGACTACCTCAACAACAAGAACGCAATCATGTTCTAGCGAGGTCGGCGGCGAGAGGAGCCGGGGAGAACGGCCCGCGCGCTTTTCGGCTTGCGCCTCAGCCCGGCTCACGTCTTGCCTCCTGCACGGCCCGGAACGCAGCCGCTGCCGTATCCCTTGCCGCTCACCGGCGGTGCGTGACCGCTCGCGGTGGGGTTGATTCTGCGGTTGGTGACGAGAAGCGTGCAGTTGGTGACGTGGTGCGCGCGTCGTGCGCGCGAGCTGGTGGGTTGGCACCCGCGGAATCGGGCGGCCTTTCAGCTTCCTATCTTAGAGGGCAGGGTGTTGCTCACCCCTCCTCCCCCTTTCCCGGGCCGGTCATTGCGATTGGCCCCTTGAAGGGGACGTGAAAGATCCTGCCAACAAAGAGCAGGTGGAGGCACTCGCGAGGCGAGTGGATAGGAAGGGAAGGGAACCATGGGAATGCTAAGGAGCGGAGTTACGCGCAGGGGCTTTGTGCTGGGTACCGCGGCCGCCGCCGTGATGGCCGGTCTTGCGGGCTGCTCGCCGAGCGGCGACCAGGGTGCGGCGACCTCAGACGAGTCCGTGGCGCCGGCAGCATTTGTTGCAGGGGAGAATGAGTTCTATCCCAGCGACTATGAGTACTCTCTTGAGGGTGAGCAGAAACTCGCGGAGGAGCAGGCTGATTTCTTCCACCGTACGGTTCATGAGGGAACGGTACTTCTCCGCAACGAGGGCTCTGCCCTCCCGCTTTCCCCTGAGGACGGCAAGATTACGGCGTTTGGCAACGCAGGGCCTAAGTTTATGGTCGGCCTCGACTCCGCTATGAAGGATGCGGGATTTGACTTTGATGACGCAGCGTGGAGCTTCTTTGCCGATGGTCCTCAGAACTCTAACAGCTGGCAGGTTAATGAAAATCCGTGGGCGGACATCCAGGCGGCCGACTTCTTCGATGGGGTTGGTGGCGTCGCTATTGTCTTTCTGGGACGAACTTGTCACGAGGGTTGTGACGCACAGTGGTATGTCGACCATGATTACCTTGCCCTCTCCCAGGAGGAGAAGGAAATGCTCAATGGTGTCGCCGACCTGCGTCGTGATGGCACGTTTACCAAGATGATTGTCTCGCTCTCCATGTCCAACACGGTGAGCTGGGAGGACGGGCCGTGGTCTGACGCCATCGACGCCATTCTCTGGGTGGGCAACGTCAGCTTCACCAATTACGATAAGCCGCTTCCTCTGGGTGGCCCCTCCTTTGCCGAGGTACTTGACGGTCGCGCGAACCCCTCTGGCCGCATGCCCGATACGATCTATAAGAACAACCGTCTCAATCCCGTCATGGCCAACTTTGGCCGGATTGACGCTGACCTCTCTCAGGTTTCCGATGAGAAGATTGAGCAGATTACGCGCGAATATGACCTTTGGAAGCCGGGCAATGACATCGGTCATCACTGGCGTCGAAACTACGTCTACGCTGAGGGCATCTATGTGGGCTACCGCTATCCCGAGACGCGCTATGAGGACAAGGTTCTCGGCCAGGGTAATGCAGGCGATTTTGACTACAGTTCCTACGTTGCGTACCCCTTTGCTTACGGCCTCTCTTATACAACCTTTGACTTTAGTGACTTTACCGTTGAGGAGTCTGACGACTCGTTTGCGGTAAACGTTACCGTGACCAACACGGGCGGGGTCGTGGGTAAGGCCTCGGTGCCCGTCTTTGTCCAGAGCCCGTATACGGACTACGACCGTGAGAACGGCGTAGAGAAGGCTTCCGTTGAGTTGAAGGGCTACGAAAAGACTCAAGATTTGGAGCTAGGTGCTTCCGAGACGCTGACCATTACGATTTCAAAGCGTGAGCTTGCCTCTTGGGACTCCAACGGCGCTAAGACCTACATTCTTGATGATGGTGACTACTACTTCACCGTTGCCAATGGTTCGCATGACGCAATCAACAACATTCTTACGGCAAAAGGCAAGACCACAGCGGACGGCCTGGATTCCGAAGGCAACCAGGGCCTTGTTTGGGTGTGGAGCAATCCTGACTTTGACGCTGAGACGTTCTCGGTGTCTGTGGCTGGCGCGCAAGCAACTAATCACTTTGACGAATGGGACCCCAACAAGAACCCGATGATTTCTTCTCTCAATAAGGTCACTTGGCTTAGCAGGTCTGATTGGGAGGGGACGTTCCCCACTGAGGCGACGCATGTGACCTATACGGAAGAGCTCGCTGACCTTGCGCTTCCATTCACTTACAAGGCTGGCTCTGGCGATGCGAATTCGGTACCTACTCACGAGTTTGGGCAGACCTCAAACGACGTCATGCTTGTCGATATGCACGGCAAGGACTACGACGATCCCGACTGGGAGAAGCTCGTCTCTAAGATGAGCTACGAGGAGATGGTCGGCTTCATCATTGACTCCGAGGCGCCGGCGCCCGTTGTTGGTAAGCCTGGTACGGAGAGCAGGGATGGATCCCTTGGCTGGGGAGGTTCCAGCGGGGACTCCTATGTGACTTCTGGCATCACCATTGACCAGTGGCCCACCAAGGATACCGTGGCGGCAACGTTTAGCACTGAGATTAACGAGGGCATAGGCAGGTTTGCTGGGGAGCATATGCTCCACTCCTCGACAAAAGACATCCGGAACGTGTCTCTGCTGGGATGGAGTTGCGGAACGCATCGCGCGCCTTATTCAGGGCGCAACCTCGAGTACTTCTCCGAGGATCCCTATCTGGGAGGGCGCTCCTGTGCAGAGGAGACTCGCGGCGTCCAGTCAAAGGGCGGCCTTGTGTACATTAAGCACGTTGTGGGCAACGACCAGGAGGAGTTCCGCCATGCGGTGACCTCATGGGGCAACGAGCAGACCATGCGTGAGATCTATCTGCGTCAGTTCGAAAAGGCTGTGGTCGAGGGTGAGGCGACCGGCCTCATGACCGGCTTCAACCGGCTCGGCATGAAATGGGCTGGAGAAAGCCGAGAGCTCCTGCTTGACTTCCTTGGAGGGGAGCTTGGATATCGGGGAACTACGATTACAGACAACTTCGAGGGCTCCTTCATGGACGCCGTTGACGGCCTGCTTAATGGCAACCACCTCTGGCTCTTTGCGGGCAACTACGAGCACAACGATGTCTGCAACGCGGTTCTGCTCCAGGACGACTATAAGAGTGATCCGCTTATCCAAGATGCTTTGTTCGAGGCTGTTCACCGCGCGCTCTATAACTTCGCCAACTCGCTTGCAATCAACGGGATGATGCATGACAGCGTAATCGGCTCGGATAACCCCCTGTTAACCGCCTACTCAGATAGCGCTCAGACTGCCTTCTATGGCGACAAGCAGTTTGTTGCGGCAACGACGACAAAGCCGCGAGAGCGCGTTCGTGGAACGTGGGACTACTCGGACGAGAAGGGGCTTGTGCTCACGGCTACTGACGGCAGCGATATTGCGGTCACTACGAAAGACGGCCTAATCAACTGGACTATCGCTACCCCTAACGTGGAGGCTCCTAACACGGTGTCCGTATATGAGATGGCGTCTATGTGTAACGGGCTGGGCTCGGCATGCGAGACGGGCGACCAGCTTTCTTACACGCTCTCCTTCTCGGCGGGTAGCGACGCTGTTGCGGGTAGCGATCCTGCTGAGGTGCAGATAAAGCGCGGTGAGACTGTCACGCTTCCCGACTGCCCGTACGAGGGCTCACACCTTGCGTTTGACGGCTGGCTCATTGACGGGGAGCTCTACGAAGCGGGCGCCGATTTTGTTCCCGATGCATACACTGACCTTACCGCCGAGGGCTCTTGGAGTGCGAGGGTTCTGGCTACGGCGGAGACGCTGGACGACTATCGCTACACCTACGTTCAGGCAGACGGTGTGCCGCTTGTTCTCTCTGCGGATGAGTCGCTTTCTCTTGGTAAGAGCGGTTTGGGGTTCTATGCGGGGTCTTGGAAGCTCGAAGGTTCTGGCTCTGGAGTGGGGTCGCTTACGCTGCTCAACGAGAAGGGCGAGGCGGTTGCGGCGCGCTCCGGGGACGGTGCTCTCGTTTACGAGCAGGAAGGCTTTATTAACGACTGGCATCAACCCGACCGTGGCTACGGTAGCGGCGTATTTAAGGCCAATCTTATCCACCGTATCGACCTCAACGCTTTTGTCGAAGCGTACAACGAAGAGTTTGCTACCTCTTACGACTCGGTTGACGTTGTCTCGGGGTCCGCAAGCTTTGGAGAGCAAACCGTAGACGAGGAGTAGGACGCTACGGATGGTCGTGCCGAGGCGAGAGGTTCTTCTCGCCTCGGCCTGGTCATCTATGAACGGAGAGAACCACATGGCAAACTTCACGCGCAGGGACGTGGTGGTGACGGCGGGCCTCGGCGTCGTGGGCGTCGCGGGCGCCGCGGCCGCCACGGCTGCAAATACGATCCTTCCCAACTACGCGCAGATGATCAACTCGTACCTCGGCGTCGAGCAGGGATGGGACAACTCGGGGGTCAATACCGACGGCCTTGACCTTGAGTACAACAAGGCGGACTACAGCCGCGAGGACCTTGCGGCCTACGAGCAGTCCCTTGACGAGCAGATCGCGGCGGAGGGCATCGTCCTTCTTGAGAACAGGGACGCCTCGCTGCCGGTTGAGGCGGGCGCCACGCTCTCCTTCGTGGGCGGCAACTCACGCTCGCTCGGCACGGGCTCAAAGGGGATCCTCGAGTCCACGCTTGGCGTCGAGAGCGAGGTCGTCGACGCGGTGACGCCCGCGATGGAGGCGGCCGGCCTCAAGGTCAACCAGACGCTCGTGGACTTCTACGCCTCGGGAGAGGGCGCCGAGTATGTGATGGGGCCCGGCTCGGTAAGCTACGGTGACGAGGAGGACTTCTCCATCAACGAGTGCCCGCTCTCCGTGATGGAGGAGG
Organism: uncultured Atopobiaceae bacterium; assembly: GCA_944321515.1. GTDB lineage: Bacteria > Actinomycetota > Coriobacteriia > Coriobacteriales > Atopobiaceae > Thermophilibacter. The sequence goes on along the minus strand of CALULO010000011.1, from coordinate 6,716 downwards.
CTGGCGTGCTCGGCTCCATGGAGGGGACCACGCCGGTCTTCGTGCTCAAGCGCGTCGCCGGCGAGGGGCGCGACATGCCCCGCTCCATGTACAACCACGCGAGCAGCCCGGAGGATCAGGCGAGGACCTACCTGGAGCCGGACTCCACCGAGCTGGAGATTCTGCAGTACCTAAACGACAACTTCGACAACGTGGTGCTGCTCATCACGAGCAACTCCCCGCTGGAGCTCGGCTGGCTTGAGCAGTTCCCCGCCATCCGCTCGGTGCTCTTCGTACCGTCGCTGGGGACCTACGGCATCAACGCGCTCGGCAGGGTGCTCGCCGGCGCGACGAGCCCGTCCGGGCGCACCAAGGACGTCTTTGCCGCCGACGCCCTTGCCAGCCCCGCCGCCCAGAACTTCGGCGACTACCAGTACCTGGACGAGTCCGGCAGCCTCACCAAGTACAACTACGTGAGCTATGCCGAGGGCATCTACGTGGGGTATCGCTACTACGAGACGCGCTACGAGGACGTGGTCATGGGCGCGGGCAACGCCGGAGACTTCGACTATGCCTCCGAGGTCTGCTTCCCGTTTGGACACGGCCTCTCGTACACGAGCTTCGCGTGGTCGGGCTTCTCGACTTCGTGGGACGACGACACGTGCACCGTCTCCGTCGAGGTGACCAACACGGGCGAGGCGGCCGGACGCGACGTCGTGGAGGTGTACGCGCAGGCCCCCTACGTCGAGGGCGGCCCGGAGAAGGCCTCGGTGGTCCTGGTAGGCTTTGCCAAGACTGACGAGCTCGCGCCCGGCGGGAGCCAGACGGTGTCCGTGGAGTTCGAGGAGCGCCAGCTGGCGTCCTATGACTACGCGGGCGAGGGCACCTACGTGCTGGACCCCGGTACCTACTACGTAACGATTGGCCGCGACGCGCACGACGCGGTGAACAACGTGCTGGCCGCCAAGGGTTATGGCGTGGCGGACGGCATGACGGCCGAGGGTGACTCCGCCCTGGTCGCAACCTACGAGCCCGACGCGTCCTCCGTGGGCGCCTCCAAGTACGCCACCGACTCGCTTACCGGCGAGCAGATCGTGAACCGCCTCGCGGACGCGGAGTTCGAGGGGACCTACCTCACGCGCGCCGACTGGGCCGGCACCTGGCCCGCCCACGACGGCGAGCCTACGAGCCAGGTCTCCACCTGGGGCAACGAGATCAACGGCGACGACGGCGTGAGCTACACCTACGGCAAGACGGCCTCCGCCGACCTTCTCGCCAAGCTGGACTCCACCGACTCCGGCAACCCTGACGTTCAGGCCTGGGACGGCGAGCTCACGTACGGCGCGGACAACGGGCTCACGCTCATCCAGATGCGCGGCCTGGACTACGACGACCCGCAGTGGGAGTCCCTCCTGGACCAGCTGACCGCCGAGGACTACGACGTGCTCATCACCCAGGCCGGCTATGGCACGGACTACATCGCCAGCGTGGACAAGCCGGCCGGCACCGACGCGGACTCCACCTCCGGCTGGAGCTGGGGCGGCATCGGCATGACGTTCTGCAACCCCGCCATGGTCGCCCAGACCTGGAACGTCAACCTCGCCCACGAGCTGGGTCTCTGCATAGGAAACGAGTCCCTGTACGGAGGGGCGACCGGCTGGTACGCGCCCGCCATGAACATCAACCGCACGGCCTTCTCGGGCCGCAGCGGCGAGTACTTCTCGGAGGACCCGTACCTCGCTGGCGCGCTGGCGTCCCAGGAGGTTCTGGGCGCTGCCGAGAAGGGCGTCTACACGCTCATTAAGCACTTTGCCTTCAACGACCAGGAGAACCACCGCGGTGACCGCACCGGCCAGTTCTCCATGGCCACCTGGCTGAACGAGCAGGCCGCGCGTGAGATCTACCTGCGCCCCTTCGAGATGTGCATGAAGGCGGGGGACGTCGAGCTCTCCTACGTCCGGGACGCAGGCGACGGCAGCTACGAGATGGCCACCCGGGAGCTTCGCGCGTGTCAGGGCCTCATGACCGCGTTCAACCGCGTTGGCGCCACGTGGGTGGGCGGCGACTACAACCTCATCACCGGCGTCGTGCGCGGCGAGTGGGGCTTTGACGGATGGATCATTACGGACAACGCCGATACGGGCGTCTTCATGAACGCGGGCCAGATGATTGAGGCGGGTGCTGACTCCAAGCTCACGGCGAGCGACCCGACGGATACGTGGACCTTCGACTCCATGGACGCCACGCAGTACCGCTATGCGCGCGACGCCGTGCACCACCTGCTCTACGTGATGGCCAACACGCACGTGATGAACGGCGCGATGCCGGGCAGCACGTACTCCTCGGGTGTGGGCGGCATGCAGAAGGCTGACCAGATTCGCTGGGGCGTCACGGGCGTGGGCGTGGCGCTGGTGGCGCTGGCTGCCGGACTCATCGCGCGACGCACGGTCAAGCGGCGCCGTGCCGCGGCGACCGCGTCGGCAGCGTCGGCCGCGGAGGACGCGGGGGACGCAGAGAAGTGACGCCTGGCCGCAGAGAAGTGATACAAAGGAGCTGAGGGGGACGCTCCCTCGCGCTACCTGTAGTTGCGGGGCGCCGGTCCGATGGGCCGGCGCCCTTGCGTCCCGGACCGGCGGGAGGGTTCAATGGCGAGATTCGTGGCGAGAAGAACGCTGCTGGCCGCGATGGCGCTGCTGGCCGTGGGCCTTGCGGGGTGCGGGAAGACGGGCGCGGCCTCGGATGGCGGGGAGTCCGGCGTCGGCCTTGGAGGGCAGGAGGCCGGGCGCGAGCAGTCGGGGCTCCAGCTTGACCCGTCCGCGGACTCTGTGGAGCCCGGTGACTACGACGTTCGCGAGCTCTGTTTCGAGCGCGATGGCCTGCGCATCTACGGGGAGCTCTATGAGCCGGCCGGTGCCGCGGCCGAGGCTGCGGGGACCCCGCTCGTCGTCATCTCGCACGGCTTCTGCAGCAGCTATCGCGCGACCGCCCGCGATGCCGAGTGCCTGGCAGCGGCCGGCACCCGCTGCTACGTGTACGACTTCTGCGGCGGCTCCCCCGATAGCGCGAGTGAGGGCGACTTCCTCAACATGTCCGTTCTTACGGAGGTCGACGACCTGGAAGCCGTGATTGACGGGCTGCTTGACCAGGGTCTCGTTGGGAACCGCAGCCTCTTTCTGATGGGAGAGAGCCAGGGCGGCCTGGTCTCTGCGCTCGTGGCGGCGCGGCGTCCGGACAACGTGGCCGGCCTCGTCTTGATCTATCCCGCGTTCAGCATTCCCGACGACGCACGCGAGCGCTTCTCGTCCGTGGACGAGATTCCCGAGACCGTCGAAGGCCTCTTCGGGGTGACGGTCGGGCGGCGCTACTACGCGGACATCCTCGACCTCGACCCGTTCGCGGAGATCGGCGCCTACGAGGGACCGGTCCTCATCGCTCACGGGGACGCGGACGCCGTGGTGCCGGTGGCCTACTCCGAGCGTGCGGCTGAGGTCTACGATGACGCGGAGCTCCGTGTGATCGAGGGCGCCGGCCACGGCTTCACGGACGACGAGCTGGATGACGTCTGCGCCTGGGCGGAGGGGCTCATTGCGGGGGAGCCCGAGCGCTGAGGTCCTTCTCGCCGTCCCGCCCTGGCAGTCCGAGCCTGCCGTTCTTCTCGCCCGACCGTCTGGGTCATTTGGGTCTCAGCCGAGATTTTCGACCGTTTTTGGCCTGTGTTTGGCCGATTTTTGGTCGAGAAGCTCGGTTGAGCCGCGGCGCGGCCCCGTGGGAGGGCAGGCTGCGGCGCGGCTCCGTGAGGCAGGGGATGAGCAACGGCCCTCGCGTCGTCCCGCGCCAAGGCCCCGTCCCGTGCCGACCTGCCGCCGATTCGGGGGCGTCACGCGCCCCGACCGGCTACACTGGACTGGTTGATTCGTCGAGTGAGAAGAGCCGCCATGTGTGAGTCTGCCGAGAAGACCGTCCTTGCCGTCGACACGTCCACGGACATGCTGGCGTGCGCCGTATGCCGCGTGGGTGCGGACGGGTCCGTCTCCGTGCTGGCCGCCGGAGACCACATGTGTCGCCGCAGGGCCAACGTTGAGCTGGTGAGCACGGTGCAGCGGGTGCTTTCGGACGCCGGCCTTTCCATGGGAGACGTGGACGCGGTGCTCACCGGTCGCGGCCCGGGGTCGTTTACCGGCGTGCGCATTGGCGTCGCAACGGCGAAGGGCCTGGCGTGCGGTGCCGGCCTGCCGCTCTTCGGTACCTCCGCGCTCGACGCGATGGCGTGGGCTGCGTGGGGGACGGGCGTGCGCGGCCAGCTTGCCGTGGCGGGCGACGCCATGCGCGGCGAGGTTTACCCCGGCATCTACCAGCTGGACGAGGCGGGTGCGCGTCGCACCTTCCCGGCCGAGACCGTCGTCAAGGCGGACGCCTGCGTGTCCGAGTGGGCTGCGCGCTCGGACGCCGCCGAGCTCACGCTCACGGGCAACGGCCTGGCAAAGTACCGCGCCCGCTTCGAGGCTGCGGGCCTCACGTCCTTCTCGCCCGAGGAGGCGTGGTACCCCACGGGCGAGGGTCTGGTGCGTGCCGCCGTGGAGGCCGGTGCGCTTGCCGGGCCCGCGGCCCAGAGCGGGGACCCGGCGCTCGTGCTGCCCATCTACACGCGCCTCTCTGACGCCGAGGAGGCCGAGCGCACGCGCCTGGGCCTCAAGGAGCCTGCGACCGTGGAGCTCACCGGCGTGGACGACGCGCTGGCTGGAATCCACCTGCAGCTTCGCCCGATGACGGTCAACGACACCGCCGCCGTGGCGACGCTCGAGGCCGCCGCCTACGAGGGGTCGGCCCATACGCCGTGGACGGAGCGCATGTTCTACGAGGAGCTCACGCAGCCCGGCCGCAGCTGGTGGGTCGCGCACGACCAGGGGCGCGTCATCGGCTATGCGGGCGGCGTGCTCGCGGGTGCGGACTTCGAGGTGGAGGAGGTCGTCGTGGACGCGGCCCGCCGGCGCGAGGGCATCGCGCGCCGCCTCGTGGCTCGCGTGGCCTATGACGCGCAGATGCTCGGCGCCCACACGGCCTCCCTTGAGGTGGACGAGAAGAACGAGCCGGCCCGCACCCTCTACGCGGCGCTCGGGTTTGTGGAGGAGGGTCGCCGTCCCGGCTACTACCCAGGTGCCGCTGGCGAGCCCGCTCACGACGCGCTCATCCTGCGCGCGTCGCTGCCGCTGGCTGCCGACGCCGTGGGCGGTGGGGACGAGCACCCCGAGCCCGCGCCCTCCATCCGCCCGTGGCCCATCGAGTGCGCGCCGCGCTCGGCGGAGGCGCTTGCGGCCCTGGAGGCGGCGGGCCCGCTCGTCCTCTCCGTCGAGTCGTCCTGCGACGAGACCGCCATGGCCGTGACGGACTCCCACGGCGTGGTCTGCGCGAGCGTGGTGGCCACGCAGATTGACTTCCACGCGCGCTTCGGCGGCGTGGTGCCGGAGATCGCCTCGCGCAAGCACACCGAGGCCATCGTCGGCGTCTTCGAGGAGACGCTCGCGCGCGCCGGCGAGCACTTCGGCGTGGACACGCTGGCGCCGAGCGACCTCGCCGCGGTGGGCGTGACCGCGGGGCCTGGCCTGGTGGGCGCGCTCGTGGTGGGCGTGGCCTTTGCCAAGGGCCTCTGTGCATCTGCTGACCTGCCGCTCATTGCCGTGCACCACCTTGAGGGCCACCTCATGGCCAACCTCTTTGAGACGCCGGACCTGCGTCCGCCCTTCGTGGCGAGCCTTGTCTCCGGCGGCAACACGATGCTCGTGCACGTGCGCGCCTGGGGCGACTACGAGATCCTCGGAGCCACCATCGACGACGCGGTGGGCGAGGCGTTCGACAAGGTTGCCAAGGCGCTGGGCCTGGGGTACCCGGGCGGCCCCGTCATCTCCAAGCTCTCTGCGCAGGGCAACCCGCGCGCCATTCGCTTCCCGCGCGCGATGATGCACAGCGGGGACTACTCCTTCAGCCTCTCCGGGCTGAAGACGGCCGTCATCACCTACATCGAGGGCGAGAACCGCGCGGGGCGCGCCATCAACCTGCCCGACCTCGCGGCGAGCTTCGAGGCCGCGGTCGTTGACGTGCAGGTTGCCAAGGCCGTCACGGCCGTCGAGGAGACCGGGGTGAGCGACTTCTGCGTCGGTGGCGGCGTGGCGGCCAACCCGGGCCTGCGGGCGGCGTACCGTGCGGCCTTTGAGAAGCGCGGCGTGCGCGTGACGGTGCCGCCGATGCGTGCCTGCGGCGACAACGCGGCCATGATTGGCATCGCGGCGCTGAGGAGCTTCCGCGCGGGGTCCTTCTCGCCGCTCACGCTGGACGCGGATCCCAACGCGCCCCTGGGCTCGTGGTCCACGCCGGATGCCCCGGTGCCGCCCGTGTGGGAGTAGCGGGTCTCTGCGGGCTGTGGGCTGCGGGCGCGGCGTGGGCGCGGGCGTGCGGGCCCGGGCGTGCGGGCGTCTTCGCCTTCTCGTAGGCCGCGTGGACGCCTTTGCCGCCTCAGGGGCTTGTGCGCCTTAGTCGGCTCCGTGCCCCCGGCTGCCTCTTTTGGGTTACGCATGCAAACTATTGAATCAATTGATGCGTGGCCGAGCCCTTCTCGACGGAGAGGGAGAACTTGGCGCTTTTGTGCGTGCGACAATGAAAATAATTGAGGCTTCGGTAGTTTGTGTGACAAGGGGCTAGCCTAGGCAGCAACGCTCTTCGCTCCCTTCACGCCCTTCTTCCTC
>CALULO010000010.1 GCA_944321515.1 uncultured Atopobiaceae bacterium | reverse complement strand
GCATGGTCGACATCCTGCAGGACCTCGTGGCCATCTACGCCCAGCCCCAGGCCTAAGTGGGACGAGGGGGACGGAGGTTTTCGTCCCACTTGCCGCGCCCGCCCCGCCCCCGCGCTCCGCTCGGCGGGGCGGAGGCCCCGCTCCCCGTCACAGTGGGACGAAACGGCCCGACCGTCGCGGTACGCGTTTCGCCACACCCGTCCCCGTCACAGTGGGACGAAAACCTCCGTCCCCCTCGTCCCACGTGTCGGGGAGGTTAACCGAGGGGTGGGCGTGCCCCCGTTGCCGGAGCCAGGCGTAGAATAACGGGCCGAGAAGAGGAGGCGCCCCCAAGGGGCGCCCCGAGGAAGGAGAGGCATGAGCTACGAGATCGATCCACAGTACCTGCTCGACACCCTTCACGAGTGCGTCGAGGTCGAGAGCCCGGTGGGCTACTACCCCGAGATCCACGCCTGGCTGCGTGAGACGCTCGCCGAGATGGGCTATGAGATGACCGTCGACAACAAGGCCACGGCCTACGTCCGCGTGCCCGGCCGCGACTCGTCCAAGACCGTCTGCATCGGCGCGCACCTCGACACCATCGGCCTCGTCGTCCGCGGCTTCAACGACGACGGCACCCTGCGCGTCCGCCAGCTCGGCGGCATCAACTACGCGAGCATCGAGGGCGAGACCTGCCTCGTCCACTGCCGTGACGGCCGCACCGTGGCCGGCCAGGTCATCTGCAACCACCACTCCGTCCACGTGTGGGCCGAGACCAAGACCGACGCGCGCACCGAGGACACCATGTCCGTGAGCCTCATCGCCGACGTCTCCTGCCCGGACGACGCCCGCGCGCTCGGCGTGACCGAGGGTGCGATCATCGGCATCGACCCCCACTTCGAGTCCTTTGACAACGGCTACGTCGTGAGCCGTCACATCGACGACAAGGCCGCCGTCGCCGCCCTCCTCGACACCCTCCGCTGGCTCAAGGAGACGGGCGAGGCCCCCGCGTACGACACGCTGTTCGCCTTCCCCATCTACGAGGAGATCGGCCACGGCGCGTCCTGGGTGCCGTCCGAGGTGAGCGAGTACGTCGCCTGCGACATCACCCTCATCGGGCCCGACTACGCGGGCTCCGACGAGCACAGCGTCGGCGTGATCTGCTCCGACGCCAAGGGCCCCTACGACTGGGACCTCACCAACACGCTCATCGCCTGCGCCGAGAAGGCCTGCACCGAGGGCCGCTGGAACACCCAGGTGTGCTTCCACTACTCGACCGACGCCAACGGCGCCTACGTCCACACCAACGACCTGCGCGCCGCCGCCTTCGGCATGGCCTGCCTCAACACGCACGGCCGCGAGCGCTGCCACATGGACGCCATCGTCGAGACCGAGAAGCTTGCCCGCGCCTACGTGATGGGCGAGGGTCGCTAGCAGGCGAGAAGAACCTGCGACAGGGCCGGTCGTCCCTTCTGGGCGGCCGGCCCTTTGCGTTGGGGACGAGTTGGCGCGGCCTGGCGGGCGCGGCTCGGCCTGACCGTCCCGGCCTAGCGCCGCGGGCGCGCGCCCGGACGGAACCCCGCGCCCGGACCGGTTGCGCTCCCTCTGAGGGTATGTACACTGCCGCCTTGGGGTACGTACACTGCCCCGAGTGCCCGGTTCTTCTCGACAGCTCTTCTAGCTGCGAAAACGCAATCGCTTGGTACCAAACAAATGATGAAACTGCGTACATGTCACGGCCTCGGGTGTACGTAACCCTGCAAACGGGTATCAAAACGGGGTGACTGAGCGCGTGCGCTCGGACAGGACGGTTCGAAGGGACGAGAGGAAAGAAGATGGCGGCAGGGGACTGGCAGCGCAAGGTGGCGGAGTGGCTCCGGGGGAGGCAGGGGCCGGACGACCTGGCCGTGTTCTGCGTCGACCTCGCCATAGTGGTGCTCCTGGTCAACGTCTTCCTGCGGGTGAGCTGGCTCAGCTGGCTCGCGCTCCTGCTGGTGGTCTACGCGATGTTCCGCATCCAGTCCAAGAACCTCGGAAGCCGCGCCCGGGAGAACGAGGCCTTCCTCAAGGCGCTCGGCCCGGCGCGCCCGTGGCTCCAGAACCCGCGCGCCGCGTGGTCCGAGCTGCGTACCTACAAGCACGCGCGCTGCACCTCCTGCAAGCAGAGGGTCCGCGTGCCGCGCGGCAAGGGCAAGCTCCGCGTGACCTGCCCCAAGTGCGGCACGAAGTTCGAGGTCAGGTCCTAGGGCTCCGGGATCGCCTCAGGGCTCCGGAACGATTCCGCACCGTTCCCTACCGCCCGCCCAATACATCGGCGAGAAGAACCTCACCGTGCTATCGTTGACAAGTCTGAACAACGAACACGGGGAGGTTCTTTTATGCTCGACAGAAGAGGGTTCCTGCAGGTCGCCGGTGGTACGGCCGCCGCTCTTGCGCTTGCTGCCTGCGACAACGGGGCCTCGACGGACACCACCGCCGCGCCGGCTGACGACGCCGCGGACGAGGGCGAGCAGGCCGCCGAGCCCGTCGCCGTGCGCACCGCGGCCCTCAAGGGCCCCACGGCCATGGGCCTGGTGCGCTTCATGAGCGAGGCTGAGGCCGGCAACGTGGCCGACAACGACTACACCTTCGACATCTACGCCTCCGCCGACGAGGTGACCCCGCTCATCGCCCAGGAGGAGGTCGACATCGCCGCGGTGCCCGCAAACCTCGCCTCCGTGCTCTACAACCGCACCGAGGGCGGCGTTCGCGTGATCGCCATCAACACGCTCGGCGTGCTCTACATCGTGGAGCAGGGCGACTCCGTGCAGAGCGTGGCCGACCTCGCCGGCAAGACCATCTACGCCTCCGGCAAGGGCTCCACGCCCGAGTACGGCCTTGCCTACATCCTGGAGAAGAACGGCCTCACCATCGGCGAGGACGTCCAGGTGGAGTGGGCGAGCGAGCACTCCGAGGCCCTCGCGCAGCTCATGGCGGACCCCAACGGCGTCGCGATGCTGCCCCAGCCCTTTGTGACCACCGCCCAGATGAAGAACGACAAGATCCGCGTGGCGCTCGACCTCACCGAGGAGTGGGACGCGGTGCAGTCCGGCGACGACCAGAGCTCCATGATCACGGGCGTGGCCGTGGTGCGCTCGGCCTTTGCGGACGAGAACCCCGCCGCCGTCGACGCGTTCCTTGGCCACTACGCTGAGTCGGTGGACTTCGTCAACGACAACGTGGACGAGGCGGCACAGCTCGTGGGCAGCTACGACATCGTGACCGCAGAGGTGGCGGAGAAGGCCCTCCCCGAGTGCAACATCGTGTGCGTCACCGGCGAGGACATGAAGGAGCAGCTCTCGGGCTACCTCGCGGTCCTCGCGGACCAGAACGCCGAGGCCGTGGGCGGGGCGCTTCCTGGCGACGACTTCTACTACGGGGCATAGGCGCGCTTGACCGGCCGGCCGGACAGCCGCAGGCCTGACGCGCCCGGGCGCCCTCGTCTTGCGACGTGGGGCATCCGGGCGCTTGCCGTGTGCGCGTGGCTCGTGGCGTGGCAGCTGCTCGCCTGGGCCGTGGGGGCGCGAATCGTGCTGGTGGGCCCGCTCGAGGTGCTCGCCCGCCTGGGCGCGCTTGCGCTCACGGGGGAGTTCTGGGCCTCGGTCGGCGTCTCTCTGGGGCGCGTGCTCGCCGGGCTGCTCGCCGCCGTGGCGCTCGGCACGCTGCTCGCGGCGCTGTCCAGCCGCATATCGGCGGTCCGCGAGCTCCTCGCCCCGGCCATGGGGGCGATAAAGGCGGTGCCGGTGGCGTCGTTCGTGATCCTCGTCCTGCTGTGGGTCTCCTCCCGCTGGCTCTCCCTGGTGATCGCGTTCCTCATGGCCCTGCCCATCGTCTACACCAACGTCCTCGAGGGGATACGCCAGACCGACCCGCAGCTGCTCGAGATGGCCCGGGTCTTTGGCCTGCGCACGTGGGACCGGGTTAGGCTGGTCTACGCGTCACAGGTGCTCCCGTACTTCCGCGCCGCCTTCTCGCTGGCGCTCGGCATGTCGTGGAAGGCGGGCATCGCCGCGGAGGTGATCGGCCTTCCGGACCTCACCGTGGGCGAGCACCTCTACGACGCCAAGGTCTACCTGGACACGCCGAGCCTCTTTGCATGGACGGTCGCCATCGTCGTGGTGTCCGTCTGCCTCGAGGCGCTCGTGGGCCGGGCCCTGGACTGGGCCGAGACGCGCTGGGAGGCTCGACCATGAGCGTGGGAGGTGCCGGCGCCGCGGCCTTCGAGCTGCGAGACGTCGAGAAGGACTTCGGGGGGATCCGCGTGCTCGCGGGGGCGAGCGCACGCTTCGCGGCTGGCAGGGTGCACGTGCTCACGGGCCCCTCGGGCGCCGGCAAGACCACGCTGCTCCGGCTGCTCGCGGGGCTCGAGCGACCGGACGCCGGCGAGGTCGTGCGCGCCGAGGGTCTGCGGCTGTCGATGACCTTCCAGGAGGACCGCCTGCTTGACAACCTCACCGCCACGGCCAACGTGAGGCTTCCGCACGCCCGGCTTCGCGGGCGGGAGCTCGAGGCGTTTCTCGCCCGCGAGCGCGAGGCGCTCGCCGCCGCGGGCCTGCCCGTGGACTCCCGACCGGTCCGGGAGCTCTCCGGCGGCCAGCGCCGGCGCGTGGCCATCCTGCGCTGCGTCCTCGCGGACGCCGACGCCCTGCTCTTCGACGAGCCGCTCAAGGGGATGGACGAGGGGACGGTGGCTCGCGTCATGGACTACGTGCGACCCCTGCTCGCGGGACGGACGACCCTCTGGGTCACGCATGACAGCCGGGAGGTCGACCTCCTCGGGGACGTGAGGCTCTGGCACGTGGAGGGCGGACGGTGCCTCCCGGCATGAGGTGCCGTCCCCGGACGTGACGCCGTTCGGCGCTTGCCTGTGGCGATGCCGCGCGAGGCGCCCGCTTGTGCGATGATAGGAGGCCGTAACCGAAACGCCGGGGAGGCGCCATGCATGTCATCTATCTGGCCGGGGGAATCGCCTCTGGCAAGTCCACCGTCGCACGCGTCATGAAGGAGTGCGGCGCCGAGGTCATCGACCTGGATGACCTCTCTCGTCAGGCCCTCGCTCCGTGGTCTCCCATCATCCCGAAGATCGTGGAGGAGTTCGGGGCAGACGTGCTGCGCCCGAACGGCCTGGTTGACCGCGAGAAGCTCGCCGCACGCGCCTTCTCCTCCGAGGAGCGTGCCGTCACGCTCGAGGAGATCGAGCTGCCCGTGATCGACGACCTGCTCCGCATGAGCATCTCCAAGCTCCGCGATGAGGAGGCCGCCGAGCGCGAGAAGGACCCGGAGGCCGCCGAGAAGGTCGTTGTGGTGCAGATTCCGCTGCTCGACCGCATGCGCGGCTCCTTTAACATGGCCGACGAGATCGTAGGCGTGGTCTGCCCGATCCCGGCCCGCCGCGCCCGCGCCATCCAGCGCGGCATGACTCCCGCCGACTTCGACCGCCGTCGCGAGAAGCAGCCCTCGGACCGCTACATCCAGGCGCACAGCAGCTACGTGTTCAACAACATACGCACCATGGACGTCTTCGAGCAGCAGGTTCGCGACTGGTGGAAAGAGCGCGCGGAGGCCGGCTGGGCGCCCGCGCCTCGTGGTGGCGCACATGGCGGCGTCGCGAGGGCGTAGGGGCGGCTCCGCCACGCGCTTTGCCCGCTGGTTCAGGGTGCTTCCGGTCGTGGCGCTCGTCGTCACGCTTGCAGCCTGCGCCTTTCTCTGCGGGACGTCTACGTCCCTCACGCACGAGCTCTTCTACCCCGTGCACTACGCCGAGACGGTGCAGGGGTCCGCGAAGCGCCACGGGGTCGACCCATACCTCGTCTGCGCGGTGATCGAGTGCGAGTCTGGCTGGGACGAGGCGGCGCTCTCTGCCGCGGGGGCGGTGGGGCTCATGCAGGTTATGCCCGACACCGTGACGAGCCTCGTCGAGCTGGGCGTGGTGGACGGGGCCGCCTACGACCCCGCCGACCTGGAGGACCCCGAGGTCAACATAGAGTACGGATGCGCCTACCTGGGCTACCTCCAGGAGCACCTCTCCTCCGAGGAGGAGGTCATCGCTGCCTACAACGCGGGAATCGGCGCGGTCCAGGGGTGGCTGGCCGACGGGGGGACCATCCCGGAGGGCATCGAGTACGCCGAGACGCGCGCCTACCTCGAGCGCGTGCTCGCCGCCTACCAGGGCTACCGCCTGAGCTACCCAGACGGAATCATCGCGGGCTAGGGCGCCGAGACCGGCACGGCCCATCTCCGCCGTCCCGTCGCGGCAGGGCTAGGCCTGCGGCCTCGTGAGCGAGCGACGGACGTCGATGAGGGTGTCGTCGCGGCAGAATTCAATCAGGGCGCTTGCGAGCTGGCGTGCGACGACGAAGAGCCCGGCGTCCGTCGTGGCCACAAGGGCGTCACGCATCTCGAGGCGCAGCTCGCTCACCTTGCCCACGGGAAGCCCGCCCTGCTCCAGCGCGGGGACAACATCCTCGTCTGCAAGGGCGCGGAGGCTCCCGTTGGCGCTCAGCAGGTCCGCGAGCTCGCTTCTCGCCTGCGGCGCGATGTCGGGGTGCAGCGAGATGGCCCGCTGGTAGCATGCCACGCAGAGGTCCTCCCGCCCGAGCTTCCACTCCATGAACGCAAGCCGGTAGAAGCAGATGGAGAGGTCACGCGCCGTCGAGGCGTAGTCGATGGCCTCCTTGAGCAGGTCGGCCGCCTCGAAGACGCGGGACAGCTCCTCGAGGCAGCGCACCTTGGAGAGCGCCGCGTCGGGCGTGACAGGGGCTACGCGTACGAGCTCGTCGGCGTGGACGAGTGCCTCGTCGCTGCGCCCGAGCGCGTTGAGGATGCGCGCGGCGCTAGCGTGCGCGGCGTAGTACTCGTCCGGCACTAGCCGCACACGCCGCCCGCCGTCATCGGTGGTGCGGTTGTAGTGGACGCGCTCGGCAACGGAGTTGAAGTAGCGGTAGACGTAGACGCTGTCGTCAAGGTAGATGCCCATCTCGGTAATGGGGGAGAGCACGCTCTCAAGCCGCTCGAGCGACTCCTCGAGCTCGTCGGGCGAGGGCTTGTCTTTGTCAAAGAGCTCGGAGGCGTGTCGCGCGGCCCGCGCGAGCGCGCCGCCGTCCACGAAAAGGCCCGCGAGAGAGCGACGGTCCGTGGCGTCCACGTCCCCCTCCACAAGAGCCTTGCTCGTGCGCTCGCAGGCCTCCGCCACGGTGAGGTCGTTGGTGACGCCCCTCAGGTCGAGGAGCTTGGAGACCACCTCCTGCGTGCTCGAGCCGAACCCCGTGACCATCCCGTTCCAGGCGGCAATGCGCCCGGCCTTCTCCATGATGCCAAGGTCGCTCACGCGCGCCGCGCCGCAGGCGGAGCGCAGCGCCTCGTCGGCGGGGGCTTCGTCGAGCTCAACCTCGCGATAGCGCGCGGGAGGGCAGAGCGAGGCGTCTGACGTCCTCGCGAAGGGCTCAACCGGACGAAGCCAACCGTCTGCGCCCACCTGGTAGCGCAGACACTCGTCTGCAGGGAGCGTGCCCAGCAGGGCACCGCGGGCGCGTACGAGGGAGCGAAGCCGGTCGAGCTGCCCCCGCGTGAGGCTGAGCGAGAGCAGGGTCTCGCCCTCCCGCCCGTGCTCGTGGCAGTTGACGATCACGTGCCCAGGCCCAGGGAGCGAGTCGAGTCCGCAGCGTCCCACAAGAAGCCCGAGCCGCAGCGCGTAGGAGCGGGCTCCGTCGGCGCGTGCCGCCTCGTCCCCAGCGAGCAGCGAGAAGCACCGAGGCCCCGGCACGGACACGCTCGCGCACAGGAGCCCGGCGTCGACGTTGCTCTGGAAGTCAACCTCAACGCGGAAGGGGGCGGGGAGGTTCTCGCAGCGGTCTGCGAAGCCGATGCGGCACCGCCACTCGCCGCCCGAGCGCCCGGCGTCCATGAGCAGCTCGCGAGCGGCACCTCCCGAGGGTGGCGTCAGGGGCTCGATGTCGGCGACCGCGGAGAACACGCGTCCGAGGCGCTTGGACGGCTCCCGCTTGGCGGCGGGGTCTTCAGGTGCCCCCGGGGCGAGCAGGTCCTCGCTGACGTTGAGTGCCGCCTCTACGCTCACAAGGCGGTCGTAGGCCTCCCCCTCGGGGACGCCGTCTGCGCACGCGAGCCACCACTGCCCGTTGCGACGCAGCCTGTTGGCGGTGAGACGCGGGGCGTCCTCCCATGTCATGAGGCCGGCGCGCTCGAGAAGGGCGGGGAGCTCCCTGAACACCCCGTGCTGGGCGCCGTGGGCCGCGATGTCCCTCAGCGTTGCGACGACGTTGTCCGAGTTGCAAAGCATCCCCTCGAGGTTTGCCCCGGCGCCGTTTTCCTGGGGGGCGTGGCCCGCCGCCGGCTTGGTGGTCGTGGCCTCGCCGTTCTGGCCGCGGACCTTCCGTACGAAGGTGAACAGTGATCCCGCTCCCACGGCACAGAGAAGGATTGCCGCGCGCACGAGAGAGCGCCTTCCGCTTGCTGACGTGTCCCACCCAAGCGCCGCCGAGACCACCACGAGGAGGCAGCCGGCGCAGGCGAGCGAGGCGCCGATGATCTTGGCCACGCGCGCCCAGTCGGTCTCGCGCCTGTTGTTGGGTGCTGCCATGAGGCTCCTCCCGCCGCTTGGTTGCCCTTATATTAGGCGTGCCGAGGGCTCTTCTCGCCTTCCATTCGACAAAGTATAACCGAACACTTGTTTGAAGTACAGACGATGGGGTACACTCTTCCCACAGGTAGGCTGAGAGGGGAGGACCATGGCGCAGACGGTTGATCCGGCGGTCACGGAGCGGCGTGAGCGCGTGGGCGGCGAGCTCGTGCGCTTTGGGCGCGAGCACGGCGAGGAGCGCCTCACGGTGGTCTCACCCTACGAGCCGGCCGGGGATCAGCCCCAGGCCATCGAGAAGCTCGCCGGCGGGGTCGAGAGGGGCCTTCGCTACCAGACGCTCATGGGCGTCACGGGCTCGGGAAAGACCTTCACCATGGCGAAGACCATCGAGAAGCTCAACCGCCCCACGCTCATCATGGAGCCGAACAAGACGCTCGCGGCCCAGGTGGCAAGTGAGATGCGCGAGCTCTTCCCCAACAACGCCGTGGTCTACTTCGTCTCCTACTACGACTACTACCAGCCGGAGGCCTACGTCCCGCAGACGGACACCTACATAGAGAAGGACGCCTCCATCAACGAGGAGGTGGAGAAGCTCCGCCACCAGGCAACCTCGAGCCTGCTCTCCCGGCGTGACGTCATCGTGGTGGCGTCGGTCAGCTGCATCTACGGCATCGGCAGCCCGCAGGACTACGCGGGCCTTGCGCCCAACGTGAGCAAGGACGAGCCGCTGGAGCGAGACGACCTCATCCATGCCCTCATAGACATCCAGTATGACCGCAACGACTACGACCTCTCCCGCGGCACCTTCCGCGTGCGCGGGGACACCGTGGACGTCTTCCCGCCCTACTCGGAGAACCCACTGCGAATCTCCTTCTTCGGGGACGAGGTGGAGCTCATCGCCGAGGTGGACAACGTCACCGGTGAGATTGTGCGCGAGTTTGACGCTGTCCCCATCTGGCCGGCCTCCCACTACGTCACCGAGCGGCCCAAGGTCACCCACGCGCTCAAGACCATCAACGAGGAGCTCGAGGCGCGCGTGGCCGAGCTCAAGGCAAACGACATGCTGCTGGAGGCCCAGCGCCTCTCCCAGCGCACCGGCTACGACCTCGAGATGCTGGAGACCATGGGCTACTGCAACGGCATCGAGAACTACTCGCGCCACCTGGACGGCCGCGCGCCCGGCGAGCCGCCCTACACCCTCATCGACTACTTCCCCAAGGACATGCTCTGCATCATCGACGAGTCCCACGTCACGGTGCCGCAGATTCGCGGCATGTACGAGGGCGACCGCTCGCGCAAGGTCACGCTCGTGGACCACGGGTTCCGCCTGCCCTCCGCACTGGACAACCGCCCCCTGCGCTTCGACGAGTTCGAGTCCCGCGTTCCGCAGTTCATCTACGTCTCGGCCACGCCCGGCGACTACGAGGAGACCGTCACCCAGCAGCAGGTGGAGCAGATCATCCGCCCCACCGGCCTGCTCGACCCCAAGGTGGACGTCCGGCCGGTGGAGGGCCAGATCGACGACCTCATCTCCGAGATCAAGGAGCGCGTGGCCAAGAAGGAGCGCGTGCTCGTGACCACGCTCACCAAGAGGATGGCCGAGGACCTCACCGACCACCTGCTCGACGAGGGCGTGCGCGTGAACTACATGCACTCGGACACGGCCACGCTCGACCGCGTGGACATCATCCGCGACCTGCGCCAGGGCAAGATCGACGTCCTCGTGGGCATCAACCTCCTGCGCGAGGGCCTGGACATCCCCGAGGTCTCCCTCGTCGCCATCCTGGACGCTGACAAGGAGGGGTTCCTGCGCAACCGGCGCTCCCTCATCCAGACCATGGGACGCGCGGCGAGAAACGCCAAGGGCGAGGTCATCATGTACGCCGACGCCATCACGGACTCCATGCGGGAGGCCATCGGGGAGACGGCCCGCCGTCGGCAGATTCAGGAGGCCTACAACGAGGAGCACGGCATCGTGCCCCAGACGGTGAGGAAGTCCATCACGGACGTCTCGTCGTTCATCTCGGAGGCGGAGGCCACGCTGGAGGGCAAGACGCGCGACCGTCACGGCACCGGGAGCCACGGCGCCTTCGAGAGCCTGACCGAGGGCGGGGAGGCATCCGGAGAGACGGCGCGCGACGTGGCCGCAGAGCTCTCGGAGCTGCCCGCCGCCGAGCTCGCCGAGCTGGTTGACGCCCTCGAGGAGGAGATGGCCGCCGCGTCCGAGGCCATGGACTTCGAGACGGCGGCCCGCCTGCGCGACCAGATCGTCGCCATCCGTACGCGCGTGGAGGGCGGCACCGCAGACGACGTGATCGCCCGCCTCAAGGCCGGGGCGCGCAAGGGCAGTGCTCACGCCACGCGGCGCCGCTATCGGCCGCACAAGAAGTAGGGGGCGTCATGGCACACGAGGGGAGAAACATCCTTACCTACCTGGGCGGCGAGTTCCAGACGTTTGCCGAGCGGCCGCTCTGCGAGGTCGACAGCCTGGTGCTCTCGTGCCTCTCGTACTATCGCCTGCCGGAGGAGTTCGCCGCCGCCCGCACGTCCGAGGGGATGGCGCTCGCAGGGCTCTTCTGTGCCGAGCGGTTTGAGGCCATGACGTGCGGGCTGTGGGATCCGGAGGGGCTCGTTCAGCTGCTCGCCGCCGCGGTGGCGAGCCCCCGTCTGCGCGGGACGCGCGTCTGCGGCTACGTGGACGAGTTCGACGAGGTAGCGGAGAAGCAGTTCTCCGCCGTGACGCTGCGGCTGCCGGGTGGAGGCGCCTACGTCTCCTTCCGGGGGACGGACAACACGCTCGTCGGATGGCGCGAGGACTTCAACATGGCCTTTGAGACGGGCGTGCCCTCGCAGCTCGCCGCCGTCGACTACCTCTGTCGCGCTGCGCGCGAGGTGGACGGTCCGCTCTGGGTGGGCGGGCACTCCAAGGGCGGCAACCTCGCCGTCTACGCCGCCTCCCGCTGCCCGGCCGACGTTGCCGCGCGGCTGCGCGCGGTCTTCTCGCATGACGGCCCTGGCTTCACGGCGGAGACGCTTGCGGAGCCCGCCTGGCGCGATCGCGCCCGTCTCGTACACAAGACGGTCCCGCGCTCCTCGCTCATCGGCATGCTGTTCGAGCAGCAGGAGGACTACTCCGTGGTGGCGTCCACGGCAACCGGCCCCCTGCAGCACGACCCGTTCTCCTGGGTCGTGGAAGGGACGGACTTCGTGCGAGAGGAGGGGCTCGGCCGCGGGGCCTCGTTCGTGGACGAGGGCCTCAACGAGTGGATAACCTCGATGACACCGGTCGAGCGGGAGGGCTTCGTGGAGGCCCTCTTCTCGGTGCTGAACTCAGGTGGCAAGGACAGCTTCGGCAGCCTGAAGGAGAGCTGGCAGACCTCTCTCCCCGCAATGGCGCGCGAGCTTGCGGGGCTGGGGCCCTCCGAGCGTGCAAACATCGCGCGTGCCGTAAGGCTTCTGGTCCGCGCCTTCGCCCCGGACTTCGAGGTACCCCGCCTTCCCGAGCTGGAGACCCTGCTCCCCGGGGGCCTTCTTGCCGAGCGGTCGCCCGGTGAGGGCGAGCCTCCGGACGGCGTCAGCGAGCCTCCGGACGGTGCCGGCATCTTCGATGCATGAGCCGGCGGCCCTCGGGTAGAATGAACTCTGGTCTTTACGGAGAAGGAGGCTGGAATGGCAACGAAGATCGTCGTGGCGTGCGGGTCCGGCGTGGCAACCTCGGAGATGGTCGCCGCCAAGATTAGGAAGCTCCTCGCGTCTGAGGACGTCGAGGCCGACGTTGTGCCTGTCGAGATCTCGCGCCTTGACGAGGAGCTCGAGGACGCGGACGTCTACATTCCCGTCGTGCGCACCGAGGGCTCCTACGACGTCCCCGTGCTGAACGGCGTGGCCTTCCTCACCGGCATGAACCAGGAGGAGGAGTTCTCCAAGCTGCTGGACATCATCCGCTTTGCGTAGCGCGTCCGGCGATCGGACGTATGTGGGCGGGCGGCCTAAAGGGCCCCCGCCCTTTTTGTACGCGCCCCCCGGGACCCAGGCCTCGTCCTAGCGCGCCGTCCCACGGTGCGGTCGGCCGGGTCGTCCCTATCGTGACGTAAACGCCGCCACGATCTTCTCGGCGGTGAGGATGCCGTCGGTGGCGGCGCTCATGATGCCGCCCGCGTAGCCAGCGCCCTCGCCCACGGGCCAGAGCCCGCGCACGTTCACGCTCTGGCCGTCGTCGCCGCGCCGCACGCGCACCGGCGAGCTCGAGCGCGTCTCCACGCCGGTGAGCACGGCGTCCCTCGCGTCAAAGCCGCGCAGGCGCCTGCCCATCTGTGGGATGGCGGCGCGCAGTGTCTCGGCCACGTAGCCTGGCAGGCAGGGGGTCACGTCGCCCCAGGCCACGCCGCGTGGGTAGGTGGGACGCACGCGGCCGCCCGCGCTGGACGGCGTCCCGGCCAGGAAGTCCCCCACAAGCTGCGCGGGCGCCACGAACCCGCCGCCCCCCGCGACGAAGGCGGCCCGCTCGCAGCGGCGCTGGAGCTCCACGCCGGCGAGCACGTCGTCTCCGGGGAGGTCCTCCGGGAAGACGTTGGCCAGAAGGCCCGAGTTGGCGTTTACGCCCGCCCGGTCCGAGAGGCTCATGCCGTTGGTGCAGACGCCGCCCGGCTCGCTCGCGGCGGACACCACGTAGCCGCCGGGGCACATGCAGAAGGAGAAGGCGCTCCGCCCGGAGGGCAGGTGGCAGGAGAGCTTGTAGGGCGCCGCGCCGAGGGCGGGGTGGCCGGCCGCAGTGCCGTAGAGCGCGCGGTCGACGTCCGCCTGGAGGTGCTCGATCCGCACCCCCATGGCGAAGGTCTTGCGCTCCATCGCCACGCCACGAGCGTGCAGCAGCTCAAAGACGTCGCGGGCAGAGTGCCCACAGGCAAGGACCACGCAGCTGGCGCCCACGCGCTCCTCGTGCCTCTCGCCGTCGGGCCCCGTGCCCTCGAGCGTCACGGAGCGCACCTGCCCGCCGGTGACGTCAACGTCCGTCATGCGGCAGCGGCAGCGGACCTCGCCGCCGGCCTCCTCGATCTGGCGGACGATCTCGCTCACCACGCGGGGCAGCACGTCGCTCCCCACGTGGGGCTTGGCGTCCCAGAGGATCTCCTGCTGGGCGCCGGCCGCCACGAAGGTCTCCAGGATGAGGCGGTGCGCAGGGCTCTTGGTGCCGGTCTGGAGCTTGCCGTCGGAGAACGTGCCGGCGCCGCCGACGCCGAACTGTATGTTGCTCTCTGGGTCCAGCACGCCCGTCCGGTTGTGGGTGGCCACCACCTCGCCGCGTCGCTCGGTGTCGTCGCCGCGCTCAACGAGCAGCGGCTCGAGGCCCGCCCGGGCGAGGGAGAGCGCGCAGAAGAGCCCCGCGCAGCCGGCGCCCACCACCACGGGCCTCTCGTCGGGCCTCGCTGCGGCGGGCACGGGCGCGGGGAAGTCGTAGGGCGCCTCGTCAACAACGCGCACGTTCTTCTCGGCGTGCCTCTTGGCCAGCCGGGAGAGGAGGACGCGCTCTGCGGAGGGGCCGCCTGCGAGCTCGGCGCGCAGGGTGAACGTGAGGTGCACGTCCCCGCGGTGGCGCGCGTCGACGGAGCGGCGGCGGCGCGTCACGGAGGCGAGGTCCTTCTCGCCAACGTGCAGCTTTCGTGCGAGCGCGCGGCGGCATGCCGCGAGCTCGGCGGCGTCGCTGCCGTCCAGCCGGTCGAGCGCTATGCGGATGCCGGAAACCTCGAGCATGGGCGTCCCTCCTGCCTGTGTCCTGTCCCTTGAGCCTAGCGCAAGCGCGCCCGTGCCGCCGCGGACGCCCCCGCCACCAGGCCGCTCTTCCACGCCCACGCCAGGTTGAAGCCGCCACAGGCCCCGTCCACGTCAAGCGCCTCGCCACAGGCGAAGAGCCCCGGCGCCCCGAGCGCCTCGAGCGTCCCCGTGCTGAACTGCCCCGTCCGGAGCCCGCCGCGCGTGACCTGGGCGCGCTCCGGCTCGGCCGCGCCGCGCACCACGAGGCGCAGGTCGGACGCAAGCTCGAGGGGGTCGGCGCCGCCCTGCGCGAGCGCGGACTCGATGGCGGGGTCGAGAAACCCGGCGCAGCTGCCGGCCGCGTCTCTCAGGCGCCGGAGATCCGCGGGGGCGAGCATGCCGTCGGCAAAGCAGAGCGAGACGGCGTCGCCCTCCCGCGCCAGGCGCGAGAGGTCAAAGGCGGCGATGCCGGAGATCCCGTACGGACGGAAGAGCACCTCGCCGTGCTCACGGGCCACCTCGGAGCCGTCGCGCAGCAGTCGCGCCGCCACGTGGGCGCGACGCCCGTCGAGCGCCGCCAGGCGGACGCGCGGGTCTTCCGGCTCGCACGCCAGCGCGCAGAGCACGGGCACGAAGGGCGCGCAGGCCAGGCCGAGGCCCGTGAGAAGCCCCTCGCCGCCGCCCACGGAGACGACGACGGCCCGCGCGCGGACCTCACCGGGGGCAACGCCCCCGCCGGCGCCCGCAAACTCCACGAGCCAGCCCTCGGCCCCGCGCGCCACGGCCGTGACCTCGCGTGCCGGGGCCAGCACGGCGCCGGAGCGCCGAGCCCGGGCGAGAAGCACCTCGCGCACGCTCGACGCCTGGCGCGAGCAGGGGTAGAGGCGCCCCCGGTCCTCGCAGACCGTCTGGAGGCCGCACGCGTCAAAGAAGCCGAGCACGTCGTGCCGGAAGCCCTCGGCGTCTCCGCAGACGGCCTCCACGAAGGCTGGGTCGTTGTAGCGCTCGGCCTTGGGCAGCGCGTTCGCCAGGTTGCAGCGCCCGTTGCCCGTGGCGAGGATCGTGCGACCGCACGCCAGGTCGCGCTCGAGCACCACCACGCGCGCGCCTGCCTCCGCCGCCGCGATCGCCGCGACGAGCCCGGAGGCCCCGCCGCCGAGCACCGCCACGTCGGCGGCCCCGGGCACGCTCACCGAGGTGGCCCGTGCCAGGGCCTCCTCGCGCGCCTGCGACCTCGAGGTCCTTCTTGCCGTGCGGGCCACGCTAGGCGTCCTGGCCGCCGCGCACCGCGTCCATGAACTCGGCCGTGCGCACCACCGTGTCGGTGGCCTCCTCCAGCAGCCCCTCGGGCAGCGCGCGCTCGAAGGTGCCGTCGTCGCAGGCCGCCGCCAGGGCCGGGTCAATCCCCAGCTGGCCGAGCGCCTCGACGTCAAAGGCCTCGGCGGTCTCCGCCAGGCGGCTCGGACCGTAGGGGTAGATCCTCTCCCCGCAGTGCGGGCACTCCACGTAGGCCATGTTCTCCACGAGGCCCAGCACCGGCACCTTCATGAGGTTGGCCATGTTGACGGCCTTGCCCACCACCATCTGCACCAGGTCCTGCGGGGAGCTCACGATGACCACCCCGTCCACCGGCATGGACTGGAAGACGGTGAGCGCCACGTCGCCGGTTCCCGGGGGCATGTCCACCAGCAGGTAGTCGAGGTCGCCCCAGGCGCACTGGCCCCAGAACTGGTTGATGGCGCCGGCCACCACCGGGCCGCGCCAGAGCACGGGGTCGCTCTCGTGCTCCAGCACGAGGTTGGCGCTCATGACCTTGATGCCGCCGGCGGTCTGGTTGGGGACCAGGAGCTCGTCCACCGCGTGAGCGCGCTCGTGGGCCAGGCCCATCATGCGCGGGACGGAGGGCCCGGTGATGTCGGCGTCGAGGATGCCCACGCGCGCGCCGCGGCGGGCCAGGTTCACGGCGAGGATTCCGCAGACCATCGACTTGCCCACGCCGCCCTTGCCCGAGACCACGCCGATCACGTGGTGCACGTTGGAGCAGTCGTTCTGCTCGACCTGCTGGGGCGCCTGGGGCTGCTTCTGCCCGTGCAGCGTCTCGTCGACCTCCCGACGGAGCCTGTCCTTCTCGCTCTGGTCCATGTGCCTTCCTCTCCCCGGCGCCGTATGCCGGCGCGTGTGTGCAACGTCTCGATTCTACCCAAGCTCCGCGCGCCGGATGGGGCATACTGACAGGAGCCGGCGCGATGGGCGCCGAACCAAGGAGGGAGATCCACCATGATCTTCACGTCGCTCTCAGATGTCGCGGCCAACCAGCTTCCGCAGGGGCGTCTCGCCAAGGCGCTCGCGTTCCTCTCCCGCACCGACCTCGCCGACCTCGAGCCCGGCCGGCACGAGATCGACGGAGACGAGGTCTTCGCCAACGTCCAGGAGCTCACCACGGTCCGCCCTGGCGAGAAGAACTACGAGGCGCACCGTCGCTACGCGGACGTCCACTACGTCATCAGCGGCACCGAGCTGATCGGGATCGCCCCGGTCGGTGAGTGCTCGCCGGTCGGGGAGTTCTCCGAGGCGGACGACTTCGGCCTGTTCACGCCCGGGACGCGCGAGTCGTGGGCGACGCTCCGGGAGGGGGACCTCGTCGTGACCCCGCCCTGCGACGCCCACAAGCCCGGCTGCTGCCCCGAGGGCACCGAGCCGGCCCCTCTCAAGAAGGTCTGCGTCAAGGTGCTCGTTGACTAGCGAGGACTGGGGCTGCGGCTGCGGGCCCGACTGCTTCACGCTGGACGGCGACGGCTTCACCTGCAGGCGCGTCCTCGACGCGCCGGAGGTCTGGCGCGTCGAGCTCCTCATGCACGACACGTTCCTCCCGTCGGTGAACGCCTTCGTCGTGCTTGACGGCGGGGAGGCGCTCGTCGTGGACGCGGGGACCCCCGACGAGTTCAACGACACGCGCCTCATGCGCGCGCTCGTCCGCCTTGAGGTGGACCCCGGGCGGGCCACGCTCTTCTGCACGCACTCCCACATCGACCATACCGGCCTCGCCCGCGAGCTCGCCCTCGCCGGGGCGCGCGTCGTCGTGCCGGAGGGAGTCCTCTCCGACATGCGCCGCTTCGCGGTGCCCTCCTGGCGCGACGAGATGGTCGCCCGCATGCGCGGGGAGGGGGTCAGCGCCGCCGAGGCCCGCGAGCTCGCCGACGTGATCTGGGACCACACGAGCAACTTCGAGCTCGAGGGGGTGGGGTTCTCGACGGTCGCCCCGGGCAGCACGCTGCGCTGCGGGCGCTGGGAGCTCGAGGTGGTCCCCACCCCGGGCCACACCCCGGGCCAGTGCGCCCTCTGGGAGCCCGTCACCGGCACGGCGTTCCTCGGCGACGCCGTGCTCTTCCTGTGCTCCACCTGCATCGGGTTCTGGGGCGACGGCGAGGACCCCATCGGCGAGCAGCTCTCGACCCTGCGTCGCCTCGCGGGCATGGGTATCTCCCACGCGTTCATGGGCCACGGCCTCCAGGACGGCGACGTCGCTGAGCGCTGCCTCGCAAACGCCGCCCACCACGAGCGCAGGAGCGCCCGCGCCCTCGCGGCGATCGAGGCGACCCCCGGCCTGTGCGGCGCGGAGCTCGTGCCGGCGATGGACTGGCACGCGCCGTTCGACCGCTGGTCGGAGACGCCGGCCCTCACGCGGTGGTTCCTCGTCTCGGAGAGCGTCGCGCACCTCGACCACCTCGTCCTGACAGGCGCCGTGCGCCGCGTCCGCGGGGCGGACGGCGTGAGCCGCTACCTTCCCGCGTAGCCTGGGCGCGAGGCCCTTCTCGCCGCCTCCCGCCAGGGCGGGTCCCTCTCCCGCACTAGAACACGTGTTGCGAATCACGTGAAGCCTCGGCCGCGTGGGCCTGCCGCCGGGGCGCTCGGCTACACTGGAACGGCTGAGACCTTGCAACTCGGGAGGGCACATGGCCCAGAACTCCATCATCATCCGCGGCGCCCGCGAGCACAACCTCCAGGACGTCGACGTCGACATTCCGCGCGACAAGCTCGTCGTGATCACGGGGCTCTCCGGCTCCGGCAAGTCGAGCCTCGCGTTCGACACCATCTACGCCGAGGGCCAGCGGCGCTACGTGGAGAGCCTCTCCAGCTACGCGCGGCAGTTCCTCGGTCAGATGGACAAGCCCGACCTTGACAGCATCGACGGCCTGTCGCCGGCCGTCTCCATCGACCAGAAGACCACCTCCAGGAACCCGCGCTCCACGGTGGGCACCGTCACGGAGATCTACGACTACCTGCGCCTGCTCTTCGCGCGGGTGGGCACGCCCCACTGCCCGGAGTGCGGCCGCGTCATCGAGCGCCAGACCACCGACCAGGTGGCGGACAAGGTGCTCGCGCACGCACAGGGCCGGCGCGCCCTCGTGCTGGCCCCGGTGGTGCTGGGGCGCAAGGGCGAGTACACCAAGCTCTTCGAGGACCTGCGCCGCGAGGGATTCTCCCGCGTTCGCGTGGACGGGGAGGTGCGCGAGCTCGGCGACGAGGAGATTCGCCTGGAGAAGAAGATCAAGCACACCGTCGAGGTGGTGGTGGACCGCATCGTCATCCGCGAGAACAGCCTCGGGCGCATCGCGGAGGCCGTGGAGCAGGCCACCAAGCTCGCCGAGGGCAAGGTGGGCTTCTGGCTGCTGCCCGACCGGGACGACCCCGAGCGCATGCCCGGCGAGCTGCTCCAGTACTCGCTCGCCCTGGCCTGCCCCGAGCACGGCCACTCCATGGACGACCTCCAGCCGCGCGACTTCTCCTTCAACGCCCCCTACGGCGCCTGCCCGGACTGCGACGGCCTGGGCTTCCGCAAGGTCGTGGACGCCGAGGCGCTCATCGAGGACCCCGAGCTCTCGGTCGCGGGGGGCGTCTTCGGGGCGCTCTTCGGCCACTCCAACTACTATCCGCAGATCCTCTCGGCCGTCTGCCGCTACCTCGGAGTCTCTGACGAGACGCCCTGGAAGGACCTGCCGCGCAAGGCCCAGCGGGCGCTCCTGGACGGCCTCGGCACCACCAAGGTCCGCGTGGACTACGTCACGCGCGACGGGCGCAACACCCACTGGCTCACCCCGTTCGCAGGCGTGCGCAAGATCCTCTTTGACAAGTACCAGGAGACCACGTCGGAGACGATGCGGACCCACCTGGAGAAGTACATTCGCGAGGAGCCCTGCGCCACCTGCCACGGTGCGCGCCTCAAGCCCGAGATCCTCGCCGTCACGGTGGGCGGCAAGAGCATCTGGGAGGTCTGCGAGCTCTCCTGCCGCGAGTGCCTGGAGTTCTTCGAGGGCCTTGAGCTCACCGACCGCCAGGAGTTCATCGCCGGCTCCGTGGTCAAGGAGGTCCTCGCACGTCTGCGCTTCCTCGTGAACGTGGGCCTGGACTACCTCACGCTCAGCCGCGCCGCCGCCACGCTCTCCGGCGGCGAGGCCCAGCGCATCCGCCTGGCAACGCAGATCGGCGCGGGGCTCATGGGCGTGCTCTACATCCTGGACGAGCCCTCCATCGGGCTTCACCAGCGGGACAACAACCGCCTCATCGAGACGCTCAAGAGCCTGCGCGACCAGGGCAACACCGTCATCGTGGTGGAGCACGACGAGGACACCATACGCGCCGCGGACTACGTGATCGACATGGGCCCGGGCGCCGGCGAGCTCGGCGGGCGCGTGGTGGCCGCCGGCACGCCCGCGGAGATCGCCGCCAACCCCGAGTCGATCACGGGCGCCTACCTCACCGGGAGGCGGGAGATCCGCCTGCCCAAGGCGCGCCGCAACCCACGCAAGGGCGCCATTAAGATCACGGGCGCCTCCGCGAACAACCTCAAGAACGTCACCGCCAAGGTCGAGCTCGGTACGCTCACGGTGGTCACGGGCGTCTCGGGCTCGGGCAAGAGCTCGCTTGTCACGGACACGCTGGCGCCCGCGCTCACCAACGCGGTGCACCGCTCCAAGCGCCCCGTCGGACCGTACAAGAAGCTCGAGGGCGTCGAGCTCATCGACAAGGTCATCGACATCGACCAGTCTCCCATCGGCCGCACGCCGCGGTCCAACCCGGCCACCTACATCGGCCTCTGGGACGACCTGCGCGCCCTCTTCGCCTCGCTGCCGGAGAGCCGCGCGCGCGGCTACAGCCCGGGGCGCTTCTCGTTCAACGTGCCGGGGGGCCGCTGCGAGGCGTGCAAGGGCGACGGCCAGATCAAGATCGAGATGAACTTCCTGCCGGACGTCTACGTGCCCTGCGAGGTCTGTCACGGCAAGCGATACAACCGCGAGACCCTTGAGGTGCTCTACCACGGCAAGTCCATCTCCGACGTGCTGGACATGACGGTGCACGAGGCGCTGGCCTTCTTCTCCAACATCCCGCGCATCAAGAACAAGCTCCAGACCCTCTTTGACGTGGGCCTGGGCTACATCCACCTCGGCCAGCCGGCAACCACGCTCTCGGGCGGCGAGGCCCAGCGCGTCAAGCTGGCCAAGGAGCTGCACCGCCAGCAGACGGGCAAGACCTTCTACATCCTGGACGAGCCCACCACGGGCCTGCACTTCGAGGACGTGCGCCAGCTCGTGGAGGTGCTCGAGAAGCTCGTGGACGCCGGCAACACGGTCCTGGTGATCGAGCACAACCTCGACGTCATCAAGATGGCAGACCGCGTCCTGGACATGGGGCCGGAGGGCGGCGACGGCGGCGGCACGGTGGTGGCCTACGGGACGCCCGAGAAGGTGGCGCAGGTGCCGGAGAGCTACACGGGGCAGTTCCTCGCGCAGATCCTGGCGCGAGACCGCGCTCGCGAAGAGAGGCGCTAGGATTGGCACGCAGGGAGAAGTTCAGCAAGACAAACGCCATGCGCGAGCTGGAGGCGGCCGGCGTCCCGTTTACGTGGGAGACCTACGAGGTCGACGAGACGGACACCTCCAGCGAGCTCGGCCTGCACATCGCGCAACGCCTCGGCGAGGACCCTGCCGCGAGCTTCAAGACGCTCGTGTGCGTGACGCCCTCCGGCGATCACGTGGTCTGCTGCCTGCCCGTTGCCGACGAGCTCGACCTCAAGAAGGCCGCCGCGGCGGCGGGGGAGAAGTCCCTCTCGCTCATGCACGTACGCGACCTCGAGCCCACGACGGGCTACGTGCGCGGCGGCTGCTCCCCGGTTGGCATGAAGAAGCGCTTCCCCACGCTCATAGACGAGACCGCCCAGCTCTTCGACGAGATCCACGTCTCCGGCGGCCGACGCGGGCTCAGCCTGATCCTGGCCCCGGACGACCTCGTCGGCTTCTGCGACGCCACGCTCGCCGACATCGTCAGGTAGGGGGCCGGCGCGCGCCGGCCAGCGGCCCCCGTGGCCCGCTGCCCTGCCCCTGAGGGCCCGCCGCCGTGTGGATTCCGCCCGAACTTCTCGCCCCCTGCGCTCCCGCGCCCCTCGCAAGGTGGCACTATTGAAACGTTTTGTTTCCGATGAGCACGAGGGGGCCAGCAGGTGAGTCGTACGCCCAGCTACCAGCCCAAGCACCTGAAGGGGTCGCCGGTCGCAGCCGACGTCACCGTGAACATGAGCCGCGCACGCCGCCCGGCGCGGGGGGCTGCCGAGCCGGCCCCGTCCCCGGCGGGAGAGAGCCGGCCGACGGTCGCGGGCCCTGCCGCCCAGGAGAGCACCCAGGAGCAGGTCGGCCGCAGCGCGGCCCTCATGAGCGTGCTCGTCGTGGTGAGCCGCCTCACCGGCTTCATGCGCACGTGGGGCCAGGCCTACGCCATCGGAGTCACCGTGATGGCGAGCTGCTACTCGGTGGCCAACAACCTTCCCAACCAGCTCTACGAGCTCGTTGCGGCGGGCATGCTCACCACCGCGTTCCTGCCGGTCTACATGTCCGTCAAGAAGCGCGCGGGCACGGAGGGGGCGAGCACCTACACCTCGAACCTCGTCTCCATCGTGCTGGTGGCCATGGGCGCGGTGGCGGTGCTCGGCTTCGTCTTTGCGGCGCAGATGGTCTACACGCAGTCCTTCACGGCAACCTCCGACTTCGACTTCGACCTTACGGTCTACTTCTTCCGCTTCTTCGTGATAGAGGTCGTGCTCTACGCCCTCTCCTCGATCTTCTCGGGGGTGCTCAACGCCGAGCGCGACTACTTCTGGGGCCAGGCCGCGCCCATCTTCAACAACTTCATGACCACGGCCTCCTTCCTGCTCTACGCCTTTCTCGCCGACAAGAGCCCCGAGCTCGCGCTCCTGATCCTCGCCCTCGGCAACCCGCTTGGCGTGGCCGTGCAGGTGCTCCTGCAGGTCCCGCCCATGCTGCGCCACGGCATCCGCCTTCGCTTCCACATCAACCTGCACGACCCGCTGCTCAAGGAGACCCTCAAGATCGGCGTGCCCTCCCTGGCTGTGGTGGTGGCCTCCTTCGTGACTACGTCGGTGCAGTCCAGCTCGGCGCTCTCCGTGGTGGCGACGGGCGCGTCCATCACCTACTACTCGCGCCTGTGGTACACGCTGCCGTACTCCATCCTCACGGTGCCCATCACCACGGCGATGTTCACCGAGCTCTCCGACAGCTGGGCCAAGGGGGAGCGCGGCGCGTTCCGGCGCGGCATCACCTCGGGCACGGGCCAGATCCTGTTCTTCGCGATGCCCTTCACGCTCTACCTCATCGTGTTCTCCGTCCCGCTCATCTCGGTGCTCGCCGCGGGGAGCTTCTCCGCCGAGGCGCTCTCCATGACCGCCTCCTACCTCTCCTTCTACGCCATCTCCCTGCCGTCCTACGCTGTCTACATGTATCTGCAGAAGGTCGCCTCTGCCATGAGGAGGATGACGCTCTGCGCGGTGGCGAACGTCATCGCCGCCGTGGTCCAGGTCGTGGCGCTCCTCGTCCTCACCCCGACCTTCGGCCTGGACTTCGTGGCCTTCTCGTCCACGCTCTTCTTCGTCACGCTCTGCGTGGTCATGTTCGTGAGCCTGGGGCGCGCCCTCGGCCCCATCGGCCTCGGCGGCGTTCTGCTCTCCGCCCTGCGGACCCTGGCGCTCGGCGCGGCCGGCGCCGCCGCGGGCGCCGCGATCCTCTACGTCCTCAACGCCCGTCTCGGCGACTGCTCCGGTGCCACGATGCGCTCCGTGCTCTACTGTGTGGCGGCCGGCGTGCCTGCGCTCGTCGTCACCTATGGCGGCGCAGTGCTGCTGCGCGTGCCCGAGGCCGGGGTGATTCGCCGCCTGGCCGGTCGCCTGCTCCATCGCTAGGCGCGGGGGCCCGGTGGCGGGCGGCGAGTCGCCGCCGCCCGCCGCGCACGTCACTCGTGGACGACCAACTGGTCGCAGTGGTTGATGACGAGCTGGGCCCGGGACGGGACGGGAACGTCGGGCCCGTATCCGAGGTCGTATCCGTAACCGGGCCCGAGACCGTAGCCAGGGCCGCCGTCCAGCCAGTCCTCCTCCGGATGACGGCCGAGCCAGCCCTGCCCGTAGGGGTCCTCATCGCAGCCCGCATCCCCTTCGCGGCGTCGCTCGTCGGGGGCGTCCTCATCCTCGGGCCACCCGCGCCCGCCCTCCGTGAGGTTTCTGCGCAGCTGCGCCTCGGCCCGATCGGCCTCGGTCGCGTCGTCCCCGTCGTGCGTGCCACCGCGGGGCTCCGGCACCGTGCCGCCGTCCGCGAGCAGGTCCCCCATCAGCAGCCAGCGGTGCTCGAAGATGCGGTCGACAACCAGCTCCCGCACCGTCTCGACGAAGCCCGGGTCGTCGGCCTGGCCCGCGCGCATCGAGATGACGAGCACGTTGCTCGGCCACTCCTGCTCCGCCTCCGTCGTGCCCGGTCCCGCGTAGGCCACCGCGAGCGCCGCCTCCGGCCAGTAGAGTGCCATGTCTTCTCCTTTCCTCGCCTTGATGGGGCGCACAGCGTAGCAGGGGACCCCTTCCGTTTGCTTGTCCCCTGGCTTGCGCGGGCCTTCGCCCGCAGGTAAGGGGCGCGCGGCGCCGGGGGGAGGCGGGGGCGTGGTCGGCGAGCGGAGGCCCCGGCGGCCGCGGGCGGGGGAGGCGAGACCCTCCCGTCCTCCCCGCTAGTCCGCGCGCGTCCCGCCGGTCCGCGTCCAGGCCCCGCTGGCCGTGTCGCGCCTGGTGCTGGCAGCCCGTCCCGGCCGCCGCTCCCTGCCCAGCGTCTTTCGTTTCCTCCCGGCAAACAGCCGACCCACTCCCTTGCCCGGACACTTTAGTATGGTAAAGTAGCCCTCGCACGGCGAAGGGTGGGAACGGTCGCGCGCCGTGCGGGGGCCGAGACGGCCCCGCGCGGGCTCAAGAGGCCCGCGGCACTGACGCGCGAAGGCGCCCACCCCAGCTGGACCAGACGCAACCCGGCGCCACGGCGCCTGAAAGGACCGGACGTGAGAACAGGAACTCCCCGCGGCTTCCGCGACATCCTTCCGAAGGAGGCGCTCGCCCGCGAGCGCATCACCGACGTCGTGCGGGGGTGCTTCACCGCCCACGGCTACCTGCCCGTGGAGACGCCCCTGCTAGAGGACCGCTCCGCCCTGGAGCGCGGCGGCCGCCTGCGCGACTCGCCGTTCCAGCTCTTCGACGTGGACGACGCCCTGCTCGTTCTGAGGCCGGACCTCACCCTGCCCGTGGCGCGCCTCGTGGCCGAGCGCGTGGCCGCCGACGACCTCCCCGCGCGCTTCCGCTACTGCGCGCCGGTGGTGCGCGAGGAGCCGAGCCTGCGCGGCCAGCCGCGCCAGTTCACGCAGCTCGGCGTCGAGCTCGTCGGGGCCGACGGCGCCGCGTCCGAGGTCGAGGTGGTCCGCCTCCTCGCCGAGGTGCTCGGCGCGCTCGAGGTCCCCGCCTGGCGCATCGTCTTCGGCTCGGTCACGCCGCTCACCGCCCTCCTCGCCGCCTGCGCGCCCTCGGACGCCTTCCGCGAGCAGGCCCTCTCCCTCGTGCACGAGTCGGACCTCGTCTCCCTGGACGAGCTCATCGACTCCACGGACGGCCTCAGCGCCGCGCAGGCCCGCGCGCTCCACGAGGTCCCGCGCATGGGGGGAGGCTCCGAGGTCATCTCGCGCCTCGACGCCCTTCTCGCCGAGGCGGGCGTCCCCGCCGCGGGCCGCGGCACCTCCGAGCTCTCGGCCCTGGCCGCGGAGCTCGCGAACCTCTTCGAGGACGGCCGGCTCTCCTTCGACTTCTCGATCATCAACTCGTTCGACTACTACACGGGCATCATCTTCAAGGCGTACGCCGAGGGCATCGCGGCGAGCCTCGCCTCGGGCGGCCGCTACGACGCCGTGCTCGCCAACCTCGGCCGGCCGGGGGTGGCCGCCTGCGGCTTCGCGCTCTCGCTCGAGCGGCTCCAGGAGGTGCTCGGCGAGCCGGGCGTCTCGGGGGTGGTGACCCCGGGCGTGCGCCTGGCCGAGCGCCCGCTCAGGATCGCGGTGCCCAAGGGCTCGCTCTTCAAGGAGACGGTGGCCGCGCTTGCGGCGGCGGGGCTGCCCACCGCCGAGCTCCAGGACCCCGGCCGCAAGCTCGTTATCGCTGCCGGGGACGTGGAGTACGTCATCGTGCGCGCGCAGGACGCCCCGGCCTTCGTGGGGCACGGCGGCGCGGACTGCGGCGTCTGCGGCAAGGACTCGCTCATCGAGGCGGGGCTCGACCTGCTGCAGCTCGTCGACCTCGGCTACGGGGGGTGCCGCTTCGTGGTGGCCGAGCCCGCCGCGGCAGCCGGCCAGGCCGAGCGCAACTACGCCTGGCGCGGCACCGTGCGCGTTGCCACCAAGTACCCGCGCATCACGCAGGACTACTACGACTCGATCGGCCAGCAGGTCGACATCGTGGCCCTGCACGGCAATATAGAGCTCGGGCCCATCGTGGGCATGGCTGACCGCATCGTGGACATCACGGCCACGGGCACCACGCTCGCCGAGAACGACCTCGTGGTGGTCGACGAGGTCATGGAGTGCACGGCCCGCTTCTTCGCCGGGCCTGCCGCCTACCGCTGTGACAAGAGGATTCGCGACCTCGCGGCGCGTCTGGCCGAGGTCGCAGAGAGGGGGGAGTGAGTCATGAGAACCGTGACGCTGGAGCCTGGGCGCCGCCTCACGCAGGCGGACCTCAACCGCACGGGCGGGGCGCTGCCGGCCGAGGTGGTCGCGTCCGCCGAGAAGATCGTGGACGAGGTGCGCGCCCGGGGCGACCAGGCGGTGCGTGAGTTCTGCCAGCGCTTCGACGGCGCCTGTCCGGACGCCTTCCGCGTGCCCGACGAGCTCCTCGCCGGAGCGGCGGAGCTCGTGGACCCCGCGTTCCTGGCAGCCCTCACCCGCGCCGCGAACCAGATCCGCTCCTTCCACGAGCGCGAGCGCGAGCAGTCCTGGTTCACCACGCGCGCGGACGGCACGCTGCTCGGCGTCCAGGTGACGCCCGTGGCGTCCGCCGCCGTGTACGTGCCGGGCGGGCGGGCGCAGTACCCCTCCACCGTCCTCATGGACACCATCCCGGCCAAGGTGGCCGGCGTGGGCCGCGTCGTCATGCTCACGCCGCCCCAGAGCGACGGCACGCTCTCGGCCTACACGCTCGCCGCCGCCGCGCTCGCGGGCGTGGACGAGGTGTACGCCGTGGGCGGCGCCCAGGCCGTCGCCGCGGCGGCCTACGGAACCGAGACCATCCCCGCGGTCGAGAAGATCGTGGGGCCGGGCAACGCCTACGTGGCCGCGGCGAAGCGCTACGTCTCCGGCGACGTGGGCATCGACATGGTTGCCGGCCCCTCCGAGGTCTGCGTGCTCGCGGACGCCACGGCCGACCCCGTGGTGGTCGCCGCCGACCTCATGGCCCAGGCCGAGCACGACCCGATGGCCTCCTGCTACCTCGTGACCTGTGACGGCGAGCTTCCCGGGCGCGTGCTTGGCGCCGTGGAGCGCCTCGTGGCGCAGAGCCCGCGCGAGGACGTCACCCGCGCCTCGCTCGACGAGCGCGGCGTGGTCGTCGTCGCCGAGGATCTCGGGGCCGCCGTCGACGCGGTGAACGTCATCGCCCCCGAGCACCTCGAGCTCCACTGCGAGGACGCCCTCGGTCTCGTCGGGAGGATCAGGAACGCCGGCGCCATCTTCGTGGGCGCCTGGAGCTCCGAGCCGCTCGGCGACTACGTCGCCGGCCCCAACCACACGCTGCCCACCGGCGGCACGGCGCGCTTCTCCAGCCCGCTCGGCGTCTACGACTTCCAGAAGCGCTCGAGCGTGATCTGCTACACGCCCGAGGGGCTTCTCGCCGACGCCGAGGCCACCCAGACCCTGGCCCAGGCCGAGGGCCTCTGGGCGCACGCGCTCTCGGTGGGCCTGCGCCGCCGCCTCGCGGAGGGCGGGGAGGCCGTGACCGAGGGCGCGCACCGCGTCGCCTGGCCCGTGGACCTGCCCGCGCCCACGGGCGTGCCGCTCCCGGGCCTCGGCGAGAGGGGATAGCCATGGGCGAGAAGAACCTCGACGTCGCCGCCCGCCTGCGACCGGCGCTGCGCTCCTTCGAGCCGTACGACCCGGCCTTCTCCCCGTGCCGCGTGAACCTCTCGGCCAACGAGAACACCCACGAGCTGCCGGGCGAGGTGCGCGAGGCAATCTCCGCGGCGCTTCTCGCCACGCCGCTCAACCGCTACCCCGACCCGATGGCCAACGACCTGCGCGACGCGCTCGCGCGCCGCCACGGCACCGACCGCGCGCATGTGGTGGTGGGAAACGGCGGCGACGAGCTCCTCTTCAACCTGCTCTTCGCCTTCGGCGGGCCCGGGCGCGTCCTCGTGACCTGCCCGCCAGACTTTGCCGAGTACGCCAACTTCGCCAGGATGACCGAGACCGAGGTGCGCGGCGTGCCGCGCGACGCGGACGACTTCTCGATCGACGCCGACGCGCTCGTGGCGGCCGCTGAGGGCGCGGCGCTCGTAATCCTGACCTCGCCCAACAACCCCACCGGCGACCTGGTCGACCGCGCGCTCGTGCGGCGCCTCCTCGACGAGACGGACGCCCTCGTGCTCGTGGACGAGGCGTACGTCGAGTTTGCGGGCGAGGAGGCGAGCGTGGCGCCGTGGGTGGAGCACGAGGGTCGCCTCATGGTGCTCAGGACGCTCTCCAAGGCGTTCGCGCTCGCCGGGTTGCGCGTTGGTTACCTCTTGGCAAACCCGTCGGTGGTCGACGCGCTTGCGGCCGTGCGTCAGATATACTCCGTTGACGTGCTCGCGCAGGCCGTCGCGCTGGCGGCGGTGGAACGCCGTCGCGCGCTCGCGCCCGTTGTGGCCGACGTCGTCGCTGAGCGGGCGCGCCTGGCGGCGGGGCTCGCGGGGCTGGACGGCGTGCGGGTCTGGCCGAGCGCGGCCAACTTCGTGCTCGTGCGCGTGCCGCACGCCGCGGAGGTGCGCCGGCGCCTGCGCGACGAGCACTCGGTCCTGGTGCGCGACTTCAGCTCCGCCCCGGGGCTCGACGACTGCCTGCGGGTCACCGTGGGCACGCGCGAGGAGAACGACGCCCTTCTCGACGCGCTCGCCGCGATACGAGGGGAGCGTCCCTCCGTATCATCATAGACGCAACGATACGAGGGACCGTCCCTTCGTATCACCCGAGGGAGGAAGCATGACGAGGACCGCAAAGGCCGTGCGCGCGACGTCCGAGACGGACATCGGGCTCTCTGTTGACCTGGACGGCACCGGCGTCTCCGACGTGGAGACGGGCGTGCCCTTCTTCGACCACATGCTCTGCGCGCTGGCGCGCCACTCGCTGATCGACCTCACGGTGCGCGCCAAGGGCGACACCGAGGTCGACGACCACCACACCGTTGAGGACACCGGCATCGTGCTCGGCCAGGCCCTGCGAGAGGCGCTCGGAGACCGCCGCGGGATCCGCCGCTTCGGCAGCGCACTCGTGCCGCTCGACGAGGCGCTCGTCATGGCGTCCGTCGACCTCTCCGGCCGCGGCGAGCTCTACTGGGACGTGAGAATCGGTCCCGACAAGGTGGGCACCTTCGACACCGAGCTCGGCCACGAGTTCTTCGTCGGCCTCGCGCGCAAGGCGGGCATGACCCTTCACCTGCGGCTCGTTTGCGGCGAGAACGCCCATCACATCCTCGAGGCCACCTTCAAGGCCGCGGCGCGCGCCCTGCGCGAGGCCGTGGAGAGCGACCCGCGCGTCGAGGGCGTGCCCTCCACCAAGGGGAGCCTCTGATGGCGCGCACGATCGTCGTCGTCGACTACCACAAGGGCAACCTCAGCTCGGTCGAGCGCGGCCTGGTCGAGGCGGGCGGCGAGGCGCGCGTCTCGGACGACGCGTCCGCAATCCGCGAGGCCTCCGGCGTGGTGCTGCCCGGCGTGGGGAGCTTCGGGGACGCGATGGCCTTCCTGCGGGAGAGCGGCGAGGCCGAGGCGGTTCTCGACGCCGTCGGCCGGGGCGTGCCGTTCCTGGGCATCTGCCTGGGCCTGCAGCTGCTCTTCGAGCGCGGCGACGAGACGGACGACGGCTCGTGGGCCGAGGGCCTGGGCGTGATGTCGGGCTCGGCCACGCGCCTGGAGTCCACCCGCCTCAAGGTGCCGCACGTGGGCTGGGACCAGCTCGACCTCACTCCGCTCGGCTGCAGCTGCCGGCTCTTCCGCGGCGTGGCCCAGGGCGCGCACGTCTACTTCACGCACTCCTACGCACTTGCGGACGACGTGGAGCCGTGCGTGGTCGCGGCGCGCACCCACTACGCGCGCAGCTTCGCCTCCGCAGTCTGGCGCGAGAACGTCTACGGGGTCCAGTTCCATCCCGAGAAGAGCTCGGCGGTCGGCGGGGCCATCCTGGCGAACTTCGTCGACGTCGTGAGGGGAGGGCGGTAGCGTTGATCCTCTTCCCGGCGATCGATCTGGTGGGAGGGAGCGTGGTGCGCCTCGCGCGCGGGGAGCGCTCCGCGATGGACGTCTACTCGGACGACCCGGCCGCGGTGGCCGAGGGGTTCCGCGACGCCGGGGCGAGCTGGGTGCACGTGGTGGACCTCTCCGCCACGCTCGAGGAAGACGAGGCGGCCCGAGCGGCCAACGACGCTGCCATCCGCGCCGTGTGCGCGGTGGAGGGAATCTCCGTGGACGCCGGGGGCGGCGTGCGCGACCTCGCGGCCGTCGAGCGGCTGGTGGGGCTGGGCGTGAGGCGGATTGCCATCGGGACGGCGCTCGTGCGCGACCCCGACTTTGCGCGGGAGGCCGCGGCGCGCTACGGCGAGCTGCTCGTGGCCGACGTGGCCGCGCGCGACGGCGAGGTGCGCGTGAACGGATGGCGCGAGGGCGCGGCGCTCTCGGCCGACGAGCTGGTGGCACGCCTCGCGGAGATGGGGTATCGCCACCTCGTCTTCACCGACGTGGCGCGCGACGGCATGCGCTGCGGCGTGGACGCGGCCGCCTACGCCCACGTGGCTGAGGTGGCGGGCTTTCCCGTGGTGGCCTCGGGCGGCATCGCGAGCCTGGACGACCTGCGCGCGCTCGCGGCGCTCGGGTCGGACGTGGTGGAGGGCGCCATCTGCGGCCGTGCCCTCTACGAGGGGTCCTTCTCGCTGGAGGAGGCACTTGCGGCCTGCGCGTGAGCGTGGCCGGCTCCGCGTGTTACGACCTGGCGGCGAGAAGGGCCGGAGGCCCCGGCTCGCGGTAAGCTTGGCGGCATGGACCCGTGCGAGCGGGCGGGCCGTCGCCCCTCTTGCGGGGCGAGCCACGAAGCGAGCGAGCAACGCGAGCGCTGAGCCTGGGAGAACCACGACGAGCACCGGAGGAGGGACCATGCTTACCAAGCGCGTCATACCCTGCCTGGACGTGAAGGACGGCCGCGTGGTGAAGGGCGTCAACTTCGTGGACCTGCGCGACGCCGGCGACCCGGTGGAGCTCGCGCGCCGCTACGACAAGGAGGGTGCCGACGAGGTGGTGTTCCTCGACATCACGGCCACCTCGGACGACCGCGCCACCACGATCGACCTCGCCGCGCGCGCGGCGGCCGAGCTGCGCATCCCCTTCACGGTGGGCGGCGGCTTTCGCGACGTGGCGGGCTGCCGGCAGATGATCGCGGCGGGCTCGGACAAGGTGTCCGTGAACTCCGCCGCGGTGCGCAGCCCCGAGCTCATCACGGCCGCGGCGACGGCCTTTGGCTCCCAGGCCGTGATCTGCGCCATCGACGCCAAGCGCGTGCCCGGCGCGGGCGACAAGTGGGAGGTCTACCTGGCGGGGGGCCGGCAGGCCACGGGCATCGACGCGGTCGCGTGGGCCCAGGAGGCGGCCCGGCGCGGGGCGGGTGAGATCCTGCTCACGAGCATGGACCGCGACGGCACCAAGGACGGCTTCGACCTGGCGCTCACCCGCGCGGTGGCGCGTGCCGTGCCCATCCCCGTGATCGCGTCGGGCGGCGTCGGCACGCTCGAGCACTTTGCCGAGGGCATCGTCGAGGGCGAGGCCGACGCGGTTCTCGCCGCGAGCGTCTTCCACTTTGGCACCTACACGATCCGCGAGGTCAAGGAGTACATGGCCAGCCAGGGCATCCCCGTGCGGCTGGACTTCTAGCGGCGCTCTTCTCGCCAGAATCGGCAGCCGCCAAGAAAGCCTGAAACAATCCCGCCTCCTGCCGCGTATCCAAGGTGAGGGCCCAAGGAACGCAGGCGAGAAGAGACGAGAACCCCCCGATGGACGAGCAGCGCTTCCGATACGCGGTCGAGTGCAACCGCGACATGGTGTTTCGCGTGGCGTACACGTACCTGCGCGACGCGGCCGACTCCGACGACGTGACACAGGACGTCTTCTACAAGCTTCTGACCAGCGAGAAGAGCTTTGAGACCGACGCGTACCTGCGCAACTGGCTCGTGCGTGTGACCGTGAACGAGTGTCGCTCGCTCTTCAGGCGCCCGTGGCGGCGCGTGGAGGACATCGAGGCCTACGCAAACCAGCTGCAGATGCCGAGCGAGGGGCACGTCCGCGTGTTCACGGCGGTGATGCGCCTCCCGGAGCGCTATCGCGTGCCACTCGTTCTGCACTACTACGGGGGCTTCTCCACCGAGGAGATCGCGAAGCTGCTGCGCGTGCCCGGGCCAACGGTGCGCACGCGGCTCGCGCGAGGCAGGGGCCGTCTCAGGGAGATGCTGGAGGGTGATTGCTATGACTAGTGACGAGACCAGGATGAGCGAGGCCATGGAGTGCCTGCGCGCCGAGGACGACCTTGCCGAGAGGGTCCTGGAGCGCGTGGCGAACCCGGGGCGCCGGGCCAGGCGCGGAGGGCCGCTTCCCCTTGCCCTTGTGGTGGCCGTCTGCGCGACGGCCCTTCTAGCCACCGGGGGCGTTGCCTACGCGGTGGCGACGAGCGGCTTCTTCCAGCGCGCCTTTGGCGACCATGGGCTGGGGGAGCGCTCCGAGTGGGGCTTCACGACTTCGAGCGGCGAGGCCTACGAGTTCACGCGAGAGTTCTCCGACGCGGCGAACGAGGGCGTGGTCGAGGACCTCGAGGCTGCGGTGGAGGAGGTCGGCCTCGAGGCCACGGGAAACGGCTTCACGCTCACGATCGAGGACATGGTGGTGGACGAGAACGGCTGCGGTGCGGCAACCTTCACGCTGGAGAACCCGGACGGGCTGGGGCTTGACGCCAAGAACGGCGTGGGAATGTGGGGTCAGACGGGCATGCTCTGGCTCACGGGAAGCGAGGGGCTCGACCTGCTTAGCATGGGATTTGCCGATGGCGAACCCGACTTCCCAAACGTCTACTGCGTCTACGAGCGAGGCTCGCTCACCGAGACGAGCGTGCGTGCGACGATGTACTTCGACTCCTTCACGGGCCTGGACAGCGTTCTGACGGGTGCTCGCTGGGAGCTCAAGTGGCACGTGGGCGAGGGCGGTGACGCATCCAAGAGGTATGAGGCGGCAACCAACTGGTTCACGCCGACCAAGGTCGTGGGCACGCGCGGGTTCTCCTGCGACGGCATGAGCGCCTCGCTTTCGCCGATGAGCGTCGTGTACGGGCTGTCCGACGAGCTGGCGGACCAGTGCTACACGTTCTCCGCGTCGCACGTCTCGATTCGCATGATGGACGGCACCGAG
This sequence comes from uncultured Atopobiaceae bacterium, assembly GCA_944321515.1. Lineage (GTDB taxonomy): Bacteria > Actinomycetota > Coriobacteriia > Coriobacteriales > Atopobiaceae > Thermophilibacter. The sequence goes on along the minus strand of CALULO010000010.1, from coordinate 25,021 downwards.
CTTGTCGTTCGCGACGAGGAGGCTGGCGTCATCAACACGTACACGGATACGGGCCGAGACCGGTACACGATTTCCCACACGCTCACCCAGCCCGTGGACGTGACGCAGGTGGAGAGCATTGCGATGACGGTCGAGCTTGACGACGGTCGTGGCGGGGAAGAGGTCCGCGAGTTCGTGCTCACGCCGACGGCGTAGCGGCCACGGGGCGGCCGCCTTCGTCGAGCGTGACGACGAGCGGGCGCGCCTGGGCGGGGTCCTCCTGGGGAAAGTCCGCGCGAAAGTGGGCGCCGCGGCTTTCCGTGCGGGCCAGCATCGCGGCCACGAGCGCCCGGGCGGAGAGGATCGCGTTTGCGGCGTGGACTGACCTGGCCTGCGCGTTCTTCTCGTCCAGCTCGTCGAGGATGCGGCCCATCTGGCGCAGCCCCTCGTCCGTGCGCCCGAGTAGGCAGAGCCTGTCCATGGCGCGCCTCAGGTCGCCCAGGTCCGGGCTGGCATGAGGGGGCCGCCCCGTCCCGCCGTCGAGAGCCGCGACGGGGGCTGCGCAGTCGGCGGCGGCGCGCCCGGCGGCGTGGCCAAAGACCAGGGCGTTTGCGCTCGAGAGTCCGCCGATGCGGTCTGCCCCGTGCATCCCGCCCGTGGCCTCGCCGCACGCAAAGAGCCCGGGCACGCCGGTGAAGCCGAGCTCGTCGACGAGGATGCCTCCGTTGGCGGCGTGCGCGTACGGCGCGATTCGCACGCCCTCGGCGGGACTCCTCCCAAACGCGTCCTCGAACCAGGAGAAGTACGTCTGCATGAACTCGGGCAGACGCTCCGGGAGGTCGTAGGTCACCGCGGCCCCGTGCGGGCCCGCGGCGGAGACGGCCAGGTCGACCGCCCGATCCGGCAGGCTCGCCGAGAAGGGCCCGTGGCCCCCGCGCTCGTCGAGAAGGGCACCCGCCCCCGGTCCGTCCACGCCCTCGACCCGTGCGTAGCGGAAGGTCCGCTCGTTGAAGACGACGCCGCCCACGGGCTCTACGAGTCCGGGCATGATCTGGATGAACTCGGCGTTCACGAGCCGCGCGCCATGGCGCAGCGCCACCGCGGCCGAGGTGCCCATGACGTCGGGCATGGTGAGCGTGCGCGAGAAGAGCCCGCCGAAGCCGCCCGTCGCGAGCACGACGGCCCCGGCTGCCATGACGCGCGCCGTGCCCGACCGCACGTCGTGAAGTGCGGCCCCGCAGACCCGCCCGTCCTTCTCGACGAGGTCGAGCAGCTCGTGGCGGGGGAGCGGCGTCACGCCCGCCCGTGCGAGCGCCGCCTCCGTCGCGGCACGATACGACGCGCGACCAATCCCGTGCCAGCACCGGCACTTGCGGTCGAAGCAGGGGACGAAGTCACGCTCGTCCGGGTTGTCCGCGCCAAGGAGCTCCACGCCGCGTGCCTCGAGGCGCCCCACCGCAGGAGCGATTCCGCGCACGAGCGCCCGCGCGAGCTCTGGCAACGCCACGCCGCGCCCCACCTCGCAGATCGCGCCCACGAGGTCGTCCTCGTCCTTCTCGCCGTCCGGTCCCACGAGGCCGAGGCCCCAGGTGCCCCCGAAGAAGCTCGATCCGGAGAACGTGGGGCCCGCGCTCGCGAGCGCCACGCGCGCCCCCCGACCGGCCGCAGCGAGCGCGGCCTCGCAGCCCGCGATGCCCGTACCCACCACGAGGACGTCGAATACGTCATTGTTACGCGCGTCGAGCATAGGTCCTTCCCTTCACTGCGGCGCGCTACACTGGCACGCGAGAGGAGGCATCATGTCCAAGAGCCCCGACGATTATACCTGCGCGCTCGGCGCATCCCGACCCGCCTACGCCGGCGAGCCGCTCGAGCCCGTGACGCTCGCCTTCGCGGGCGTCCGCCTTGACGAGCGCGGCCTCGTGCCGTGCGTGGTCCAGCAGGAGGGCACCGGCGAGGTGCTCATGGTGGCGTGGATGAGCGAGGAGTCCCTGCGCCTCACGCTCGAGACCGGCACCACGTGGTTCTGGAGCCGCAGCAGGCAGGAGCTCTGGAACAAGGGCGCCACCAGCGGCAACGTGCAGAGCGTGCGTCGCGTGCTCGTGGACTGCGACGCGGACACGCTGCTCGTGGTCGTGGACTCGCCCGGGCCTGCCTGCCACACCGGCCACCGCAGCTGCTTCTACCGCGAGCTCGCGTGAGGCCGGCTCGTCCCGGCAACCGTGCCTAAGGAGGACCCATGGGGGAGAGAACCGCAAACGTCCAGGACGGCGACATCGGCGAGACGCTCGGCGGGCTCGCCGCCGTCATTCACGGTCGCCGCGACGCCTCGCCGGAGCAGTCCTACACCGCCCGCCTGCTTCAGGGCCCGGTGGACACCCTGCTCAAGAAGGTGACCGAGGAGGCCACCGAGGTCGCGCTGGCCTGCAAGGACAACGACCACGACCACATCCGCTACGAGGCGGCCGACCTTGTTTATCATCTTCTCGTCACGTTGGAGCGCTATGGTGTGTCCATGGAGGAGCTCGCGGGCGAGCTCGACGCACGGCACAGGTAGTTCGTAGATAGGAGCCGCATGGCCTCAAGACCGGAAAACGTCACCGAGAGGGACCTTGCGTCCGTTATCCAGCCCGTCATCCTGGGGGCCGACTACTCGGCGTACGCCTACGTCCGCGCCTTCCGCGAGGCCTACGGGGCGCGCCCGATCATCTGCGCGAGCTTCGACGTCAAGTCAATCTCGCGCACGCGCTTCGCCGACTACCGCGTGGTGGAGGGCATCGACGAGCCCGAGGTCCTTCTCGCCACCCTGCGCGAGATGGGCGAGGAGCTCTGCGAGGCCGGGAGCGTCCCGTTCCTCGTGACCTGCGGCGACTTCTACGCGCGCATCGTCTCCCAGCACAAGGCGGAGCTCGAGCGCTGGTTCTACACGCCGGTCGTTGACTTTGCCGTGCTCGACCTCGTGACGCAGAAGGAAAACTTCTACCGCGTCTGCGACGAGGTGGGCGTGGCCTACCCCAGGACGCGCTTCCTCGACTGCTCGGACCCCTCTGCGGAGGCGGACGACTCCGGCTTCACCTACCCGCTCGTCGCCAAGCCCTCCAACTCGGCCGCCTACCACTACGCCGAGTTCGAGGGCAAGAAGAAGGTCTTCTACGTCGACGAGCCTGCCGAGCTGCGGCGCATCTTCGACGCGCTCAAGCGCTCGTGCTACGACGAGAGCCTCATCGTGCAGGAGTACGTGGGCGGCGGGGACTCCCACATGCACGCCGTCTACCTCTACGCGGACGAGCACTCGGACGTGAGCTTCTGCGTCTGCGGCCACGTGGGCCTCGAGGACCACGCCCCCGGCGCCATCGGCAACGCCGTGGCCATGGCCGGCGAGAAGAACCCCGAGCTCGAGGCCGCGGCCGCGCGCTTCGTCAAGCGCGTGGGCTACCACGGCATGGGCACCTTCGACGCCAAGTGGGACGCCCGGAGCGGCGAGTACAAGTTCCTCGAGATGAACGCGCGCCCCGGGCGCAGCTCGTGGATCGTGCTCCTGGCCGGCGTGAACTTCGCCCAGGTGCAGGTCGAGGACGCGGTGCTCGGGCGGACGCCGGAGCGCGTCGAGGCCTCCGCCGACTGGGTCTACGTCGCCGTGCCGCGCCGCGTGATCGAGCGCTGCATGCCGGCCGGCGCCCTCAAGGACCGCATCCTCGCCGCCTATCGTAACGGCACGGCGAGCTTCGCCCTCAGCTGGCGCGGCGGGCGCGACTCGCTCGCCCAGCGGCTCTGGGCCTCCGTCAACTTCTACCACCAGGTCTCCAAGTTCAAGCGGTACCTGCCTAAGGGCGACCAGGCCTGAGCCGGTGCGCCGCGGCACCCTGCCCGCCTCGGCGCCCGGGCCGCCTACCGGCGTGACCCCCGCGCCTCGTCCCGCGGTGCCGCGCGCCCTATAATGGCCCCATGCCAAGTGAGAGGAACATAGACGAGCACCTGGCCCGGCTCGCCGCCGAGGTGGCGCAGGTCCCCACCGACCCCGGCTGCTACCTCTGGAAGAACGCCCAGGGCGAGGTCGTCTACGTGGGCAAGGCCAAGAACCTGCGCGCCCGCATGCGCCAGTACGTGACGCTGCAGGACGACCGCGAGAAGATCCCGCTCATGATGCAAGTGGTCGACTCCTTCGACTACGTGGTCGTGGGCTCGGAGCACGAGGCGCTCGTCCTGGAGCGCAACCTCATCGCGCAGTACCACCCCTACTTCAACGTGGATTACAAGGACGACAAGTCCTACCCGTTCATCGCCATCACGGAGTCCGACGTCTTCCCGGCCATCAAGTACACGCGCGAGAAGCACAGGAAGGGCACCCGCTACTTCGGCCCCTACACCGACGCCAAGGCCGCGCGCGAGACCATCGACACCCTGCGCAAGGTGGTTCCCATCTGCATGGCCAGCTGCGCGGAGTGGAAGCGCGCCCGCCGCCTGCTCGAGCGCGAGCCCGACCAGGCCGCCGTGGCCAACATGCTTTTGGCCAAGCGCTGCCGGCCCTGCTTCGACTACCACGTCGGCCGCGGCCCGGGCGTCTGCGCCGGCATGATCGACACCGTGGAGTACGCGCGCCACGTGGACCAGGTCGAGCGCTTCCTCCAGGGGCACCGCTCCGAGATCGTCGGCGAGCTCACCGACCAGATGCGCGCCGCGGCGGCCGACCTCGACTTCGAGCGTGCCGGGCGCATCAAGGCGCGCCTGGAGACCCTCGACGCGCTGGACGACCGCCAGCAGGTGGTCTTCTCGTCCAGCGTGAGCCTCGACCTCATCGGCTTCTACCGGGAGGAGACCATCAGCTGCGCCTGCGTCTTCGTGGTGCGCGAGGGCCGCACGGTCCGCTCGGTGGAGTTCGTGCTGGACAAGGGCCTCGACGTGCCCGAGGAGGAGCTCGTCTCCGGCTTCGTCAAGCGCTACTACGACGAGACGGCCGACATCCCGTCCGAGGTGGACCTTGACGTGGAGCTCGCCGACGCCGACGTCATAGCCGGCTGGCTCGCGGAGAAGCGCGGCCACAACGTCCGCCTGCACCGCCCGCAGCGCGGCGAGAAGCACCACCTGCTCGACATGGCGGCCGCCAACGCGCGTCACGCGCTCATGCGCTACATGGTGCGCACCGGCTACGCGGACGACCGCACGAACAAGGCGCTCCTGCAGCTCGAGAGCGCCCTCGCGCTGGACGCACCGCCGATGCGCATAGAGTGCTTCGACATCTCCACGCTGCACGGCCACTTCACGGTCGCCTCCATGGTGGTCTTCACCAACGGGCGGCCTGACAAGTCCCAGTATCGCCGCTTCAAGATCCGCACGCCGCTCACCGAGGCCAACGACTTCGTCTCCATGTCCGAGGTGCTGGGGCGTCGCTACTCCCCGGAGCGCATGGCCGACGAGCGCTTCGGCGCTCGCCCGGACCTGCTGGTGGTGGACGGCGGCAAGCCGCAGCTCACGGCGGCCATGGAGCAGCTCGCCGAGCTCGGTCTTGACATCCCGGTCTGCGGCCTGGCCAAGTCCGACGAGGAGATCTTCGTCCCCTGGGACGAGACGCCGGTGGTGCTGCCCTCCGGGTCTCCCTCGCTCTACCTCATCAAGCAGGTCCGTGACGAGTCTCACCGCTTCGCCATCACCTTCCACCGGGAGCTGCGCGACAAGGCCATGACCGCCTCGGTGCTCGACGACGTGCCGGGGGTTGGCCCCAAGCGCAAGAAGGCGCTCAAGAGACGCTTCGGCTCCATCAAGCGCCTGCGCGCGGCAAGCGTCGAGGAGATCGCCGCCACGCCGGGGGTGCCCGAGGACGTGGCGCGCGCAGTCTGGGAGACGCTAAGGGTCTCAGAGAAGATACCAGTACCTGAAAATGAGCTGCAGGAAATAAGTATTAACAGGACGTGACCAACCGTTAACTGGCACGCATTGAACGTAACACAATGACTCTCTATATAAAAAGGGAGCGAGTAAACGCCGGGCAAAGGCATACCAGTGAGGCCTCAGTTTACCTCCTGTTAACCGTCTGGGGTACTCGTTCATGCCGTCTGCCAGTTTCCGGTCGAGGGTCCGCGCCCTTGTCCCGTACGGTAGACGAGGAAAGGGCGACCACCGAATCAGCGGCGGTCGTAGGAGGAGAAAAGGAAGAGACTATGAAGAAGCTCATGAACAGCGCCGTGTCTCGCCGTACGTTCCTTGGCGGTGCCGCGGCGGCCAGTGCGCTCGGCCTCGCTGCTTGTGGTGGTGAGACCACTACGACGGACGGCGGCGACGGCACCTCCGCCGCGGGCGGCACCATCTCCGTCGGCTCCGCGTACGCCCCGTCTGACTACAACCCCACGTCCACCTCGTCCGCTTTCTGCCTCGGCGCCAACTGGCACGTCCTCGAGGGCCTCTACGGCACCGACCCGCACGACTACAGCACCTTCCCCGAGCTCGCCACCGGCGACCCGGAGCAGGTCGATGACACGCACTTCACCATCACCCTGCGCGAGGGCGCCACGTTCTCCAACGGCAACGCCGTGACCGCCGCCGACGTCGTCGAGTCCTTCGACCGCACCAAGGCCAACGCCACCTACGCCGCGTTCCTGACCCCGATCGACTCGCTCGAGGCCACCGACGACGCCACCATCACCGTCACCACCGCCATCGCGAACTTCTCGCTGCTCAAGGAGCGCCTGGCCCTCGTCCGCGTGTTCCCTGCCGGCACCACCGACGACGAGCTCGCCGACACCCCGGTCGGCTCCGGCCCCTGGATGTACGACGCCATCACGGACAACACCGTCGACCTCGTCCCCAACCCCAACTACAACGGCTCGCTCGCGGCCGAGGACTCCCAGCTTCACTACGACATCCTCACGGACGCCACCGCGCGCATGACCGCCCAGCAGCAGGGCACCACGCTCGTCATGGAGTCGGTCACCGCTGACGCCATCGACACCATCGAGTCCGCCGGCTGCAAGGTTGACACGGTCCAGGGCTTCGGCACCCGCTTCATCATGTTCAACACCGCCAAGGCCCCGTGGGACAACGTGACCGCCCGCCAGGCGATCATGTACGCCATCAACACCGACCAGATGATCACCAACATCTTCAACGGCCTGGCTGCCACCGCGTCCTCCTACATCCCCAAGGACTTCCCCAACTACCAGGAGGCCTCCGTCGTCTACACCTATGACGCCGAGAAGGCCAAGTCCCTGCTCAGCGAGGCCGGCGTGACCCCGGGCGACCTCAAGATTCGCTGCACGGACAACACCCAGGCGTCCGCGATGGCCACCCAGGTCCAGCAGGACCTCGCCGCCCTCGGCTTCAACGCCAGCATCGCCGAGGAGACCTCGGCTGCCACCTACGCTGCCATCGACGGCGGCTCCGACGACTTCGACATCCTCATCGCCCCGGGCGACCCGTCCTGCTGGGGCGCTGACCCGGACCTGCTCCTCAACTGGTGGTACGGCAACAACGTCTGGCAGCAGACCCGTACCGGCTGGGGCTCCTCCGCTGAGTTCGCCCAGCTCCAGGAGCTCATGACCACCGCGCTCGGCCAGACCGGCGACGAGCAGCAGGCCACCTGGAAGCAGTGCTACGACATCATCGCCGAGAACTGTGTCCTCTACCCGCTCGTGCACGTCCAGACCGTGACCGCCTCCTGGGCTGACGCCTCCACGTCCCCGTCCGGCACCGCCATCGACGGCTTCGAGGGCATCGGCACCACGGGCATGTACTTCCTCGGCTGCAAGACCGTCACGGCGTAGGCTGACACCTTCTCACACCCACCCGCTTCTGCGGGCGTGAGACAGGGTTAGGACTCGGACGTTCGAGGGATTCGGGCGCTCACGGCCCGGGTCCCTCGTTATTTGAAAGGCAAGAGAGAGGAGAGGGTATGAACAACCTTCTGCGCCTCATCGGCCGGCGCATCATAGCGCTACCGATCATGGCCTTGGGGGTCACCCTGCTCGTGTTCTTCCTCATGTCGTTCACGGACCCCTCCATCCCGGCCCGCACCGTCCTCGGCGAGGGTGCGGCCCCGGAGGCCGTTGAAGAGTACATGGAAGAGCACGGCATGAACGACCCGTGGCCCGTCCGCTACGTCAGCTACATCGGCGGCCTCGTCCAGGGCGACCTCGGAACCTACGGCAGCCGCCAGGCCCCGGTGTCAACCGCCATCGCCTCGGCCCTGCCCGTCACGATGCAGCTCACCTTCTTCGGCCTGATCATAGCCGCCGTGATATCGTTCACGCTCGGCGTCATATCGGCCCTATACCGAGACAAATGGCCTGACCAGGTGATACGAGTGATATCCATCGCAGGAATCGCGACCCCGTCCTTCTGGCTGGCGGTGCTGCTCATCCTCGCGGTCACCATGGCGGGTCTCACGCGCGTCTTCCCGTCCTCGGGTGCGCTGCCCAACCTCTTCACCAATCCCGCGGGCTACTTCGGGCGCATGATCATGCCCGCCATAGCCCTGGCCTTCCCGGTCATCGGCCAGATGACGCGAATCGTGCGCACGGCCATGGTCGAGGAGCTTGACAAGGACTACGTCCAGACGGCCCGTGGCAGCGGCATCCCCGAGAACGTGGTCATTGCCAAGAACGTGCTGCGCAACGCCCTCATCACCCCGGTCACCACGCTCGGCCTCAAGATCGGCTACCTCATGGGAGGCGCCGTCGTCATCGAGGTCATCTTCGCCCTCCCCGGCATGGGCACCCTCATCCAGCAGGGCATCACCGGTGGCGAGGTCATGCTCGTCCAGGGCGTCGTCGTGGTGGTGGCACTGGCCTTCGTCATCATCAACATCGTGGTTGACATGCTCTATCTCCTGATCAACCCGCGCATTAGGACGGTGTAGGCCCCATGGTTAAGATCAGAGAAAAGCAGACCCAGAAGCTCGAGAAGGCTGCGGCCAAGGGTGCCAAGCTCGGCGGCCTCAAGAGGATGAGCATCTCCAGCAAGATCTCTCTCGTCCTGCTCATCCTCGTCGCGCTCTCCGCGATCCTGGCGCCGCTCATCGCGCCGCACGACCCGTTGCAGATCTATACGGCCTACCAGCCGCCTAGCGCAGAGTTCCCCTTCGGAACGGACAACATCGGCCGTGACATCCTCTCCCGCATGCTCTACGGCGGCCGCTACTCGCTCGTGATCGGCTTCGGCGCCACGCTCTTCGCGCTGGTGCTCGGCTCCATCATCGGCGCCGTCGCGGCGGTCTCGCGCAAGGCGGTCTCCGAGGTCATCATGCGCGTGCTCGACGTGGTCATGTCCATCCCGGGCATCGCCCTCGCCGCCATCCTTGTCCTCATCCTCGGCAACTCCGTGCCTGCCATCATCTTCTCCATCGGCTTCATGTACACGCCGCAGATCGCGCGCATCGTCCGCGCCAACGTGGTGTCCGAGTACGGCGAGGACTACGTCCGCGCGGTCATCGTCTCCGGAGCCCGCGCCCCGTGGATCCTCATGAAGCACGTGCTGCGCAACTGCATCGCGCCGATTATGGTCTTCACGGTCACGCTCGTCGCTGACGCCATCATCTTCGAGGCGTCGCTCACCTTCATCGGCGCCGGCATCGCCGAGCCCACCGCGACGTGGGGCAACATCCTGTCCTCCGCGCGCGACGGCGTCCTTCTCGGCCGCTGGTGGCAGGCGCTGTTCCCGGGCATCGCCATCATGGTCACGTGCCTGGCGCTCAACATCCTCTCCGAGGGCCTGACCGACGCCATGGCCGCCGCCCCGTCCGCGCCCGTCGCCACCGAGAACTCCGAGAGCCGCCGCGAGGCCGACCTCCTGGTGGCCGACCCGGTGCGCGCCTACAAGGAGCAGGCCGCCTCTCTGTCCCGTCGTCTGGCGGCGCTCCGCGAGGTCGAGCTCGCCCGCACCGACCGTCGCGTGCCGGACTACTCGGTGAAGCCTCTCCTGCAGGTCAAGAACCTCTCAATCGGCTTCCCGCGCCACGGTGACGTCAACGTGGTCGACAACGTCTCCTTCGACGTTCGCCCGGGCCAGTGCATGGCGCTCGTGGGTGAGTCCGGCTGTGGCAAGTCCATCACTACAAAGACCATCATGAACCTCCTGCCTGACACCGCGCGCATCACCGGCGAGGTGCTCTACAAGGGCCAGGACCTCCTCAAGCTCACCAAGGAGGAGCACCGCAAGCTGCTGGGCCACGAGCTCGCGATGGTCTACCAGGACTCCCTGTCCTCGCTCAACCCCTCGATGCTCATCTCGGCCCAGATGAAGCAGCTCACGAGCCGCGGTGGCACGCGCAGCGCTGAGGAGCTCCTCGAGCTCGTGGGACTGGACCCCAAGCGCACGCTTGAGTCTTACCCGCACGAGCTCTCCGGCGGCCAGTGCCAGCGCGTCATCATCGCCATGGCACTCACGCGCGACCCCTCGCTCGTCATCTGCGACGAGCCTACCACCGCCCTTGACGTGACGGTTCAGAAGCAGGTCATCAAGCTCCTGAACGACCTTCAGAAGCAGCTCGGCTTCGCCATGATCTTCGTGTCCCACGACCTGGCGCTTGTTGCCGAGGTCGCCTCCGAGATCACCGTCATGTACGCCGGTCAGGTCGTGGAGTCCGCCCCCACGAAGGAGCTGCTCACCAACCCGATCCACGAGTACACGCAGGGCCTGCTTGGGTCCGTGCTCTCCATCGAGGCGCACGACGGCAGCCGCCTGCACCAGGTGCCCGGCTCCGTCCCGAGCCCCGCGGACTTCCCGAAGGGTGACCGCTTCGCCCCGCGCTCGAGCCACCCCACGGTCGGCCTCGACGTTCACCCCATCCTCAAGCCCGTCCCCGGCGCCGACCACCACTTCGTCGCGGAGATCCCGGACGAGGAGCTTGCGAAGTACGGCCTCGTTTCTCGACTGGAGGTGAGGTAGATGGCTGAGAGCACCTCTGAGCAGACCCCCATCATCTTCCTTGACAACATCTCGGTCACGTTCAAGTCCCGTACGGGCTCGCTCTTCCACCCCAACCTCGTTCACGCCGTGAACGGGCTGACCCTCAAGCTCATGCCGGGGGAGACCATCGGCATCGTGGGCGAGTCCGGCTGCGGCAAGTCCACGACGGCCAACGTCATGTGCGGCCTCCAGTCGCCGACGGACGGCCACGTGTACTTCAAGGGCGAGGACGTCACCAAGCGCACCGCCGTCCTGCGCAAGAAGATCGGGCGCGTGGTCTCGGTGGTGTTCCAGAACCCCGCCACGGCCCTGAACCCGCGCATGTCCGTGCACGACCAGCTGCTCGACCCGCTCATCGTGCACAAGGTGGGGACGGACGAGGAGCGTGAGGAGCGTGTACAAGAGCTCCTCGGCGTGGTCGGCCTGCCGTCCTCGGCCATGTACGCGCTCCCCGGCCAGCTCTCCGGCGGCCAGCGCCAGCGCGTGGCCATTGCGCGCGCCCTCTCGCTGCGCCCCGATGTCATCATCGCCGACGAGCCGACCTCGGCGCTCGACGTCTCCGTCCGCGCCCAGATCCTGAACCTGCTCACGGACCTCAAGCACGAGCTTGGGCTGGCCATGGTCTTCATCAGCCACGACATCCAGACGGAGCGCTACATCTCCGACCGCATCGTCGTGATGAACCACGGCCAGATCATGGAGGAGGGTCCCGCACGGCAGATCTTCGAGGACCCGCATGACGCATACACAAAGACGCTGCTCGCCGCAGCGCCCTCGCTGCTGCACCCCAACCTGGGCCAGTAGCACCTCGATTGCGGCGGGCGCGCCCACTTCCGGGCGCGCCCGCCCTGCGAATCGGCCAGCGGCGCCCCGGTGCCGTCCCAAGAGGACTAGCATCGTGCGCGCCATTACACGGGAGGCGGCCATGCTGCCGCCGCAAGGAAAGGAACATCATGGCTGACAAGTTCCAGCTCAGGGGCGTCGTGCCGCCCGTCGTCGTCCCCGACACCCCCGACCACCAGCTCGACGTCCCCTCGTTCGAGCGCCTCATCAACCGCATGATCGACGCCGGCGTGGACGGCCTCTTCTTCCTCGGCTCCTCCGGCGAGGTGGTCTTCTCCACCGACGAGCGTCGCCGCCAGATCATCACCGAGGCCGTCCGCATCGTCGACCACCGCGTCCCCGTGCTCGTTGGCATCATCGACACGGAGACCGAGCGCGTGATCGAGCACGGCCGCGTTGCCACCGAGCTCGGCGCCGATGCCCTCGTGGCAACCGCGCCCTTCTACGCCCTCGGCGGCATGACCGAGGTGGAGGAGCACTTCCGCATCCTCCACGACGAGCTCGACCTGCCCATCTTCGCCTACGACATCCCGGTCTGCGTCCACACCAAGCTGCCCTGGAAGCTGCTCCTCAAGCTGGGTCAGGACGGCGTCCTCGCCGGCGTGAAGGACTCCTCCGGCGACGACATCTCCTTCCGCTACCTCTGCCAGGCCAACGAGAAGGCCGGCCACCCGCTGAGCCTGCTCACCGGCCACGAGATCGTGGTCGACGGCGCCTACCTCTCCGGCGCTGACGGCTCCGTGCCGGGCCTGGCCAACGTGGAGCCCTACGGCTACGTCCGCATGTGGAAGGCCGCGCAGGCCGGCGACTGGGCCACGGTCAAGGCCGAGCAGGACCGTCTGAACGACATCTCCCACATCTTTGACGTCACGACGGGCGTGACGGGCTACGCGGGCGGCGTGGGCTCCTTCAAGACGGCCCTCAAGCTCATGGGCATCTTCGACTCCAGCACCATGCCGCGCCCGGTGAAGGCCCTCGAGGGCGACAACGTCGAGGCCATCCGCAAGGTCCTCGTGGACACCGGCCTTCTCGAGAACTAGGGGGAGACATGAGCCAGACCATCGTTGCCGTTGACATCGGCGGCACCAAGATCGCCTGCGGGCTCGTCACCCTTGGCGGCGAGAAGCCCGCGATCTCCAAGGTGGAGAAGGTCCCCACGGACGCCATGAAGGGCGGAGAGCACGTGCTTGCCACGGTGCTCGAGCAGGTCAAGGCCGCCATCGAGCGCGCTGACGAGAAGCCCGTGGGAGTGGGCATCTCCTCGGCGGGCGTGGTGAACCCCCGAAACGGCGACATCACCTTTGCCAACGAGCTCATGCCCGGCTGGGGCGGCACCCACCTCGGCTCCGAGGTCACCGCCGCCACTGGGCTGCCCTGCCGCGTCCTGAACGACGTCCACGCCCACGCCCTCGGCGAGGCTCGCTGGGGCGGCGGGCGCGACGCCAAGAGCTGCCTCGTCGTCGCCGTGGGCACCGGCATCGGCGGAGCCTTCGTGGAGCGCGGCAAGATCATGCTCGGCGCTCATGACGAGGCGGGCCACATCGGCCACGTCTGCTGCCCGGCCGCCGCGGGCGTCCCGTGCAGCTGCGGGGCCACCGGCCACCTCGAGCCCGTCGCTGCGGGCCCCGGCATCATCGAGGAGTACGTGCGCCTCGGCGGGGACAGCGCCCTGCCGGACGGCACGCCGATAGACGGCGCGGAGATCGACCGCCGCGCTGCCGCCGGCGACAAGAACGCCCAGGCCGCGGAGGCCCGCGCGGGCCGCGCCCTTGGCGAGGTCCTCGGCAGCATGTGCAACATGCTCGACCCGGACTGCGTGATCCTCTCCGGCTCCGTTGCCCAGTGCGGGCCCTCCTGGTCCGACGCCATGACGGAGGCCTTCCGGGGCCAGGCCATGCCCCCGGTGGCCACCACCCCCGTCGTGGGCGGCGAGCTCGGCGGCGACGCCCCGCTCGTCGGTGCCGCGGAGAATTTCGTGAGCTCCGGTTACGCTGAGGTCGCCGACTAGGGCCCCGGCGCTTTCCCGCACCGTCACCGGGCCCGCCGCTCGACCGGCGGGCCCTTCCTAAGGAGGAAGCATGTCACATCATCCGCTCGTCGAGTCCCTGCGCGGCAAGCTGATAGTGAGCGTCCAGGCCTATCCGGGCGAGCCGCTGCGCCACCCGGAGACCATGGCCCAGATGGCGCGCGCCTGCGAGCTCGGTGGCGCCGCGGCCATCCGCTGCCAGGGCCTCTCTGACATCGCGGCCATCAAGGGCCGGGTGGAGATCCCCGTGATCGGGCTCTGGAAGGAGGGCCACGAGGGCGTATACATCACGCCGACGCTGCGCCACGCGATGGCCTGCGTCAACGCCGGCGCCGACGTGGTGGCCCTCGACGCCACCGGCCGCCCGCGCCCGGACGGCCGCACCTTCGAGGAGACCGTCGCGGCCATCCGCGCGCAGAGCGACGTGCTCATCATGGCTGACTGCATGACCATCGAGGACATCCGTCGCGGCGTCGCCGCCGGGTGCGACCTGGTGTCCACCACGCTCTCGCACAACAAGGCTGCCATCGACACCACGATGGACGACGGCCCGGACCTCCCTATTCTCAAGCAGGCCGTGAGCGAGTTCCCGGACGCGGCCATCATCTGCGAGGGTCACGTCCACACCCCGGCCGACGCCAAGCTCGCCATTGACGCAGGCGCCTGGGCCGTGGTGGCGGGCACCGGCATCACGCACCCCACCTCGATCACCAGCTGGTTCGCCGACGCCATCAAGTAGGGCGCCACGCAATCAAACGGAGGGCGCCACGCAAGGCGCACCGCGCGCGGGGCCGCGGCTCGTCTGGGCCGCGGCCCCGCGCTACTTGTTGGTCCGCCTTGCTCGCGCGACGAACCCCGATGTGAAATGATGTGCGTGTGACCGTGACCGCCGAGAAGCCCTAAGGAGGCTCCATGGCAGACAGCGCCAACGCAACGGCTCCGCTCGACTCCGCCGCCGCGGCTACGGCGGCCTTCGCCGCCGTCCGGGACCGCCCCTTCCCAGACGACGTCTTCTGCGCACCTCAGCTCAGGTGGGCCGTCGTCGGCTGCGGGGTCATCGCCACCCAGATGGCAGAGTCCCTCGCGCTGGCGGGCCGGCGCATCCACGGGGTGGCCAACCGCACGCACGAGAAGGCCATCGCCTTCGCCGAGCGATACGGCGTGGGACGCGTCTACGACGGCTTCGAGGAGCTCTGCGCCGACCCTGAGGTTGACGCCGTCTACATCACCACGCCGCACAACACCCACATCCGCTACCTTCGCGGGGCCCTGGCGGCGGGCAAGCACGTGCTTTGCGAGAAGTCCATCACGCTTAACTCCGCAGAGCTCTCCGAGGCCCGCGCGCTGGCGCACGAGCACGGCGTGGTCCTCATGGACGCCACCACCATCCTGCACATGCCGCTCTACCGCGAGCTCCTGCGGCGCGCCCGCACCGGCGAGTTCGGCCGCATGAACCTCGCGCAGCTGAACTTCGGGAGCTACAAGGAGTACGGCGACCTCACCAACCGCTTCTACAACATCAACCTCGCGGGCGGCGCGATGCTGGACATCGGCGTCTACGCGCTCAGTCTCATGAGGATCTTCATGGAAAGCCAGCCTACGGAGGTGGCCTCCCTGGGCAACCTCGCCTCCACGGGCGTGGACGAGGCCGGCGGGATCGTCTGCAGGAACGGGCAGGGGCAGATCGGCGTGGTCTCGCTGACGCTCCACTCCAAGCAGCCCAAGCGCGCCGTCCTCTCCTTTGACCGCTGCTACGTGGAGGTCATGGACTACCCGCGCGCGGACAGGGCCACCATCGTCTGGACCGCCGACGGGCGCCGCGAGGAGGTGCGCGCGGGCGTGGAGGGCTACGCACTCTGCTACGAGCTCGCCGACCTCGAGGCCGCCGTGGCCGGGGACGCCGAGCGAGCGCGCCTCATCGACTACGCCGCCGACGTCATGGCGCTCATGGACCGGCTGCGCGCGGACTGGGGCGTCGTCTACCCCGAGGAGAGCGCGGCCGGCGTGCCGTGCTGAGGGGAGCCGGCCGGTCGACGTGACGTGGGGTAGACTGAGGGGGCGGAAGCGAAAGGGGAGTTCCATGGGCGATGCCAACCAGCAGATACGCGCCGCGGAGAGCGCCGCGCGGGTACCCGACGTCGTGGTGATCACGGGCATGAGCGGCTCCGGGCGGACGCAGGCGCTGCACGTCTTCGAGGACATGGGCTACTTCTGCATAGACAATCTGCTGCCGCGCCTGCTCCTGCAGCTCGCCGAGCTCGTGGGGATCAACACCGGCGTGGGACGCCACCTCGC
The DNA here is from genome assembly GCA_944321515.1 of uncultured Atopobiaceae bacterium. Classification (GTDB taxonomy): domain Bacteria; phylum Actinomycetota; class Coriobacteriia; order Coriobacteriales; family Atopobiaceae; genus Thermophilibacter. The sequence goes on along the minus strand of CALULO010000010.1, from coordinate 8,982 downwards.
CGTGACCTGCGACCTGCGCTCCCAGGGCCTCTTCGACGAGCTCTCCGACTCCGTGACCCAGCTGCGCGAGCACGAGATCTCCGCCAAGGTTGTCTTTCTCGACACCTCGGACGAGGTCCTCATCCGTCGCTACGACGAGAACCGCCGCCGCCACCCGCTGGCCGCGGCGGGGGAGTCGGTGGCGTCCGCCATCTCCCGCGAGCGCTTCCAGATGGAGGCCGTGCGCAACACGGCCGACCTTGTCATCGACACGAGCCACCTGCGCACCAAGGACCTGCGCGCCCGCCTGCGCCGCGCCTTCTCCGAGCTCACCGACCAGCAGCTCATGGAGGTGAGCGTCTTCTCCTTCGGCTTCAAGCACGGCATGCCCGTCGAGGCCGACCTCATGATCGACGTGCGCTTCCTGCCCAACCCCTTCTACGACCCAGAGATGCGCACCCTCACCGGCAACGACACGCTGGTGCGCGACTTCGTCCTGGGCAACCCCATCACCGAGAAGTTCCTCGACGCGTGGTACCACCTGCTTGACGTGGCGATGCCGGGCTACGTCGCCGAGGGCAAGAGCCACCTCTCCATCGCGGTGGGCTGCACGGGCGGGCAGCACCGCAGCGTGGCGATAGCCGGGGCCACGGCCGCCTACCTCGAGAGGGGCGGCTATCACGTGAGCCTCTCGCACCGCGACCTCGCCCTCGCCAACGTGAGGACGAGCTAGCCATGTCCTTCACCGCAGAGGTCAAAGACGAGCTCTCCCGCGTGGAGGCCCCCAGCCCCGACGCCGAGCTCGCTCAGCTCTCGGCCCTCATCCGCGTGTGCGGCACGATGTCGTTCCGGGGGTCGGGGCGCTACTCCATCCGCATCGCCACCGAGACGGGCGCGGTGGCGCGCACCGTGATCAAGCTCACGCACAAGGTCTTCGACCTGGAGACCTCTCTGACGGTCAGGCGCTCGGTGCTGCACAAGACCAGGAACTACCTCATCGAGATGCCCGAGCAGGACGAGCTTGCCGACGACCTCGTGAGGCTGGGAATTCTGGTGCCGGGCCGCGGCCTCGCCACGGGCGTGCCCGTGAGGCTGCTCGCCTCCCGGCCCGCGCGCGAGGCCTTCGTCCGCGGCGCCTTCATGGCCGGCGGCTTCATCGCGGACCCGCGCGGGGACTTCCACCTCGAGATCGCCGTGACGGGGGAGGACTTCGCCCGCGGCCTCGTCTCCCTGGTGGGGTCGTTCGGGGTGCAGGCGCGCCTCAACCGTCGACGCGGCGCCTACGCCATCTATCTCAAGAGCTACGACGACGTCATCGCGCTCCTGCGGGCGATGGGCGCCGGCAGGATGGCGCGCGTGGTGGAGGTGGCCCGCGCCAAGAAGTCCGTCAAGAACGACGTCAACCGCCGCGTCAACGCGGAGATGGCCAACCAGGCCCGCTCCACGGGCGCCGCCGCGGCACAGCTCGACCTCATCGACCGCGCCGAGCGCGAGGTCGGCCTCGCCGCGCTGCCCCCGGCGCTCCGGGCCTTCTGCCAGGCTCGCCGCGCCCATCCCGAGCTGAGCCTCGCCGCACTGGGCGCCGAGCTCGACCCTCCGGCCTCTAAGTCGGCGATGTACCACAGGGTCCTGCGCCTCGAGGAGCTCGTCGCCGAGGCCGAGAGGGACGCGCAGGCCCCGGGGCGCGTCGAGGGGTGAGCGCACGGGCCGGGCAGGCGTCTCGGCCCGCCCGCCGCGGCGTGCGCTTCGCCATATCTGAGCGTCATAGGCTCAAATTTCCCACCTGTTTCAGGATTGCGCGCTTCACATGGGCGCGTGTGGGGTACACTATCGAGTGGTTAGGGCGACTCGCCCTGTGCTTGGTTCGCCGGGGAAGGACCTCGGCGGCACCGTGAAAGGAGAAAGCATGGCAGTAAAGGTTGCTATCAACGGCTTTGGTCGCATTGGCCGTCTGGCGTTCCGTCAGATGTTCGCCCACGAGGGCACCGAGATCGTGGCCATCAACGACCTCACCTCCCCGGACATGCTCGCGTACCTGCTGAAGTATGACTCCACCCAGGGCAACTACTCCCGCGAGCACACGGTTGAGTCCACCGAGGACGCCATCATCGTTGACGGCAAGAAGATCACCATCTACAAGGAGGCTGACGCCAACAACCTTCCTTGGGGCGAGCTCGGCGTGGACGTCGTCCTCGAGTGCACTGGCTTCTACACCTCCAAGGCCAAGGCTCAGGCGCACATCAACGCTGGCGCCAAGAAGGTCGTCATCTCCGCTCCCGCGGGCAACGACCTGCCGACCATCGTCTACAACGTCAACCACGAGACGCTGACGGCCGACGATGACATCATCTCCGCCGCCTCCTGCACCACCAACTGCCTCGCGCCGATGGCCAAGGGCCTCAACGACTTCGCCCCGATCGTCTCCGGCATCATGACCACCATCCACGCCTTCACCGGCGACCAGATGCCGCTCGACGGCCCGCAGCGCAAGGGCAACAAGCGCCGCAGCCGCGCCTGCTCTGAGAACATCGTCCCCAACAGCACCGGTGCCGCCAAGGCCATCGGCCTCGTGCTCCCCGAGCTCAACGGCAAGCTCATCGGTGCCGCCCAGCGCGTCCCGACGCCGACCGGCTCGCTGACCAACCTCTACGCCGTCGTTGACAAGAAGGTCACCGTCGACGAGGTCAACGCTGCCATGAAGGCCTACGCCGAGACCATCCCCGAGACCTTCGCCTACAACGAGGACGAGATCGTGTCCCGCGACATCGTCGGCGAGACCCACGGCTCGATCTTCGACGCCACGCAGACCATGTGCTCTGACCTCGGCAACGGCCAGACCCTGGTGCAGGTCACCTCTTGGTACGACAACGAGAACTCCTACACCTCCCAGATGGTCCGCACCATCAAGTACTTCGAGAAGTTCGTCGCGTAGTTCTCGCTTCGCATCAGCTTTTCGCAAGGGGTGCGGTCGCAGCTCACAGGGCCGCGGCCGCGCCCCTTTCCGTAAGTAAGCCCCGCAGTCACAAGGAGTGAAGCATGGCTTTCACCAAGAAGACCGTCCGCGACGCTGACGTCGACGGCAAGCGCGTCCTCATGCGCGTTGACTTCAACGTGCCCCTGAAGGACGGCGTCGTGACCGACGACACGCGCGTGCGCGCCGCCATCCCCACCATCAAGTACCTCAAGGAGCACAACGCCAAGACCATCCTCATGAGCCACCTCGGCCGCCCCAAGGGCGACGGCCCCGAGCCCGAGCTCTCGCTCAAGCCGGCCGCCGAGAAGCTCGCCGAGCTCACCGGCTATGAGGTCAAGTTCGTCGACGACACCTACGGCGAGAAGGCCAAGGCCGCCGTTGACGCCCTCGAGCCCGGCGACATCCTCGTCCTCGAGAACGTCCGCTTCGACAAGCGCGAGAAGAAGAACGACCCCGAGATCGCCAAGACCCTCGCCTCCTACGGCGACGTCTTCGTGCTTGACGCCTTCGGCACCGCGCACCGCGCCCAGGGCTCCGTGGTCGGCCCTGCCGCCTACCTGCCCGCCTACGCCGGCTTCCTGCTTGAGAAGGAGGTCGACACCCTGACCTCCATCTTCGCCGATCCCGAGCGCCCGTTCGTCGCCATCGTCGGCGGCTCCAAGGTGTCCTCCAAGATCGGCGTCCTCGATCACCTCATCGACTCCGCCGACACGCTGATCATCGGCGGCGGCATGGCCTACACCTTCTTCCTTGCCAAGGGCTACACCGTGGGCACCTCCCTCAAGGAGGAGGACTGGGTCGAGCGCGCCGGCGAGATGCTCAAGAAGGCCGAGGACAAGGGCGTCAAGATCCTGCTCCCGATCGACAACGTGGTTGCCGACCACTTCGGCGAGGACGCCGAGGGCGAGATCGTCGACTCCGACAAGATCCCTGACGACCGCATGGGCATGGACATCGGCCCCAAGACCCGCGAGCTCTACGCCGAGGCCATCAAGGGCGCCAAGACCGTCTTCTGGAACGGCCCCATGGGCGTCTTCGAGATGGACCAGTTCGCTGCCGGCACCGAGGCCGTCGCCCGCGCCGTGGCCGACTCCGACTGCACCTCGATCATCGGCGGCGGCGACTCCGTGGCCGCCATCAACAAGTTCGGCCTGGCCGACAAGATGAGCTGGATCTCCACCGGCGGTGGCGCTTCCATGGAGCTCGTCGAGGGCAAGGCCCTTCCTGGAGTGGAGGCGCTTCTCGATGCGTAAGAGGATGATCGCTGGCAACTGGAAGATGAACAAGACCTACAGCGAGGGCGTCGTTCTCGCCCAGGGCCTTGCCGACGAGCTCAAGGACGGCACCGGCGACGTTGACGTCGTGGTCTGCCCGCCGGCCGTCGACCTCAAGGGCGTCTCCGAGGTCATCGAGCAGACGAGCGCCCCGTTTGCGCTCGGCGCGCAGAACGTGTACTGGGAGGAGTCCGGCGCCTACACCGGCGAGACGGCCCCCAGCATGCTCGAGTCCGTGGGCGCCACCTACTGCGTCATCGGTCACTCCGAGCGCCGCGACTACTTCGGCGAGACGGACGAGGACGTGAACAAGAAGGCCAAGGCCCTCATGGCTCACGGCATCGTCCCCATCAGCTGCTGCGGCGAGTCCCTCGAGGTCCGCGAGGCGGGCAAGCACGTCGAGTTCGTCGTCGACCAGATCAAGAAGGACACCGAGGGCCTGGAGATCACCGACCCGTCCAAGTACGTGGTTGCCTACGAGCCCATCTGGGCCATCGGTACCGGCAAGACCGCCACGGCTGACGACGCCCAGGAGGTCTGCGGCGCCATCCGCAAGACCCTCGCCGAGATCTTTGGCGAGGAGACCGCGGCCGGCATCCGCGTCCTCTACGGCGGCTCCGCCAAGCCGGAGAACATCGCCGGCTTCCTGGAGAAGGAGGACGTCGACGGCGCGCTCGTCGGTGGCGCTTCCCTCAAGGCCGACAGCTTCGCCGCCATGGTCAAGAGCGCCATGGCGTAAGGCCACTCGCGCCATCCGACGCGCATCTGGGCATAGGTAGATGTGTGTTCTGGGACCCGGGCGAGAGCTCGGGTCCCTTTGTGTTACCATTGCAAACCGGACTGCATCTGCCCCTAAGGAGAGTTACGTGAACGTCCTCAACATCATCCTCGTCGTCCTGCTCGTCATCTCCGGCCTGTTGACGGTGGCCCTCGTCCTCATGCACTCCGGCAAGGGCACCGGCGTCTCGGAGATGATCGCTTCCTCGATCTACAACTCCGGCGCCGGCTCGGGCGTGCTCGAGAAGAACCTCAACCGCCTCACGGTCATCACCACCGTGGTCTTCATCGCCTGCGTCATCGTGATGGCCCTCACCTTCCCGACGGGCACCATGGGCTAGGGGAGCGCACAGCGTAACTGATTGGAGGGAGGTCCCGTGAGGGGCCTCCCTCTTTCTGTTTGGGCGCCCCTCGGCGGAAGGTGAAAAATGCACCGTACCCAGGTGTCCTTCTCGCCAGGCAAAAAAATCCAAAATTGGGGCTTGCGCCCGATGGGGGTCTGGTGCATACTACTCCTTGCGCGAAAGCGCAGTGACAAGTCGGAGTGGCGGAATTGGCAGACGCGCTAGCTTGAGGTGCTAGTGACTGACTAAAAGGTCGTGCGGGTTCAAGTCCCGCCTCCGACACCACGAAATGACGGCGGGCTCCTTCGGGAGTCCGCCTTTTTCGTAAGCAGCGGCGTCATTGCGCCGCTGGCGGCGAGGGCGGGGGAGACATGGCCAAGGCAGGACTTTCCACGCGGCGCGTCGAGGGCATCGGCGAGGGGAGCCTCGTCGGGACCCTTTCGCGCCTGCTGCAGCTCACCTGCGAGGCCGTGCTCGTCTTTGACGGCATGGGGCGAGTGCTGCTCTCGAACGACGAGGCGGCGGAGCTCTTCGACGCCCCCGACGGCCTGGTGGGCTCTGACGTCAGGCTGCTCTTCCCGGCCTCCCCTGACGACGTTGCGGGGCCCTTCGACGCGCGGGAGCTCCCGTTCCCCACGGACGGCGCCGCGGCCCTCGTGGCCTGTCGGGGGGAGGGAGGGCGCTCCGTGAACGTGCGGGTGCGCTGCGAGGCCGTCCAGGCGCCCGGTGAGACCTACCTGCTCGTCGCGCGCCCCTCGAGCGACGGCGCCCTGCTGGACCGCGAGGGCGCCCGTGCTCTCGAGGACCTGCGCCGTGCAAACCACCGCCTCGCCGGCACGCTCAACATAGTCCTCGACACCCTCGACTCCACCAACGTCTCGGCCCTCTTCGACCGCGTGCTCGAGGAGGTCACCGAGACCATGGAGGCGGACGGCACGATCGTCTACCTCGCGGAGGCCGACGGCTTCCACCTGCGCGGCATCTCAAGCGGCCTCGCGGGCGAGAAGGTCGCGCGCTTCATGCCCTCCGGGCGCAGCGTGGAGCGGCTCGCCATCCGCGAGGGGCGCGCCGTCCGCCTGCGCGTGTGCGCCCCCTCGAGCGGGGCGCTGCGCCAGGGGCGCCTCACCACCCGCGAGGTCGTCAACGAGGACACCCACGAGGTGCTCCGGATGCGCTCGGACATGCTCCCGCCGTTCACGAGCTTCGTCTCCGTGCCGGTGTGGTTCGGCGGTCACGTGATCTCGATCATCGAGGTCGGCTGGAGGCGCGTGCACCCCATCCTCAAGGAGGAGGCGGGGCTGCTCGACTCCGTTGCCCACTACCTCTCCGTCCAGCTGGCCGGCGCGTTCACGACGCTGCGGGCCCGGCGTGCGGCACGGCTTGACTCGCTGGCCACGGAGCTCCGCGAGGAGCTGCTCACCTCCGCGGCGGCGGGCGGACCGGGGGCGGCAGATTCCATCGAGGGGGTCTTCGCCGAGGCGGCCGACGAGCTCGAGGCGGCCCTCGTGCGCGTGCACGTGAACGACCAGCAGCCCCTCGTGGTGGCCGTGCTTCCGCTCACCGGCGCGCAAGAGCTCCCGGTGGACTTCGAGGCGCTCGTGGAGGGCCATCGGGTCGACGGGGTGGCGGTGGCGCCGGTCCTGCCGGACACCCCGCTCTTCTCGGCCCTGCGCGAGCTCGGGGAGCCTTGCGTGGGCGCCCTCGTGGACCTCGGCGAGCTCTCCGGGCATCGCCGCTGCCTCATGCTCCTGCGCCCGGACGGCGCCGAGCCGCTCGACGACATCGAGCTCGACTTCCTTCGGGTCCTTGCCGGGGACGTTCGCGACATCGCCCGCGGGGAGGAGGCCCGCGAGCAGGACAAGCGCATCTCTCAGGCCCTGCAGACCGGCATGAGGAACGAGCTCCAGCACGTGGACGGCATCACGGCGCAGGCGGTCTACTCGTCGGCCACCAAGGCCGCCTCGGTGGGCGGGGACTTCTACGACCTCATCCGCCTCCCGGACCGGCGCGCCTGCGTCATCATGGGCGACGTCTCCGGCAAGGGGGTGGAGGCCGCCTCGGTCTCCGCCGCGGTCAAGACCGCGCTCGGCGCCTACGCCTGGGAGGGGCTCGCCCCGGCGCGCATGGTCCGCCTCCTCAACGAGTTCCTGCTGGGGTTCTCGCGCCTCGAGACCTTCGCCACGCTCTTCGTGGGCATCGTCGACCTGTCGGCGGGCACGATCCGCTACTGCTCTGCCGGGCACCCGCCCGCGATCCTCATAGGCCCCGGCGCGGACGAGATCTCCATCCTCGACGTGCAGTCTGGCGTGGTGGGCGCCTTCCACGACATCAACTACCAGGACGGCCTCGTGACCCTGGAGCGCGGGGACGTGCTGCTGCTCTACACGGACGGCACCACCGAGGCCCGCGACCCCTCCGGCGCGTTCTTCGGCGAGGAGGGCCTGCGCGACATGGTGATGCGCGAGTCCGAGGGCGACAAGCCCTTCGACGGCTTCGTGGAGCGCCTGCTCTCCACGCTCGACGCCTTCACGGGACGCAACCTCGAGGACGACGTGGCGATGGTGGCCCTGCGCTTCGACGAGCTGGGCGACGTCCCCAAGGCGGGCGAGGGCTCGCCCGTCGACGCATCCCGCGCCCCCGGCGAGAAGGGCGCGCCGACGGTTTAGCCCCGGCCCGTTTTGGGGAATAACAACGGCATGCCTGACACCGTCAACATAGCCTTTGTGGTGGTGGAGGGGGACCTCGACGTGACGACGGTCCCTGCCGTGCGCCTTCGGATAGACCGCCTCGTGGCGGACGGCTGCCGGCGCATCTTCGTGAACATGGCCGAGGTCACCCACGTCGACTCCGCCGGGATGGGGCTCATCCTCACCGAGCTCAGGTACATGCGGCGCGAGGGGGGCCTGCTCTCGCTCATCAACGTCTCCCCCCAGGTCTACCAGGCGCTCAGGCGCATGAGAATCCTCGACTACATGCCCGTGGACCGCGCCGGCGCGCGCCGGTCTGTGAGCGCGCTGGACCCGTCGGTGCTGCCTCGCTGGCGTACGACCTTCCGGGTGGACGCCGACGCCCTCTCGGAGGCGCGTGAGCGCATGGGAAGGCTCCTCGCCTCGCTGCCCTTCTCGCCGGACGAGGTCTTTGACCTCAAGCTGGCCTCCGGCGAGGCCCTGGGGAACGCCGTGGACCACACCGCCGGGGGAGGGGTCCTTGCCACGGTCGCCGCCTACCCGGACCGCGTGACCATAGACGTGGCGGACTGCGGCTGCGGCTACGAGCTCGCCGACGACGAGGAGCCCCCAGAGGCGGGCCCGTGCGCCGAGCGCGGCCGCGGCATCCGGCTTATGCGGCTGCTCACGGACTCCGTCACCATAGCGCACAAGAGCACGGGGGAGGGCACCGTGGTGCGCCTTGTCAAGCTCTTCGACCGCGCGGCGGACCAGACGGGGGAGCCGGCGGCAGACGTCCCCGCCTAGCTCCTGCTTCACAGTTCCTTCACCTTTCTGCCAGATTGCGCTTGCGCCCAAGGCGTCTGGCCCGTATAGTATTCCCTGCTTTTGCGGGCTTAGCGCAGTTGGTAGCGCGCCACCTTGCCAAGGTGGAGGTCGCGGGTTCGAACCCCGTAGCCCGCTCCATG
>CALULO010000009.1 GCA_944321515.1 uncultured Atopobiaceae bacterium | reverse complement strand
GGGCCTCCACGATCCCTACACAAACGGGGGGTCAGGGGGCGCGGCGGACGAGGTCGCAGGCGGCGCCGAGCAGGAGGTCCCTCTCGCGCTCGGTCGGTGCCTCCGCATACACCCTTACCGCCGAGCCCATCCGGGACGGGCGGACAAGAGCCCAAGAGCCGTCGTCAAACTGGAGCCGCAGGCCGTCCGCGTGAGACACCTCGACCGGCTGACGCCCCGCAAGGTTCGACGGGTTGAGTCCCGGCAGGACGTTTCGAAACGCCTGGCCCACCGCAGGATCTAGCCGCACGTCTCTCCGGGCGTAGCGCATAGAGCCGATCGACTCCGAGAGTGACGCCACAACGCCGGACATCTTATCGTCGGCCCGGCACAGGCACTCTACGGCCAGCAGGCAAACAAGGAGGCCGTCGCGCTCGTTGAGGTGAGAGGGGACGCTAATTCCCCCATACTCCTCCACGCCCATGAGCGCATCCCCCTCAAGAAGCTCTCTATATATACGTGGGAAACCAACGGGCACTACCGAGACGTCACAGCCGAGCCGCTCCGCCTGGCGCATGACACAGGCCGAGCAGGTCAGCGTCATTACCACTCGGCCAGACATGCCATGCCCCTCCACGAGCTGGCCCATAACCAACGGGGCGAGGGTGCGCGCCGGAATAATGACGCCTCGCTCGTCAACCACAGACGCGCGGTCGCCGTCGCCGTCAAGCAGCAGGCCCAGCTGGGCGCCATGCGCCACGACAGCCTGCTCACAGGCGTCGGCCCACGGATCTTGTGGCTCGGGGTGAATGCCACCGAAGTCTTCGCGTCTCTCGACGTGAATCTCCACGACCTCGCACCCCGCCTCGCCCAGCAGTCGGGCAAGATGCGAGGTCCCGGCGCCGTACATGGCATCAACGACCACCTTGGGGTGCGCTGCCGCAATAAGCTCGCGATCAACGAGCGCGAGCAGCGCACCCAGATAGGAAGAGACTAAGTCGCGGGTCTCGTAGGGGCCCCGCTCGTCGGTGGCAACCGCCGGAATCGCCTGCTCCACATCATCAAGGAAGGCGCGCGAGGCCGGGCCGCCGTCTGCGCCGCGTACGAGCATCCCGCCATACTCGCAGGACCGTGCGCTCGCCGTCAGCACGACGGCTCCAACCGCACGCTCGTCATGCGCGCACGACCAGGCAACCGCGGGCGTGGGGCAGACGCAGTCAGAAACCACCACCTCAAGGCCGCGGGCGGCGAGGATGCCGGCAACGAGCCCCGCAAGATCGGCGGACCCGTGCCGGGTGTCGTAGCCAACGTAAGCCGTCGCGCCCGGCGCCTCACGCGCCCACAGGAGGCCGAGCGCGTCTGCAACGCGCGCCACCCCCTCCTCGTCAAAGCCATCCGCGAAGCGGGCGTGCCATCCGTCAACGCCAAAGCGGATGATGTCGGACCGCCTATCCAACGAGGCCAGCGCCCTTCTCGCCGAGCGCCTCGCAGAAGGCCCCAACCTGGTTCGGGTCATCGAGCGCCATGCGCGCGTTGGTTGCGGCCCACGCAGCAGGAGTGCCGGTGTCGCAGCCCTCAGCAGGATCCACGACGAGGGCGTACATCTCTTCCTCGGCGAGCAGGCGCTCCATGGCGTCGGTCAGCTGAATCTCGTTCCCTGCGCCCGGCCCCTGCGTAGCCAGAAGCTCCATGATGCGCGGGGAAAGAAGGTATCGTCCCACGATGAAAAGGTGCGAGGGCGCATACTCGGGGCGCGGCTTCTCAACGAGGCCCGTGACCTTCCAGATTGCGCCCTCCTGCTCCCCGGTCGCGTCGGTTCCGGGCAGGCTGCCCACGCACTCACCGGCGATAATGCCATAGCGGCTCACCTGGTCGGCCGGCACCGGAGCCACCGCGATGACCGAAGCCCCGTCGTGCTCACGCGAGACCTCAGCCATGCGGACGCACATCTGGCGGTCGGGGACGAAGTAGTCGCCCAGCAGGACGAAGAACGGGTTGGAGTCAATCTCGTCGGCTGCCTGCAGCACCGCGTGGCCAAGGCCGCGCGCCTCATCCTGATAGACAAAGGACACCGGCAGGGTGGACGCCTCGTGCACGCGCACCGCCTCGGAGGTCTTGCCGCGCTTGCGCAGCATGGACTCAAAGGCATGATCCACCGAGAAGTACTGCTCAATCTGCGGCTTCTCGTGCGAGTTCACTATGACCACGCCGTCGACGTCCGCAGGCTCGAGCGCCTCCTCGACGACGTACTGGATAACCGGCTTGTCGAGCACGGGGAGGAGCTCCTTGGGCGTGCACTTGGTAGCCGGCAGGAAGCGCGTGCCAAGGCCGGCGGCAGGGATGATTGCCTTCATGTGATCGGTTCCCTTCGGGTCGATTCGCTGTATGCCGCCGTGCCCGGCGGCACTCACAACATACCCCAATGGGAGCCCTTGGATTCCCTCTCCTCTGCCAGCGGCCGAAGAAGCGCGCCCTCCGTCACAAGCGGACGGGTACCCTCACAGCCACTTCACACCTTCACAAGGGGTGCGGTGATAAGGGTGATGACGGCTCCGAGACGGGTGTGCCAAGGCCAGTTTGATGAAGCCCCCGTCGAGGCGAGTTATTCGGGAACGGAGATGCCCTGGCTCTCAAGATAGCCAATCAGGCGGCGCATGGTGTCCTCGGAAAGGACGTGCTCCATGAGGCAGGCCTCCGAGTCGGCCACGCCCGACTCGACGCCAAGATCGCGCTCGAGAAAAAGGCGCAGGGCTCGGTGGGAGCGCCACACCAGGGCGGCATAACGGCGCCCGGCATCGGTGAGGCTCACGCGCCCATAGCGGCTCTGCTCAACCATCCCGCTCTCCTTGAGCGTGGAGAGCGCCTTGTTGACGCTAGCCTTGGAGACTCCAAGCTGCTCCGCAACGTCAACCGAGCGCACCGTCCCTTCGCCGGAGCCATCGATGGAGAGCCGGTAGATGGCCTCGAGGTAGTCCTCGCCCGCCCTGCTCAGCGCGTGGTCCTCACGAATGGTGTTCATCTCGTCCTCCCGCTCACAGCACGACGGCGGCGGCCGTCTGCGCCGTCACCGCCCGTTCGCCCGACCCCGCCCGGCGCCACCGCCCCAAGACCCAGCCAACGGCCGGGGGCGAAGGACGCCGAGGCGCGCTCAGCTCCTACGCATCGTCCTCGTCAGGCAGAGTCGTACGACGGATGCGGGCGCCAAGAGAGGCAAGCTTCTCGACAAAGCCCTCGTAGCCGCGGTCGATGTGGTGGATGTCGGAAACGGTGGTCACGCCATCCGCCACAAGCCCGGCCATGACAAGGGCGGCGCCGCCTCGCAGGTCAGGTGACTTCACCTGAGTGCCCGAGAAGCCGTCGACACCGTGGACGATGGCGTGGTGCCCCTCAATCACAATGTCGGCTCCCATTCGAGAAAGCTCGCTGGCAAACATGAAGCGGTTCTCGAAGACGTTTTCGGTGATGACGCAGCTGCCCTTTGCCAGGGCGAGCAGACACATGGTCTGCGCCTGCATGTCCGTGGGGAAGCCAGGGAAGGGCAGCGTCTGAATGTCGGTGGGAACAAGCGGGCGCTCGCGCCACACGGTGCAGCGGCGCTCGCCACGTTCCACGGAGGCACCCATCTGCTCGTACTTCTTGAGGACGAGCCCAAGGTGCTTGGGGTCGAAGCCGGTAACGGTCACCGGGTCCTCGGCAAGCGCACCGATGGCCAAGAACGTACCCGCCTCAATGCGGTCCCCGACTACGCGGTGCGTGACCGGGTGAAGCTCAGAGACGCCCTCCACCTCGATGACCGGCGAACCCGCACCGGAGATCTTGGCGCCCATCTCGTTAAGCAGGTTTGCAAGGTCAACAATCTCCGGCTCACGAGCGGCGTTGTCAATGGTGGTGGTCCCCTTGGCAAAGACGGAGGCCATCATGAGGTTCTCGGTGGCGCCTACGCTCGCGAACGAAAGCGTAACGGTGTCGCCGACCAGCCCGTGGGGGGCGCTTGCGTGGATGTTGCCGTGATCCACCTTGAACTCGACACCCAGGGCCTCAAGGCCAAGGATATGCATGTCGATTTTACGAGCGCCAATATTGCAGCCGCCGGGCATGGCCACCACTGCCTTGCCAAAGCGGGAAAGCAGTGGGCCAAGCACGGCGGTTGAAGCGCGCATCTGGGCAACAAGGTGGTAGGGCGTCTCCCATGAGTCCACCGTGGAGGTGTCGATACGCAGCTCATGCTCATTGACGACCTCGATGGTGGCGCCGATGTTCTTGAGCACCTTGCCCATGACATGCACGTCGGCAATGTTGGGGACGTTGGTGAGCGTGGTGACGCCGGGCGCCATGATGGTGGCGGCCATGAGCTTGAGGGCAGAGTTCTTTGCCCCCTCAACTCTAATCTCGCCGGTGATGCGGTGACCGCCCTCTACCTGTATGACGTCCATGTAGCCTCCATGCTAGAGGGTCGCCGAAGCGGCGCTGCCCTTGGCCTGCTTGAGTAAGAGGTTACACCACCTTATCTTCGAATCATAATATGCCCGCCGATGGTCGCCCTCCCCGATGGACTCAAGGAGGTCAATCGCCTCGTCACGCGTCTTTCGAACCACGTCGGGATCAATGTCGTCAACAAGGCGGGCGTGGTCTGCAAGGATGATGACCTCGTCGTTCTCGATCTCGGCATAGCCGCCCGAGACGACGACGTCGTACTCACCGCCCCCGTCGGCCGGGGTGCGGGTGATTCGGACGACGCCGTCGCCAAGGGCGACGATCTCGGCGGCGTGGCCGGGCCAGACGCCCAGCTCGCCGGCATACGTGACCAGTACCAGACTTGCCACGGCCCCTTCAAAGATCTGACGGTCGGGCCTGACGAACTGGCAGGTGAGCTCAGCCATGGCTCTCCCCTAGTCCTTGTCCTCGCCGGACATCTCAGCGGCGCGACGACGCACGTCCTCGATGTTGCCGGCAAAGCGGAACGCCTGCTCGGGGAGGTCGTCACACTTGCCGTCAACAATCTCCGCAAACGAGCGGACGGTGTCCGCGACGTTGACGTAGACGCCGGGGTTGCCCGTGAACTTCTCGGCAACGTGGAACGACTGCGAGAGGAACTGCTGAATCTTACGGGCGCGAGCGACCACCTTCTGCTGGTCCTCGGAAAGCTCGTCCATGCCGAGAATGGCAATGATGTCCTGGAGGTCGGAGTACTCCTGGAGCGTCTCCTGGACAGCCATGGCAACGCGGTAGTGCTCCTCGCCGACGATCGACGGGTCGAGGGCGGAGCTCGAGCTTGCAAGCGGGTCGACGGCCGGGTAGATGCCAAGCTCCGTGATGGCACGGGACAGCACCGTGGTGGCGTCGAGGTGCGTGAAGGTGGTGGCAGGGGCCGGGTCGGTCAGGTCGTCGGCGGGAACGTAGACGGCCTGGACGGACGTGATGGAGCCCTCCTTGGTGGAGGTGATGCGCTCCTGCAGCTCGCCCATCTCCGTGGCCAGGGTTGGCTGGTAGCCAACGGCGGAAGGCATGCGGCCGAGAAGGGCCGAGACCTCGGAGCCCGCCTGGGAGAAGCGGAAGATGTTGTCGATGAACAGCAGGACGTCCTGGCCCTGGTCACGGAAGAACTCGGCCGTGGTGAGGCCGGCAAGGGCGACGCGCATGCGGGCTCCAGGCGGCTCGTTCATCTGACCGTAGACCAAGCAGGTCTTGTCGATGACGCCAGACTCGGTCATCTCCAGGTAGAGGTCGGTACCCTCGCGGGTGCGCTCGCCGACGCCGGTAAAGACCGAGGTGCCGCCGTGCTGCTGGGCGAGGTTGTTGATGAGCTCCTGGATGAGCACCGTCTTGCCTACTCCAGCGCCGCCGAACAGGCCGGTCTTGCCGCCACGGACGTACGGCTCGAGAAGGTCGATGGCCTTGATACCGGTCTCGAAGATCTCGGTCTGCGTCGTGAGCTCCTCGAAGGCGGGAGCGGGACGGTGAATCGGGTAGTACATGACGTCATCAGGCGTGCCCTTGCCGTCCACGGGCTGACCCATGACGTTCCAGACGCGGCCAAGGGTGGAGGGGCCGACGGGCATCATCATGGGGTGTCCGGTGTCCCTGACCTTGAGGCCGCGGGTGAGGCCGTCGGTCGACGACATGGCCACGGTGCGCACCACCCCGCCGGCGAGCTCAGACTCGACCTCGAGCACCGTGCTGACGTGCCCCACGGGGGTCTCGTCATCGACGGTGAGGGCGGTGTAGACGCTCGGAACCTGGCCATCGAACTTAACGTCGACGACCGGGCCGACGATACGGACGATGGAGCCCACGCCGACGCTCTTGTTGAGCTTGTGGTACGCAGCCTCCTCGAGGGCGGTGCGCGGCTCCTGGTTCTTGTCTGCCATTAGTTGTCCTCCAATGCGGACGCGCCGTTGGTGATCTCGGTGAGCTCGGTGGTGATGGCGCCCTGGCGCTCGCGGTTATACGTGCGGGCGAGCGCGGACAGGACCTCCTTGGCGCTGTCCGTCGCGGATTGCATCGCGCGACGGCGAGCGCCGTGCTCGGCTGCGGCCGAATCTAGCAGCGCGTGAAAGATGACCGTCCTGAAGTAGGCGGGCATGAGGTGTCCCAGGACCTCCTCGGCCGAGGGGTCAAACGCAAAGTCGGTGTGCGCGTGCGCCCCGACGGCGCTCAAGGCCTCTGGGGTACGAGGCTTGTTGGGCATCATGAGCTGCTCCCTGCTGATGGGGAGAAGCTGCTCGGTGACCTGAGCCTGCTCAATGCGGTTCTTGGCGTGCCAGTAGTACAGCACAACCCGGTCGATTGAGCCCGTCGCATAGCCTTCCATGACATAGGAGGCGATGCGGTCTGCCTCGTCCATGTTGGGCTCCGAAGAGATGCCCACGAAGGACATCACAGGCGGAATCTGCCGATACGTGAAGTACTCGGTAGGCTTTCGGCCGCACGTGATGACCGAGGACTTGACCCCCCGGGCCCTGAGCTGAGCCATCTCATGCTCGACGGCGCGCTCCTGGACGATGTTGAAGCCACCGGCAAGGCCACGGTCGGAAGCGATGAGGATGAACAGGACGTGCTTCTCCTCGGAGTGCTTCGCCAGGAGCGGCTGCGAGGCGTCAAACCCCGCGGCCGCCACGTTGGCGAGCATCCTTGTGATGGCGTCCTTGTAAGGCTCGGCCTCCGCCGCCCGCTCGAGCGCCTTGCGGATGCGAGCGGTGGAGATCATCTCCATCGTACGCGTGACCTGCATGGTGCTCTTGATGGAGCTCCTGCGCCTCGATATCTCGCGAAGGTTCGCCATCTCGCCTACTCCTGCTGCGACAGCGCCGGCTGGCTAGCTTGGGTGTCAACGGTCGGCTCGGCGTTCGCCTCTACGTCATCGCTCTTGCGGTTGGGGTGCTCCTTGAGGAACGTCCGCTTGTAGTGCTCAATGTGGACCCTCAGGCGAGCCTGCTTCTCGTCGTCGAGCTTGCCGTCGACGAGCGAGTTGCGCAGGGCGGGGTGACGCTCCGCCATGTAGCGGACAAGGCCGTCACGGAACAGGTTCACGTTGCCCATGTCGATGTCGTCGAGGAAGTCCTCCTTCGCGGCAAAGATCGCGATGATCTGGTCGCGGACGTCAAGGGCGGAGTAGCGCTGCTGCTTGAGCATCTCCGTCATGTGGGCGCCGTGGTTGAGCTGGTACTGCGTCGTGGCGTCGAGGTCGGAGCCGAACTGCGAGAAGGCCTGCTTCTCACGGTAGCTCGCAAGGTCGAGCCTGAGCGTGCCGGCGACCTGCTTCATGGCCTTGACCTGAGCGTCGCCGCCGACCCTCGAGACCGAGATGCCCACGTCAACGGCCGGCCGCTGCCCCTGGAAGAACAGGTTCGACTGAAGGTAGATCTGGCCGTCGGTGATGGAGATCACGTTGGTGGGGATGTAGGCGGAGACGTCGCCCTCCTGCGTCTCAATGATGGGGAGCGCCGTCAGAGACCCGCCGCCGTTGGCGTCGGAGAGCTTGCAGGCGCGCTCGAGGAGGCGCGAGTGGAGGTAGAAGATGTCGCCAGGGTAGGCCTCGCGTCCAGGCGGACGGTGAAGCGTAAGCGACATCTGACGATAGGCGACAGCCTGCTTGGACAGGTCGTCATAGACAACGAGAACGTGTCCGCCGGGGTGGTTCTCGTCGGCGGGGTTGCCGTGCTCGTCGTTGTACATGAAGTACTCGCCAATCGCGGCACCGGCCATGGGGGCGATGTACTGCATCGGCGCGGAGTCAGCTGCGGTCGCGGCCACGATGACGGTCTTGTCGAGAACACCGTGGCGCGAGAGGGACTCGCGGATTGCGGCGACCGTAGAGGCCTTCTGGCCGATGGCGACGTAGATGCAGACCATGTTGGTGTTGCGCTGGTTGACGATGGCGTCAATGGCAATGGCCGTCTTGCCCGTCTTGCGGTCGCCGATGATGAGCTCACGCTGGCCACGGCCAATGGGCACCATTGCGTCGATGGCGAGAAGACCCGTCTGCACGGGCTCGCACACGGGCTGGCGCTCCATAATGCCAGGGGCCTTGAACTCGATGGGGCGGCGGTGCGTCGCGTTGATGGGACCCAGGCCGTCGATGGGCTGGCCGAGCGGGTTGACGACACGGCCAAGCATGGCGTGACCCGTCGGGATGTCCATGACGCGCCCGGTCGTACGGCACTCATCGCCCTCCTTGATGTCCTCCACGTTGCCGAAGAGGACGGCGCCGACCTCGTCGACGTCAAGGTTCTGGGCAAGGCCGTACACGTCACGGCCGGTGGCAGAGCTCGTGAACTTAAGGAGCTCGCCAGCCATGGCGGTCTTGAGGCCGGAGACGTGGGCGATGCCATCGCCCACCTCGGTCACGATGGAGGCCTCCTGCCGGTCGACCGTAGCATTAATCTGCGCGAGCTCCTCGCGCAGGGTGCTCATGATCTTCTCAGAGCTAATGGTGTCCATTTATCGTTCCTCGCCTTCGATGAAGGTCGACGAGAGGGTCTTGCGGATGTTGGCAAGCTGAGCGCGCACGGAGGCGTCATAGCGCTTCCCGCGCACCTCGAGCATAATGCCGCCGATGATTGCAGGGTCCACGCGCTCCACCAGGTATACCGGGGCGTTGAGGTCCTTCTCGGCCTTCGCCCTGACCTTGGCACGCAGGTCGTCGTCAAGCGGGACGGCGGTGGTCACGGTCACAGAGACCGTGGTGTCCTGTGCGTCAAGGAGCTCCTTGTAGTGCTTGGCGACCTGCTCGATGAGGCTAAGGTCGTCCTCGCGCTGCATGGCGGCCAGCGTCTCCAGGACCTCCGGGGAGAACTTCTGGGCGTGCTGCCACTGCACGAGGTCGGAGTTAGCCCGGCCCTCAGAGCGCGCCGCCTCGAGCAGCGCCCGGGTGTACGCCTCAATCTTCTCGGCGTTTCCGCGTCTACTTGTCGTCGACATCGGAGGTTCCCACTTCCGCGAGGTACTTCTCGGCAAGCTTGCGCTGCTCGGCCTCGGAGAGGTCGTTGCCGATGATCTTGCTCGCAATCTCCACGGAGAGGTCCACCACGGAGCCCGAGAGCTCAATCATTGCCTTGTGGCGCTCGGAGTCAACGGCACCGTGAGCCTTGGCGATGATGTCGGCGGCCTCGCGCTGCGCCTTGGCGAGCACCTCGGAGCGGACCTCCTCGGCCTCCTTCTTGGCCTTGGCAACGATGGCCTCCGCCTCACGGTGCGCCTCGAGGATCTTGCCCTCGTAGCTCTTGGCCTCCTCGGCCGCCTCGAGCTTGGAGCGCTCTGCGGCGTCAAGGTCGGCCTGAATCTTGGCCTGGCGCTTTTCCATCATGGACAGGACCTGCGGCCATACGAGCTTGGCCAGCACCGCCCAGATGATGAGGAAGGCGATGAGCGCGGGTATGAACTCGGCAGGCTTGGGGATGAGGATGTCCGCGCCAACCGCAGACTCCTCAGCAAGCGCCGCCGTGGGCAGCGAGCAGACGGACGCCGCAGCGACGCCCAGAGCTCCCATGCCGACCGCGAGCCTTCTCGAAGTGTTCTTCATGCTTGCCTCCAACTCGCTTCCTGCGACAGCCCTACTTGACGATGAGGCTGACGACGAAGCCGATGAGGGCGAGTGCCTCGACGAATGCCGAGCCCAGGATGAAGACCGTGAACAGACGGCCCTGGACCTCGGGCTGTCGGGCCATGCCCTGAGCGACTCCGCTAGCAGCGAGACCAATGCCGATACCAGCGCCAATAACGCCGAGACCGTAACCAACGACACCGAGAGCTCCCACTGTTCCTCCTTTGTCATTCGCCCGTCCTTATGGTGGGGCGAGTTTCAAACCAAACTGCTATGCACTGCGGGCAAAAGCCCGCGGGTTGCCAAGGGGCGCCTACTCCTCGTCGGACTCGGCGATCTGAATGTACACGGCGGTGAGCAGCGCGAATACGTACGCCTGGATGGCTGCGACCATGATCTCGACCACGTAGATGACGAGCAGGATGGCGACCCACAGCACCGACGCGCCGGCCTGGACGGCGGTAGCGACGGAGAAGGCCTGAATCATCGGCTCGAAGAAGAGCGAGGCGAGAATTGCGAAGGTGCCCATGACCACGTGGCCGGCGAAGAGGTTACAGAAGAGTCGGACGGCCAGCGTGATGAGGCGCAGAATCGTCGAGAAGACCTCGATGAGCCACACGAGGGCGTTCAGCGGGAAGGCCACGCCCGCGGGCGCGAGGCTCTTTGCGTAACCGAGCGCGCCGTGCTTCTTGACGCCGCACACGATGAAGTAGACGAACGAGCAGATGGCCAGCGCCGCCGTGGTGGAGATGGTTCCCGTGCCGGGCTTGCAGCCCGGGATGATGCCCACGATGTTGTTGGCGAGAACAACCAGGAAGAGCGAGGCGATGAACGGGAAGTGACGCTTCCACGAGTCGCCGAGCAGGCCCTTGCACATGTCGTCGCGAACGAACTCGACGAGGTACTCCATGCCGTTCACAAAGAAGCCCTGCGGCACGAGGCTCTTGGCCTGGCTCTTCTTGAAGGCGAAGAGCAGCGCCAGCATCAGCACGATAGCCACTGCGAACCAGAACGAATACTGCGTGAAGCCGACGGTGTCCAGGTTCCCGAAGATGGGCTGCGAGGTAAAGCTTCCGACGAGCTCGTTAACCTCAGTGCCTAGGCTGTCCAGTGGATTGCCCACGCTTATCCTCCCCTCAAGCCTGAGGCCCGCCGTTGGCGGCCCGCCAGGCCCTTACCGCCTCAACCGCCCAAAAGAGCAGGAAGAGAGCGACCATCGAACACGCAAAGACGAGGAACTCGTCGCCCGTACCACCCGAGACGACGTACGCCACCAACAACGCCACGAGCAGCATCAGGTACGAGACCATGACGCTGGCGATGCCTGCGGTGACGCTCACCTTTGCGCCCCTTTTGAGAGCCCGCTCGAAAAGGAGTGCGGAAGGGACGCACCCCACCATGCCGACGAGGCCACCGGCGATTGCTGCGGCCGGGAGACTCATCGGCACCTCCCCTGAGCGGATTTCAAAAGTACGAGTAGTCTAGTCTTCTCGCGGGAATCGTCAAGTGGATTTTGCGGGCGTCGACGCATTTCGTCACAAACGCTCAGCCTCCTCCACGAGCCCTTCTATAGCAGAGAAATGCGCAGGTGAGACGCCGTTTTACTTGGTCCCGTAGATGCGGTCGCCCGCGTCCCCAAGCCCGGGCAGGATGTAGGCGTGCTCGTTGAGGCAGCGATCCAGGGCGCAGGTGTAGAGACGCACGTCCGGGTCAAAGTCCAGCACGGCGCGCACGCCCTCGGGAGCCGAGACGAGGGTGAGAGCGCGGATGTCCCTCACGCCGGCCTCGCGCAGGAAGTGTATGGCCGCGGTGAGCGAACCGCCCGTCGCGAGCATCGGGTCCACGATGAGGCAGGTACGGCTCTCGATGTCCTCGGGGAACTTGCAGTAGTACTGGTGCGGCTCGTGGGTCTCGGGGTCACGATACATGCCCACGTGCCCCACGCGGGCCGAAGGGACAAGCTCGAGGATGCCGTC
This sequence comes from uncultured Atopobiaceae bacterium, assembly GCA_944321515.1. Classification (GTDB taxonomy): domain Bacteria; phylum Actinomycetota; class Coriobacteriia; order Coriobacteriales; family Atopobiaceae; genus Thermophilibacter. The sequence continues at coordinate 78,820 of CALULO010000009.1, read as the reverse complement.
GACCATGCCCAGCCCCGCGCGCAGGATCGGGATGATGGCGACCTTCTTGCCTGCCAGCCGCTTGCAGGTGGTCACCTCGAGCGGCGTCTCCACCTCCACGTCCTCGAGCGGGAGGTCGCGCATGGCCTCATAGCCCTCGAAGATGGCCAGCTCGGTAACGAGCTCGCGGAACTGTTTGGTGCCCGTGCTCTTGTCGCGCAGGATGTGAAGCTTGTGCTGCACGAGCGGGTGATCGATGACGGTGAAGCGCTGCGGGTCGAACCGGTCTGCCATGACGGCTCCCTTCATTGGTTGGACGAGTGTCCGGGGTGGGGCACGGGGGGTTCGTCCGGCCCCGCCCCCGTGCTAGAGCTCGGGATAGAGCGGGTGGTCGGCGAGAAGCTCGCGTACCTCATAGGAGACGCGGTCCATGAGCATGGTGTCCCCAAGGTGCGCCAAGACCTCGCCGATGAGCTGTCCGACGCGCTCGCACTCCGGCTCACCGAAGCCGCGCGTGGTGATGGCGGCGGAGCCCACGCGGATGCCGCTCGTGACGAAGGACGAGCGCCGCTCGCCGGGTATCGTGTTCTTGTTGACGGTGATCCCCACCTCGTCGAGGGCGCGCTCGGCGTCCCTGCCCGTGACGTCCCCCACGGGCGTGAGGTCGACGAGCAGCAGGTGATTGTCCGTGCCGCCGGAGACAAGGCGCAGCCCGCGCGACTCCATGCCGCGCCCCAGCGCCTTGGCGTTGGCCAGAACGGCGTCCGCATAGGCTGCGAACTCGGGGCGCAGCGCCTCGCCGAACGCCACCGCCTTGCCGGCGATGACATGCTCCAGCGGGCCGCCCTGGCTTCCCGGGAAGACGGCAGAGTCAAGCCGCTTGGCGAGCTCGTCGTCGTTGGAGAGGATGAGGCCGCCGCGCGGGCCGCGCAGGGTCTTGTGCGTGGTTGAGGTGGTGACGTCGGCACACGGGACGGGGCTCGGGTGGCGCCCTGCGGCCACGAGCCCGGCGATGTGGGCCATGTCCACCATCAGCGATGCCCCGACGGAGCGGGCGATCTCGGCGAAGCGCTCGAAGTCAATGACGCGCGGATAGGCCGAGGCCCCGGCGATGATCACCTTGGGGCGCTCGCGCTCGGCCAGGGCGGCCACGGCGTCGTAGTCAATTCGCTCGGTCTTCTCGTCAACGCCATAGGAGACCACATGGTAGAGCCTGCCAGAGAAGTTGGCCGGGGAGCCGTGCGTGAGGTGACCCCCGTTGTCAAGCGCCATGCCCATGACGGTGTCGCCGGGCTGGGCCAGCGCGGAGAGGGCGGCGTAGTTGGCCTGTGCGCCGGAGTGGGGCTGCACGTTTGCGTGCGCGGCGCCGAAGAGCCGGCACGCACGGTCGCGGGCGAGGCTCTCCACCTCGTCGACGGCCCAGCAGCCGCCGTAGTAGCGCTTGCCGGGCAGGCCCTCGGCGTACTTGTTGGTGAGGGGCGTGCCCACGGCCTCCATCACCGCCGGGGAGACGAAGTTCTCCGAGGCGATGAGCTCGATGGAGGAGCGCTGGCGGCGCAGCTCGTCCTCAACCGCAGAGAAGACCTCGGGGTCAGAGGCGCTCAGGTGCTCGTAGGTCATGGAACCCCTCCTTTCGCCCGGATGGGGCGGGACGGGAGACCTCCCCGTCCCCTGCCCCGGGGCGGGCGCTGGCGGCTGGCTTGCCTGCTACAGGCCGAAGTCCTCGGGGACGCCGGCGAAGCTCGGGTCGTCCTCGCGCATGATCTTCTCGACGCGGCCCGTGTGGCGGCCGCCGGCGAACTCGGTCGTGAGGAACGTGTCCAGGATGGCCTCGTTGTCCATGAGGGAGACGAAGCGGCCGGACAGGCCGATGACGTTGGCGTTGTTGTGCTCACGGCAGAGGCGGGCGAACTCGACGGTCTGGATGGGCACGGCGCGCACGCCGGGGACCTTGTCGGCCGTCATGGCGATGCCGAGGCCGGTGCCGCAGATGAGCACGCCGCGGTCAACCTTGCCGGCGGCGACCAGGCGCGCGACCTTGTCGCCGAAGTCCGGGTAGTCGCAGCGATCGTCGGTTGCCGGGCCGCAGTCCACGACCTCGTGGCCCTGCGAGCGCAGGTACTCGGCAAGCGGGGCCTTCTGCAGGAATCCGGCGTGGTCAGAGCCAATGGCGATGCGCATTGGGTCTCCCCTCGTTGGTAGCGTTTAGTCCCCGTCTAGGGTACCACGCAGGGGGCGGGGGCAGCATCCCGGCCCCGGACGGCGCAGGGCTGGCTAGCGAGCGGCGAGAAGGACCTCGGGCTCGCCGATGGCGCCCGCGCGCAGCACGTGCGGCACGGCCCCGGTGGCGTCCACGATGGTGGAGGCCACCCCCACCGGAGCGGGCCCAGCGTCGAGCACGAGGTCGGCGGACGCCACGATGCCCGGCTCCACGCCGTGGCCAGAGGTGGCCGCGGGGGCGCCGTGCGTGTTGGCGCTGGTCTGGGCGAGCGGCGCCCCAAGGGCGCGCACGAGCTGACGGCAGAGCTCCGAGCCCGGCACGCGCAGAGCGATGGTGGGACCGTCCGGGCCGGGCTGGGAATACTCGGCGGGCACGGCCGCCGAGGCGCGCACCACCAGGGTCAGCGCGCCGGGCCAGAAGGCCCCCGCCAGACGAAGGGCCCAGGCGGGCACGCCCTCCCCGTAGACGGAGAGGTCTGCCGCGTCGGCGACAAACCACGGGAGGGTCTGCGTCCGCTCCCGGCGCTTGATCTCAAAGATGCGCCCGTGAGCGGGATTTCCCGACGTGGCCGCGCAGGCGAGGCCGTAGACGGAGTCCGTGGGCAGCACGAGCACACCGCCCGAGCGCGCCACTTCCGCGGCGCGCGCTATGACCTCGGGGTCGGGCGTGGACTGGCTGACGGCGAGAATGGCGCCCATGGCTATCCCTCCCTCACGGCGACGAGCACGCGCGGACGGTGCGTGAGGTCCTCGCGCACCTCCACCAGGGCCCAGCCGCCCTGGGCGCGCGTGAGCTCGGCCGCCTCACTGAGCGACTCCTCGAAGAGCTCCACGGCGAGCATGCCACCCGGGGCGAGCGTGCGCGGGGCGAGCTCCAGCAGGCGGCGGAACACGTCAAGGCCGTCGGCCCCGCCGTCAAGGGCAAGCCCCGGCTCGTGGTCCCTGACCTCGGCGGGGACCTCGCTCTGTAGGACCGCCGTGGGTATGTAGGGCGGATTGGACACGAGCACCGAGAAGGACCCCATGAGCTCAGGGGCCACGCCGGAGGCAAGGTCGCACTCGACGATGTCCACCGCGTCCCCGAGGCCGAGTGCCTCGCGGTTGCGAGTGGCGAGCTCGATGGCTCGCGGGGAGAGGTCCGTGGCCGTCACCCGGGTGCCGGGTCTCTCCGAGGCGATGGAGAGCGCGATGCAGCCGGTCCCGGTGCCCACCTCGAGCACACGGACGGGGCCCGGGGCGTCCGGCCCCTCGCCCTCCCCCGAGGCCTCCTGGTCAGTGCCCTTCTCGCCGGCGTCCGCGGACCCCGCGCCCCGTTCGGAGACGGCATCGGACGGCACGTCCCTCTCGCCAGCCTTCCCGCCTCTGCGGGCAAGGGCCGCGTCCACCCCCTCAAGGGCGGCATCTACCAGGACCTCGGTCTCCGGGCGCGGGATGAGCACGCCCTCCTCGCACTTGAGCACGATGTGGCGGAACGGCATCTCCCCCGTCACGTACTGGAGCGGCTCGCCGGCGGCGCGCCGCTCGATGGCGGCGTGCATGGCGGCGAGCTCCGAGGCCTCAAGCGGCTCGTCGAAGTTGACGTAGAGCTCCACGCGCGAGAGTCCGGTCACGTTGGCCAGCAGCCACTCCGCCGAGAGGCGCGGGTGCTCGTCACCCTTGCGCTCGAGGTAGCCGCTCGTCCAGTCAAGGATTCGCTTGATGGTCCAGGGCTCGCCTGCCGCCACCGCCCTACACCGCCTGGGCGAGCTTCTCGGCGCGCTCCGCGGCGGCAAGGGCCTCGATAACGCTGGAGAGGCCGTCGCCCAGCAGCACGCCGTTGTAGGTGCCGTTGAAGCCGATGCGGTGGTCGGTCACGCGGTCCTGCGGCTGGTTGTAGGTGCGAATCTTCTCCGAGCGGTTACCATGGCCGATCTGGGAGAGACGCGCGGCGCCCTGCTCGGCCTGCTGCTTCTCGAGCTCCATCTCGTACAGGCGGGCGCGCAGCATCTGCATGCAGACCTCGCGGTTCTGGATCTGGGAGCGCTGGTCCTGGGACTGCACGACGGTATTGGTGGGAAGGTGCGTGATGCGCACCGCCGAGTAGGTGGTGTTGACGCACTGGCCGCCGGGGCCGGACGCGCAGTAGGTGTCGATGCGCAGGTCGGACTGGTCGATCTGGATGTCGATCTCGTCGGCCTCGGGCAGCACGGCCACGGTTGCCGTGGAGGTCTGGATGCGGCCCTGGCTCTCGGTCTTGGGCACGCGCTGAACGCGGTGGACGCCGGACTCGAACTTGAGCACGGAGTAGACCTTGTCGCCGGAGACCTTGAACTCGATGGTCTTGAAGCCGCCAGCCTCGCTCGGGCTGGACGAGAGGACCTGGATCTTCCAGCCACGCCCCTCGCAGAATCGCTGGTACATCTTGTAGAGGTCCCCGGCGAAGATGGCCGCCTCGTCGCCGCCGACGCCGGCGCGGATCTCGACGATGGTGTCCTTCTCGTCGTTGGGGTCTGCCGGGATGAGCAGGAACTTGATGTCGTCCTCGAGCGCCGGGAGCTTCTCCTCGTTGGCGGAGATATCCTCCTGCAGCATGGCCTTCTCCTCGGCGTCGGCCTCGTGGAGCATCTCCTTGGCGGCCTCGATGTCATCGAGCGCCTGGAGGTACTCGCGGGCCTTGGCCACGAGCTCCGCCTGGCTGGCGTGCTCCTTGGCCAGGCGCGCGTACTCCTTCGGGTCGGCCAGGACGTCCGGGTCGAGGAGCTTCTTCTCCAGCTCCTCGTAGGCGGCGATGATCTTGGTGAGCTTGTCTCCCATGTGATGTCTCCTTGTGGGTGGCGCCCGCGCGGGGCGGGCACGGCGTGAGCTGTCAGACAGGCGCGGGGCGCCACGCGGGCGCGCGCCGACAACACAGCTAGAGCATGTCAAACCTCGAGTACACGGCCCCTCCCACGGTCGGGCATCCCTATCTTTCTTCAACCTTCATATCATACCCTGCCGATGACGGGCGAGAGCGCGGAGCAGCCGCTTCACAGAAAAGGGCGCGAGACGGCGTCAAGGGAACGCAAGATGTCGCCGCCCCGTGCTCCTGTGAGAAACTAGGGGCACCGACTGAAGGAGCACCCATGACAGATCCCCTAGACGGCGAGAAGGACGAGCGGGCCGAGGTGGCCGCGGGAGACGAGAAGGACGAGCGGGCCGGGGCGGCCGCGGACGAGCGCGCGGAGGCCGGTGCCGCCGACGAGGAGCCCGACGGCCTCGACGCCACCTTGGACAACCTCGTGATGGAGACCTCGAGGCTGGACGCTGACGCATCCGGGCGCGATGGCGCCCCCGAGGCGACCGCGTTGCGGCCCGATGCCGTCGACGCTCCCCGCCCGGCCGAGCTCGAGGCCCCATCCGGCCTGCGGGGCCGCGTGGAGGCGCTTGCCCAGCTGTCCCGAAGGCACCGCGTGGCGAGCGTTCTTCTCGCCATTATCGCCGTTGCCGCCGCGGTGCTCCTGACCCTCGCGTTCCTGCGCTCTGCGGCCGTACCCGACCAGGCGACCATCGAGGCCGACGCCCGCGCTCGGATGGCGGCGCCAGCCTACTCGGGTGGCACCTACGGATCGGATGACGTCCTGGTAACGCGAGGCGTCGAGGTACGCTCCGTGAGGCGCTCCGCCACGGCGCCGGAGGGCTCCGAGGCGCGCTTCGGCGCGTCAGGCTATGCGGAGGCCGAGGTCGTGGTCTCCTACGGAGGCTCCACGGTGAGCGCGAGCCTCGGCGCCACGCTTGCGTACGCCCAGGTGAACGGCTCGTGGGAGGGAATCTCCGGAGCCGACGCCACCTCGGGTGCCATCTCCTGGCACGCCACGTCCGGTGTTGACCAGCAGAAGGTGCTCCGCAACATCCACCTGGTCCTTCGCCGTGCCGACGCGCTCTCGGGCGGCGGCGCCAGCGCCCCCGAAGACGACGACACCGCGCAGGCCCTCACGCTTGAGGAGATCTACAGCAACGCCGACGTGTCCATAGAGAGCGAGACCTTTGACGAGGCGGCCCAGACCGACACGCTTGAGATCGTCTGCTCGCGCTCGGGCGCCTTTGAGAGCTATTCCTGCCACATGACGGTGACGTTTGCCTTTGGCCAGTCGAGCGGTCGGTGGGAAATCTCCGACGTCTCGGTGGCCGACGGGGCGCGCGACCGCAGCTTCGAGCCGATCATGGGCGGTTGGACGGGCACCTTCCAGCGTCAGGACACTGACGGCACCAAGTGCCTGGCCGGGCGCGGTGCGGGCCTGGAGGTCACCATCGACTCCACCTCCACCACCGACGGCGTCACCCGCATCTCCGGCACGCTGAGCGGGCTGGCCCACTACCACGCCCACCCCGCCGACGACGCCAGCTCCTGCAACGGCGATACCAACCTTGACGCCGTACCCTTCTCGGCAACGCTCGTGGGCGGACACAACGAGGCAACCGGCAGCGACCTCACCTTTGTGGCGACGCTTCCCGAGGACGTGGGCGGGACGGTGACCCTCACGCTGGGGTTTGGCACAGAGGATGACCCCGGCGAGGTGGTTGCGCTTGTCCAGACGACCTACCCGCACACCGGGTCGATCCTCTTCATCCCCTACGAGGAGACGCTTACCTACACGGACGTCTTCTCGCTCTCCCGCACGGAGTAGCCGCGCGGCGGGGGCTTTGAGGCGGGGTCTGCGGGGTCTGACATCGGATGCGTTTCGGGCGCGGGTCGGGGATGCATATCCATCCGATGCGCACCCGAAGCGCTTACAAAAGAAGCGCTTACAAAACCGCGAGCAATGCCAGCGAGGACCGACGGCCGCTTACGAAATCGCGGTCTGCGCGAGGCCCTGGTTCTTCTCGCCTGCCTTAGCCGGCATTTCGAAAGCACCCAAACCCCGATAAGACGCATCGTCCCCGTTTTCGTAAGCGGCCGGGGGCGGGCAATGCGCAGCGTCCGCGTTTTTGCAAGCACTCGGGCCCTGAAAAAACACCTCGCCCGCGGTTTCGTAAGCGCCCAGAAGGCCGAACGACGCATCAACCGCAAAAATGAAAGCGAGCGCAGACTCATCGGCACCGGGATCGGCCCTGGCCAGCCAACCCAATCCGCACGCAAAATGTCGGCACGCAGCAGCCCGCGCGCACGGCGTTCTCGCATGCAAAGCGCCCCGTGGAGAACGTGCTCCACGGGGCGCTTCCTGCTCTGGCTTGCTCTGGCGCGAGCTACTCGGCCTCGGTGGCCTCCGGCTCGGCAGCGGCCTCCTCGGCGGGAGCGGCAGCAGCCTCGACCTCGGCCTTCTTGGCGTACTCAGCAGCACGCTTAGCCTTCTCGGCGGCCTTGGCCTCCTTGGCGGCCTTCTTGGCAGCGGCCTCCTCAGCAGCCTTGGCGGCGCGGGCGGCCTTGGCCTCCTCGGCCTTCTTGAGCTGGGCAGCAGCGGCGCCACCGAACTTGTCGGCGAAGCGCTGGACGCGGCCGCCGGTGTCGACGAGCTTCTGCTGGCCGGTGTAGAACGGGTGGCACTTGTCGCACAGGTCGACCGTCATCTCGCTCTTGGTGGAGCGGGTCTTCCAGGTGTTGCCGCAGGTGCAGCGGACGGTGCACTCCACGTAGTTGGGGTGGATACCTTGCTTCATGGCAGGACTCCTCTTCTTCGGCCCTGGTTTCCGACCAGAGCGGGGGTTCGTCTTGGTTCCGACCAAGACACAATAGCCGTTGGAGTATATCAGAAAGGCCGTGGCGCATCTATGAAGATTTGCGCGTAAGATGAGGCGAGAAAAACGCGCCGCCTGTTGCGGCGCCCCACCCTGGAGGTAGCCCATGTTCCTCGCCGTCGACGTCGGCAACACGCAGACCACGCTCGGGCTCTTTGACAGCGACGGCTCGCTCGTGCGCGGCTGGCGCATGTCCACGGACGCAAGCGACACCTCCGACATGCTGCACGGCCGCCTGTGGACCTACCTCATGAAGGACGGGCTTGAGCTCGCGCAGGTGTCGGAGGCCGGCGTGGCGAGCGTGGTCCCGGCGCTGGAGCGCGCGTGGCGTCGCTGCCTGGAGACCCACCTCGGCCATCGGCCGCTCGTGGTGCGCCCGGGCGAGTCCTACGGCATGGAGATCGCGATGCCCAACCCCCGTCAGGTGGGGGCAGACCGGATTGCCAACGCCATCGCGGCGAGAAGTACGTACGGCTCGCCGGTCATCGTGGTGGACTTTGGGACGGCGACCAACATCGACGTGGTGGACGCGGGCGGGCGCTACCGCGGCGGCGCCATCTCCCCGGGCGTCATGCTGTCGGCGGGCGCGCTCATCTCACGCGCCGCCAAGCTCGCGAGCATCCCGGTCGAGGCGCCGGCCCACGCCCTCGGCGACACCACGGAGACGGCCATGCAGTCCGGCCTGGTGATCGGCGCGGCCGCGCAGGCCGAGGGCCTCGTGACGCGCATCCGCGAGGAGATTGGCGCTCCGGACGCGACCGTGGTGGGAACCGGGGGCCTCGCACGGACCGTAGCCGCGGCAACCACCCTCTTCGACGCCATCGACCCCGACCTCACGCTGCGCGGCATCCGCGAGATCTGGCTCTGGAAGCAGGGGCGGGCCTAGCGGCCGGCGATCTCGGCGGGGCCGGGCCGGGCAACCGCGGCGGGGCCGCATCAAACGGCCGAGGGCGAGAAGAACCTCAGCGCAGCGGGCGCAGGCGGGCCTGCTCGGGAGCAACCTCCAACTCCTGGGTGCCGTTGTCCAGGCGCACCGTGGCGCGGCCCCAGACGTCAACGCCCGCGAGCTCGCCCCGACCGATGACGCGGCCGCCGCGCAGCACCTCGACCTTCTCCCCCATTCCCAGAAGTACGTCGAAGTAGTCCCCCAGAACGGAGGCCAGCGGACCGGCGGCGCAGCGACCTGCGGCGTGGGCCTCCTCCCAGGCAGAGATGGCCCCCTCGACGGCGCGCTCCAGCGCGGCGGAATCGAGGCACCCGCCGGACCCAAGGTCCTTCTCGGCCTCCCACGAGAGGTCGCAGCGCACGAAGACGCCCCCGTCGTCGTAGCCCGCACGGGCGTCAACGCTCACAAGGGGCTTGCCCGCGGCCGTGACCACCTCGTGCGGCCAGGCCACGCGCGCACCAAGCTCGCGCGCGACGGCGAGCGCCGCCACGTAGGGCGCGCCCGTCACAAAGCCCATGGGCACGGCGGGCCGCAGCGTGAGCGAGGTCCCTACTCCCACGCTATCTCCCCCAGGTCGGCGGTGACGTGACCCACGCGCTCGTCGCGCGGCGTCACGGGCACGCCCGCGTGCGCGAGGAAGCGCTCGGGGGCGTGCATGAGGTCCTCCATCGGCACGATAACGTAGTCGCGCTCGCCGAGGCGGGGGTGCGGCAGGATGAGGCGCTCGCCGGCGTGACGCTCCCCCTCCACCCACATGAGGTCGCAGTCGATGGTGCGCGGACCACGCCCGGGCTCCTTGACGCCGCACCTGGCCTTGGGGGCCTTCGCGTCCGCCGCGCCCCTCTCGCCGTCCTTGGGACGAATGCGGCCGAGCTCGTTCTCCACCTCAAGGAGCTTGCCCATGAGCACGAGCGGGTGAAGCTCGGTGCGGATCTCCGCCACGGCGTTGGCCACCGGCGTGGCGATGCCGTAGGCGGGCTCGGTCTCGTAGGCGTGGCTCACGTTGACCACGCAGGTGAGCGGGATCTCGTCGATGAGCTGGGCGGCTCGCGCGAGGTTGGCCACGCGGTTGCCCACGTTGGAGCCCAGGCTCACAAAGCCCTGGCGCGCGTCCTTGTGGGAGACGGCCCAGTAGGCGTTCACGGCCTGCGAGACGGCGGCCACGTCATGGACGCGGAGGATGCGAGCCCCGTTCTCGATGGCGGAGATGCAGACGCCGGCCGTCGCGGCGTCGCGCGCGGCGGCGTCGGCCACGCCGGAGACGGCCCCCACGAAGCGCTTTCGCGAGACCGCGCACACCAGCGGGTAGCCCATCGAGACCATCGAGCGCGTTGCCCGCTGGATGACCACGTCCTCGTCGGCGAACTTGTCAAAGCCCGCGCCCGGGTCCATGCAGATGCGCTCGCGCGCCACGCCCGCGCGCATGAGGGTGCGCGCCTGGTCGCCGAGGAACCCCATGACCTGGCGCATGATCGGCGCCTCCTCGGGCAGGGTGAAGCGACGCTGCGAGGTCACGGGGCGCGGCAGGGCGCTGCCGGCGGGACGCGACTCGTCCAGCGTAACCTGGCGGCGCGGCGTGTGGGTCCCGAGGCCGCCCTGGTCCCAGTGCATGACGACGCACCCGCACGTGGTGTCCGCGGCCACCTTGACCATCTCGGAATCGGTAAACCCGGAGACGTCGTTGACGATGGCGGCACCCAGGCGCACGCACATGCGGGCGACGTCCGCGTGGCGTGTGTCCACGGAGACGATGGCGCCGGCCTCCACGAGCGCGCGGACCACCGGCACGATGCGCTCGGCCTCCTCCTTGGAGTCCACCGGCGTGTGCCCGGGCCGCGTGGACTCGCCGCCCACGTCGATGATGTCGGCGCCCTCGTCCAGCATGGCAAGCCCGCGCTCGATGGCGGCCTCGTGGTCGAGGTTCTTCCCGCCGTCGGAGAAGGAGTCCGGGGTCACGTTGAGAATCCCCATGATGCGCGGACGCGTGAGCGAAAGCTCGTACGCGCCGCAGTGCCAGGTGCCGTAGTTCTCTCGTAGCATGACGTCCTCCCAGAGGTGTGTCCGTCCGACCATTGTACCCGCCGGGACGTGCGGCGCGCACAAGGCGCAGCATCGGCAGGGCCCAGGCCGCGGGCCGGCGGCGCGTCACGCCCCCGGCCGCCGCGTCAGAAGTCGAAGGCGGCGGCTATGTCGCAGGCGCAGACGAGGTCGGCGCCGGAGTCGGCCGGCGTGGGCTCCCGGTTGACCACCACGATAGCGTCGCCCTGGAAGTAGTTGACGAGCCCCGCGGCGGGGTACACCACGAGCGAGGTGCCGCCGATGACCAGCAGGTCCGCGGCGGCTATGGCCTCGACGCTGGCGAGAAGGACCTTCTCGTCGAGCTGCTCCCCGTAGAGCACCACGTCGGGCTTCACAAGGCCGCCGCACTTCTCGCAGCGCGGGACGCCCGTGGTCCGCATGACCCACTCGGCCGAGTACACGGCGCCGCACTCCTGGCATATGTTCCGGTGGACCGATCCGTGGAGCTCGTGGACCGTACGGGAGCCGGCCGCCTGGTGCAGGCCGTCGATGTTCTGCGTGACCACCGCGGCAAGACGCCCCTCTCGCTCCAGCTCGGCGAGCTTGACGTGGGCACGGTTGGGACGCGCCGTGAGGCAGATCATACGCTCGCGATAGAAGTCGTAGAACTCCTCCGTGTGGCTGAGGAAGAAGCCGTGCCCGAGCATCTCCTCCGGCGGGTACTTGAAGTGCTGGTGGTAGAGGCCGTCGGCGCTGCGGAAGTCGGGGATGCCGCTGGCGGTGGAGACCCCCGCGCCGCCAAAGAAGACGGCTCGCCTTGCGGAGGAGAAGCGCGAGGCCAGCTCCGACGCGGCCTCGGCGGGATCGGTTGTCGTTCGTGCCATGTGGGACCTCCTTGCCTGCGGGCCGCCGACCCCCGGGCGGGGTCGGCGGCGTCTCCCGCCCATGGTAGCGCCGCGTGGAGAATCCGTCGGGGTTGGTTCGCCCGGCGGCGCGCGGGGAATAAGCTTTAGGTGTTTTGCGTTAGCTCGACGTAAGCACGGCTGGCCGAAGGAGGTTTCATGAAAGAGCTCACCAACAACGTGTTTGACTGCGCCCTCGTGTTCGAAGGGGGCGGATATCGCGGGAGCTATACGGCCGGCATCGCCAACGTGCTGCTTGAGCAGGGAATCTACTTCGACTACGTGTGCGGGCTCTCCGCCGGCGCCAGCAACACCATCAACTATCTCTCGCGCGACCAGGCCCGCGTGAGGGCGTCCTTCGTCCCCGAGGGGCGCATGCGCGGCGCCGTAGGCCTGCCCTCGCTGCTTCGCGGCAAGGGCTACTTTGACGCCGACTTCCTCTACGAGGGTGCCGTGAGCGACGGCACCCTGCCGTTTGACTGGGAAGCCTTCTCCGCCAACCCGGCCCGCGCGCGCATCCAGGCGTTTGAGCGGGACACGGGACGCACCGTGCGCTTTGGCCGCGAGGACATGACCGACGTTCGACGCCTGGTTGACCTGGTGCGAGCCAGCTCTACGCTGCCGGGCGTCATGAGGCCGCTACCGGTCGACGGCGTGACGCTCTACGACGGCGGGCTCGGCGCAGGGGCGGGAATTCCCCTCTGCATTGCCGAGGAGGACGGCTTCAGCCGCTTCGTCTTCGTTGCCACGCGCCCGCGCGGCTACCGCAAGAAGCCGCCCACAGACCGTGACCGCAAGCTGTACGCGCGCATCGCCAAGGACCATCCCTACCTCAGAAACGCCCTGATCACTCGCTGGGAGCGCTACAACCTCGAGCTCTCGCGCGTCGAGGGGCTCGCCGAGAAGGGCGACTGCCTCATCATCTACCCGGACGAGATGCCCGTGGAGAGCGGGACCGTCAGCCCCAGGCGACTGGCTGCGTCCTACGAGATGGGGCACGCACAGGGCCTGCGCGAGCTGCCGCGAATCCGTGAGTTCCTCTTTGGCGCGCCGGACGCGGGCCCATCCGCCCCGGCCGACGACACGGGCACCGGCTACATTACAATCGGCTAGCCCGGACGCGTCGGAGCCATCGAAAGGACCCCCATGCCCAACACCCGCGAGCTGCGCCTTGTTTCATGGAACGTCAACGGACTGCGCGCCGTCATGAAGAAGGACCCGAGCTTCACCAACGTGATGGCTACCTGTAACGCCGACGTCTTTGCCATCCAGGAGACCAAGCTCCAGGAGGGCCAGATCGAGCTTGACCTGCCCGGCTACCACCAGACCTGGAGCTACGCGGAGCGCAAGGGCTACTCCGGCACGGCCGTGTTCAGCCGTGAGGAGCCGCTGCAGGTAATCCACACAATCGGCGCGCCCGAGGCGGACAACGAGGGGCGCGTCTGCGCGCTGGAGTTCCCGGGCTACTGGTTCGTGGACGTCTACACCCCCAACGCACAGAACGAGCTCGCCCGCATTGAGACGCGCCTCGCCTGGGACGCGTGCTACCGCGAGTTCCTGTGCGGGCTGGCGACGCAGAAGCCAGTTGTGACCTGCGGGGACTTCAACGTGGCCCACAACGAGATTGACCTCAAGAACCCCGGGCCCAACCGCGGCAACGCGGGCTTCTCGGACGAGGAGCGCGAGAGCTTCACCCGCCTGCTTGACGCCGGCTTCACCGACACCTTCCGCGCGCGCCACCCGGACCTGACGGGCGCCTACAGCTGGTGGAGCTACCGCTTCAACGCGCGCAAGAACAACGCGGGCTGGCGCATCGACTACTTCCTCGTGAGCAACGACATCGCCGACCGCGTGACCGGGGCCTCGATTCTCTCCGAGGTCTACGGATCCGATCACTGCCCCGTTGAGCTGACCATCGAGCTATAAGCCCGCACCCCGACTCGCGAGGCGGCCGCGGCGCGCCTAGCCGAAGACCGGCGCCTCAAGTCCCGCGTCCGCCATCGCGGCGAGAAACGCCTCGGCAGAGCGCGTGGCCACAAGCTCCTGCGGGAAGTGGATCTCCTCGAGCATGGCGAGCGCCGTCGGCGTGCGGCCCACGGCGCAGCTCACGTGCGCATCCGTGTTCACGGCTATCTGGCAGCCCAGCTCGGCGCACGCCAGGGCGATCTCGCGGCAGCTCGCCCACGTGCGGCCCACACCGCCCGTGTCCTCCAGGCTGTGCTCGTTGATCTCAATGAGCTTGTGCCTGCGGGCGGCCTCGCCAACCACCTCGCGCACGTCAAACGGCACGCCCGCGCGTCCCGTGTGCCCCAGTACAAGGACCTTAGGCTGTGAGAGCGCGCCGAGGTACATCTGGGTGGTCTGGGCGAGCGTCGCCCCGTCGGCAAAGTCCTTGTAGTGCACGCTCGCAATCACGTAGTCGCATCCGGCCACCGCACGCTCGTAGAGCGAGCGGGGCGTGCGGTATGACGCCCCCGTAATGGTCTTGGTGACCTCGATGTCCTGGCCGAAGAGCCGCCCGTCGAGCGTGCGGATGTCCGCCTCGGCACCGCGCAGCAGCCGCACGCCCTCCCATGTGCGCGGCCAGATGCGCATGTTGATGAAGTGCTGGTAGTCCCGCAGGTCGGCGCGGCTGAGGCCGGTCCCGGGAAAGAGCATGTCGGAGAAGTGGTCCGCCACCCCCAGCAGCTCCAGGCCCGCCTCTCTGGCGGCGAGCACGTTCTCGCGCAGCGTCGAGTACGCATGGCGCGAGTAGAGCGTGTGCGTGTGTACATCGCAGCGGTTCTGCAGCATGCTGGCGGCCTCCCTAATGACATACGGGGCGGGGCGCCGCTCACTCGCGCGCCCCGCCCCGCACCTGTTACCGATAGCTGGCGGCGAGCTTCTCCCATGCAGGCATGGAGTTCACGATTGTCTCGTGGGAGACGCAGTAGCCCACGCGCACCCATCCCGGGCAGCCGAAGGAGTCGGACGGCACCGGCAGCAGCTCGAGTGCCTTGGCCCGCTCGAAGAACGCGCCCGCGTCCGGCTCAAGCGCCTTGACCCACAGGTAGAACGCCCCCTGGGGCTCGATGAATTCATAGCCCAGACGCGAGAGGCCCTCGGTGAGCACGCGACGGTTCTCCGCGTAGGCCTCGACGTCGCTCGGGCAGTCCACGCAATCGATGAGCACGCGCTGGAAGAGCGCCGGGGCGCAGACAAAGCCCAGCTTGCGGCCTGCGCCCGCCACGGCGAACAGCAGGTCGTCGTGCTCGGGGTTGGTCGGCGGCACCAGCACCCAGCCGATGCGCTCTCCCGGCAGGGACAGGCTCTTGGAGTAGCTGTAGCAGACGATGGTGCGGTCGTAGACGGAGGGCACCCAGGGCACCTCGGCGCCATAGGTGATCTCACGATAGGGCTCGTCTGCCACGAGGTAGATGGCGGTGCCGAGACGCCTCTCCCCCTCGTGCAGGGCGTCGGCGAGCGCCGCGAGGTTCTCGCGCGAGTACACCGACCCCACCGGGTTGTTGGGCGAGTTGATCACCACGGCCTTGGTACGCTCATTGAGGGCGGCTGCCACCGCCTCCACGTCAACCTGGAACGTCTGGGCGTCCGCAAGCACCTCCACGCAGGTGGCGCCAGCCGTCTCGATCCACACGCGATACTCCGGGAAGTACGGGGCGATCACGATAACCTCGTCGCCGGGGTTCACGATAGCGTTGAACGCGATGGAGAGCGAAGCCGCGGCCCCGCAGGTGAGGTAGAGGTCGTCAGCGGCCGCCGCGCCCTCGCCAAAGCGACGGGAGAGGCTCGCGGCCACCGCGGCGCGGGCGGCCGGAAGGCCGTTTGCGGGCGTGTAGCCGTGCAGCTGCGTGGCCGGCAGCGCCAGGCTCTTCTCGATGGAGGCGCGAACCGCGTCCGGCGAGGGGATGGAGGGGTTGCCTATGGAGAAGTCAAAGACGTTCTCCGCGCCGATCTCGGCCTTACGCGCGCTCGCATAGGCGGAGATCTCACGGATGGATGACTTCTGCGCACCGTACGCGCGGCTTTCCTCGTTGATGCTCATGGATACCCCTTTCAAAACGTGACAGTCAGACCTGCCCTAATTGTCTCCCTCGGCGGCGACGTACTCGTCCCAGCGCCCGTCGAGAAGGGCCTTCACGGCGTCGCCCTCAACGGTCTCGCGCTCAAGCAGGACGCGTGCCATCGTGTCCATCTGATCGCGCCGTGCGCCCAGGACCTCGCGGGCGCGCCCGTGGGCCTCGCGCATGATGCGCTCGACCTCGTCGTCGATGCGCTTGGCGGTCTCGGCGGAGTAGTCCTGGTGGTTGGCGTAGTCGCGGCCCAGGAAGACCTCGTGCTGCGCCTCGCCGAAGACCTGCGCCCCCAGCTCCTCGCTCATGCCGTAGCGCGTGACCATCGTCCGCGCGAGCTTGGTGGCGCGCTCGAGGTCGTTGCTCGCGCCGGTGGTGACGTCGTCGCAGAAGAGCTCCTCGGCCGTACGACCGCCCAGGAGCACCGCGATCTGGTCCAGCATGCCGTCGCGCGTCTCAAGGAAGTGGTCCTCCTCGGGCACCTGCATGGTGTAGCCGAGCGCTTGGCCGCGGCTGATGATCGAGATCTTGTGGATGGGGTCGGAGTTCTCCAGCACGTGGCCCACGAGCGCGTGGCCGCTCTCGTGGTAGGCGATGACGCGGCGCTCCTTCTCCGTGATGACGCGGCTCTTGCGCTCGGGGCCGGCCATGACCCGCTCCATGGCCTCCTCCAGCTCGTTGGGGCCGATCTTGGCGAGCCGGCGACGGGCGGCGAGAAGGGCCGCCTCGTTCACCAGGTTGGCGAGGTCCGCGCCGGTGAAGCCCGGCGTCACCTTTGCCAGGCGCTCGAAGTCCACGCCGTCGGCAAAGGGCATGCCCTCGGCGTGCACGCGCAGGATCTTCTCGCGGCCGACCACGTCCGGGCGGTCCACCGTGACGCGACGGTCAAAGCGGCCCGGGCGCAGGAGCGCGGGGTCGAGGATGTCCGGGCGGTTGGTGGCGGCGATCAGGATGACCGAGGAGTTGTCCTCGAAGCCGTCCATCTCGACGAGCAGCTGGTTCAGGGTCTGCTCACGCTCGTCGTGACCTCCGCCGAGGCCGGCGCCGCGCTGGCGCCCCACCGCGTCGATCTCGTCGATGAAGACGATGCAGGGCGCCGCCTCCTTGGCCTGCTTGAAGAGGTCTCGCACGCGCGAGGCGCCCACGCCCACGAACATCTCCACGAAGTCGGAGCCACTGATCGAGAAGAACGGCACGCCCGCCTCGCCGGCCACGGCCTTCGCCAGGAGCGTCTTGCCCGTGCCCGGAGGGCCCACCAGCAGCACGCCACGCGGTATGCGGGCGCCCATCTTGTGGTAGCGCTCGGGGTCGGACAGGAAGTCGCGCACCTCCTGGAGCTCCTCCACGGCCTCGTCAATGCCGGCCACGTCGGCAAAGGTGACCTTGGGGCGCTCCTCCTCGGCGGTGAGCGCCTTGGTCTTCGAGAAGGACATCGTCTTGTCCTGCTGGCCGGACACGCGGCTCATGTAGTAGACAAAGACGCCTACCAGGAGCAGCGTGGGCACAACGGAGACGAGGATGGTCTCCAGGATGCTCGAGTCCGAGGTGTCGATGGTGTAGGTGACGTCCGGGTGCGCGGCCATGAGCTCGGCGAGCGAGTCAGAGCCCACGTAGACGCTCGTGTAGCTCGTGAGCTGGTCGTTGTTGCCGACCTCGGCACCGTCCGCCCAGTACGAGCCGGTGAGCGAGCCATCGGAGGTGTGGTAGGTGACGTCCTCCACGCGCCCGCCCTCCACCGCGGTCACGAACTCGTTGGTGGGCAGCACGTCCGGCTGGCTCCCGCCGCCCAGAAGGCCCTGGCCCATCGTGAAGAGCAGGTACGCGACAATCACCACCACGATGAGCGTGGAGATTGCGGTCGAGCGCGGCCCCAGGCCGCCAGGCGGCTGGGGCAGGTGGTTCTTCTCGCTGCTGTTCTTGTCTGACACGCTCTTCTCCTTGCTCACGACGACGCGGCAACCAGGACAGGGCAGACTGCCACGTCAAGACACGTGTGACAATTCACCCTGTCCCGATTGCCACAGCAACGGCGCGGGAACGGGTCTCGCACCGACGAAAGCTACTTCTTGTAGACCTCGGGCTTGAGGACGCCGATGTAGGGCAGGTTGCGGTAGCGCTCCGCAAAGTCCAGGCCGTAGCCCACGATGAACTCGTCCGGAACGTGGGTGCCCACGTAGCGAGGGGTGATGGCCGGGGTGTTGCCCTCCACGTCCTTGACGAGGAACGCCGCCACCTCGATGGAGGCGGGGTTGCGGCTCTCAAGAAGGCGCACGAGGTAGGACAGGGTGAGGCCGGAGTCCAGGATGTCCTCCACGATCACCACGTTGCGACCCTCGATCTTGGTGTCGAGGTCCTTGACGATGCGCACCACGCCGGAGCTCTTGAACCCCTCGCCGTAGCTGGAGACGGCCATGAAGTCGATGGCCATCGGGCAGGTGATGGCGCGAATGAGGTCGGCGGTGAACACCACGGCACCGCGCAGCACGGCCACGACCAGCGGGTTCTTGTCGGCGTAGTCGGCGGAAATCTGCGCGCCCATGCGCTGGACGATCTCCTTGATGTCGTCCTCGCTGAGCAGGATCTCCTTAACGTCCGGGTGCAGCTCCGTGGCCATGGCACTCCCCTTTCTGCGGGGGCGTCGCCCCCATGTCGGGGGCACGCGCCCCCCTTGTTCCTCTGGAACTGCAAGCATACCGCAGCTTGGGGAGGCTACGTTGCGCTCAGCAGCGTCAATTCAAGAAGCCAACGCGTGGAGGGCGCGCATCGGACGCGCTCGTCCGCGCGCAGCGGCGCCACCCACACGATGGGGCCGGTGGGCGAGGTCCGCACCACGGGCACGAGCGCTCGCTCGGGCAGCGGCACGCGCGCCTCGCCCAGCAGGTCGGACACCTTCTTGGACTGCCCGTGCATCCCCAGCGGGCAGAGCACGTCGCCGGGGTGCGGCGCGTCCACCCAGAGCCGGCCGCCCCGGGACGGGTCCACGCCCGCAGCCGCGGCGTCAAGAAGGACCGACTCGCCGTCCCACTCCAGCGCGTGTGCGCGGGCGCGCGCCACGACGTCCGAGCCCGGCTCCGCCCGCACCACGCGCGCCGTGAGCCGCCGTCCGTCGGGGAGCTCCAAGCCGCACGGTTCCGGGGCGCGGCCCGGCAAGCCCGGGCAGCCCGGCACCTCCAGCCACGCCGCCTGGGGCGCAGGCGCCTCCGCCCTCCCCCGGATGGCGAGAAGCCCGTGGCTCACGCGCACGTCCACACCCAGGGGGATGGTGAGCGATCCTTCCCCGTCCGCGACCACGCGAAGCACCCCGGCCACGTGGCGCGCCTCAAGCCGCGCCTCCGGGCACACGGCGAGCAGCGCCTGGCGCACCACGCGCCGCGCGATGGCCACCTCCGAGGCCGCAAGGCGCGCCGCGTCCAGCACCACGAGCCCCTCTCCCTCGCGGCGCGTGAGGTCGCGCAGGGTGCGGGAGGCCACGGCAGTGAGGTAGGCGTCCTCGTCGGAGAGGATGTCGCAGGTGGTGGCAAGGCTCGCCGTGAGACGGGGGTTGCGCCGGCGCGCGGCGGGCATGATCTCGTGGCGCACGTAGGCGCGCAGGTAGTGGGTGTCCGCGTTGGTGTCGTCCTCGCGCCAGACGATGCCGCGCATGCGCAGCAGGTCGCAGAGCTCGTCGTGCGTGCGGTCCAGCAGCGGCCGGACGATCCGGTTGCGCCGGCGCGGGATGGACGAGAGCCCGGAGGCGCCGGTGCCGCGTATGGCGTTCATGAAGAACGTCTCCGCCCTGTCGTCGGCGGTGTGGGCGGTGAGGATGCGCGCTGCGGAGCGCGGGGTGCCGAACCGCTCGGAAAGCTCGTTTGCCAGGCGCGTGGCCTCGGCGTAGCGCACCTCGCGCCCGGCGTTCTCCACGTTGCCGTCCGCCCGGCCGGCAAGCTGGGCCACGTCCACGCGCCGGATGGTGCAGGGGATTCCGTAGCGAGCGGCGAGGTCGCGCACGAACTCCTCGTCCTCCTCGGCGTCTATCCCGCGAAGGCAGTGGTTGACGTGCAGCACGTGGAGCCGCTCGCGGGCAATGCGCGCCTGGCCACGGCCGTCGTCGATGTCCAGCGCGGAGGTCGCCGCCAAGACGAGCAGCGCGGTAGAGTCCGCGCCCCCGGAGACCATGAGCACCACCGGAGCGGAGAGCCCCTCGTCAACCTGGCCGCTCGGGCGCTCAAAGCGACTCCGCGGCGTGGCGTATCGGCGAGAAACGCTCGGCATGCTGGCCCCTCTCAACGGCTAAGGTAATGAGCTGCGGCCGCGTCAGGGCGGCCCGCCCGCAAGACGAGTTTACGACACCGAGAGGACGCCCATGACCCCGGAGATTCACCTGCACGTGCTGGCCAGCGGCTCAAAGGGCAACGCCGCCGTGGTGGAGGGGCCCGACGGCATGGTGCTCGTGGACTGCGGCATCTCCCGTCGGGCGCTCATGGGCCGAGCCGGCGAGCTCGGGCTGGACATGAGCCGCGTGACCGCCGTGGTGCTCACCCACGAGCACTCCGACCACGTGGCCGGGCTCACGGTGTTCTGCAACCGCTTCGAGGGGGAGCTCGTGGCCACGGCGGGCACCGTGGGGGCGCGCAGCTACCTCGCCGGCCTGCCCTTCACGATCGTCGGCCACTCGGACGAGATAGAGCTCGCGGGGATGCGCGTGCGCACGTTCCCCACCTCGCATGACGTGGCCGACCCCATGGGCCTGCGCTTCTCCACGGCAGACGACGCGCTTGGCTACTGCACAGACACCGGCGAGCTGAGCCCGGAGGCGCTCGACGCACTTTCCGACGTGCGCGTGCTGGCGCTGGAGTCCAACCACGACGAGCGCATGCTCGCCACCGGCCCCTACCCCGCCTACCTCAAGGCCCGCGTTGCCGGGCCGACCGGGCACCTCTCCAACGCGCAGGCGGCCGCGGCGCTGGCCGAGCTCGTGGGGCCCGACACGGAGACCGTGGTCGCCATGCACCTCTCCCAGGAGAACAACCGTCCGAGCGTGGCCGTGCGCGAGCTTGCGGCGGCAGTGGGCGCGGAGGCGACCACCGGCGAGGACGGCCGGCCCGAGGCCCGCACGCCCGACGGCCGCCTCACGGTCTGCTGCGCCGCGCAGGACTGGCCGCTCACCGTGTGGTAGCCGCCTCGTCCCGAGCGGGCGGCGGGCCGAGGCTGCGAGACGTGCCCCACGCGCGGCACGCGGGCCCGCGGGAAGGCACACGCCGGGGGGGCGAGCAGAGCCCGCATACGAAAAAGGGCCGGAGCCCGAAGGCCCCAGCCCCGCTGGAAGGCACGATCAGAAGCAGAAGCTAGTCGATGGAGATCTTGGTGACGTTTGCCTTCTCGACCTGCTTGGGCACGTTCACCGTGAGGATGCCGCCCTCGAGCTTGGCGGAGAGGCCGGAGACGGCGGCGTCCTTCAGGTAGACGCCACGGGTGGCGCTCCACTCGCCGGACTCCTTGTAGAGGTAGTTCTTGCCCTTCTCCTCGTCAGACTCCTTCTTGTCAACGGAGATGGAGAGGCGGCCCTCGTTGAGCTCGACGTCGATCTCGTCACGCTTGACGCCCGGCAGCTCCGCGGTGACGACGTACTTTTCGCCGGCGTCCTCGACGTTCATCTTGAAGCCGGCGTTGCCGGTGGACAGAGCGGCGAACGGGGCGTCGAAGAAGCGGTCAATCTCGTTGAAAGGCCAGTTGCGAAGAGCGCGGGTGTAACGATCGTAAGGAACCATGCTTGCCATAGTTATCACTCCCTTGTGATGTGGGCGCCGGGGTTTCCGTCGCCCTTGCTGTTCATGGTTACTTGTTCCCGCCCACGCCTGGTTTATACTCCAAACTCAAAGTTTTCTACGCGTCACATACTCATCATATCTAAGCGAGCATGACTTAGATTTTAAGCGGAGCTCATGACGCGGTATGGATTTCCTTACGGTTTGTATAGTCTTTCCGGCGGGGCCCCTCCCCAGCCCGGCCTGCTCTATCATGAGCATATTGCCCGCATGAATGGCATCGGAGATGTACATGAGCGACGACAACGAGCTCGAGCGCGAGACCGAGACGACGGACGCGCCCGAGGCGCCCGCGGAGCGGAAGCCCTACGTCCGCCAGCGGCCGGCCCACCGCAGCGTTGAGCCCATCGACGACTTTGCTCTCGAGGAGGACGAGCCTGAGAGCTTCGCCCACGACTCCGCCTTCACCACGCGCGGCAGCGCCCTCTCCGGACGGGCGTACCGTCGCTCCCGCGCCGAGGGCGCCCAGCTCAGGCGCGACCTTCACTACGGCCAGTACCTGGAGATCCCCAAGGGCCGCCGTGACATCTTCGTCTCGCGCGAGCGCAAGACCCGCATAAAGACCGCCGTGGCCGCCATCGTGGTGCTGGCAATCCTTGCGGTGGTGGTGTTTGTGCTGTGGGAGTACATGCAGGCCAACTGGGGCGCCACCGGCTAGGGCCAAGGCGCCCCTCGCCATTGCCGGCCGAGCCGGCGATAAGAACCTGAGCTCACAACTGTACCTGGGCCGACGGGCCGGTTGCCCGAGGTTCCAGGTGTCATGCCTATGACCAGGGGTCGCGCTCGAAGAGCGGCTCGGGCGCGGGGCGGCGGTCCGAGTACGGGTCGTAGCCGTCGTCGTCCTCGTTCTCCGCGCGGATGAACTCGTCGTGGGGCGGGGCCGGCACGGGCCTGGGCGCCGCAGGGCGCTGAGTGCCCGAGGGACCGGGCGCCGCAGGCGTGGGGGTATCTTCGGGCTTGAGGCTCTTCTTGCCAAGCTGGCTGCCGTCAGTCATGGGAATCACTCCATAAAGAGGTCGGTGGCGGCCACGTAGTCGCACACGCGCCCGCCGTATGCGGACAGGTCGACGGCCGAGAAGTGCGTCGTTGGCGCCGCAAGGGCCACCACCCGGGTTGCCCCCTCGTAGCCGCCGATGATCACGGCCCAGGTGTAGTCCCCCTGGGTCCCGTAGCCGCAGACGAAGTGGGGCATGTCCTCGGGGCGCTCCTGCGGCATGGCGATGCTGTCCTGCGTGCAGGTGTCCACGAGGCCCTCAAAGCCGCACGCCTTCATCACGGCGCGCACGCCGGCCTCGCTCTCCGCGGTCCCGCCCTCCGGCACGGAGGCGGAAGAGAACACGTAGCGGACCCCGCCGATCCCGGCTCCTGTGGCCAGCACGTCGGTGGTGGACTCGGCGGCGTAGCTGGGGCTCTCCGGCGAGTCTGAGACCTTGAGGACGTCGCCGTCGGCATCCGTGTAGGCTGCGTCGGCGTTGCCGCCGGCCGCGTAGACCGCCGCGTGAGTGGGCGAGAAGCCCTCGTCGGCCAGGTAGGCGGAGACCTCCTGCGGCGTGGCGTCAAAGTAGGCGAGAAGGTCCCAGGGCTCGGAGGGGTAGGGCGTGGAGACCGAGAGCTCCACGGTGGCGCCCGCGTCCACGCGCTCACCGACGCCGGGGCTTGCGCCAACCACGGTGTACTTCTCCACGTCGGACTCCACGTAGGTCACGTTGGCGGAGAGGCCCTCGGACTCCAGCAGGGCCTTGGCGTCCTCGACGTTGAGGTTCTCCACGTTAGGCACGGTGAAGGGCCGCGCCACGGTGAGCGTCACGGTGTCGGAGGAGACGAAGGGCTCGCCGACGCCGGGGCTCACCTCGAGCACGGTGCCCTCGGCCTCGGCGGAGTTGCGGTAGGTGAGCTCGATGTTGTAGGCGCCCGCCTCTTTGAGCGCGGACTTGGCGGACTCCACGTCCTGACCAGAGACGTCCGGGATGACGCGCTCCGCCGCCACGGTGAGGGTGACGCCCGCGGAGGTGTCCGCACGCACGCCGGGCTCGGGGTCGCAGGCAAGGACGGTGTCAAAGCCGTCATCCCCTGCCTGGTAGTCCACGGTGACGGCAAAGCCGAGCGCCTCGAGGGCCTCCGTGGCATCCTCCTCGCTCATGCCCACCACGGCAGGCACGGTGCGGCCGCCCCAGAGCTCCTGCTCGTAGGTGTACCACGCAGCGCCGCCGGCGGCGGCGAGGAGCACGATGACAAGGAGCACCACCGCCCAGCGCGGCAGCCGGCGCTTGCGCTCCGGGAGGCTCTCGACCGGCGAGGGGATGGCGACCATCGGCTGCGCCTCGGTGAGGTCCTCGGGCACGGCGGGCGAGAAGTACGGGTCGTCGAGAGCGTCGATACCGTCTCGCACAGGCGGGACGACCACGGTGGGTGCGACCCCTGCGGCATCGGCGACGACCGTGGCAGCTGCGGCGTCGGCAGCCGCGGCCACCGCGGTGTCCTCGAGCGAGATTGCGGGCAGCTCGTCTGCGGACGGGACGCGACGCGTGGGAGAGGCGTCGGGGTCCGCGAGGACGGTGGCGTCGGGGTCCGGGGCCGGGGCCGCGAGCCGGGTGGCGTCCGGGTCCTCGGGCCGGTCGGCGACCGGTTCGGAGTCAGCGCGTACGGTGGCGTCCGGGTCCGATGCCGTGGAGAGGTCCGGGGCCAGGTTCTTCTCGTCACGTGATTCCACCGCGCACCTCCCAAGTCGCCTTCCATTCACAGCCATGGTAGCGCCCCGGCACCCGGCATGACAAAGGGGCGGAGGCCCAAAGGCCCCCGCCCCTCCTGTTGTCCGGTCCCGTTGCCCGGTCTCGCCTGGCCCTACTCCAGGGCGTCGGGCTCGATGGGCTCGTCGTCAGAGACGGCTGTCCCGTGCTCGCCGGCGTGGCGACGCTCCGACGCCGCATCGTCGCGTGCGGCGAAGAGTCGGTTGTCCTCGCCCACGTCCACGCGGACCACGTCGCCCTCACCCAGCTTGCCATCGATGATGAGGCTTGCCACGTTGTCGACGACCTGGCGCTGGATGAGCCTCTTGAGCGGGCGCGCGCCGTAGACCGGGTCAAGCCCGTCCAGGGCGAGCGACTGCTTGGCGGACGGAGTGAGCTCCAGCTGGATGCGGTCGCGGTCGAGACGCTCACGGACGCCCTTGAGCTGGATGTCCACGATCTTCTCGATGTCGGAGAGGCCGAGAGCATGGAAGACCACCACGTCGTCGATGCGGTTCAGGAACTCCGGCTTGAAGGTCTGGCGCAGGGCGTCGTTGACCTGGCGCTGGACGATCTCGGGGTCGCTCGTGGCGTCCACCCCGGCGATGAACTGGCTGCCGACGTTGGACGTCATGATGATGATCGTGTTCTTGAAGCTCACGACCCTGCCCTGGCCGTCGGTGAGGCGGCCGTCATCGAGCACCTGCAGCAGGATGTTGAAGACGTCAGGGTGCGCCTTCTCCATCTCGTCCAGCAGGATGACGGAGTACGGGCGACGCCGGACGGCCTCGGTGAGCTGGCCGCCCTCGTCATAGCCCACGTATCCTGGGGGCGCGCCGATGAGCCGCTGGACGCTGAACTTCTCCATGTACTCGGACATGTCGATGCGCACCAGCGAGCGCTCGTCATCGAACAGGCAGTCCGCGAGAGCCTTGGCGAGCTCGGTCTTACCCACGCCGGTCGGGCCGAGGAAGAAGAAGCTGCCGATGGGGCGGTTCGGGTCGGAGAGGCCTGCGCGGCTGCGGCGCACGGCGGCGGCCACGGCCGAGACGGCCTCGTCCTGCCCCACGACGCGCTTGTGGAGCTCGGCCTCGAGGTTCTTGAGCTTGTCCATCTCGCCCTGCATCATCTTGGACACGGGCACGCCCGTCCAGGAGGAGACCACCTCGGCGATCTCCTCCGTGGTGACCTCCTCCTTGAGCAGGCCGCCGGCCTCCTGCTTGGCGGTAAGGGCCGCCTCCGCCTCCTCGTACTCGCGCTGGAGCCCGGGGATGGTGGAGTAGCGCAGCTCAGAGGCGCGGGCGAGGTCGCCCTCGCGGGTGACGCGCTCCATCTCGACCTTGGCGTCCTCGATCTTCGACTTGAGGTCCTGTACGCGGTCGATGGCGCCCTTCTCGTTCTCCCAGCTCGCCTTCATGCCGTCGAGCTTCTCGCGCGTGGTGGCGATCTCCCCGCGCAGCGTGGCAAGGCGCTCCTTGGAGGCCGCGTCCTCCTCCTTCATGAGGGCCTGCTCCTCAATCTGCATCTGGGTGAGCTGGCGGTCAACGGCGTCGATGTCGGCGGGCATGGAGTCAAGCTCCATGCGCAGGCGGCTTGCGGCCTCGTCCACCAGGTCGATGGCCTTGTCCGGCAGGAAGCGGTCGGAGATGTAGCGGTTGGAAAGGTCGGCGGCGGAGACCAGCGCGGAGTCCGTGATGCGCACACGGTGGTGCTGCTCGTAGCGCTCCTTGAGACCACGCAGGATGGAGATCGTGTCCTCCACGGTGGGCTCGGAGACCATCACGGTCTGGAAGCGGCGGGCCAGGGCGGCGTCCTTCTCGATGTACTTGCGGTACTCGTCCAGCGTGGTGGCGCCGATGGCGTGGAGCGCGCCGCGGGCCAGGGCCGGCTTCAGGATGTTGCCGGCATCCATGGAGCCCTCGGTTGCGCCGGCGCCTACGATGGTGTGGAGCTCATCGATGAAGAGGATGATCTGGCCGTCGGCCTTCTCGACCTCCTTGAGCACCGACTTCAGACGGTCCTCGAACTCCCCGCGGTACTTGGCGCCCGCCACGAGGGCGGACATGTCAAGCTCCACGACGTCCTTGTCCTTGATGGTGGACGGGACGTCCCCGCTCACGATGCGCTGGGCGAGGCCCTCCACGATGGCGGTCTTGCCCACGCCCGGCTCGCCGATGAGCACCGGGTTGTTCTTGGTGCGGCGGCTGAGCACCTGGATGGTGCGGCGAATCTCCTCCACGCGGCCGATCACCGGGTCGAGCTTGCCCTGACGCGCAAGGTCCGTGATGTTGCGGCCGTACTGCTCAAGAGCCTTGAGCTGAGGCTTTGCGTCCTGGCTGGTGACGTGCTCATCCCCGCGCAGGTCGGCGTAGGCCTCCTGCACGCGCTTGCCGGTGACGCCGGACGCCTTGAGGATGGAGCCCGCCTCGTCCTTGCTGTCGGCGAGCGCGCAGAGCAGGTGTTCCGAGGTGACGTAGGAGTCCCCCATCTTGGATGCGAGCTTCTCCGCCGCGTCGCCAACGCGCACGAGGTCGTTACCCACGCCCATCTGGGCGCTGCCGCCCGTGACCTTGGGCTGGCGCGCGATGGCCTGTTCCGTCTGCGCCTCGATGGACGCCGGGTCCGCGCCCACGCGCTCGATGATCGCGCGCAGGTTGCGCTCGCCGGAGCTGAGCAGCGCCTTGAGCAGGTGGACGGGCTGCACCTGGCCGGCCTCGGCGTCAGTCGCGACGCCGAGGCCGGCCTGCAGCGCCTCCTGGGCCGTTACGGCCCACTTGTCGAGTCTCATAGTTGCCCCCTTTGGGTCTGCTGTTAGTCAATGGGTATTCTTCCCCATTGGAGGCAGTCCAAAACGTAAATCTAAGTCTACATATAGTAGATTTTCTGCATTGTGTGACTTATTGCGCGAGGGGTCGGCGGCCGGGCGTTGGTCGAGCGTTTGGCGGGCGCTGGGCGGGCGCTGGGCGGGCGTTGGGCGGGCGCCGGCTCGCTGAAAGTCACGCTTTCGCCGCCTGAAACGTGACTTTGCGCGAGTCGGCAACTTGTGCCTCGCTGGAAGTCACGCTTTTGCGCCTCAAAGCGTGAGTTCGAGCGAGTTGGCAACACATGACTCGCTGAAAGTCACGCTTTTGCAGCCAGAACCGTGACTTTACGCGAGTTGGTAAGGCCCACCTCACCAAAAGTCACACTTTTGCAGCCAGAAACGTGACTTCCAGCGAGGTGGCAGCGCACGCCTCGCTGAAAGTCACGTTTTACGCCAGAAGTGTGACTTTCAGCGAGTCACAGCCAGGCCGCCCGCTCGGCCCAGGGGCCCGGCAAAGCAAAGGCGAGAAGAGCCTCAGACCAAGGGGTTCTTCTCGCCAGGTTTTCCCGTTGGTTGCTCGCTGCGGCTTTGGGCCGGGGCTACTCGTCGCCCTTGTCATCCGATCCGCCGCCCAGGAGCAGACGTCGCATGACCTGCTCCGGGTTGGAGGACGCGTCGTAGCGTGCCAGCGTCGTGATGCGCTCCTTGACGCGGAACTCGTGGACCTCGTCCTCGAGCTCGCGCACGCGGTCGCGCAGCTCGTCGAGCTCGCGCTCCCGCGCCAGCATCCGCTCGCGCATGTCGAGGATGCGGACCACGCCGGCGAGGTTGATGCCCTCGTCGGTGAGCTTGGAGATGAGGTTGAGCCGCTCGATGTCAGCCTGCGAGTACAGGCGCGTGTTGCCGCGCGAACGCCCAGGGGTCACGAGGCCCTTCTGCTCGTAGACGCGAAGGGTCTGCGGGTGCATGCCCGTGAGCTCGGCCGCCACGCTAATCATGTAGAGGGGCTTGTCGCGGTCACGTCCGCTCTCGCGGTCGCGCTCCATCCCCTCGCTATCGCTTCGTGCCATAGCGGTTGACCTCCTCGCGGTAGTCACGCGTGTCGGCGTCGCGCAGGGCCTCCAGCGCGTCGCGCTCCTTCTTGCTGAGCATGGTCGGGACCTTCACCCGGACGGTGACGTAGAGCGCCCCGCGCGTGCCCTTGCGCTTGACGTTGGGGGCACCGAGGTCGCGGAATCGGAAGGTCTTGCCGTCCTGCGTGCCGGCCGGCACCTTGAGGCGCACCTCCGTGCCGTCAGGCGTGGGGACGTCCACCGTGGCGCCCAGCGTGGCCTCGTAGATGGAGAGCGGCAGCTCCATGCGCACGTCGGCGCCGTCGCGCTTGAACAGCGGGTGCTCGGCCACGTGCGTGGTGATCACGAGGTCGCCGCGGTCGCCGCCGTTGGTGCCGTACTCGCCGCGCCCGCGGTAGCGAAGCTTGCCGCCGTTCACCGCGCCTGCCGGGATCTTGATGGTGAGGGTCTGCTCCTCGCCCGTCGACGGCACGCGGTAGGTCGCCTTGCGCGTGGCGCCGCGGAAGGCCTCCTCGGCGGAGACGTCCACGGACATGGTGAGGTCGCTGCCCTTGGTGGGACGGTTGGTCGCACGGGCGCCGCCGGCCCCTCCGAAGATCGACGAGAAGTCAAAGCCGCCGAACGCACCGTCGCCGCTGCGCATGTTGTTGAAGATGTCGGACCAGTCGCCGCCCACGTTGGTGGTGTAGGTGTAGCGACCGCGGCCGCCGGAGCCGCCGAAGTCGGCGCCGGGAATGCCGCCGAACATCAGCATCTGATCGTACTCGCGGCGCTTCTGGGGGTCGGACAGCGTGGTGTACGCCTCGCTGATCTCCTTGAACTTCTGCTCGTCGCCGCCGGCGTCGGGGTGGTACTTGGCGGCTAGCTTGCGGAACGCCTTCTTGATCTCGTCCTCGGAAGCGTCGCGCTTCACGCCCAGAACGTCGTAGTAGCTCTTGTTGGTTGCCATGGCCTCTGCACGAGCCCCCTTTCCTGTGCAATGGGGCCGTCAGGCCCCTCCGCTAAAACTCGCGCCCGAACCTAGGTCCGGGCGCTTGGGATTACTGGTTCTTATCCGTCGCCTCGTCGGGCGCGCCCTTCTCGGCTTCTGCGCCACCCTCCGCGGGTGCCTCCTCCGCGGGGCGCTTGGGGCCGCCGTAGGTCACCGTCACCATGGCGGTGCGAATGACCTTGTCGCCCATCTTGTAGCCCTTCTGGTACACCTGGGCTACCGTCTCGTCATAGGCGTCCTTGTCCTCCACGCGGCCCACGGCCTGGTGGGACAGCGGCTCGAACGGCTGGCCGGCGGGGTCGATGGGCTCGACGCCCTCCTTGGCGAGAACGGCGAGCATCTTGGCGTGGACCGCCGAGACGCCCTCCACGAACTGCTGCATCTGGGTGGTCTGGGCGTCAGCCTCGGTGGCACCGGCGTGCTCGATGGCGCGCTCGAGGTCGTCAATCACGGGAAGCAGGTCGCAGACCAGCTTCTCCGCGGCGCGCTCCTTCTCGGCGATGCGCTCGGCCGCGGTGCGACGACGGTAGTTCTCCCAGTCCGCCTGAAGGCGCACGAGCCGGTCCTTGGCGTCGGCAGCCTCCTTCTTGGCAGACTCGATCTCGTCCCCAACGGACGCGAGCTTCTTCTGGAGCTCGTCGCGCTCGGCGCGAATCTTGTCGGCGTCCGCCGCAAGCTCGCGCTCCGCGGCCTCCTCGCCGGCACGGATGGCAGCCTCGACGCGGGCGCGCTCCTCCTCCGGGTCGAGCTCCTCGGAGCCGGTCGAATCCTGGGCGCCAGCGTCGGACTCCGCGCCCGGCGCGCCCTCGGCCTGCGGCTCGGTCACCTCAGCCTCGTCCGGCTCGGCCACCTCGTCCTTCTCGTCCTCAACCTCGATGGGCACCTTCACGTCACCCTCCTCTAGAGCCTAGGGGAGGCGACCGGCTAGGGCCGCCCCCGAATCAGTCAAACGTGCGAGCGGGCCTCCCGGGCGCCCGGCGGCACGTCGAAAGGCGTGCCGCCGTGGCCTTAGTGGGAGGACCCGGCCTCGCGGCTAGTTGTTCTTGTCGTCGTCGACAACCTCGTAGTCGGCGTCCACGACGTCGTTCGCGGAGCCGTTGCCGGCGTCAGAGCCAGCGCCCGTCTGCTCCTGCGTGGAGGCATAGACGACCTCGGCAAGCTTGTGGCCAACCTCCTGGAGCTTGTCGCCGGCAGCGCGGATCGCGTCCACGTCGGTGCCGTCGAGGGCCTTCTTGGCCTCGGCCACGGCGTCCTCGGCCTGCTTCTTCTGGTCGGCCGGGACCTTGTCGCCAAGGTCCTTGAGGGTCTGCTCGGTGCTGTAGGCCAGGGAGTCGACCTGGTTGCGGACCTCGATTTCGTCCTTGTGCTTCTTGTCCTCCTCGGCGTGGGCCTCGGCGTCCTTGACCATGCGGTCGACCTCGTCGTCGGAGAGGGCGGTGGAGCCGGAGATGGTGATCTGCTGGCTCTTGCCGGTAGCCTTGTCCTTGGCGGTGACCTTCACGATGCCGTTGGCGTCGATGTCGAAGGTGACCTCAATCTGCGGCACGCCACGGCGCGCGGCCGGGATGCCCGTAAGGTTGAACTTGCCGAGGGACTTGTTGTCGGCAGCCATCTCACGCTCGCCCTGCAGGACGTTGATCTCGACGGACGTCTGGTTGTCGGCGGCCGTGGAGTAGATCTCGGTCTTGGAGGTCGGGATCGTGGTGTTGCGGTCGATCATCTTGGTCATGACGCCGCCCATGGTCTCGACGCCAAGGGACAGCGGGGTAACGTCGAGCAGCAGGATGCCCGAGACGTCGCCGGTCAGGACGCCGCCCTGGACGGCCGCGCCGTCGGCGACGACCTCGTCCGGGTTGACGGACATGTTGGGCTGCTTGCCGGTCATCTGCTTGACGAGCTCCTGCACCGCGGGCATGCGGCTCGAGCCGCCGACGAGGATGACCTCATTGACCTCGGAAATCTGGAGGTTGGCGTCGCGCAGGGCCTTGGTGACGGGCTCCTTGCAGCGGTCGAGCAGGTCACGCGTGATGCGCTCGAACTCGGCGCGGGTCAGCGTGTAGTCGAGGTGCTTGGGGCCGGTGGCGTCGGCGGTGATGAACGGCAGGTTGATCTGGGCCTGCTGAGCGGAGGAGAGCTCCTTCTTGGCGTTCTCCGCGGCCTCCTTCAGGCGCTGCAGGGCCATCGGGTCCTTGCGCAGGTCGATGCCGTTGTCGGACTGGAACTTGTCGGCCATCCAGTCGATGACGCGCTGGTCCCAGTCGTCGCCGCCCAGGTGGTTGTCGCCGTTGGTCGCGAGGACCTCGACCACGCCGTCGGCGAGGTCAAGCAGCGAGACGTCGAAGGTGCCGCCGCCGAGGTCGAACACGAGGACCTTCTGGTCGATGCCCTTCTTGTCGAGGCCGTAGGCCAGGGCGGCCGCCGTCGGCTCGTTGACGATGCGCTGGACGTTGAGGCCGGCGATCTTGCCGGCGTCCTTGGTGGCCTGACGCTGCGCGTCGTTGAAGTAGGCCGGGACGGTGATGACCGCGTCGGTAACGGGCTCGCCGAGGTACTTCTCGGCGTCAGCCTTCATCTTGGAGAGGATCATGGCGCTAATCTGCTCCGGGGTGAAGTCCTCGCCGTCGATCTCCACGACGGCGCGGTTGCCGGTGCCGCTCTTGACCTTGTACGGGACGGTCTTGAGCTCAGAGGTCACCTCGTCGTAGCGACGGCCCATGAAGCGCTTGATAGAAAAGACGGTGTTGGTCGGGTTGGTGACGGCCTGGTTCTTGGCCGCCTTGCCGACGATGCGATCGCCGTCGGCGCGGAAGCCCACGACGGACGGGGTGGTGCGGTCACCCTCGGCGTTGACGATAATCGTGGGCTCGCCGCCCTCGAGGACCGCCATCGCGGAGTTGGTGGTACCCAGATCGATGCCGAGAATCTTGCCCATGGCTGCTCTCCTTCTCCTGCGTGAGGGGCGCCTGCGCGTCCCTCGTTCGCGTAATTACGTTTCTGTACGCTTGAGTTTATCCCCCATGCGTAGTGATTCTATACATAATCTAAGTCTTCACACATTAGATTTTTTGACGCATGTATTTGAGGGGGAGGAGAGGCCGCCGGCGGCCTTACAGCAGGTGGTGCTCGAAGCGGCCGTTCTCGTAGACGCCGTAGCTGGCGGAGCCGTCCTTGGGGATGCCCACCGAGCCGGGGTTGAAGACCCAGGCCCCGTGCTCGTCGTTCTTCTCGCTCACCTTGATGTGCGTGTGGCCGTAGACGATGGCCGAGTTCTTGGGAAGCGCAGGCCAGCGGTCGACGCTGTTGTGGTAGCCGGGCCCGTAGACGTGGCCGTGCGTAAGGAAGAGCGTCGTGCCGGAAGCCTCGTCAAGAAGGACGTTGTGGTCGGCCATGCAGGGGAACCCAAGCACCATCTGGTCGACCTCGGCCTCGCAGTTGCCGCGCGTGGCGATCACGCGGTCGGCGATGGAGTTGAGCATCTCAATGACGCGCTTGGGCGCGTAGTCAGCCGGAAGGTCGTTGCGAGGCCCGTGGTAGAGCAGGTCGCCGAGAAGGACCACGCGGTCGGGGCCCTCGCTCTCGATGGCGGACATGAGCCGGGCGCAGGCGTCCGCGGCGCCGTGAATGTCTGATGCGATGACGAGCTTCATCGGAGGCCCCTTCTCGAGCGTCGGGTGGACAGTCGGCGGCGGGCGCCGCGACCCTACGCGCTGAATTGTACGACCGCGACGGCATGCGCGAGCGCCTCAATCGTCGCCTCGGGCGCCACCACCGCCCGGTAGCCGTGCGCCCTCGCGCGAGCGGCCGTCCGCTCCCCCAGGCAGGCGGCAACGAAGCGCCAGCCGGACGCATCGGGGAAGAGCCTCGCGAACCCCTCCACGGTGGACCCGCTCGTAAAGGTGACGACGTCGACGACGCCGTCCGCAAGGGCCTCGGCGAGCCCCTCGGGCGCCGGCTCCGGGGCAAGGACGGTCTCGTAGGCGGCCACGTCCTCGTAGGGCACCCCCGCCGCGGCGAGGGCGTCGGGAAGGTCCCGGGTGCCAGCCGCGGCCCGAAAGAGCAGCACGCGCTCCCCCGGGGCCGCCGCGGAGGCGATGGCCGCGCCGAGGTGGGCGCCGTCGTAGACCTCCGGGACAAGGTCGGCCCGCACGCCCCGACGCGCGAGCTCCGCAGCGGTGGCCGAGCCAATCGCCGCGACGCGCGCGCCCGCAAGCCAGCGCACGTCGCACCCGGCCGCGTCGAGGGCGTCCATGAGGCAGCTGACGCCAAACGTGCTCGTGAGCACCACCCACGAGAAGTCCGGCACGCGCTCCACCACGGGGGCGAGAAGGGCGGGTGGGACCGCGCGCGTCTCCACGCACGGGACAAGGTCGACCCGGGCGCCGAGGCCGGTCAGGAGCCCTGCGATGCCCGCCGCGCGGTCGCGGGGCCGCGTCACGACGACCCGGCGGCCGGCAAGCGGCAGGCGAGCACGGAAGTCAAGGCGAGGCGCAAGCGAGCAGACGTCCCCCACCACCAAAAGCGCCGGGCTCCCCACGGCGGCGGCGCGGGAGAGCGCTCCTATCGTCTCCACCGTTCCGTCAACGCGTCGCTGGTCAGGGAGGGTGCCGCGCTCCACGACGGCGGCAGGCGTCCCCGGGTCCATCCCCGCCGAGACGAGCCCGGCACAGACCTCGTCCAAGGTTGCCACGGCCATGAGGAAGACGAGCGTGCCACCCGTCCGCACGAGGGCCTCGTAGTCGATGTCCAAGGGTGCACCCGCTCGGCGGTGCGCGGTTACCACGTGGAAGGAGGACGAGAGGCGGCGGTCCGTCACCGGGATGCCGGCGAGGGCGGGGGCGGCAACGGCGCTCGTGACGCCGGGTACCACCTCAAAGGGGACGCCCGCCTCAAGAAGCCGCGTGGCCTCCTCTCCCCCGCGTCCGAAGACGTACGGGTCCCCGCCCTTGAGGCGGACCACGAGCCCGCCCGTGCCCACGCGGCGAGCCTCCTCGATAAGCAGGTCGTTGATCCGGCCTTGCGGAACGGGGTGGCACCCGGCGCGCTTGCCCACGTCCACGAGACGCGCTCCCGCGGCAAGCGCGAGCACCTCGGGGGGCACGAGCCGGTCGTGCACCACCACGTCCGCGCGAGCGAGAAGGTCATGGGCCCGCACCGTGAGCAGGCCGGGGTCACCGGGGCCCGCCCCCACGAGCGCCACGTGCGCCACGCTGTCAGTCACACGGGAGCTAGGCACGGTCTCGCACCTCCCGACCCAGGCGCGCGGCCTCCGCCTCGGCGTCCTCCGGCGCACAGACGACCTCGCCCCGGCCGCCGCAGAAGACCGAGAGGCGCAGCGCGCCGTCTCCCGTCATCCTTGCGTACGCGCCGACGGGCGAGGCGCAGGTCGCCCCAAGGGCCCTGGTGAACGCCCGCTCGGCGCGTACGCAGAGGTGCGTCGCCGGGTCGTCGTAGCCCACGAGCTCAGGATGCTCCTCGCCCGCGCGGCCGCACACGGCCATGGCGCCCTGCCCGGCGGCGGGCACCATCTCGTCTGGCCCGAGGACGCGAGAAGCGCGGCCCTCGAGGCCCAGGCGACGCAGGCCGGCGACGGCGAGGATGAGGGCACAGTACCCGCCCTCGTCGAGCTTCGCCAGGCGCGTGGGAACGCTGCCGCGCACCGACTCAACCCTGACCTCGGGGCCCAGAAGCTCGCCCAGCTGGACGCGCCGGCGCGCGCTCGAGCACCCCACGGGGAGGCCGGTCGCAAGAAGGCGCTCGGCAAGGAGGGCGTCGTCCGCCCCGGCGGGCAGCGGGTCCACCCCGGCGGACAGGACAATCACGTCGCGCGGGTCCTCGCGCGGCGAGCACGCCACCACCTCGACGCCGTCTGCAAGCTCGGCGGGGAGGTCCTTGTAGCTGTGGACGGCCAGGTCGATGCGGCCCTCGGTCAGGGCACGGTCGAGCTCCTGGACAAAGAGGCCCTTTCCGCCCACCTCCTCCAGGGGCCGGTCAAGGATGACGTCGCCCGCGGTGGTGTAGCCGACCACCTCGCAGCGGACCTCGGGGTGATGCCGCTCAATGCCTTCAGCCACGAGCCTCACCTGGACCATCGCAAGCTTGCTCTTGCGAGTCCCGATCCTCACCGTTGTCATGCCAGCGCCTCCCATGCGCCCTCCGCCCAGCCAATGCCCTCGCGTGCGACGGCCGCGGCGGCCGCGACGAGGGAGTGCTCCCCGGTCCGCGACACCACGCCCGCAACCAGCCGGTCCGTCTCGCAGAAGGCCGGGAACGCAAAGCTCCCCTCCGCCGGGGCGTCCGCAACGCAGACCATGATGCCGGCGTCGCGGCACCGTCTTGCAACGAGCTCGTTGACGCCGCGGTCGTCCGTCGACGCCACCACGAGGCGCATGCCCTCCTCGTCCCCGGGCTCGTAGGCCCGGGCCAGGCGGCGCGCGCCCTCCGGCCCACAGCCCCGGGGGTCCACCACGTTCGCCCTCGCGCCATGGGCGAGAAGCGCCCGCGCCCTCCGGCCACCAACGGTACCGCATCCCACCACGAGGCACGGGGCGCCCGCGAGGTCAACGAAGAGGGGGAAGCGCGCCGGGCCGGAGGCGGCGGAGGCCGAACCGGGGATGGCAGGGGCGGGGCCCATCCGTCCCGAGCCGGCAGGGACAGAGCCTCCCGCGGCGGGGCCAGAGGGCCGAGCGCCGGGGAGCGGCCGAGCCTCGCGCACGTGGGCGAGCAGCAGCTCCCGAACGGTGGGCAGGTCAAGCAGGCAAGCCTCACGAGCCTCCACCGCAAGGCCGCGGGACTCGAGGTCCGACCGCAGGCCGCCGAGGAAGTCGCGGCGCGCGTGGACGCCGAGGCCCATCGAGAGCGGGGCGAGAAGAACCTCGTGGACGCCCTCGGGGAGGGGCGTCTGCGCAAGCGAGCGCGGGTCCCCCACGCGCGCGTCCGTGCGCCCGGCCGCCCAAAGCGCGTGCTCAAGGGAGAGGTGGGCCAGGCTTGCGGCAGCCCCCGCGTGCCCGGCCAGCAGCAGCGCGCGGCCGGGCCGAGGGGGAAGCGCCTCCCCGAGGGCGGCGGCCACCGCCCTCACGTCCCTCTCGCCGGAAAGCAGGGGCGGGGCCAGGAGAAGCTCCGGGAAGAGCGCGGAGGCGCGAGCAGCATCCAGGGCACAGCGGGAGTGCACCTCGCCGGCCACCAGGTGCGTGCTGGCCACGACCACCCGGTCGACCTTGGCGCGCCTCAGGAGCATCAGGGCCTCGGGCACGGTCGGCCCCGCCCCGCGACCGCCAGAGCGTGCGGAGAGGGCCACGTCAGGGCCAGCCCCCACCGCGCGCGCAGCCTCGGAGAGAAGCGCGGGCGAAACGGGGTCAGGCGCCCCGCAGCCCGCCATGACGAGCCCCACTCTCACGACTCGACCCGGATCGTTGCGGGGTCGGGCAGCTCGCCGCGCGCGGCACGCCGGCAGGCAAGGGCGTAGCCCGCCACGGCAACCACGGGGACCAGGAGCCCAAGCGCCACGTTGAGGACGGGAGAGTCCTGCTCCGTGAGAGCGGGCAGGTTGCTCATCACGAGCACAGACATGACGCCGAGAAGAGCCACCGAAAGGGCTGGGGCCACCGTGGTGATGAAGAGGCCTCCGGGGAACCCCGGCTCGCCGCGGTGGCGGCGCAGGTAGACAAGGGCCGCAAGCGAGAGCAGGACCTCGAGGAGCATGATGCCGACGCACGCGAGGGCGGAGGCGACGGCCCCCGTCTGCGCATACGGCGAGAGCCCCGCCGCCGCGCACGTGCCCACCACAAGGGCACCGAGCAGCGCCTGGACCACGCCGGCGACAAACGGTGACTTGCGGCGCGCGTGCGTGCGGGCAAGGGCCGCGGGCAGAAGGCCCGCACGCCCGAAGGCGTAGAGGTAGCGGGAGGCGGCGTTGTGGGCGGAGAGCCAGCACGCCACCGAGCTCACCATGTAGAGCCAGTTGTATGCGTGGCCCACGCCCTCCCCCAGGCGCTCCACGACGATCCCGTGGAGGATGGTGCCCGCGCTCTCAAGCCGCGAGGCCCGGACGATCTCGGCGGGGCCAAGCGACGCGATCATCGCGACGGCAGCCGACACAAAGACGAGGGCAACCACCACGACGGCGGCATAGGTTGCCACGGGCACCGTGCGAGCCGGGTCGCGAGCCTCCTCGCCATAGTCCGCCGTGGCCTCAAAGCCCAGGTAGCAGGCAAAGGCAAAGACAGTCCCGAGGCCCGGCGAGCCCTCGAGGGCGGCCGCCGGCGCACCGGAGAGCGCACCGAGGGCGGAGAGCCCCTCCTGGGCCAGCACCGCGCCCGCCACAAGGACGACCACCGCCAGCTCGAGGACGAGCGTCACGCCCAGGAAGCGCGCGCCCGCCTCGATGCCAAGCGAGCCAAGGCCCCAGATCACGGCCCACCCCACCAGCGAGATGGCCCACCAGGGAAGCTCCAGGCCGAGCTCCATGGAGAGGTTGTTCGAGAGGATGTAGCCGCCCATCGCCGAGGTGCACACCGTGAGCACGTTGTACGAGAAGAGCGCCACGTAGCCCGCAGCCGCGCCGGCGCGCCGGCCGAGTCCCTCCGAGACGTACGCGTAGAACGCGCCCGCGTTGGCCATGTGCCGGCTCATGGCGGTGAACCCCACCGAGAAGAGCAGCAGCACCGCGCCCACCAGCACAAAGTCGAGCGGGGCGGCGATGCCGTTGCCGTGGCCCACGATCAGGGGGATGTTGGCCGCGCACGCCGCAAGGGGCGCCACGGCGGCAAGGGCCACGAAGACCAGGCTAGGCACCCCGAGCGCGTCGCGCTTGAGCTCGGTCGAGGCAGTCACGTCGCGCCGGCCGTCGGCCTCCCCTAGTGATGACACGCGTGCTCAGCGCCCATTTCGGGCAGCTGCCCCGCCGCCGCCATGGCGGCAACGTCGCCGACGCCCGGGGTCTGGTTCTCAAAGAGCACCGTGATCCCCGCCTCGGCAAAGCCCATCATCGGGCGCATGCCCATGCCCGCCGCCACGATGGCGTCGATGCCGCTCTGGGCAAGAAGGGCCACGGGCCGCATGCAGCCACCCTCCTCGTGAGGCGGGTTGTCGATGACGCTCACGCCCTTGACCTCGCCGTCCTCCACGTCGACCACGGTGAAGCAGTCGCAGTGGCCAAAGTGGCCGGAGCGCTCGCAGTCAAGCCCTCCCTTGCCCAGGGTGGGGATAGCAACCTTCATGGGACTCCTCTCGTCACGTGGCGGTCCCGCCAGACACAAACGTGGGACTCATTCTAGTGTGTGGAAAGGGCTAAGGCCATGCGCTTCGGGCGGGCGCCAGACGTCCGCCGCACGACCGTCGTGCGCGCCGACGGCCACGCCCCGTTTGCCGTCTTTGCCGCAAACGCCGCATGACGCGGCCCGGCCTGCCCTACCATAGAAGATGACGCGTCACGAGGGGTGACGCGAGCCGAAGGAGAGGTTCGCACATGAAGTACCTGATAGTTGGGGGCGTGGCCGCTGGCACAAAGGCCGCGGCCAAGCTCAAGCGCTGCGACCGGTCCGCCGAGGTTCTCGTTGTCACCAAGGGGGAGGACATCAGCTACGCGGGCTGTGGCCTGCCGTACTACATCGGCGGCGACATCAAGACGCGCGGCGAGCTGATCGTCAACACGCCGGCCGCCTACGAGGGCCTCACCGGCGCCACCGTGCGCACCGGCTGCGAGGCCGTGGCCCTCGACTCCGCCGCCCACGTCGTGACCGTGCGCGAGAAGGACGGGTCGGAGCACGCCGAGAGCTATGACAAGCTCATCATCGCAACGGGCGCCTCGCCCTTCGTGCCCGGCGTGCCGGGAACCGACCTTGACGGCGTCTTCTGCGTGCGCACGCCCGACGACGCCGAGGGCATCCGCGACTACGTGGAGAAGAACGGCTGCCGGCGCGCGGTCGTGGTCGGCGCCGGCTTCATCGGCCTCGAGGTGGCCGAGAACCTTCTGGGCCGCGGTCTCAACGTCACCGTGATCGACGCCGCCTCCCAGATCATGCCCAACGCCTACGACCCCGAGATGGCCGGCTACATCACGCGCAAGCTGCGCGAGGCGGGCATGCGCGTCCTCGTGAACACCGCCCTCTCCGGCATCCGCGCCGGCGAGGGGGACGCCTCCGGCCGCGCCGCGGCGGTGGAGACCGCAACCGGCTCGCTCCCGGCCGACCTGGTCATCCTCGCCATCGGCATCCGCCCCGCCACGGCGTGGCTCGAGGGCTCCGGCATCGAGATGTTCAAGGGCACCATCCTCGTGGACGAGTTCTCGGCCACCAACCTCCCCGACGTCTACGCGGCCGGCGACTGCGCCGAGGTGCGCAACGCCATCACCGGCAAGCCCCAGTGGAGCGCCATGGGCTCCACCGCCAACATCGCCGCGCGCGCCCTGGCCCGCACGCTCACCGGCACGCCCACGCCCTACCCCGGCGTGCTTGGCACCGGCGTGGTGCGCCTGCTGCCCACGCTCAACGCGGGGCGCACCGGCCTCACCGAGTCCCAGGCGCGCGAGGCCGGCTTTGACCCGGAGACCGTGGTCATGGTGACCGACGACAAGGCCCACTACTACCCCGGCTCCTCCGACCTCATCGTCAAGCTGATCGCCTGCAAGAAGACGCACCGCCTGCTCGGCATCCAGGTCGTGAGCGCGGGCGCCGTCGACAAGTTCTGCGACATCATGGTGGAGGCGCTCTACCAGAAGCTCGCCGTCGAGGACCTCGACCTCATGGACTTCTCCTATGCGCCGCCCTTCTCGACCGCGATCAACCCCGTGGTCACAGCCGGGTACGTCCTGGAGAACAAGCTCTCCGGGGCGCTCGAGACCTTCACGCCCGCCGAGTACGCCGCAGGCGCGGCCGCGGACTACGAGGTCATCGACGTGCTCCCCGCCCCCACGATCCCGGGCGCGCGCTGGGTCGACCTCACCAAGATCGGCCCGGACGGCATCGAGGGCGTCGAGAAGGACGCCAAGCTGATGCTCGTCTGCGCCAAGGGCAAGCGCGGCTACTTCACCCAGAACCGCCTCAAGGCCGCCGGCTACACCAACACGCGCGTGCTCGAGGGCGGCGTCACGTTCAACGAGGTCAAGGTCCCGCGCAAGGGCTCCAAGCTCCCCGCCGCGGAGATCAAGCGCCTCAAGGGCCTGGGCTGCCTCCAGGACAAGCGCTTTGATGACGTCTTCAACGTGCGCGTGATCACGCGCAACGGCAAGCTCACCGCCGACGAGCAGAAGTGCGTGGCGGAGGCGAGCGAGAAGTTCGGCTCGGGCGAGGTCACCATGACCACGCGCCTGACGCTCGAGGTCCAGGGCGTGAAGTACGACAACATCGACGACTGCATCCAGTACCTGCGCGACCACGGCCTGGACGCCGGCGGCACCGGCTCCAAGGTGCGCCCGGTGGTGAGCTGCAAGGGCACCACGTGCCAGTACGGCCTCATCGACACCTTCGACCTCTCCGAGAAGCTGCACGAGCGCTTCTACGTGGGCTACCACGGCGTGGAGCTGCCGCACAAGTTCAAGATCGCCGTGGGCGGCTGCCCCAACATGTGCGTCAAGCCCGACCTCAACGACCTGGGCATCGTCGGCCAGCGCGTGCCGCAGATTGACCTCTCCAAGTGCCGTGCGTGCAAGGTCTGCCAGGTTGTGAAGGCATGCCCGATGGGCGACGCCAAGGTGGGTCCAGACGGCAAGATCACCATCGACGAGAGCCTCTGCAACCACTGCGGCCGCTGCGTCGGCAGCTGCCCGTTCGGCGCCGTCACCGAGGGGCTTGCCGGCTACAAGGTCTACATCGGCGGCCGCTGGGGCAAGAAGACGGCGCACGGCCGCGCGCTGGACAAGATCTTCACCAGCGAGGATGAGGTCATGGACGTCGTTGAGCGCGCCATCCTCTTCTTCCGCGACGAGGGGCGGAGCGGCGAGCGCTTCGCCGACACCGTGGCGCGCCTTGGGTTTGACTACGTGCAGGAGAAGCTGCTCACGGCCCCGATTGACAAGGACGCGATCCTTGCCAAAAACGTGACTGGCGGCGCCACCTGCTAGCACGCGCCGGCGAGAAGAACCTCGAGGCCGCAAACGGGCGGGCCCGGACGAAGCGTCCGGGCCCGCCCGTTTTTTAGTCATCGCGGCTTGCTGGGCCTACGCCCCGCCGACAGTCACTAGAACTTGTCCACGTGGCCGGCGGTGCCGGTGACGCGCTCCCGCAGCGCGGCGATGGCGGACGGGATCTCGTCCACGTCGTACGGGGTCATCTGGTAGACCCAGTTGAGCCAGTTGCGGTAGAGCAGGTTGGCGTGCGCGCGCCAGGTGAAGAGCGGCTGCTTCTCGGGGTCGTCGTCGGGGAAGTAGTTCTCCGGCACGCGGATGGGCAGGCCCTTGTGGAAGTCGCGCCAGAACTCATCGGCCAGGGTGTCGCGGCCGTACTCAAAGTGGCCGGTCACGTAGACCTCGTGGAAGTCGCGCGTGGCCAGCAGCGAGGGGCCGCTCGTGAAGCCCTCGGAGAGCGTGCAGATCTCCGGGTGCTTGGCCAGCTCGCCCGTGTCGATGGCGGCGTGGCGGCTGTGCGGCATGTTGTGGACCTCGTCGAAGCCGTTGGTGAGGAAGCTGTACTCGTCGCAGAGGCGCTGCTTGAAGACGCCGAAGAGCTTGGCGCCCAGCTGGCGCTTGGGAATCCCGTAGAGGTGCCAGAGCGCGCCGAGGGCTCCCCAGCACAGGAACATGGTGGAGAAGACGTGCTCCTGGCTCCAGTCCACGATCTCGCAGAACTCGTCCCAGTAGTCCACCTCCTCGTACTCAAGCTGCTCCACGGGCGCGCCGGTGATGATGAGGCCGTCGTAGTTCTTGTCGCGGAAGGCGTCGAAGGTCTCGTAGAACTTGACGAGATGGTCCTGGGACACGTGGGTTGCCTCGTGCGTGGAGACGCGCATGAAGTCGCAGCTCACCTGCAGGGGCGACTTGGAGATGAGGCGCAGGATCTGGGTCTCCGTCTCGATCTTGGTGGGCATGAGGTTGAGTATGGCCACGCGCAGGGGCCTGATCTGCTGGTGGCTGGCCACCTCCTCCTCCAGCGCGAAGATGCGCTCCTGCTGCAGGATCTTCTTGGCGGGCAGGCCGTCCGGGATGTTAATGGGCATGAGGTCTCCGTTTCCGCGATTCAGCCCGTTAAGTATACGGCGGGTGGGGCAAGCAGGCGGTGCGGGCAGGAAACGTTTGGAATCTGCGGGCCGGCGGCAAGGTTCACCCCATCAACGTTCTTCTCGCCTCCCATGCACTATACTTGCAGCCATGACTACTACATTTGCCGAGCTCGGGCTTAACGAGCAGATCCTTGCCGGGGTGGACGCCCTCGGCTTCACCACGCCCACGCCGGTTCAGGCGGAGGCCATCCCCGTGGTGCTCCAGGGGCGCGACATCGTCGCCTCCGCCCAGACGGGTACCGGCAAGACGGCGGCCTTTGCCCTGCCCACGCTGCAGAACATCGCCGGCGAGAAGGGCAACGGCCCGCACGCGCTGGTGGTGACGCCCACGCGCGAGCTCGCCGCGCAGATCGAGGACGTCGTAAGCGTGGTCTGCGAGAAGACCGGCCAGCGCGCGGTCATCGTCATGGGCGGCGCCAAGTTCGACCGCCAGATCAAGGAGCTCGAGCGCGGCTGCGACCTGCTGGTCGCCACGCCGGGCCGCCTCATCGACCTCATGGAGCACAAGCACGTGAGCCTGGCTCAGGTCAAGGTGCTCGTGCTGGACGAGGCCGACCGCATGCTGGACATGGGCTTCTGGCCGAGCATCCGTCGCATCATGCACGCGCTGCCCAAGCAGCACCAGACGCTGCTCTTCTCGGCAACGATCCCGCCCTCCATCAAGTCCACCATCGACGCGCTGCTCACGGACCCCGTGTCCGTCGAGATCGCCCGCGTGGGCGAGACCGCGGACACCGTGGAGGAGCACCTCTGCCCCGTCACGCAGGGCCAGAAGATCGACCTCCTGCGCGCGCTGCTGGACACCGGCGGCGCGGCGGGCGAGAAGCCCGAGCGCGTGCTGGTGTTCTGCCGCACCAAGCACCGCGTGGACGACGTCTCCAAGACCCTCAAGAACGCGGGAGTGAAGGTTGACGTCATGCACGCCGACCGCCCGCAGGCCGCGCGCGCCCGCGCGCTGGAGAAGTTCCGCGACGGCAAGGTGCAGGTGCTCGTGGCCACCGACGTCATGAGCCGCGGCATCGACGTCTCCGGCATCGACGCGGTGGTCAACTTCGACGTGCCCATGGACCCGGAGGACTACGTGCACCGCATCGGCCGCACCGGCCGCGCCGGCGCCACCGGCCACGCCTACACCTTCGTGGCCCCCGACGAGATCAGCCCCCTGCGCGAGATCGAGTACTTCACCAAGAAGCTCGTGCCCGTGTGGGACCTCCCCGGCTTCGAGTACGACTCGGGGCGCATCGTCCCGCAGGCGAGCCGCTCCACCAAGCGGTCCACCCGCACGATGTTCTCCGGCTCGCGCAGCCGCGGGCGCGGCATCGCCGGCGGGCGCTACGGCCGCCACTACTAGGAACACGGCGAGAAGAACCGGGAGCAGCACCCCATGAAGCAGGTCCGCCCGTATCCGCGCGTCATCGTCACGCGCAAGGCAGCACGCTCGCTCGCAGGCGGGCACCCCTGGGTCTTCGAGGGGGAGGTCCTGCGCCTGGAGCCCTCGCCGGAGGACGGCAGGCCGGCGGCCAACGGCGACGTCGTGGACGTCTTCGAGGAGAACGGCACCTGGCAGGGCGCCGGCCTCATCTCCGAGCAGTCGAAGATCCGCGTGCGCATTGTCACCCGCAATGCCAACGACCGCGTTGACGAGGCGTTCTGGCACCGGCGCGCGCAGTGGGCGTGGGCGCACCGATGCGCCACCATGGGAGGACGGGCGCTGCCCGGCGCGGAGCCGGACACCAACGCATGCCGCGTCATCTTCTCCGAGGCGGACGGCTTCCCAGGCCTTGTGATGGACCGATACGAGAACGTCCTTGTTGCC
Organism: uncultured Atopobiaceae bacterium; assembly: GCA_944321515.1. Classification (GTDB taxonomy): domain Bacteria; phylum Actinomycetota; class Coriobacteriia; order Coriobacteriales; family Atopobiaceae; genus Thermophilibacter. Next base: position 34,568 of record CALULO010000009.1, on the reverse strand, counting down.
CAGGTGGGGACCTTCGGCATGGACCGGCTGCGGCCGACCGTCTACGACGCCGTCCTGGACGCCCTGCGCGCCGACGGCCAGGAGGTCACCGCCATCTACGAGCGCAACGACTCCCCCTCCCGCGCCAAGGAGGGCCTGTCCCTCTCCAAGGGCTGGTGGGACGGCCCGGGCGTGAGCGTCCCGGACTCCCCCCGCGTGATGGTGCGCGAGAACGGCCTTAGCTTTGACCTGGACATCGAGAACAGCCAGAAGACCGGCTTCTTCCTGGACCAGAAGTACAACCGCCGCGCCGTGCGGGAGCTTGCCGCCGGGAGGCGCGTGCTCGACTGCTTCTGCCACGTGGGCCCCTTTGGCCTCAACGCCGCCGCAGGCGGGGCGGAGCTCGTGCGCTGCGTGGACGTGAGCCAGACCGCCATCGACCTGGCGCGCGAGAACGCCAGGCTCAACGGCCTCGACGCCCACATGGACTTCACCTGCGCCAACGTCCTTGACTACCTGCCGGAGCTCGCCCGCGACCGCCGTCGCCTGCGCGAGGAGGGCGGCCCGTTCGACCTCATCGTGCTCGATCCGCCGGCCTTCACCAAGAGCCGCGGCACCGTCTCTCACGCCGCGCACGGGTACCGTGAGATCAACTACGAGGCGCTGCGCCTGCTGCCGCGCGGCGGCTACCTGGCCACGTGCAGCTGCTCCCACTTCATGACGCGCGACCTTCTTGCCAAGGCCATAGCCGAGGCCGCGCATCAGGCAAACGTGCAGCTCAAGCAGGTCGAAGAGCGCCAGCAGGCCCCGGACCACCCCATCCTCTGGGGCTTCCCCGAGAGCCACTACCTCGACTTCTTCATCTTCCAGGTGGTATAGCGGCCTCGCCTCCTCGTGTTCCACGAGAGGTTCCCGGGGTCAAGAATTCTGTCGCAAAAGGCTAAATATGCCCCGCGAGCGGCGCTTTGAAACGCGGAAGCGCTAAACTGTCGCAATGTCTGCACATGCGACCCTGGGAGTTGCCATGCTCGAACTGTTTGGAATGTTCGTCTTCGCCCTAGCCCCCATCATATGGCTGGTCATTGCCCTGTGTGGCCTGCACATGGAGGCGTACAAGGCGAGCCTCGGCGCGCTTGTCGTCGCCGCAATCTGCGCCACCATCGGCTGGGGCATGACCCCCATCAACCTGGGCACCGCCGCCCTCGAGGGCTTTGCCATGGCGATCTGGCCCATCGTCATCGTCATCATCGCCGCGGTCTTCACGTACAACCTCACGGTCCACACCGGGGCCATGGAGAACATCAAGGGCATGCTCTGCTCTGTCTCCGCCGACCGCCGCGTTCTCGCACTGCTCATCGCCTGGTGCTTCGGCGGCTTCCTCGAGGGCATGGCGGGCTTCGGCACCGCCGTGGCCATCCCGGCGAGCATGCTCGTCGCCCTCGGCATCTCCCCGGTGACCTCGATCCTCGCCTGCCTCATCGCCAACGGCGTGCCCACCATGTTCGGCTCCATCGGCATCCCCACCACCACGCTCGCGTCCATCACGGGCATCGACGTGGTCCAGCTTGCCACCGTCCAGGCCATCCAGGTCTTCCCGTTCGTCGTCGCCTGCCCGTTCCTCATCGTCGCCCTCGTGGGGCATGACAAGAAGGCGCTCGAGGGCATGGTCCCCGCCTGCCTCGTCTCCGGCGTCTCCTTCGCCGTGTGCCTGCTGGTCACCGCCCACTTCATCGGGGGCGACCTCCCCGACGTCGTCGCCTCCGTCGTCTCCCTCGTGCTGACCTTCGTCTACAGCCTCACCCACCACGAGGGCAAGATCCCCGACGGCTACCGCGTTGACGTTGAGCCCCACGAGGCCACCCTTGCCGAGAAGATCCGCTCGTGGGCGCCGTTCGCCCTCATCTTTGTGGTGCTCCTTGCCACGAGCAAGCTCATCCCCTTCATCAACGAGCCCCTCTCCGCCATCAAGAGCACCTTCAACATCTACGCCGGCGACCCCACCGCCACGCTGACCTTCTCGTGGGTCAACACGCCGGGCGTGCTGATCTTCATCTGCGGCATCGTGGGCGGCCTCATCCAGCACTGCCCGCCGCGTGAGATGGTCGGCGTCCTGGTGGACACCTGCAAGCAGATGAGCAAGACCATCTTCACCATGCTCGGCGTCCTGGCCTGCGCCAAGATCATGGGCTACTCGGGCATGATCGCGAGCATCGCCGCCTTCTTCGTGGGCACCCTCGGCTCCTTCTACCCGATCGTGGCCCCGTGGCTTGGCGCGCTCGGCACCTTCGTGACCGGCTCCGGCACCTCCAGCGAGGTCCTCTTTGGCGCCGTCCAGCTGCACGCCGCCCAGGCCATCGGGACCGACCCCACCTGGCTCGTGGCGTCCAACTCCCTCGGCGTGAGCGCCGGCAAGATGCTCTCCCCGCAGAACATCGCCATCGGCTGCGCCTCCTGCGAGCTCATCGGCAAGGACGGCGAGATCCTCGGCAAGATCGCCAAGTACGCGTTCGGCTTCGCGGTGTGCATGTCCGTGCTGGTCTACGTGGGGACGCTCATCCTGGGGTAGCCCCGGAACCACGCAACACCCGCCATCCCAACAAAAACGGCGCGGCGAGAAGAACTTCCAAGGTTCTTCTCGCCGCGCCTTTTGTGTGGGTCGTCTAGGGCGTGGGCCACCGGAGTGCGGGTCATCCGGACGTGAGCCCTCCGGCAGGACTTTGGAGACACCGGGGCCTGCCCGTCCCGCGCTAGGCGTGCTAGAACTTGACCTGCGGTGCCTGACGGGCCGCTTCACCCGCGGCCTCGAAGCCGGCGCGCGGCTTGAAGCGCCGCCCCGCGACGAGGCTGCCGGGGAAGGTCTCGATGGCGTTGTTGTACTCGAGGACCATGTCGTTGAAGCTCATGCGGGCGTAGCTGATGCGGTTCTCGGTGTCCGCGAGCTCGGTCTGGAGCTGGGCGAAGTTGGCGTTGGCCTTGAGGTCGGGGTAGTTCTCCGCCACGGCAAAGAGGCTGCGCAGCGTGTCCGTGAGCATGTTGGAGGCCTCCATCTTGGCCTCGGGCGTGGGCGCGGAGTCCACGGCGGCGCGGGCCTCGGTGACGGCGGCCAGCGTGGCGGACTCGTGGCTTGCGTAGCCGCGGACGGTCTCGACCAGGTTGGGGATGAGGTCGCTCCTGCGCTGGAGCTGCGCGTCAATGGTCTGCCAGGCGTTGTCGCACTTGTTGTCCGCCGTGACGATCCCGTTGTAGATGCTGATCCACACCACGACCAGCACCACGATGACCACAAGCGCAATGATGATGGGCAACCAGTCCATGGCTCCTCCTTGAGCGGTGCCGACGGTGCGCTGCGCTCCTCGCCAGGGCTGGCGTAGGCGGAGGAGGAGGGATTCGAACCCTCGGAACGGGATTACCCGCTCGACGGTTTTCAAGACCGCTGCAATCAACCACTCTGCCACTCCTCCGAGTGCGCAAGCACTAGTATCCTACCCCATGTGAGGTCGGCGCGAGCGCAGGAGGTTCAATGTCAGACGGCGAGAAGGACGTGACGACAGCGGGTGGCACCCTGACGCCGGGCTTCGCGGACCGCGGGAGCGAGGACGCCACAGCCACGGACGACGTCCTGACATCGGGGTCCGAGGCCCCGGACGACGAGCACTTCATGCGCCTGGCACTGGAGGAGGCGGACCTCGCCGCCTCCGAGGGCGAGGTCCCCATAGGCGCCGTGGTGGTCTGCGAGGGCCGTGTGGTCGCGCGCGCCCACAACCGCCGCGAGAACGACGCCGACCCCTCGGCACACGCCGAGTTCTCCGCCATGGTGGCGGCGGCGCGGGCGTTGGGGCGCTGGCGGCTCACCGGCTGCACGGTCTACGTGACGCTGGAGCCCTGCCTCATGTGCGCGGGCCTCATGGTGAACGCCCGCGTGGACCGCTGCGTCTACGGCGCGGCGGACCCCAAGGGCGGCGCCCTCGGCACCCTCTACGACGTGAGCCACGACGAGCGGCTCAACCACGAGTTCGAGGTCACGTCGGGCGTGCTCGCAGACCAGGCGGCAGGGCAGCTCCGGGCGTTCTTCCGCGCGCGCCGCGCGGCACGGAAGGCGGCACGCGGGTAGGCGAAGTGGAGGCCGTGAGAGGCGCCCGAGGGGGCTATACCGGCGCCCGTCGGAGCGTCTGCGGCGGGCGGCCGAGCGGCCGGCCGAGCTACGCCGTCCTTCTCGCCCGCCTACGCGCCAGGGCCCGGTGCACCCAGGCCGCCGTGCCCGTGAGCGCCACGGCGTCGGCCAGGGCCAGCGCGGTCCCCACGTAGTTGAAGCCCTCGGTCTTGACGGGCCGGTCGATGGTGTGCTGGCCGGCCTCGGTGGCAGACTGGTTGTAGGCGAGGTTGGCCTCGCGCGCGGAGAGCCAGACGTAGAGCACGTCCTTGGTGGCGCGCCGCAGGTTGGTGAGGTAGCTCGTGGCGCGTGCCGCGGCGTCCGTGCCGCGCGCGCCGGAGAGCTCGGCCTGGTCCATCCCGTAGGCAAAGGCGCCATTTCGGAACACACCGTCCATGTAGAGGTCGCCGCCGGCGCGCAGCATCTGGTCAGCGTTCATGTAGCGCTGGTGGTCAGCGTAGTCCGTGATGACGGCGCCCTCGAAGCCCCACTCGCCGCGCAGCACGTCCGTGAGCAGCGCCTTGCTGCCGCCGGCCCAGACCGCGCCCACGCGGTTGTAGGCCGTCATGAGGCCCGTGGCGCCGCCCTCCTCCACAGCTATCCTGAACGGCCTCAGGTAGAGCTCGCGCAGGGCCTGCTCCGTCAGCCAGGTGTAGAGGGAGTCGCGGTAGGAGTCCTGGTTGTTGACGGCAAAGTGCTTGAGGAAGCAGTACGTGCCGGAGTCGGCGGCGCCACCCACCACCTCGGCCGCCATGGTCCCGCAGACGAGCGGGTCCTCCGAGTAGTACTCGTAGTTGCGGCCGCCGACGGGCGTGCGGTGCAGGTTAGCGCACGGAGCGTAGAGCCCGTCCACGCCGAGCATCGCCGCCTCCAGGCCAAGCTGCTGGCCGTACTCCCGCGCCAGCTCCGCGTTCCACGTCTGCGCAAGCACCGTCGGGGCGAGGTAGCCCACGCCGTAGGAGAGCTGGTTGAAGGACCCCACCTGTGCCGGGCCGTCCACCTCCTTGGTGAGCGGCTTGCCGATCCCACTTATCGAGGCCGTGGCCAGGTAGCCGTGAAGCACCAGGCGCTCCATGTCACTCACGGAGACCTGGTCCAGCACGATCTCCCAGCGCGGATCGTCGTAGTCCGCGCCGAGCTCACGGCCGAGCTCGGTGAGCTCGCCGTCCTCGCTCAGCTGCCATGAGGTCCCGGAGGTGGTGACCGTGGGCTGGTAGAAGTCCGTGAGCAGGTGGTCGGCATAGGAAAGCGCGTCTGTCTCCACGTCCTGCTCGCCGTAGAGGTTGAGGGCCTCCACGTTGTCCGTCATGTTTCGGTCCGCGCTGCCCGCCCGCGGGAAGGTGCCCGCAAAGTCCGCGCGCGTGAGATAGGTGATATCGGCCCCGGAGTCCGAGCCGTCCACCGACACGCCGTCCACGGCGTCCTCCCCCGTGAAGCGGTTCTCCACCACGGCGCCCGTGGAGAGGTCGTCGGCGCACTGCACGTCCACGGGAAGGCGCAGCGTGGTCCGCGCGCCCACGCAGTCGTCCAGCGTGTGCGCGTCCCGCTTGAGCTCCACCACGTAGTCGCCGGCCTCCAGCTCGTAGCCCGCAAAGCCGTTGCCGTTGGCGTCGTAGCAGTCGTAGGAGGCCACGTCGTCAAGCGTGAAGGACACCGTCACGTCCTGGCTCTCCCCGGGCTGGAGCAGCCGCGTCTTCTGGAAGTCGACGAGCACCGTGGACGCCTTCTCGATGCCGCCCGGCGTGTAGGGCGGCGTGCAGTAGAGCTCCACCACGTCGCGCCCCGCCACCTGACCGGTGTTGGTCACGCGCACCGTGAGCGAGACCTCACTCGCGCGCCCCACGTACGCGCCGTCCGCGTGCGAGCTCCTCACGACCTCCCAGGAGAAGTCCGTGTAGCTGAGCCCGTAGCCGAACGGGTACTGGACCACCGCATCGTAGCCGGTGCCGTGGGAGTTGGAGGTATCGTCCCAGAACCCCTCGGCGTCGGCCGTCTCGTACCAGCGATACCCCGTGTAGATGCCCTCGGCGTAGTCCACGAAGCGCACCGCGTCAAAGGTCTCGGTCACGCCCACGTTGGCGTTGAGCGTGCCGTCCGCCGGGTAGAGGCCCTCCCCGTTGGTGTAGAGGCCCTCCCCCATGGCACCGGAGTTCGACCAGCTCGCGGCCGTGGAGAAGTCGTAGGCGTAGGTGTCCGTGGTGCGGCCGGAGGGGTTGACGTCACCCCAGAGCGCGGAGACCACGGCGTTCGCGCCCACCTCGCCGGTGGGGCCGGCCAGAAGCGCGGCGTCGATGCCGGGGATGGTCTCCAGCTCGCCGAGCTCCATCGTGTTGGTGGAGTTGACCACCACGACCACGTGCTCGTAGTTAGCTCCCACGTAGCGCAGTAGCGCCTCCTCCTCAGAGGAGAGCTCAAGGTAGCCGCGCGTGACGTCAACGTCCACGGAGCCGCCGCGCTCGTTCACCTTGTACTGGACGTCCGGGCAGTCCACCGACTCGCCGGACACCCGGCCGATGACCACGATGGCCGTGTCGGAGTACGCCTTCGCGTTTGCGAGGAGGTCCTGGCTGTAGCACGCCTCGTCGGTGATGCGAGGCTCGTAGAGACGGCAGAACTCGGAGGCTCGGCTGTTGAGCGCCCCGGCCGACTTGTAGGCGCGCTCGCCGTGGAAGGAGCGGTACATGTCCGCGAGCTCGGTGTTGTAGGAGATCCCGCGCTCGGAGAGCGCATCGAGCAGTCCCGTGACGGTGCCCGTGACCTGGCCGGAGCCAGACCCGGAGCCCACCCACTGCGTGGAGGCCCAGCCGAAGACGTTGACCTGGGTGGTGGAGTCAGGCAGGGGCAGCGTGGCGTCCTCGTTGCGCACGAGCACCAGCCCCTCCGCCTCGACGCGCTCCGCGAGGGCGCGGCCGGCCGCCATCGTGGCGTCGCGCTGCTCGTCGGTGACGTTGACCACGTCCGTGCCGAGGTAGGACTTCACCGTGTCGCCGAGGAGGGCCATCGCGACCGTGGCGGCAACCAGCGCCAGCACCACGACCGCCGCGATAACGCCAGCGAGCGCCCGGCCGACGCGGCGGGCGCGGGGGTGACGGCGGGCGACGCCCGCAGCTCGATGGTTCTTCTCGGCCAAGCGCCCTCCTCGTGGGACAAACGGGACGGAGGAATTCGTCCCATTCTTTGGGTCAAGCGGAACGAAGAAATCTGTCACATTCTTTGACGTGTGTCAGTTTACCCCGTCCCAACTGTCGCGCCGGGGTCTACAATGTCTCAGGCAAACGTCACCCAAGAGAAAGGTCCGCATGAAACCTCGACCTAACAGTCGATGAGCCTGCGGCGCCCTCCCGCGTGAGGAGCGTCGAGCGACGCAACACGTAAGGAGTGCGAATGATCTACCTGTCCCAGCTCTTGGGCAACCCCGTTCTTGACGCCGACGGCGAGAAGGTCGGCACGGTCTCCGACCTTGGCATCGCCACCGGCGAGGTCTTCCCCCGCATCACGAGCCTGGCCTTCATGGGGCCCGGGCGCACGCCGATCATGATCTCCTGGCGCAAGTACGTGGAGACCTACGACGAGCGCGAGGTCCGCCTCAAGGTCGTTGCGACCGACCTGCGCTTTTCCTACCTGCAGCCGGACGAGGTGCTGCTGGCCCGAGACATCCTCAACAAGCAGATCGTGGACACCCACGGCATGCGCGTAGTGCGCGTGAACGACCTCAAGCTCTCCGACACCAGCTCCACGCAGCTGCGCCTGCTGGGCGCGGAGGTGGGCGTGCGCGGCCTCCTGCGCAGCCTGCACCCGGCGCTGGAGCGCGTGGTGCTGCGCCTGGCCCGCAGCTTCGGCCACCCCATGCCCGAGAAGATCATCGCATGGAGCTACATGGACCTCGTGGAGCGCGACCTCTCCGACGTAAAGCTCTCCGTGAGCCACAAGACGCTCGACGACATGCACCCCGCCGACATCGCCGACATCATCGAGCGGCTGGACCCGCGCCTGCGCGGCCAGGTCTTCGCCCAGCTGGACGACGAACAGCGCGCCGGCGCCATGGCCGAGTTCGACGACGACGCCATGGCCGTGGAGCTCATGGGCGGCATGAACGAGACCGAGGCCTCGCGCATGCTGTCCGAGATGGACCCGGACGACGCCGCCGAGCTGGTCAGCGAGCTCGACTACGACAAGGCCGAGAAGCTTCTGCGCCTGATGGGCGTCCAGGAGCAGCGCGCCATCAGACAGCTCCTGGGCTACCGCGAGGGCACGGCCGGCCGCATCATGACCTCCGAGGTGGCCACGGTGTCCGAAGACGCCACGGTTGCCGACGCGGTTGACATGCTGCGCGGCTTGGACGAGGACTTCGAGACCGTGCGCTACGTCTACCTGGTTGACGGGGACGGCAAGCTCACGGGCGTGGTGACGCTGAACAGCCTCCTGGTGGCCGAGAAGGACGCCCCCCTGACCGAGCTGGCCACCGCCGACCTGGTGACGGCGGGCCCCGAGGACGACCAGGAGGACGTGGCCGAGGACATTGCCAAGTACAACCTCCTGGCCATGCCCGTGGTCGCCGACGACGGCCGCCTGCTGGGCATCGTGACCGTGGACGACGCGCTGGACGTCCTGGAGGAGGAGCACGCCGAGGACCTGCAGATCGCCGGCGGCTCGGCCGAGGGCGACGACTCGGGCCACGCAAGCGCGCTCATCTGGCTGGTCCGCCGCAACGTCTGGGTGGCGCTGTGGGCCCTTGGCGTGCTGGCCATCGTCGCCGCCTCCGCCCTGGTCCCCGCCATCGGTGGCCGGCTCCCCCTTGCGCAGATCCTCGCGGCGGCCATCCCGCTTGCCGTTGCCCTGGTGCTTGCGGACGACGCCGTGAGCTACGTGACGAACTTCTTCCTCGAGCACGACCCCGAGGACGAGGACTCCCCCTCCGCAATTGGGTTCGCCCTGCGCGGCGTGGGCATCGGCGTGGTCTCGGCGGCCCTCGTGGCCCTCATCGTCTCCGCCCTCGTCTACGTCCTGCACGAGCTCGCGCTCACGGGCGCGCTGAGCGCTGAGGGCATCGGCAGCCTCGGCTCCGCGCTCGCGGCGGGCGGCGTGGCTGCGGCCGTCTCCACGTTCGTCTCGTTTGCGTCTAGTCCCATCTACCTGGGCGTCCTCAGCCATCGCGACAAGACCAACAAGGAGACCTCGGGCTTCACCCTCTCCGTTGTCGCCATGGTCGTCGCGGTGGTGGTGTTCACCGTTGCGACGGTCGTGGCGGCCAGCGTCACGGGAATGGCGGTCTAGGCGTGTTGCGTGACGCAGAGATGACTCCCATGGAGGGCGCGGGCGGCATCGCCGGCGAGAAGAACGCGGGAACGACGGCGCGCACGGCAACGGACGGCGGCGCGGCCCGGGGCGGCACCGGCGCCACCCGCACCCATCTGGAGCCGCGGCGCATCCTCGCCGCAATGGGCCCCGGCATGCTCGCGGCGCTTGCGGGCGCCGACGCGGGCGGCGTGGCCACCTACTCTAACGCGGGTGCCATGTTCGGCTTCGGCCAGCTCTGGACCGTCCCGGTGATGTGCTTCCTGCTGATCGTGGCGCAGGAGACCGCGGCGCGCATGGGGTGCGTCACCGGCAAGGGCTTCGCCTCGCTCATCCGCGAGCAGTTTGGCGTCCGCCTCTCCGCGGTGGCCATGCTCGCGCTCCTTGTCTCCAACACCACCGTCACGCTCTCCGAGTTCGCGGGCATCGCGTCCGGCCTGGCGCTCTTCGGCGTGCCCACCTACGTCTCCGTGCCGGTGGCGGCCATCGCCATCTGGCTGCTCACGATGAGCGGGTCCTACCGCCGCATCGAGAAGATCCTCCTTGCCGTGGCCTGCGTGTTCGTGACGTACGTGGTGGCCGGGATCATGGTGGGCCCGGACTGGGGCGCCGCCCTGGGGGCCACCGCGGTACCGCAAATCTCAGGGGACCCGGCCTACCTCTCGCTGCTGGTGGCCAACATCGGCACCACCATCGCGCCCTGGATGCTCTTCCTGGCGCAGAGCAACGTGGTCGAGAAGAACGCGCACGCCGAGGACCTCCCCTACCAGCGCATCGACACCGTGACCGGCTCCGTGGTGGCAAGCATCATCAGCTGGTTCATCATCCTCACCACCGGCGCGGTGCTCTTCCCCGCCGGCGTCACCGTGGACAGCGCCCAGGCGGCCGCGAGCGCGCTCGCCCCGCTGGTGGGCCACTACGCCGAGGCGCTCTTTGGCGCGGGCCTGGTGGGGGCCTCCTTCCTGGCGGCGTGCGTGCTGCCGGGCATCACCTCGAGCGCCATCTGCGAGGCCTTTGGCTGGGAGCGCGGCGCGGACCGCAGCTGGGCCGAGGCGCCGGTCTACCGCGGCATCATCACCGCGGTGATCTTTGTCTCCGCGGCCGTGGTGGTGCTGCCCAACGTGGACCTCTTTGGGATCATGATGCTCGCGCAGGTCATCAACGGCGTGCTGCTGCCCGTGCTCCTGGTGTTCATGGTGCTCATTGCCAGCGACAAGCACGTCATGGGCCGCCACGCCAACGGGCGCGTCTGGAACGCGCTCACCTGGGCGATGGTCGTGGCGGTGGCGGTGCTCACCGTGGTCATGTTTGTGATGCAGGCGATGGGCCTGTAGCAAGGGCGGACCGGCGGGGTTGTCAACCTGGCCGCCCCTCAGCAGTTCCCCACAAAGGCGTGAGACAGGTGCCTCCGGGCCACGTCCGCCAGCCGGTAGACCGTCTCTGGCGGCGTGGGGGCGGCGTCTGCCATGCGCCAGCGGCCGAAGAAGCGCGTGATGTGCAGCGTGAGCTCGTCGGCGCCGCGGCCGCCGTTCAGGTCGGCCAGCCAGCCGGCGATGCCATCCATCCCATCCTCGGAGTCGTTCATCCCGGGCACCACGAGCGTCGTGACCTCAAGGTAGCAGCCCGGTTCCGCCGCAAGCTGCTCGATAGTGGCCCTCACTGCGTCGAGCGCCCCCTCCGGAGCCCCACACGCCTCATAGAACTCCGGCGAGAGGCTCTTGAGGTCGATGTTCGCGGCATCCACAAGCGGCGCCAGGCCATCAATGACCCGCTGGTCAGCACACCCGTTTGACACCAGCACCGTCGCCAGGCCGCGCTCGTGGGCCAGCCGCGAGGCGTCGCGCACGTACTCCCAGCCCACGAGCGGCTCGTTGTAGGTGAAGGCGACCCCCACGACGCGCGGGTCGCGCGCAGCCGCGTCCGCGATGAGCGCGACGAGGCCCTCCGGCGAGAGCTCGCGCCACGGAACGTCCTTCTGACCGTGCTGGGAGATCTGGTGGTTCTGGCAGAACGGGCAGGCCAGGTTGCACCCGTAGCTGCCGACGGAGACCACGTAGCTGCCCGGGCGCCAGCGGGCGAGCGGCTTCTTCTCAACCGGGTCGAGCGCGAGGGAGGTCACGCGGCCGTAGTTCTCCGGCACCACCACGCCGCCCACGTTGCGCCGCGCGCGACAGGCCCCGAGCGCGCCGGGGGCAATCCCGCAGCGGCGCGGGCAGACCTCGCAGGTGGCGGCTGAATACTCCCCCGTGAAAATGGACATTCAATATCTTTCCGCAGCTCGTAGTGGTTTTCCCATCCTATAGAGCCGCCTAATGAAATAGGCCGTCAAATGAGACTATTATGCCCAGTACGGTACGTACCGCATATATCTGTTAGATGCGTTTGGATCGGTCGGATGGATAAGGCCCCTTGAAACCGTATCCCGTATCAGCCTCGATATGGTTGCGGCGCTGGGAGCGTCCCCTCCAAACCTCTGACGAAGCGACGAGTTGCTCATGGTCTCCCCCTTCATATAGCAGGAGAGAGCATGCCAGTAACAAATCATGGCTCGATCTTCCGCGCTCAGCATGCGGTACGAGATATACGGTCGGAGGATGACACACATATTCCCTCCGTTTTGTGGGTAGTTTCTAACTTCGGGGGCCGGAAGAGAGTTCTTCTCACAAGCGTCAATCAGCTTGTCCCATCCCGTTCCCAGCTCCTCGCAAAGGCGAAATCTTCTCATCATACTTGCCAGCCCTTGGTTTCTTGACCGCGGGGGACTATCAACAAGGCGGAGCGGCTCAACAAAGGAACTCCCCGGATTGGAGAACTCAACCCTCTCGTCAAAGACCTCCACAAGTGGCCCAGACCCTCGCACTCTCAGATCTTGGTGTATCAGAGCATTGGCCAAGACCTCGCGGAAAGCCACCTCCGGGTATAAGGTCTTCTCTTGGCGGACTCCCGAGACAATTGGTTCGTCAGATGGCGTAATTGCCATCAGATACTCAATGGCAGACTCAAAGTCGACAGCGTAGCCTCCCTTTGAGACCCGCTCTCTGGCCTGGTCAATTTTATTCGAACCGTGATACTGGACAATTCTAAGAGCCTTGCGCGAAACCGCAGGGAACTGTTCAATCTCCTTCGCCAGCAAAAGGGCTCCAAGGTTGGTAATCGAATAGAGCCCATCCTCCTGCTTCCCCAGAATCCCGTCATCGCACAAAGGCTTAAGGATCTCGTCAAGACTCAAGGGCATGGGGATACCCGTTAGCGAGAAGTACTTTGGGTAGTCAAGGTAATCGATAGCCTCTTCTGCCCTGAGACCATGGCGAGCAACCCCTTCTTCGAAAGGCCTCTGGCCTAGGTGAGACCACAAATCAGCCTCAATAGAGGGGTAATCCTTAAGCTTTTTCGTATATGACCCCACACGTATGTAAGCCTCGTGCTCAAAGTCCACAGTATTGGCGTACGCAGGATCAATCTGAAGTATGACCAGCGGCAGGCCATCCCTAACAATGGAGTCAAACTGGAAGGACGCGTTTGGCGAAAGGACGTGATGGAGCCAGTTTTCCAGCTCCTCATCCCCCTTTCGGGCCCTACGATAGTCAAAAGTAGTCCCTAGAATATCGTGGGTTTCATCCTCAATGCCCCAGACCAGGTACCCATGGGAAACTTCCAAAAGAGCGGCAGAGTTTGCCAGCGCTGAAACCCTTTCGGCAACCATCTTGGGATCAGCGTTGTTGTGCTTAAACTCTACCCACTCAGTCTCTGTCGGCTGTTTGCGCAGCTCATCAATAAGCAGGCAAAGATCAAGGTCGGCAATCATACGCCTCCAGACCCGTCAAAGACGACGTGTTAAGTAGTCGAATAATACCAGTCGTCAGCCCATCAAGAACCTGGCGGGCAATATCAGAGCTCACAGGTGACGCACCACCTCAAAGCGCTCTATGCGCACGCCCTCCTCGGCAAGGGAGACGCCGCCCTTGCGCGCGGCGATGCGCAGCTGCTCGGCCACGGTGTCCACCCCGTCCAGGTTGGGCAGAAGCAGGCCCCGGCGGCCGTCAGGCGCGCTCACGATGACGCCGTAGCGCGCCGAGTCAAGCTCGGAGCGATCGTTCACGGGCTCGGGCTCCCCGAGGACGTCCACGTCGTAGACGAGCTCGGGCAGCTCCTCGGCGCGCACGGGTGGGAAGCGCGGGTCGTGGAGGCCGGCGGAGAGAGCGTTGGCCACGATCTCCTCGGCGAGGCTCGCACGCGTTGGGGAGATGGTCCCTATGCAGCCGCGCAGCCGCCCGTCCTTCTTGAGGGAGACGAACGCGCCGGCACGGCGTCCCGTGAGCTCGGCGGGAAGGTCCCGTGGCACGTCCAGGCGCACCCCATCCCACACGTACGACTCAAGCGAGGTACGCGCCAGGCGCACGTAGGTGTCCTCGTCGGCGCGCACCTGCGCCAGCCGGTCCGCATGCCAGGCCAGGTAGGCGCCCTCGTAGGCGCGCGAGGGGTCGGAGCCGACCGGCCCCGTGGGCGTGAACGCGGCAATGCCGTAGCCCACGCCAAACGGCCCCTCATGGGAGAGAAGCTCGGCAGTCACGGACGTGCCGTCAAGCGCGCCCGCCATGATCTGGAACGACCGCAGCCCGCACTCCGCCGCGCGCTCCGCAAGGCCGGGGTCCATCGTGAGCAGACTCAGGAAGTCGCCGGACACAAACGCGTTGCATACGGCCTCGTCAAAGATCGGGCCGTCCGGGTGATAGCTGTAGGGTCCGTCCGGCGCGAGCTTGTGCGAGAGGTCGCCGGACGCCACGTAGACCACGCGCCGGCCAAGGCGCTCGGACACCCGCCGCACCAGACGCCCCACTCGATAGTGCTCTATTGGCGAGAAGCCCGCGAGGCCCATGCGGACCACCTTGAACTCGCTGGTGTCGAGGCACTGCTGGATGAAGTGGAGCGGAACCAGCACGCCCCAGTCGAGCGAGGGATCCCGCTGCCCCTGGGTCCCCGCGGGGATGCCGGCGTCCTTGGCCTCCGCGCAGAGCTCCCGGACGAACTCCTCGTCGTAGGTGACGGACGAGCCATCGGCGCGGTCCCCGAAGTCCGAGAAGTCCCCGCGGGCGCCGCGGCCCGGGGAGACGTGCAGGTAGTCCAGATAGGAGACGGTGTGGGGACTGGAGATCACCAACGTGTCCGGAGCAAGCTCGGCCACGCGGCGGGCCACCTCCTCATAGGCCGCCGTAGTCGCGGCAATCCCCGCCTCCCGGCCGCGCCCCACCCCCGGCACGATGACAGGCGGGTGCGGGACGGCGAACGCGGCAACGACGGACATGGCGGCCTCCTCGGGACGTTGCCTAGATTGTGCCCGTTTTTTCGCCCGGGCACGGGCGGCGGAGCAGCCCGTCACGCGAACGGCGCCGCAGACCGCCGAAGACGGTCTACGGCGCCGTGCGTCGTCCATCGACCGAGGGGCAAGCCTAGTACTTGTAGAAGCCCTCCCCCGCGGCGGTCCCCGTCTTGCCGGCGTCGATGTACTCCTTGAGCAGGGCGACGCTCTTGGCGATGGTGGAGTCCGGATCCGAGGCGGCAGGGTCCATGCTCATGATCTTCCAGGCCAGGGGAAGGCCGATGCGGTCAAGCTTGCGGAACGGCCCCTGCATGGGGTCGGCGCCCGTCGCAAGGACCCAGGTCTTGTCGACGGTCTCGACGTCAGCGACGCCGTTGGCCACGAGGCCAACGGCCGCCTTGAGCCACGGGATGAGCAGCGTGTTGAGGATGTAGCCCGGCTGCTCCTTGTTGAGCGGGAGGCCAATCATCCCGATGGCGGCGGCAAACTGCTTAGCGAGCTCGAAGGTTTCGTCGCTCGTGCGGTCCTGCCTCATGAGCTCGGTGATGTTGTTACGCCAGATCTGGTTGGCAAAGTGGAACGACATGAAGCGGTCCGGACGGCCCGTCGCGTCCGCGAACATGCTCGGAAGCATCGTCGAGGAGTCCGTGAGCAGGACGGTCCTCTCCGGAAGGTGCTTTGCGAGCTCGGTGTAGAACGCGGTCTTCTCGGCGGGGTTCTCGTTGATGCACTCGACGACGACGTCTGCGTCCCCGAAGGCCTCGTCGTAGTCCACCACGAAGCGTATTGCGCCCAGGCGCTCCTCGGCAAGGGCCTTGAGTTCGTCAATCTCGGCGTCGGTAAGGTCCCGCTTGTCCGAGAGTCCGCGGCAGTACGCCTCTGCGCTTCCAGTGCGCATGCCCTCGAGCGCGTCGAGGTACTGCCCGCGCACTCGGTCGAAGCGCGGGCGCGCGCGTCCGACCGACTCCTCGCTGCGGACCCACACGGTCACGTCGTAGCCCTTGTAGGCAATCTGCGAGGCAATCTGGCTCCCCTGCGTCCCTCCGCCCGCAACTGTCACCCTACGAACATCCTCGATCCTCATGCCAGCTCCCTTCTGGGACGGTTGACTGCTTCAAGCCCCAGTCTTCCCCGGGGAGGCAAGGGGACGCGGGCCAAGGTCGCAGGCGGTCGCACTCTCCCGACAAGCGGCGGGCGCGGAAGAGCGGCGGCGACATTCGAGTAACGTACATGGCAAAAGGGGCGGGCGCCGATTGCGCGGCGCCCGCCCCCTCTAGCTGCTGGCTGATGTCGCCGGACCGGGTCTACTGCCCCTGGGCGGCGTACTTGGCCTCGGTGGCCTCCTTGGCAGGACGCCACCAGTCCTCGTGCTCGCGGTACCACTCGATGGTGGCCTCGAGCCCGGAGGCGAAGTCGGTGTGCTTGGGCTCCCAGCCCAGCTCGCGACGGAGCTTGGTGGAGTCAATCGCGTAGCGGCGGTCGTGGCCGGGGCGGTCGCGCACCCAGTCGAAGTCGTCCTCGGGCTGGCCCATGGCACGCAGAATCTCACGCAGGACGTCGATGTTGTTCTTCTCGCCGTCGGCACCGATGAGGTAGGTCTCGCCGATGCGACCACGCGTGAGGATGGTCCAGACGGCCGAGGAGTGGTCCTCGGTGTGGATCCAGTCGCGGACGTTCTTGCCGTCGCCGTAGAGCTTGGGGCGGATGCCGCAGAGAATGTTGGTCACCTGGCGCGGGATGAACTTCTCCACGTGCTGGTAGGGGCCGTAGTTGTTGGAGCAGTTGGAGATGGTGGCGCGGATGCCATAGGTGCGGTGCCAGGCGCGCACCAGCATGTCGGAGGCCGCCTTGGTAGAGCTGTAGGGGCTCGACGGGTGGTACGGGGTCTCCTCGGTTATGCGCAGGCTGCCCTCGTAGGGAAGGTCGCCGTAGACCTCGTCGGTGGAGACGTGGTGGTAGCGCACGTCGTACTTGCGGCAGGCCTCGAGCAGGCGGAAGGTGCCCTCCACGTTGGTGCGCAGGAACGGCTCGGGGTCCGCGATGGAGTTGTCGTTGTGGGACTCCGCCGCGTAGTGGACGATGGCGTCGTGCCCGGGGACGATGCGGTCGAGCAGCTCGGCGTCGCAGATGTCGCCCACCACGAGCTCCACGCGGTCCTCGGGCAGGCCGGCGATGTTCTCTGGGTTGCCGGCGTAGGTGAGCTTGTCGAGCACCGTCACGTGGACGCCGGGGCAGTTGTTGACCACGTAGTGGACGAAGTTGGAGCCGATGAAGCCGCAGCCGCCGGTGACAATGATGTCTTCATACTCAACCGGACCCGACATGCCAACCCCCTTCAATGCCTACTCGCCGCCAAAAACGAGCTCGCATGAAGCCTTACTATCGGAACCTACGAACACATGGCAAGGATAGCCCTCGCTTTGGAGGCGCACTGGGTGAACCTCGGACCGCCTCTTGATAATATCTCGATAATTGCTCAGGCCCTTCTAAACGATACGACACCTGTGATTGATGCCATAATCGCTTTTGAGCGGTGAATATTTTTCGGAAGCATCTGCCGCAATGCCCATAATCCTAGACGGACATTTTAGACCCAACAATCTGCAACATCACAAGAACTGGAAGGAACCAAAAGACGTTCGTCCTCCAAGATTCTAACGTCAAAATCCCAGAAATCCACCGCCCGATTATGATGGGCTCCCCACGTCGCAGCTGCAAAACAAGCCGGGAAACACCCTTCCAATAATACAGGGCCAAAAGAAGCAGCTGCCTACTTGGACTACGCGGCGCCGGAAATTGGTGTCAATTTACAGTGCCAATGCCCCACTCGTAAAGAAAAAAGAGTGGACAATCCGTAGCCAAGAGCGCTTTTGTCCACATGATGATGGACACGTTGTCAACGGAAAACAAGAAGGGCTTACTTCAATACAGGAAGAAAAAATGGAGTACCAAGTGCCCTCATGCCATCCAACTCTGACAGAAGCCTGCAGCTCATCGCCCACTTGATTCAGAACCAAATTTCCTGCGAAACGAAACGCCAGGATTTGAGCTACGAAATAGCCACCGACAGATTAGAGCGAGAGCAATCGTTGCCAAGAAAGAAATGAGCGCAGCCCTCTTATAACCACCTAGATCAAAAATAAAGAAAAGCGCAGTGACAACCCCAATAATCGCGTTGTGCAAAAGAAAGAACTCCATCTCAATTTTACCGCACATAACGATTGGCCTTCGGGAAAGAAGCCAAGAGAGAAGGCCGCCGCCCCTTGCCAGAATTGGAACAAAGGCAACCCAGACAAGTACAAAAGCCCAGCGTGGCCACACTGTATCTAAGCCAATTACACAGGATGCGGCAACCACGACGACCCCAACCTCAATCAGAGAGCTCACTCCGAACGAAAGCCCCCTACCCGCACGGTCGCGAAACCAGACCCCGACGGCATATGCAAGCGAGAACTCAAGGAGTCTGACAAAGGGGTTTGAATGCAGCGAATACGCATATACTCCAGGGGAACACAGATGGCACATTTCCAGAAACACACGGACGGCAAGCGTGACAACAAAATACACAACAAGGCCTTGCGCAGCACCCAAAGTATCTTGAGCCACGTCGAGCAGCCACTGAAGCAGCGGTGCACAAAGCATACAGAATGCCCAAGCGGAGATAAACCACGATGCGCCATTATAAACCATGGCAGCGGCCGGAATCCACGCCTGCTGAAGGCCGAGCGCCCAAACAATTGGAAGGATTGTGTCCGCGCCAAACTGAAAAGAACCCCTTAGCGCAACGCTCAAGACTCCGAGGGAGAGACCGACCAGATACACTGGATAGAGTTTTCTTATCTTTGGCCATACATATCCCCAGCAGCCGGAAGCCGAGACCTCGAAAGCACCGTGATTTCGCAGCCCAACTAGGAAGCCGGAGATCACGAAGAAGAGCTCGACCAGTCTCGCGCCCACATCAGGCGAGTCTGCATGCGGCCATACGTGCCAATAGAAAATGCCCAACAAAGCAAAAACCTTAATCCCTGTCAACTGGCGTATTTGAACTCCCGCCCGCACTACGTCAAGCTCCCCTCTCCACCCTCAAGTGACAATACGCGACGAATATCCTTAAACCATTACACTGGCCTACCAATCAATATCTATGCCAAAAAATGCGTTTGCATTTAGCCAATTAATCCGATTCGCCCGCATACTTCAAACGTTTGTCTAAAACAAAGCTCCTCACTT
This sequence comes from uncultured Atopobiaceae bacterium, assembly GCA_944321515.1. Classification (GTDB taxonomy): domain Bacteria; phylum Actinomycetota; class Coriobacteriia; order Coriobacteriales; family Atopobiaceae; genus Thermophilibacter. The sequence goes on along the minus strand of CALULO010000009.1, from coordinate 15,597 downwards.
TGAAAATGCAGATAGGAATTCTGCAACGTCTCGCAATAGAAGCGCGAAAAGCATCATAACGGCTCCTGGAGTAACGACCACCTTATGTGACACATCCACCACACTCGGACGTCAGGCGCCGCCATTCTAACGATGCCATTTTTTCAATAGGGCACCCCAATATGTCTTAAGGAATATTTCACGGACGATCCTACAAACAAGTACATGATTATTGAAAGGTTTTCATATCCTTTGAAGGGTTTTACATTCTTTCAATGGTCAAATCCTTGTCCGCCAATTGAGAGAATAAATAAACGATTTTACACAACCACCCGTACAGATGATAATCATCAATTGGCTAGCCGTGAGAAACCTCCTCTGGAAGAGGGTCCCCGAGCTCGGCCAAAATCTCTTCAGCACACAAAAAATCTTCAAGGTTATCGATATCCGACGCTCTTAACTGTGGCATAATAAATGCAATTGGATTATCGTTAAGGCTTGTGTTACATGTCAAATCGGACGAGCAGTTGATGTAAATTGCACCGTCAACATGCCAAAACCTCGGCATATCCTGACGTCGAACGGTGCTTGAAACGGGTAGAACAGGATGCAGCACGCCGTAAGCATCAATCCTTCTAGTCAATATTGGATTCTCGGAAGCTTCGGAGACTGATGCAAGACCAAGTCTTCCATGCGAGAAGAACGTCTCAATAGCACCATCGATTTCATCCGCTCTCCTCAGGGGGCTGGTTGGCTGCAACAGAACTATTACATCATAGGAGCGCCCTAGAGCCTTAAGAGTATCTCGGGCGTGAATGACGGCATCTATAGTCTTCGAAGTGTCTTGAGCCAAATCCGCCGGTCTTAAAAACGGAGTTTCAGCTCCGTACTTATGCGAAACGGAAGCAATTTCCTTGCTGTCAGTCGATACAACAACATCATCTATATACTTGCTCCTTCGGGCTGCAGCAATTGTATATGCAACCAGTGGTCTGCCGTTGAATTCCTTTATGTTCTTGCCGGGGATTCCTTTTGATCCCCCACGAGCAGGAATAAGCGCCAGAACTTTTGCCTCGTTGAACACATCTCCTCCTTTTTTAGGATGCTTTCAGCAACATACGAAGTCTTTCACTCCACCATGCACACCCATCAATTAGCATACGAAAGTATGTTGTGTTCAGAATCTCCACGACATATCTTGGCCACTTCCAATTATTATATACAATTTGCGAAATAAATTGTCCGCCCACTAGTCCCCATGCCCCGAGCCCAAGCGCGCCCGAGAAAATAACTGAGAGGGCCAGGCCAAGAAGCGCCGACAGAATGTAGGCGAACATATATGGTATTTCGTTCATTCCGATAATGAAATTACAAAAAATTGAATGATGATTTAAGAGGCACAGATACAGCGTCATAAATAGATAGAAGGGGACGCTCACCTCGACGCCTGGCTTAATAATCGGCAGTAGGGGAAAGACAACCACGATAATACCCAGCGTCCCAAAACAGCAAAGGAGCCAGTACGCCGATACCCCCCTCATAACAATCGAGCGCATTCCGCCAACATCTTGCTTTGCAAAAGATGCTTGAAACGTTGGAAAATATGATTTGACAAACGCCCCTGCGAAATTGTAAACGGCCGTTCCGAGCTGGAGCATCACGGAGTACATTCCGGTCTCGGCGAGACCGAGAAATAGAGAGCTGACTATTGAGGTAGCCTGAGTCGAAGCATATAGCGCAATCTGTACCGCACCATCACGCCACGCAATTGATGAAATCTCCGAAAAAACCGCTTTGATTTCTATTTTACTAATAGGACTCGAGTCGCTGGCAATTCCTTTTGTTATTTCCTCGTGCATTGAGAAATACTTTCCAGCAAATAGGCGCAGAACAAGGCCGTTTGCGAGGAAACCCACAGATGCACCAAGTAATCCAAACCCTATCATAAGCAACACAGCACTTAGAATCAGCTGGGATATCTTTGCATAAGTTTTCGACTTATTTTCACTCGCCACGTCTCCTACGCCGCGAAGAAAAGAGATTGAATAGAGGAAGTATAGATTTAGATATATCGATAGGCAGAATAAGCCCCAGGAAATCCATTTTTCCACCCCTCCAGTTTCTTGTGTAATAACAGCTATATAAGCTGACCCCACGGTACAAGCAACAATAAGCGCAATCGCTGCTATCACAGCGTAGACAAACTTTGACGTCGCCAAGAGCGCTCTCAGCATGTGCCAATCGACAGAGCTTGATGACCCCGTCTCAATAGCTCCCTTTTTCGAGAGCCTGCTTGATCCACTTAGACAATAGACTATATTTCTTGCAAATGTTGGGCTAAACCCAAATTCGAAAAGTTGGGTTAAGTTACTTACAGCTACGTAAACATACCAGAGGCCCAGTTCATCGGCACTCAAATACCTTATCAAAAGTGGAAGCAGAAGAAAACCACTGGCCATGGATACAGCAGTTCCAACATAATTCCAAATTATGTCTTTCTTACTGGTCTTTATTGATATCATGCTTCCTAAGCTTCTTTCTTTCGTTCAGTGGCAAAGAATTCGCGAAAATTATTATTCGGAAGTAGCTGGGTGATTCCAATCAAGTAGAAATTGATTGATATATCGATAAATGCATTCTCCGATAATCCCAAAACGGCATAGAGCAGGATTCCGGCAATCCATGGACTCGCTGCGTCCTCTCTAGCCAACCGGATCAAGATTACTATGAGAGGTACCAAAACCATAAGGAAGCCAAGCACACCATGGCGCAGCAATAACATGCAATATGCATTGTCGAGAAGTAGGGTTGTATCTACCCCCGCCCTAACTATTCTGTCTGCTCCGAGAAAGCTGTTCCCCAGGAGTGTTACAGGGTATCTTTCAAAATAGTAATTTGCATAGTATGGGCGACTAGACAAGAGCTTACTTACGGAAAACATCACGGGATTCGTATCGTCATATAGTATCGCCATTAACACGCTTCCTGCAGCGCATAGTATTAATGCGACCAAGGCAATCATTGCCGCACGACGTCTAGCGATTGCGCTGTTCAGCCGGCCAAACACTCTCATCATAAGCGCTAACAAAGCTAAACCGAGTGCAGCTGTTCTAGAATCTGCAACGAACAGCGCAACTGATCCAGCAAACGCAATAATAACGTAGTCCCATATGGTTTCTTTTTGATAATGTATACACATCTGTGCACTGCATACAGTAACTAAGATAAATCCAAGCTGGTTTGGGTGAGAGAACCCTAGCGCGTATCTCATGCTGTCACCCATCCCACGAGCGACAGTCACATTTTCTATAAGTCCAGTCAGTGCCAAAGGAACCGCTAACACTAAAATAGCCATGTATCCAATAGTAACAACAAGCGCAACTCGCTCCAAACTTATCCCTCGTGCACAGACGACTGCCATACACAACCAGAGAAGCGTATAACTCGAGGAAGTAACACCGATGAGCACTGCGCAGATTACCAACCCAACAGCAAGCAGTCCACGCTTCACTTCCTTAGTAGATATAACAAATTGAATCGCAAATGCACCGATAGCAACGGCCTGTAGTAATAGTACAGCTGGATCCTTGATTGCCCCAGGTATTGTTGTTCTGTTTAGTCCGTTTGCCAGTATTAGTCCAAGAAACCCCATATAAAACCAACGCTGAGCAGAGCTGAAGAGCCCCCTGATTTTCGCAGAGGCCTTAAGCGTCTTGTCGGTTTGCCATGAGATTGCACACATCCGACTGCCTTTCCCTTAGAAATCAAACACCCAGGTCCGACAAGAAGACAAATGCGCGTGGCATATAGTATGCCAACTTAATCTGAAGACGTTTTTTCGTAGAGCATCGGCATGTGTTTAACGCCTTCGGTCGAATGCGCTCGGCTACAGAACAAGCCGTATAGCGAATAAGTTGTTCTCTGTTGGTAGGGGAGCAAGAAATTTTTTTTAGAGTATTTATAAGAGCTGTCTGTAGGTAATATGTATTAACCGCTTCGGGATATTCGCTGTAAATCCCACATTCGAGGGCATCCTCAAAAAGCATATTCGATGTTGAAATACGATCATTAATAATCTTGTTAATTATATCTACCCTATGGTCTGTAGAGCCTGAACTCTGGCGATAGTAGTATCTCGGGGTCGAGCTCGCCTCATCTAGCACTGCGCAGGAAGACGCCTGACAATATAAGCGAAAACAGGTCGGATTATCCTCAAAGTAAACCCCTTCAGGAAAACGCAGGCCGCAATCAGAAAAAAGTCTTGTCTTGTAAAGAGAACACCAGATGTGTGCTGGATGAATCAGAAGCTGTGTCTTTTTTTCTTTTGTTAGCCTCCCGCTCAAACTCATTGGAATCTGCCAACGAGCCATACCCACCGGATTAAGGGCCTCATCAGTAAAGATAAATGGAGCGACGGCCATATCAGCATTCTTTGCGACAGCAGCACGATACAGCTCTTCGTAGAAGGACGGATCTACCGCATCGTCGCCGTCTACAAAACCAATATACTCTCCACTCGCATATTCCAGGCCAAGATTTCGCGCGGCACCCTGCCTACCGTTAGACAGGGAATGGATGATTGTTGCGTTATTGACTCTATCTGCAAATCTAATGAGTACGTCAAGCGAGGCATCCGTTGAACAGTCATCGACAAGAATGAGCTCAATTTCACTCAGAGTCTGCTTCTCTAGCGACGACAGGAGGTCATCGAGATACCCGCGGCTTTCCATGTTAAACACTGGAACGATTACGCTTACCAGCGGAGACTCGATCTCAGATCTTTTATAGACTATATGCTCTCTTACCTGATACCCCTTCGTCCAAACAGGTTGACTAGTTGGATGAAACATTATTATTTCCACCTAACTGCTGGGATGGGAGCATCTCTAGCACTCCCTCGAGTTCTTCGATAGTTTCAGGTGCACACACTTTTTCCGGCACCGTATAGATAGACTTTAAGCTCATAAAGGCTTTCTCTGAATAAATCTTATTTATATTTTCCGAAAGCATCCTATGAAGCGAAACCACAAAGGGCTCCAGGTCAAACATTTTCTTTGGGTTGCTCAACGCTGTCGATCCATACCCAAAAAGTACAGTGTCGTCAGTAATTTGTCCGTTTGCACATGCAACTTCCCACGATTTTGTTCCCTCGTCAATCCTAACGCTTTGGGGAAGCCCTTCGAGAGACTTGTTTTGCGTACGCGGATGAGGGCGATATATTAGCTCGGAACAGGCATTTCCAATCACCGCCAGATGTCTCTTTGTTGCTGCAACATCCTCCTCAGGAAGATCAACATCTGGATTACCCAAATATATCCAGCATCTTGGTCTAATGGAACTTGTGCATTCATTATTAAACACGCGAGCGAGCAGTCGCTTTTTTTCGCCCGTTATTGGTGTTATTTTCCTGACTGAAAGGCATCTTCTGTATACGCCCTGTTCAATAAGATCAGGACGATAGACTCGTAGCTCTTTCGCATTAAGGGAAAGTCTCCCTCTAGACAGTAAGGACAGCGACGATCCGAGGATACCCCTTGCTATAGTTTTGCTACGCACCAGCAGCTCACGATCATTCATTGCCGCTGATTTAACGGAGTTGCCGAGATAAGATCCCTCCCCCTCCTCATATAGAATTGTATAGCCTCGTGGGACAAACTTTTGTTTTAGATCCATTAAATAGACAGTTGCAACGCCACCCATAAGAATCGAATAGGAAATGTTTGGAATCATTGAGAGCGCGCTACCGAATTTGTCCCAGTGTCTTTTCGGGCTCAACGCATGTTCAAGCGATACCACAGCGGCTCTATACTGCTGAAAATCTTGGTAGTAGGGGCTAATTAAAAATACGTCATTAAGCAGACCTGTGGATTTTATTGCCGATATTATCTCGTTGCTACAATCAAATGCCTTATATACTGCGAGATTAACCATGGGCAAGTTGTCTCTACAGTCATATAGAACTGAGAGCAGGTTCAATAATTGGAGAGGGGTCTCCGCCGCCGCCAGCACTCGATCTTTTCTATCCATGTTTAATCATTTCTTAGCGCCTTTGCTCATACGCTTCATCTCACAAGCACGGGGATGCACTTTTCATGCATCGAGCATTATGACAATCCGTTATAACTTGGCGAGTGGAATAGGTAACGATGCTTAATGAAGTAGTAGATGAGGCCCTTAACGTGCTCAAAGTTAATTCGGCTGAGCATCTTCTTGTGAGAGAGCCTCTGGTACTCGTGAGATATACATGCTCTGTGACAAAGCGTGACGCGCAGGCCAGCTTTGTGACACCTGAGGCACCAGTCCACGTCCTCGGGCGCGTAAAAAATTCGCTCGTCGAGCAGGCCGACCCGCTCGAGAGACGATCTAGGCATGAACCAGCAGGCGGATAGCAGATACCCAACATCCTGGAGGCCACCCAGGATGGGGGCGTGCGGGCGCTCAGCCTCCGCTGCCCACTTGGCCACGCGAGCGACGGGAAAAACTTTGCCGAGTTTGATAGCGAGTGTCGGGAGACTCCTACCGGAGAGTTGAACTTTGCCAGATGAGCTCACCATCTCCGGGCCGACAACTCCGAGCGAAGGATCGGAGCGCAACGCGTCAGCCATGGTGTCGAAGGCTCTCTGGCAGACAACGGTATCCGAATCGAGTACACAGACATAATCCGAATCTCCTGAGACCCTACGTAGAGCTTTGTTGCGCGAGACGGTAGTGCCGAGGTTCGTCGGCTCCGTTATCACATGAAGGCGTTGGTCGCGCGCGGCCACCTCTGCAAGAATCCTTGGCGTAGCGTCTGTTGAGCCATTGTCCACCACCCATAGGTCGAGGCAGGCACACTCGAGTGCAAGCACAGAATCAACACAGGAACCTATGACGGCCTCGCTGTTCCAAGCGAGAACCACAAACTCGACCCGCGCGTCGCAGAATGCCGGAAGACCCATCACCGCCCCTTCCCCATTGCCCTGAAGGTTCTAATGAAGACTTGGGCATCCAACGATAAGCTTGCATGCCTCACGTAATAGAGCTCAAGTAGCTGACGGTCGCCATTCTCCCAAGTCGCGTTGTTGTGCTCCGTCACCTGCCACCACCCAGTGATGCCAGGTTTGCAAGAGAGAAACTCTTCACGTGCATCGCCAAACTCATAGGTCTCGGCCTCGGTCACGGGCCTAGGCCCAATAACGGAGAGGTCTCCTTTGAGCACATTGAGGAATTGGGGGATTTCGTCAAGCGAAGAACGCCGCAGGTACTTACCAATATGCGTGATGCGCGGATCGTCGTCGAGCTTCTGTTCGCGTTTCCACATATCAAGCTGCTCGGGCGTCATGTACCTCTCGGGATGCTCATGAGCGTCGGCAACCATGGTGCGGAACTTGAAGATGTGAATCTTTTTGCCATGAAGACCCATGCGTTCCTGTCTGAACACGGGACTTCCCGGAGAGTCTACACAAATTGCAACACAGAGAACAACAGACGGAATGATGCCCACCGCACAAACGACTCCTGAGAACACAATGTCAAAGGCTCTTTTTACAATGAGATACCCGAGCCCCCTGCGCTTAGGAGCGGAAACGCTTGGGTCTGGGGGTGGTGCGACAAAGGTGCTCGATGTTACAACACCCGACCCGCTAGCTGTGCTTTCTGACGATTTCGAGCCCAACCTTGATCCTCTTCATACGTCCAAACATGTAAACATCCAACTCGGCGAGCCTTCGGTGGCGGTCAATACGCGCAATCTGCGCCTCATGGCCCCTAAGCGGGCCCTTGGTGACCATCACCTGGTCCCCCTCTATAACACCTTCGGACATCTCTACAACGTGCGTTTTGATGTTTGTGAAGGCGTTGAGCCAGGAGACCTCATCGTCCGTCAGGTGGGTGAACGACTCATCGCTGTTGCCAAGGAGCCTCGTGAAGGCGGGCACATCCCTGAGACCGTGCGCCACCTTCTCCGGATTAGCGGTCTGAACGAAGACGTATCCCGGCAGGAGTATTCCGCGAACGAGCTTCCACTCACCGCGGACCCTTCTCATGACCTCATAGGCAGGCGTATAGCAGTCCTCCACGGCATCGGGCAGGAGCCGTAGGATGAGCCTTCTCGCACGCTCCTCCTTGCCCGCCGTGACCTGGATCACGTAGAGGGCAGATCTTGCCATGTGGGCCTCCCCTCGGCAGGGCTTCGCCACCTGCCGTCACCGACAACAGCTGAGCTATTCACTCTCCTGGCGGCAGCGACAACGCGCTCCAAGCGACGATTGCCCGCCGGAAGGATATGTAATCGGTTCCCCCGCCCCTCAGGCGAGAGAATTCGACTTGGCTACCATGATGCCACAGGCCCCCAGCGTATCTATCTCCACTGAAAACTTTTCAGCGACCCCCCCATGCATTTTTTCGTTACCAATTATCAAATGTTATGTTTTTCGGCCCACTAGAGAGCTTTCTCTGAATCTTTACGCGTCGCGCCTCCCCTCCGGTAGGATGGGGCTGAAACGTTGAGAGAGGGACTCATGGCAAGCCACTTCACAGAGGACGATAGGACCCGCGCCATGAACGCGGGTGCAGCTGCGAGCGCGGACAGAACTCAGCTCGTTGGCGGCTACCCCGCCGGGGAGGCCACCCCCGACCCCAACGCCACCGCAGGAACCGATGACACCGAGTCCTGCTGGGAGCCCATGTCGGACGAGGAGTGGGCCATGACGATGGCCATGCCCGAGCCCGAGGACGACTCCGACACGGGCGCCGCTCGGGCGGTAGACGAGTGGCTGGAGCCCTCGGCGACGGTGGTGCGGCCCCGCCCCGTCGACGCACGGCGCCCTGGGGACACGGCGTCTGCGGCACGCGTTGCCGTGGCCTCCCCGGGTCCGTCGGCGGCTGGGGGCAGGTATGCCGAGCCCGCCGCAGCTGACACGGGATTTGCGGGCGGAGGCTCTTCTCGCCCGCCGCGGGAGCGCAGACCGCGGAAGGCGGCGAGCCACGGCTGCCTCTCCAGCCTCCTGTGGCTGGTCATGCTGGGCGTGCTTGGCATGATGGCGCTACGGATGCTGCCGTCGGAGCTTGCCAACGGTCGTCTGGTGCCGGAGGCGGTCTCGTTTGTCCCGTGGCTGTTTGCGCCGATCATCGTATGCCTGGTTCTGGCCGCGCTGTGGCGTCGTCGACTGCTGCTGGTGGTCACCGTGTGCGCTCTAGCGGTGATGGTCTGGTGGCACCACGGGTTCTTCCTGCCCGGCGAGCGCGTCTCCACCTCGGGCACGGCCGCCGTGCAGACCGCCGCGGACTCGTCCGACTCCGCGGCGCGCATCATGACGCTCAACACCAAGAACGGCGGGGCGTCGGCGCAGGAGGTCGTGGACCTGGTGCGCTCGCAGAACGTCGAGATCCTCTGCCTGCAGGAGCTCTCCGACGAGTTCATCAACGAGCTGGGCGCCGCCGGCATCTACGACCTGCTCCCGTACTACGTGATCTCCGACGCCGCCTCCGAGGTGAGCAACGGCGGGCGCAACGGAATCTGGACCCTGGCGCCCATGAGCAACACGTCGGGCAACCTTCTGCCCATCGAGACCAGCTCCATGCCCGCGGGGACCGTGCAGATCGGCGACAGCGCGGTGCGCGTGGTGAGCGTGCACCCCAACTCGCCGGTGCGCGGCGCGCAGGACCTGTGGGACTCCGGGCTGTCCGTGATCGGCTCGCTCTCCGACTACGACCACAACTACCTGGTCATGGGGGACTTCAACTCCACGTGGGACCACGCGCGCTTCCGCGAGCTGCTTGGGTCGAGCTTCGTCGACGCGAGCGAGCAGGCGGGCGAGGGGTTCCACATGACGTACCCCTCCGACGGGCTGCCATCGATTGTTGAGATCGACCACATTGTCTACGCGCGGGACTCCGGGCTGGTGGTGAGCGACCTCCAGACGGTGGAGGTCAGCGGGACGGACCACAGGGCGCTGCTGGGGACGCTGGAGGTCTCGTAGCGGGTGGTGGGACGAGGGGGACGGAGGTTTCTGTCCCATCTGTCTCAGGGCTCAGCGGCCCGCAACGAAGCGCTGGAACTTGCTACGGGGCTTCTCCGGGAGCGTCATAACCAAGGCGCCATCCCTAACCATGGGGTTGAGATAGCTGTGAGAGATATAGCCAACCTGGGCCCCAAAGTGCTCCGCTATCTCCGCGCGGCTTCTTGGGATAGAGCAGAAGTCCAAGAGCTCGCTCTTCTCGATCTTTCGCGCGCCCTGGCCCTCACTGGCGCCTTGGCCTTGTTGCACGGCCTCGGGCTCGTTGAAGAGTCGCACCGTAAAAGTGCCCCTTCTGTCAATAAAAACCGGCGGACGAAGTCCGGCGCGGCGCATCTCATCTCTGATGACGGGAATTCCAGAGTGACGGTTCTCGGCCACACCCTGAATCTCGAGAATTGAGACGAGGGTTGGGTTCCTTGTCTGTATGTTCGTATATCCAAGGTCGTCTACGCTGAGACCTCCGTAGATACCCCCCGGATTCCAGCACTCCAGGCGGTTTGAGTAAATGACCAACCTGGTTGGAGTTCCGTTGTTGTACGGCCCATAGTCCCTGTGCATCAGCGCGTTGGTCACCACCTCGCGCACGGCATTCTCGGGATACTCAGGGATATCACGCCTCTTGCCATCGATGACAACGACCTTCGTCTTTGTGTTGCGCCGAACAAAAGCCATCGTCGACTCAATCATCTCGTCAATGGGACCCTCTAGGCGCTTGTTGTCGATAAAGCGGCTTCCCGACTCATCCTGCCCCATGGAGGTTCCCGCCACGGCGACGGCGGTAACGCAGAGGTTGGGCAGGGCCTGCTGGGGATAGTCGGAAAGCGCCATCAGACCGGCGAGGGTGGGCGTGCCTCCTCTGGTGGCCCCCGTCAGCTCAAGCACCTCGCTCGCTGACCTGCGCGCCATGTGCGGCCGGTCGTCCTTTGCCCGGAGAACGAAGGAGTCGACCTTATCGGCCTCGAGCATCGAGCGGTCTGAGACCGCGGGAACATCAATGTCGTTGCGCAGGCCGTCCTTAAACGCAGTTATCTCGTACAGCTCTGTTGGGGTCATGTGAAGGTCTTGGTCACCGCTGCGCACATACGAGCCCTTGGTCATACCAGCCGCAGTCCGATATACGGGCCTATGGCTCATCGGCGTCGACGCAATGTGGGCAACCACGATTATTGCGCCGTCTCGTTCACACACATCAAAGGCGGGGCGGACCTCCGGGGTCATTTCCTTGCCCTGCTCAACAATATCTTTTTGAAGTTGCTGGGCGTCAAAGACACCTACGACCCTGTAGTTGTCCCTCTCGTCGATTCCAAAGACGATGACCCCGCCGTCCTGCTGGTTAGAAAAGCTCGAGAGCGTGTCGTAGACCTTAGGCGACCCTTCGTGAGCCGACTTGACCTCAACGGTCTGCTGCTCGCAGCGCTTGGCAAGAACATCCTCAATGACTGCCTCGACGTCACCCATAACACGCCTCCCTCATCTTTTTTGTTGATTTGATTCTACGAAATTTTCCTTTATCTACAAAGATTTTCGTTGATTAATCCAATTTTCCGCGTCAACGAGGTTTTTCGGCATAAAAAGGTGGGGGCCGATGGCCCGTCACCCCACGCGATCGCAATTGTCGCCATTGCCCGCTAGCACTGCTGAATAAACGGGGACGGAGGTTTCTGTCCCATCTGGTTGTGCAGATGGGACAGAAACCTCCGTCCCCTTTGTCCCAGCTACTTGCTGGCCTTGTCGAACTCGTCCTTGAAGGAGCCGAACATCTTCCCAAGGCTGCCGAGCTGCTTGCCGGCCACGCGAGCTACCTTGTCGCCGGTGGTGGCGGGCTTCTTCTTGGGCGCTGGCTTGGCGGTTGTCTTGGGCTTGGCCGCCGGCGCGTACGTCTTGGGCTTCGGCCTCTCCGTAGGCGTCTCTGCGGCGCGCTCGGGCAGCTGCTCCGCGGGCTTCTCAACCCGGACGTCGGCCGCCTCGACGGCGGGGGCCTGCGGCTGCGGACGACCCTGCACGGACTCGCTCTCCGCGGCAGCGTCGGCGATGGCGCGCCTCGCCTTGCCGAGGGCGCGGCCCAGCGCGAAGGAGCCCTTGTCCACGGCCTCCCCCGCCACGACGGCGGCCTTCTGGCCAACCTCGGCGCTCTTAGCCTTGGCACGGGCGTAGCCCTCGCCGGCGGCGCCGGCGAGGCCGCCGTCAAGCTCAACGTTCTTCTCGCCGGGGTCGACGACCATGTAGCCGTCCTTGTAGCCGCGGACCATGTCCGCGGTGATGACGAAGGAGCCTATGAGCGCGCGGGAGACGCCGCCGTCCGTGGTCAGGAAGCGCGCGACGCGGCCGGTCTTCTGGTCCACCTCGGCATCGGAGACGTAGCCGAGGGACTTGCCCGCCACGGTACGCGCGTCCATGCCGGTCCAGATGATGCAGGCGTCCCAGTCAACCCCCAGGCGCTTGCGGGCAGCGTTGTCCATGCCGTCGTCCGGGCGGGTTATCACGAGGGTCTTCTCGTCCTGGAGCTTGAAGGAGTCCCAGGCCAAGAAGACGTCGTCGCGCTTGACCATGCCCACGACGTCCGGGCGCTTGATCATCAGGCCCACGACCCGCTTGCCGCCGGGGGTGAAGACGGCGTTGTGCACCTTGCCGAGCTTCTGGAATCGCTCGGTGACGGTACCGTCCTTGGCCTTCTTCGCCGGCTTGGGCAGGAGGACCTGACGGCCCGTGAGATCGCCTATCTTGAGCACGCGCTAGGCCTCGGGGGTCTCGTCGGCGTCAACGACCTCGACGCGAACGGCGTCGGCGGGCGTCTCGTCGGCAATGGGGGCGTCGGCCATGGCGGTGACGCGGTCGGCCACGGAGGTCACGGCGTCCTGCACCTGCGCGGACGCGCCGGAAACGGCCTCGGAGAGGGAGTCGCGCAGCTGGTCCATGCGCTCGCGGGCAAGGTCAACCTTGGCGCGGAGCTCGTCGGTCTTGGCGTCGACCGTGGGGCGAACGTTGTTGAACTTGTCGTTCACGGCGCCGGCGCCGCGCTCGTAGGTGTCAACCGCGGAGTCCCACGCGTCGTTCATGGCGTCGGCCGCCATGGCGCGGCTCTCGGCGCCGGAGCGGGGCGCCAGCATGATGCCTGCAACGACGCCAGCAGCGGCGCCAACCATGCTGCCAAGGATGAAACCAACCGTCTTCTTGTTCATGAGTTCCTCCTGTCAGTGCTGGCCAATGTGGTGGCGCGGGGTGCGCCGACTAACGAGACGTGCTAGCGAACAAAGCGGGGGCGCGGGACGTTGTCCATGTCCCATGCGGCGCGGGTTCTGGTTTGTGCGGGCTCCTGCGCGGGCTCGGCGTCCTGGGCGGGCTCCTGCGCGGGCTCAGGCTCGTTGGCGGCGGGCTCGCCCTCGAGGCCGGCGGGCTCGTCGTAGCCGGGCTCGGGAGCGTAGGCCTCCTCGGGCGCGGGCTGGGGGTCGACGTCCTGCTGCACGGGCTCCTGGTCCTTCTCGCCGCCGTCAGACGGGGCGTCGAGGCTCTGGACCAGGCCAACCAGGCCGGAGGCGATGGCCTCGATGTCCGGCTCGGGCTCGCCGCCGCCGGAGTAGGCCCACTGGAGGACCCAGACGGCGCTGGAGAGTGCGCCCGCGACGAGCACGTCGTCCGGGCACGCGAGGGTAATCTGGTAGGTACGCTCCGCGAGCTCGACGGTCTGGCCGGAGGAAACGTCACCCGCGGCGTCCGTGCGGGCCAGCAGCTCGACGGTCACGTGCTCGAGCAGGTGGGCGAGCTCGGTGTCACCGATGACGTCGCCGAAGCGCGGGGCAGAGTCGCCCAGGCAGACGTGGTCTGCGAGCTCGGGCATGAGGTTGTAGACGAGCTCCGTGCCGGCGAGGTCCTCGCTGGTCTTGAGCGGCGCGGTGGGCGCAAGCTCGACCACGGCCTCGAGGTTCCTCGGGCCGACCGTGACCTTTCTGATGTCGAACAGCTGGGCCATTACGCGGCTTCCCCTCACTCCGGGCCCGCTGGGCGGGCGACGATTTCCAACCATTGTAGTGAAAGATGGTGGGACGGACCTAATCCCTCGGTGACTCCACGCCCTTCTCGCCGTCAGCGTCACCGGGGGCGTCCTCGGCGGTCGGCTCCGGGGCGATGACGCGCAACATCGAGAGGCGGCGCCCGCGCATGGACTGCACGCGGAACTGGTAGCCGTCCCGGACGATGACGTCACCGGGGTGCGGGAGCTTGTCGGCGAGGTCGGTCACGAAGCCGGCGATGGTCTCGTACTCCTCACTGTCCTCGACGGGCCAGCCGAGGTCGATGGCGTCATCGAGGGAGAAGCGGCCATCGACGAGCCACTCGCGGTCGGAGAGCTGGGTGAGGTACTTGTTGTCCGGGTCGAACTCATCCTCGATCTCGCCGACGACCTCCTCGACGATGTCCTCGATGGTGATGACGCCGGCGGTGCCGCCGTACTCGTCAACCACGATGACCATCTGGTCGTGGCTGGACTGCATCTCGGACAGCAGCGGGATGATGTCCTTGGTGTCCGGCACGAAGTCGGCAGCGCGGACGTGGGCGGAGATCGGGTCGTCGGCGAGGCCCTCGTCGAGCATGGGGCCGATGATGTCCTTGATGTGCGCAATGCCCACGATGCGGTCGACGGAGTCGTGGTAGATGGGGATGCGCGAGTAGCCGGTGCGACGCATGACGGAGATGACCTCGGAGAGCGTGGAGGTGTCCTCCATGGCGGTCAGGTCGACGCGCGGGACCATGACCTCGCGGGCGATAGTGTCGCCCATGTCGATGACCTCGTGGATCATAGACTTCTCCTGGTCGGAGAGCTCGTCGGCGTCGGTCACCATGTACTTGATCTCCTCCTCCGAGACGCTCTCGCGCTCGTCGGCGGACTTGATGCCGAGCAGGGTTGAAATGCCGTTTGCGGACTTGGCGGTCAGCCAGACCAGCGGGCGGGCAACGTGCATGAAGCCGCGGATGGGCCCGGCGACGGACTTGGCGACGGCCTCGGAGTCGGCGAGGGCGATGCGCTTGGGAACGAGCTCGCCCACGACGATGGAGAGGTACGACACCAGAAGCGTGATGACGATCGGGGCAAGCGGGGTGGCAATGGCCTCCGGCATGCCGAGGCTCATGAGCCAGGTGTCAAACGGGTCGGAGAGGCTTGTGCTGGCGAAGGCGGAAGACGCAAAGCCAACGAGCGTGATGGCAACCTGGATGGTCGCGAGGAACTGCTCTGAGTTGGAGCTGAGGTTGAGGGCGGCACGGGCCTTGCGGTCACCATCCTCTGCCTCGGGTTCAAGAACCGCCCTCTTGGCGCTCACCACCGCCAGCTCGGACATTGAGAAATAGCCGTTGGCCAGGGTGAGTAGGAAGGTGACCACAATACTTATCGCTACGTCCATGCGCTCGTGCGCAACCTCCTTGGTCTGGGGTCAGATACGCGCCGCCGGCAAGGACGCTGGCGCCAACGGCACAATAGGATGATTCTAGCAGGTCGCAGACGTAGCTGCTTTGGAGGATGGCGACGCGAGGGTGCGCTGGCGGCGAAATTCGAGGCTTCGGTAGTTTGTGTGACAAGGGGCTAGCCTAGGCAGCAACGCTCTTCGCTCCCTTCACGCCCTTCTTCCTC
>CALULO010000008.1 GCA_944321515.1 uncultured Atopobiaceae bacterium | reverse complement strand
AGTCCGTGGGAGAGCAGGACGTCGCTGACCAACAAGGGGCATTTTCCGTGCCGGGCGGGCCCCGGCGGGCGCGGGCTCAGCCCCGGGGCGCCGCGCTGTCCCAACCGGCCAGGCTCGCCTTCATCCCCGCCACGTCGAGGACCCCCTCTGCAAATCCCTTCCTGACAAGCTCCTCGGGCACCAGCTCGTCGTACTTCTCGAAGTAGGGCGTCTCCCCGGGGTAGAGGAGCTCCATGGGGTCTTCTAGGCTCTCCGCGGCCTGTCCCACGACGTGGTAGAACGCCTCCTCGCCCTCCCTCATGACAAACGTCATGAAGTACGGCCGCGCGGAGCTCACTCCCTTTATTCCCAGCTCATCGGCACATTTGATCTTGATAAGGCGCTCCAGGGCTAGAAACGCGTAGCTCCCCAGCCAGGGGAGCAGGCAGTACATGGTCTGCCCCTTGTCGTTCTCTCCAAGGCAGATGAGGGGGCTTTCCGTGAGGTGAGAGTTCTTGGACACGCGACGCGCCTCGCGAAGGCGTGCGCGCGCATGGTCCATGAGGTACGGATACGGCTGGGTCTCGTTGAGCACGCGCCGCATACGCTCGAGGATGTGCGTGTTGATGTCTCCCGCCACGTCACCAAAGTAGGCGGGGACCTTGCCCTTGACCTGGGTTACGTAGAGGAGATGCCTTTCGTGGTCCACCTCGTCGACCACCCAGACGTGTCCGGCTATGGCCACCTTCTCGCCTGGCGGTGGCGGGGCGCAGAGCGTGCCAATTTCGGTGGAGTCCGACCTCACTGTGTACTCAACGTTCTCCTGAAAGACGGCGAAGAACTTGTATGAGCTCGTGACGCGCTCGCCGGCAAGGCCAACGATCAACCCGCCTGCCTCGGTCTGCTCTATGAAGTCATGCTGCAGAAGGTGACGAAGGAGCACACGGAAGTCGTCCGTGGTCACGCGATGGAAGTAGGTGAGCGTGAGCACGCGACTTGCAAGCTGAGCGGGTGTGAGCTCGTCCTCTGAGGCAAGTGTTGCCAGGGTCTGGTGGCAGAGCAGGCTGTAGGGGAGCCGGTTGAGGTTTGGGGGCTCAACCCAGTGCTCCTCACGATAGAGCTGGACGAGGGCTATTCCTTGCAGCAGCTTCCAGGGAATGGTTTCGGGTAGCAGCGCACGGGCCTCCTGCTGCTCCTCGCGCATGACGAACCACATCTCAGGAGGTGCGTTGCGTCGGCCTGTTCGGCCCATGCGTTGAAGGAAGCCGGAGACGGTGAACGGCGCGTCAATCTGAAACGCGCGCTCCAGCCGGCCAACGTCTATGCCGAGCTCAAGCGTGGCGGTGGCAACGGTGGTGAGGGCCGTCTCGTCATCACGCATGAGCTCTTCGGCGCTCTCTCGGATGGCTGCGGAGAGGTTGCCGTGGTGGATAAGGAAGCGGTCTGGCTCCCCGTTGACCTCGCAGTAGCGGCGTAGGGTGGTGGTGACCTCCTCGGCCTCCTCCCGTGAGTTGCAGAAGACGAGGCACTTGCGCCCCCGAGTGTGCTCGAAGATGTAGCCGATGCCGGGGTCTGCGTTTTCGGGGGCCAAGTCCGTAGGCGCCTCCTGGGCGGCATCCGGAGATATTCTCGCGCTCAGGTGTCCCTGCCCCATGATCTGCGTGGCCGAGCGCGGCGGCAGCTCTGGGCGGCTTGGGAGCTCACCAGGGCTCTCGATCGAGATGACGTCGGCCTCGAGACTGTTGCCGGGGGACTGGGGCTGCCCCTCGTCTGCCTGGGGCCCCGTCTGGTAGAAGTGCTCCATGGAGAGGCGCCAGGTGCGGGGCGGTTCGCTGACCTGTGGGATTATGGTGCTTCGCCCGGTCCCGGAGGCGAGGAACGCGCCTACGGCCTCGGGGTCCCCGATGGTGGCCGACAGCCCGATGCGCCTCGGGTTTACCCCGGCTATGCGCGAGACGCGTTCGATGAGGCAAAGGGTCTGGCCACCGCGGTCCTGGCGCAGAAGAGAGTGCACCTCGTCTATGACAACGTAGCGCAGGTCGCAGAAGAGCTTGGATATCGCTGCGTGGCGCCGCATGAGCATGGCCTCCAGGGACTCCGGCGTAATCTGCAGAATGCCCGAGGGGTGCCTCATGAGCTTCGCCTTGTGGGAGGAGGAGACGTCCCCGTGCCAGTGCCAGACGGGGATGCCCGCCTCCTCGCAGAGGTCGGTGAGACGATAGAACTGGTCGTTAATGAGGGCCTTGGTGGGCCCGATATAGATGGCTCCAACCGATGCTGGAGGGTCCTCCCAGAACTCGGTCAAGATGGGGAAGAAGGCAGCCTCGGTCTTGCCAGACGCGGTGGAGGCGCACAGCAGCACGTGGCCGTCCGTGTCGAAGATAGCCTCGCCTGCGGCGACCTGGATTCCGCGCAGGTTCTCCCACTCGTGCGCATATATGAAGTCCTGCACGAACGGTGCGTATCGCTCAAAGACCCCCATTGCCCGCTCCTCCGTGACGGTCAGCGTTCTCCGTGCCCAGGGTAGTCCCGCCCCGAGGGCGCCTCTAGATCGTGAACTCTGCGTAGGCGGCGTCCACGTCGCCGGTGGCGCTCGCGGCAGCCTCGGCGGGAGCCGCCACGGCTCCGGAGAATGCGTCCGAGCGCAGCAGCGCGTCCACGTCCGTCCCCGGGTTCTGGCACACGATGTCGAGCAGCTCGATGAAGTCGCGGATGACCTCGCGAGGCGTGAGGTGGCTGTCTGCCCCCACGCGTCCGAACTCGATCTGGAGGAAGCTTACGAGCTGGGCCTCGGTCAGCGTGCGCTCGTAGCCGAAGTATCCCGCGTGGATGTCCGCGAGCTTTTCAATGAGGACGAGAAGCTCCTCATAGGTGAGCGGCTCAAGGTGAATGACCGGGGCAAGCATGTCTGCCAGCCCCGCGCTCGCAAAGCGTCCCTGAGTGAGGCGACTGCGCAGCGCCTCGTAGGAGAAGACGCCACGACGGCGATCCTCCACGGACTGCGGGGTGCCGCCCATGATGATGCCAAGGTGGCGCGCCTTGCCCTGGAGGGTGTCGTTGTACATGGTGAGAATCTTCTCGTAGTTGTACTGGCGCGAGACGGCGTTGGGGATCTTGTAGAGGTTGACGAGCTCGTCGATGAGCACGATGAGGCCCTGATAGCCCGCGCCAACCAGGAACTGCGCAAAGAGCTTGAGGTACTCGTACCAGGTCTCGTCCGTGATGCAGGCGTTGACGCCCAGCTCGCCGCGGGCCTCCGTCTTGGTGCGGAACTCGCCGCGCAGCCACTTGACCACGCCGGCACGGCGCTCGTCATCCCCCTCCAGGCTGGCCTGCCAGTAGAGCTCAAGGACGTGCGTGAAGTCAAAGCCGCAGACGAGCTCCCGGATGGGCGCGAACTGCGCGGACAGCGCCGCGGCCGGGTCAGGCTCCTCCTGCAGGCGTGCCACCCAGCGGTCCAGTACAAGCTGCAGCGCACCTCCCTCCGGGCGCGTCTTGGTGGAGAGGTTGCGCACGAGCTCGCGATAGGTGGCAAGGCCCTGTCCCTGGCCGCCCTGGAGTCGCCTCTCCGGGGAGAGGTCTGCGTCTGCCACCACGAAGTCCTTGCCCATGGCGTGGGCGCGTATGGTCTGCAGCAGGAAGCTCTTGCCGGCGCCGTAGCGGCCAACGAGGAATCGGAAGCTCGCGCCGCCGTCTGCGACGAGCTCAAGGTCGTGCAGGAGGGCCTGGATCTCACGCTCGCGCCCCACGGTGATGTAGGGCAGGCCGATGCGCGGCACGACGCCTCCCTTGAGGGAGTTGATGACGACCGCTGCGATGCGCTTGGGCACCCGGGGGCTCTCTCCCATGCACGCTCCTCTCGCCTATTGATGGGTTTTTGAATGCTATCACACTATCTGCTAGAAAACAAACAGATGTTCTAATTTTGGATTTGTGGGGGAGGCTAGGGGAGGTTGCCCATCACGCTGCGGACGTCGTCGACGTAGTCCTCCACAAGGGCGGGGGCGCCGTCTAGCCCGAACTCGATGGCGGTGTCCCCGAGCAGGTCAAAGAGCTTCTCGTTGATTGAGTCAACCAGAAGGTCCGTGCTGCCTGCGGGCGCCTGGCCGGCGAGAAGGGCCTGGAGCAGTGCGAGCTCGTCGGTGCCAAGGCCGATAGACGCACCCTTCTCGCCGCCCGGGACGGGCTGGGCCGGCCCGGGCCCCTGCTTGCCGGGCCACGACGCCTCCGACGCCCCGCGGGCGGCAGGCGCCTCCGAGGCGGCCTCGGGGCGGGCCGTCTCAGGTGGGAGCGGCCCGTCCTCGCGCTCCTCGTCTACGAGTAGGGCCTCGCGCGTCACGGCGGCGGCGCTCCTGATGCCGGCGAGCTTGGAGAGGTCAATCTCCACGCGTCGCGGCGCATGGGCGCGCTTCCAGGCAAGGTAGTCGGTCACCTCTCGCTCGATCAGCTGCGTCAGGTACTTGGGGTCGCCTCGCTCCTTGAGCGGGTGCGGGTAGTCGAGGGCGGCTCGTAGCTGGCGGTCCACGGCGCGCAGGACCTGCCCGAGCTTGGCGCTGCGCTCGCCTCCGTCGTGCAGGGCGTCGCAGGTCCAGATTCCGTTCTTGCACTCGTAGCGCCGCGTCTGCCCGAGCTCGTAGACGCAGTCGGGGTGACGGCCGCCGGGGTAGAACACGGCCGAGGCGAACATGAGGTGGGGCATGGCGTGTCGCATACCGAAGAGGCTCGACACGAGGCCCTGGGAGCGGCTCGAGTGGTAGTAGCGCGCCAGCCGGTCGAAGACGGCGCAGGTCACGTTGAGCACGTCCTCCGGGGCGTCGCGATAGAGGCGGGCGTCACGGATGCGGTAGGTGGAGAGCTCGTCGAGCGCGGCGAGAAGCGCCTCGTCGGCGGCGGGGTCCAGGCCGTATGAGCGCGTCGCCCGCCTTCGCCCGCGGCCTCGGCCGTGCGCCGGCGTCGTCTCGAGCACGTGCTGCTCCTCGCGGGCAAGCACCGCGACGGCGCGGTCGTGCGCGACGTTCGCGTAAGGCTCTGCGAGCGCGGGGTCGAGCTCGTGGTAAGCCGCGTAGTCAATGAGCCACGGCTTCACGTAGCGGTCCATGGTCGGCTCGAAGGCGCGGTACGCCTGCCAGAACGCCTCGATGGCGGCAAAGCTCCTCTCGCCGGGCTCCGTCCCGATGCCGTTGAGAAGCTCGTAGATGTATACGTAGGCGAAGGAGGTGGACGTCTCCTCGATGCTGCCGGAACGCACGCGGGCGCGCCAGGTGAAGTAGCCACGCAGCTGCCGGTCGCTCATGGCGTCGTAGGTGGGAAAGCAGCTCTGGAAGGTGCCGGCGTAGGGGCAGCTGTCCTCGAAGTCCTCCATGAGGCGCGCCTGCTCAACGAAGAGGCGCGCGTCGGTCCAGGAGCGCGCCTGCGGGGAGCGGCCGAGCGCGCGCATCTGACGGATTGGCTCGGGCAGGTAGCTCGCCATCTGCGAGCCGCGCATGAGGATGGGCTCGTCGCCGTAGACGCGCTCGGACGAGAACGCCCGCCCGCCCTTGCGGCGGCTTGCCTCGATTATCTGCTCTATGAGCGCGTCGATGCTTGCCATGGCCCTCCCCGATGCCTGGGAACATCATACCCGGCGGCGGGCCGCGACGGCGCGGGCGGGGCTCGGTGCCAGGCGGCGGGCCGCGACGGCGCCCCTATCCCCGGACGAACACGAGGGAGTCCTCTCCCGAGAGCCCCTCGTTCAGCGCGTACCTGCGCTCCGAGAAGCCTCGCAGCTCATCGGCTCCCTCCACGCCGCGCTCGGCGCACCAGCGCACGAAGGTGCCGCGTGCCGCCTTGGCCTCGGTGGCGGCCTGACGCAGCCGTCCCTCCCGCAGCTCGCCAAAGAGGCAGGTCAGCACCTGAGGGCCGCCCTCCCGGACGTACGGGGTGACCGCACGGGCGTACTCCACCGAGGCGACGTTCACAATGAGGTCGCACCCCTCGGCGGCGAGCGCCTCGTAGAGCGCGTCTCCCCAGAACCCGTAGAGGTCCCTCCTGCCGTCCACCGCCAGGCGCGCCTGCATCTCCAGCCGGTAGGGCGTCACGGCGTCGAGGGGGCGCAGCATCCCGTAGAGCCCGGAGAGGACCCGCAGGTGCTCGTCCAGCCAGGCGAGCTCTTGCTCGGTCATGACCTCGGGTGCGAGGTGGGTGTACTGGATGCCCTCGTAGGCCACCACGGCGGCCGTCTCGGCCCGTGCGAGGTCCATGTGCGCGAAGCGGTCGTAGTTGAGCGTGGCGAGTCGGTCGCTGCAGCGCCAGAGCGCCTGCGCCTCCTCCAGGGAGAGCTCCCGTACGGCCGCGACGAGCCGCTCCGCCCGTCCCAGGAACGCCGGCTGGCGAACGGGCCACGGGGGCGCGTCCGACGTCCGCATCTTCTTTGCCGGCGAGACGATGAATCTTAGCGACATGTTCCCTCCCTCGTCCGGCCCATCGTAGCAGGTGGCTATCATGGGCTTGGACGGGAGGTGCGCATGTCACGCACATCAGGCGAGAAGAACCGGCGCCTTGCGGCGCTTGGCGCCGCGCTTGCGGGGACGGCCCTCGCGCTTGTCGCGCGCCGCGCGTGGTCGCTGAACCCGCGCGCCGTGCGCACGGCCAGCAGCCTGGCGCTCGTCTATACCACGCGTGACGAGACGGGCGCCCGCGTGCGCGTGCTGCGCACGGGCGGCGTCTACCAGTCCGCCACCTACCTCGACGGCCGCCGCATGGAGCCCGTCTTTGCCTACTACCGCGCCTTCGGCCGCCTGTTCGTGCTGCGCCCCGACACGCGTCGCGTGCTGGCCGTGGGCGGGGGCGGCTTTGCGTTCCCCAAGCTCGTCGCCGCCGAGCACCCGGGAGTGCGCACGGACGTGGTGGAGATCGACCCGGCGGTCATACGCCTGGCGCGTCGGTGGTTCTTCCTGGACGAGGCCGTGGCGCTCGCCCGCGCGGGCGGCGGGGACCTGCGGGTCATCTGCGCCGACGGCCGCTCCTTCCTCGAGGCTGCGCCGGGGGAGGCCTACGACGCGATTGTGCTCGACGCCTTCGTGGGCGCCGAGCCCGTGCGCGAGCTCGCCACCGTGGAGGCCCTGCGCGCCGCCCGCGCCGCCCTCGCCCCCGGCGGAGTCCTTGCGGCGAACGTGGTCTCGCGCGACGAGGGCGCCGACGTGGCCTTCCTGCGCTCCGTGGTGGCCACAGCGCGCATGGTCTTCTCGGACGTGGAGATCGTCCCCTGCACCGACGACACCCATGCCCAGGAGGACAACTACCTCGTCCTTGCCTCCGACGCCCCGCTCGACCTCCCCGACGCCATCGGCTACGACGCCGACTTCCTGGGGGAGGTCCTGTTCGACTGACGGGCCCCGTCGGCGCGCCCGGCCGGTGGGCCCGACTGACGTTCCCGGCCGATACCGGCTGGCCGGCGCAGGTCTCAGGTTCTTCTCGCCATATCTAAGCGTTGCCGACTGAGATTATCTTAAGTTGGGTAGAAGAGCCTTCGGCAAACAACTGCACGAAAGGGGAGCGCCGCATGCGCAAGTTCAAGACAGAGAGCAAGAAGCTGCTCGACCTCATGATCAACTCCATCTACACCAACCGCGAGATCTTCCTGCGCGAGCTCGTCTCCAACGCGTCGGACGCCATCGACAAGCTCTACCTCAAGAGCCTCACGGACAGCTCGGTCAAGGTCGACCAGGACAACCTCGCCATCAACGTGGCCTTTGACAAGGACGCCCGCACCATCACCGTCTCGGACAACGGCATCGGCATGACGGCCGACGAGCTCGAGAAGAACCTCGGCACCATCGCCCACTCCGGCTCCGAGGAGTTCAAGGCCGAGAACGCCGAGGCCCAGGGCGACGCCGTTGACATCATCGGCCGCTTCGGCGTGGGCTTCTACTCCGCGTTCATGGTGGCCAAGGAGGTCACGGTGGTCACGCGCGCCTGGGGCTCTGACGAGTGCAACCGCTGGACCTCCGACGGCATCGAGGGCTACACCATCGAGGCCGTCTCGCCCGACGACCCCGCCTACCGCGCCACCTGCGGCTCCGACGTCATCCTCTCCCTCAAGGACAATACGGAGGAGGCGTCCTACGACGAGTTCCTCTCCGAGTGGCAGCTCAGGGAGCTCATCAAGCGCTACAGCAACTACGTGCGCTACCCGGTCAAGATGCTCGTGACCAAGAGTCGCGAGAAGGAGAAGCCCGCCGACGCCGGCGAGGACTACAAGCCGGAGTGGGAGGACTACACCGAGCTCGAGACCATCAACTCGATGACCCCTATCTGGAAGAAGCGCTCCTCCGAGGTCACGGACGAGGAGTACGCCGAGTTCTACAAGTCCACCTTCCACGACTGGGCCGACCCCGCGCGCACCTTCAGCCTGCACGCCGAGGGCACGCTCGAGTACGACGCGCTGCTCTTCATCCCCGGCCAGGCCCCCTTCGACCTCTACAGCCGCGACTACGAGAAGGGCCTCGAGCTCTACAGCTCCAACGTCCTCATCATGGAGAAGTGCTCCGACCTGCTGCCTGACTACTACAACTTCGTCCGCGGCGTCGTCGACTCCGCTGACGTGACCCTCAACATCTCCCGCGAGACGCTCCAGCAGACTCGCCAGCTCCAGGCCATGGAGCGCCGCATCGAGAAGAAGATCACCTCAGAGCTCGAGAGTATGCGCGACAACGACCGCGAGGCCTACGAGAAGTTCTTCGAGAACTTCGGCCGCGGCCTCAAGTACGGCATCTACCAGAGCTACGGCATGAAGAAGGACGAGCTTGCAGGCCTCCTGCTCTTCTGGAGCGCGCGCGACCAGAAGATGGTGACGCTGCAGGAGTACGTGGCCGCCATGCCCGCCGGCCAGAAGGCCATCTACTACGCCGCCGGTGACGACCGCGACCGCCTCGCCAAGATGCCGGTGGTCCAGGCGGTGCTCGAGAAGGGCTACGACGTGCTGCTCGCCACGCAGGACGTGGACGACTTCTGCTTCCAGTCCATGCGCGACTTCACGGCCAAGGGCCTGCCCAAGACCTACGAGGACGACGCCGCGCGCGAGGCCGCCGAGAAGGCCGTGGCCGACGGCGCCGAGCCCGAGGTCGAGGACCGCACGGTGGAGCTCAAGAACGTGTCCTCCGGGGACCTTGACCTCGCCACCGACGAGGAGAAGAAGGAGGCCGAGGAGGCCACGAAGGCCAACGAGGGCCTCTTCGACACTATGAAGGAGGCCCTGGGCGAGAAGGTCGAGAAGGTCGCGGTGTCCACGCGCCTTGCCGCCGACGGGGCCCCGGCCGTGATCACCTCCGAGGGCCCGCTCAGCCTCGAGATGGAGAAGGTCCTCTCGAGCGGCCCCGAGGCGGACAAGGCCCCCAAGGCCACGCGCGTGCTTGAGGTTAACGCCAAGCACCCCGTCTTCGAGAAGCTCCGCGCCGCGCAGGAGGCCGGCGACAAGGACAAGGTGTCGCTCTACGCAGGCCTGCTCTACAACCAGGCCCTGCTCGTCGAGGGCATCATGCCCGAGGACCCCGTGGCCTTTGCCACCCAGGTCTGCGAGCTGATGTAGCGAGCCCGTCGGGGCCCTCGACGGTTTCTCCCGGGCACGACGGCCGGCGCGGCGCGACGTTCCTGTCGCCCGCGCCGGCTTTTTTGCTGGCGTGGAGGTCCCGTGCGTGGAGTCCGCGTCTGCTTGCGCGGTGCCGCGACTGTCCGCTGGGGTTTCTCGCCCGCTCGCGCTGGGTTTCTCGCAAGTGCATGCGCCCGCGCGGAGGAGGGGCGACAAGTGCATGCGCCCGAGCGGAGGAGGGGCGACAAGTGCATGCGCCCGCGCGGAGGAGGGGCGACAAGTGCATGCGCCCGAGCGAGAAAAAGGTGACAAGTGCGTTGTTGCTCCCGGGAAAGCCGCTCAAGTGCGTTCCGGCAGAATACACTTGCAGCGCGCGGGAATACACTTGCGCCCCGGCGGAATACGCTTGCGGCGCGGGAGGCGCGGGAGGCGCACGGCGGTGTACCGGCTGCGGGCCCAGTCGAGCGCCCCGGGACGCGACTGCCGCTCCCGGCGACGGGGAATCGGCGAGCGGGGAATTGCTATGCTGGTCTCTTGTCTATGAGACGGAGATCGGGGGAGACATGGTCAAGACGCTGGTTCTCGTTCGTCATGGTGCCCCGGAGGCGAGCTCGGCCTCGGGCTCGGACCTCGATCGCAAGCTTACCGCGGCCGGCGCCCGCGCCCTGCGCGTGGCGTATCCGCGGACGTTCGCCCTGCTCGGGGATGACGCCGAGCCGGTCGTCTGGAGCAGCCCGGCAGTCCGCGCGCTGGAGACCGCCGACGTGGTGGCCGACGCGACCGGGGTCGAGGACATAGACGTCCACCACTCCCTCTACGCGCAGGACATCACCGCGTTCCTCGCCGAGCTGGAGGCGGCCGACGCCGCTACCGTCGTCGCCGTCGGGCACGCGCCGTTCGTCGACCACCTGGCCGCGCGGCTGCTCGGCAGCTGCCCCACGTTCGGCAAGGGGTCTGCCGCGGCCATCGACCTGCCGGAGGGCCCGGACGGCCGCGGGGTGCTGCGCTGGTTCGTGGCGGGGCCGGAGGTGGCCTCGTGGGAGGAGCTCGCCTGCGTGGAGCGGGTCGTGGCCTCCGCCGCGGAGGACCTCAACGCCCGGGCGGAGGCGTTTCTCGCCGCGCCGGATGACGCGACCTGCCTGTTCGAGTTCCGCGTCTCCCTGCGCCGCGTGCGCTCGCTGCTGCAGTTCCTGGCGCCCTGGCAGAGCAAGAAGCAGGCCCGCCGCTGCGCCCACACCCTGAAGGAGCTCCAGGTTGCCTCTGCGCGCCTGCGCTCGCTGGACATCCTCTCCGAGACCGTGGACGGCCTCGTGGAGGGCGGCGAGCTCGGCGAGAACAGCCTCCTGCCGATGGCCTGCGCCAAGGAGCGCTCGCTCGAGTGTGCCTCGCTCATCACGCTGATGCGCAAGCGCCACTCCAGCAAGGCGCTGCGGAAGCTCGCCCGGGACCTCGAGCACTTCGGCTGGAAGTCCAAGGTGGCCGAGAGGGGCCTCACCGCCGAGGACTTCCGCCTCCACTTTGACGAGGAGTTCAACGAGGTCGACGAGGGCCTCTTTGGCCTTGACCTGCGCGATGGCGACGCGGTCTACGTTGCCCGGCGCGACGCCAAGGAGATGCACTACGTGGCGGAGCGCCTCGGCGCGGTGCTCGGGTCGGACCGCGCGCAGATGAGCGAGTACCTGAACGAGATCCAGCGCGAGCTCGGCGCGCTCTCCGACGCGCGCGGCAACAAGCGGCTCGCGGACGAGTGCGCCAAGAGCCCGCGCTTCCGGGGCGTGCGCGCCGACCTCGGCGTGGTGGCGCGCGACCAGGCGGAGGTGGTCTCGGCCATCACGTCCGGCCTCGAGCGCCGCGAGCAGGACGCGCGGGGCGTCGTTGACGTGGACGCCGTCGACCCTGAGGACGCGGACGCCGTCGACCCCGAGGACGCGGGCGCCGACGAGGCTGGGGAGGACTAGACGTGGGCGAGAAGAACCCGCAGGTGACGGATTGCGCGAGCAGCGCGGGGGCCGAGGGGGCCTGGCGCGTGGAGCGCGACTCGATGGGGGAGATGCTCGTGCCCGCCGACGCCCTCTGGGGTGCGCAGACCGAGCGCAGCCACGAGAACTTCCCCATTGGGACGGAGCGCATGCCGATTGAGATCGTGCGAGCGTTCGCGCTGGTCAAGAAGGCCGCAGCTCGTGCGAACTGTCGCCTGGGCCGCCTTGACGCGGCGGACCGCGACCTCATCTGCGACGCCGCCGACGAGGTCCTGGCGGGCCTTCACGACGACGACTTCCCGCTCGTGGTCTGGCAGACCGGCTCCGGCACCCAGTCCAACATGAACATGAACGAGGTGCTCGCAAATCGCGGCAACCAGCTCGCGGAGGAGCGCGGCGCGGCGCGGCCGCGGCCGCTTCACCCCAACGACTCGGTCAACATGAGCCAGTCCTCCAACGACACCTTCCCCACGGCCATGCACGTGGCGGCGGCCCGCGCCGTGACGGAGCGCCTGCTCCCGGCGATTGACCAGCTCACGGCCACGCTGCGCCGCCTTGAGCGGGAGAACGAGGGCGTGGTCAAGAGCGGGCGCACGCACCTGCAGGACGCGGTGCCCATCTCCTTCTCGCAGGAGATCTCGGGCTGGCGCGGGCTCCTCGAGGGCTCGCGCGAGGAGCTCCTCGCCGCGATGCCGGGGCTCTATCGCCTGGCGCTCGGCGGCACGGCGGTGGGCACGGGCCTCAACGCCCCGGAGGGCTTCGACGTCGCCGTGGCGGAGGAGCTGGCCGGGCTCACGGGGCTTCCCTTCGTGACAGACCCCAACAAGTTCCGCGCGCTCACGGGCAAGGACGCGATTGTGTTCTCGCACGGCGCCGTCAAGGGCCTCGCCGCCAACATGATGAAGATCGCCAACGACGTGCGCTGGCTCGCAAGCGGCCCGCGCCTCGGCCTGGGCGAGATCCAGATCCCGGCCAACGAGCCCGGCAGCTCCATCATGCCGGGCAAGGTCAACCCCACGCAGTGCGAGGCCGTGACGATGGTGGCCGTCCAGGTCATGGGCAACGACGCCGCCATCGGCATGGCCGCCTCTCAGGGCAACTTCGAGCTCAACGTCTTCATGCCGGTCATCGCGTACAACTACCTGCAGTCCGTGGGCCTTCTCGCCGACGCGATCGTCTCCTTCGACGAGCGCTGCGCAAGCGGCATCCGCGCCGACCGGGAGAGGATGGACGAGAACCTCCACCGCTCGCTCATGCTCGTGACCTGCCTCAACCCCTACATCGGCTACGACAACGCGGCACGGGTCGCCAAGAAGGCCTACGCCGAGGGGACGAGCCTGCGCGAGGCCTGCGTGGGGCTGGGGCTGCTCACGCCGGAGCGCTTCGACGAGGTCTTCCACCCCGAGCAGATGGTCTAGCGCCGTCGTGCCTCCCGGCCGCGGGCTCTTCTCGCCGTCTCGGCCGTGCGCCCTCCGGGCACGACCCCGTCGCCCTTCCCGGCCGCGGGCGTGTTACGTTTTTCCGACCTCGAGGACGGTCGCCCGCGGGCGCTCTATCATGGGGAGACCCAACAGAAAGGACCTCCATGAGCGAGAAGGACCTCGAGCAGAGCATCGACACCCGCTGCGTCCAGGCTGGCTACACGCCCGGCAACGGCGAGCCGCGCCAGATTCCCATCGTCCAGTCCACCACCTTCAAGTACGACACCTCCGAGCACATGGGCCAGCTCTTTGACCTGGAGGCCTCGGGCTACTTCTACACGCGCCTGCAGAACCCCACCAACGACGCGGTGGCGGCCAAGATCTGCGCGCTCGAGGGCGGCACGGCGGCCATGCTCACGAGCTCGGGCCAGGCGGCCAACTTCTTCGCGCTCTTCAACATCTGCGAGGCGGGCAGCCACATCGTGGCGAGCTCGGCCATCTACGGCGGCTCGTTCAACCTCATCGCGCATACGATGGCGAAGATGGGCGTCGAGTCCACGTTCGTCTCGCCCACGTGCACGCCCGAGGAGCTCGAGGCCGCCTTCCGCCCCAACACGCGTGCCGTCTTCGGCGAGACCATCGCCAACCCCGCGCTTGACGTGCTGGATATCGAGCGCTTCGCGCAGGCAGCCCACGCCCACGGCGTGCCGCTCATCGTTGACAACACCTTCGCGACGCCGGTCTTCTGCCGTCCCTTCGAGTGGGGCGCCGACATCGTGACGCACTCCACCACCAAGTACATGGACGGCCACGGCGCGGGCGTGGGCGGCGCCATCGTGGACTCCGGCAACTTCGACTGGATGGCGCACGCCGACAAGTTCCCCGGCCTCACCACCCCGGACGACTCCTACCACGGCATCGTCTACGCTGAGAAGTTCGGCCAGGCCGGCGCCTTCATCACCAAGGCGACGTCCCAGCTCATGCGTGACTTCGGCTCCATCCAGAGCCCGCAGAACGCCTTCTACCTCAACCTCGGCCTCGAGAGCCTGCACGTGCGCATGCCGCAGCACTTCAAGAACGGGCTGGCCGTGGCCAAGTTCCTGCAGGGCAGCGACAAGGTGTCCTCCGTGCGCTTCCCGCACCTCGAGGGTGACCCGTACTTCGAGCTCGCGCAGAAGTACCTGCCCAAGGGCGGCTCCGGCGTGGTGAGCTTCGAGCTGTCGGGCGGGCGCCCGGCCGCCGAGAAGTTCATGGCGTCCCTGTGCCTCGCCGCCATCGAGACGCACGTGGCCGACGCGCGCACGTGCTGCCTGCACCCGGCGTCGAGCACGCACCGCCAGATGACCGACGAGGAGCTCACGGCTGCCGGGATCTCGCCCGCGATGGTGCGCTTCTCGTGCGGGCTGGAGGGGACCGAGGACCTCGTCGCCGACGTGGAGCAGGCGCTCGCGGCGATCTAGGCGGCTGCCTCGCCGAGGCCTGCTTGCCCGGGTCGGTCCGGTCGGCGATATCAGCACGCATAACCTCGCTTCTGTAGCTGGAGCGAGGTTATGCGTGCATTTTTTTGAACCAGGGCACGCGTAATCCAGGTTCTTCTCGCCAAGACGGCGAGAAGAACCTGGTTGTGCATGGAATGATTAAAGAAAACGCACGCGCAACCTCGCCCGGAAAGCGGGGTAGGATGCGCGTGCGTCGTGCGCTTCGGCGGGTGCCTCGGGGCTCTGGCCGATGTCGTAGGGCGTTGTCTGATGTTGCGGTCCTGCCCAGCCCTACTCGGAGATCCCCATCTGGAGGACCTACCTGGAGGCTCCTACTCGGAGACCTCGAGGAGCTCAATGTTGAAGTTGAGGGCCTTGCCGGCCATCTCGTGGTTCATGTCGAAGGTGATGTTGCCGTCCTCGACCTTGGCGACCGTGGCCGGGAAGGGCTGGCCGGTGGGGGAGGCGAGCATCACGCGGTCGCCGGCGGAGAGGGTCTCCGCACCGGGCATGGCGGAGACGGGCACCGTCTGGATCAGGCGCTCGTCGCGCTCGCCGTAGGCCTCCGCGGGCTCAAGGCGAATGTCGACGACCTGGCCGACCCCCATCTCGCGCACGGCGGCGTCAAAGCCGGGGATCATCTGGCCGGCCATGCAGGTGAACTCGAGCGGCTCGTTGCGGTCGCGGGAGGAGTCGAACTTCGTGCCGTCGTCGAGCGTGCCGACGTAGTGGACCTTGACCTTCTTGCCCTCGTTGCTCATGGGGCTCCCTTCGCTCGGGTGCTTGCTGCCTAGCGCGAGGTCGCGCGGTCCCTGATTGTGACAGATGCGCGAGGTGCGCGTGGACGGGAACCCCACAATGTGGCGTTGGTGTCGAGGTTGCATGTGGCTGCGGGGCCGGCGGGGGTGCTGCGCCGGGCGGCGCTTGCGAAAGCGAGGCCGTGACGGCCGTGACGACCGCGGCGCCGGGCGGCGCTTATGGAATTGCGGCTGGTGCGGCCACCGCGCCGGGGGCGCTTGCGAAAGCGGGGTTGTGACGGCAGCGGCGCCGGGTGGCGCTTACGAAAGCAGGGCGGTTGTCGCTCCCGGGTTCTTCTCGGCGACAAGAACCTGAATTCTGTAAGCGCTCAGGTACCCAAGGGATACCTCGGCGGCTTTTTCGTAAGCAACGATTCGTCAGGGGAGTGCGTCGGTCGTGAATATGTAAGCGCTGTGACAGTGGGCGCCGCGTCGGCCGGTGTTTCGTAAGCATTGGCGCCCGGCCGCGTGGGGTCGGGCGCCGTGTGCTGGGCCGCGTGGGTCGGGCGCCGTGTGCTGGGCCGCGTGGGGTCGGGCGCCGTGTCGGATCAGTCGCTGCGCGCTGGGCTCTACGCGGCCGGACCGTCCCGGGTCGGTCGCGCCCTCCGGACTGTGAGCTAGTCGCGTTCGGCCTGGTCGATGACTTGGTCGTAGGTGCGCTCCGTGGAGAGCTGGGTGCGCAGGCCCTCCCAGCTTCCGTCCGTGAGACGCTCCGCGGTGAGGGTCGTGCTCAAGATGCGCTCGATGTCCGCACGACGGAAGGAGTACACGTCCACGTCGAGCTCGCCGTCCTCGCTGTCCGTTTCGCGTACGGTGACCTGCACGGCGTCGGCGCTGGGGAAGGTGCAGAGCAGGGCGGCCGCGTCATAGGTGAGGGCACTCTCCACTGCGTCCCCGTCCGCGCGAGCCACGCGTTCGTCTTTGGCCCATCCGTACTCTACGGTCACGACGTTGCCGAGGGACGTGTTGGCATCGGAGCCGGCGGAGCTCACAAAACCCGCCAGCGGCAGGCCGCCTACCGCCTGGGCCACGTTCGTCGACTCGACGGGCCAGGAGGTCTGGACGCTGCCTGAGAGCGTCGCGGCGTCGTGGGACGCGACCTCGCGGGCGACGTCATCGGTGGAGATGACCGGGGTGCCGACGGCCGCGGCGGAGGGGGTGCCGTCGGGCGTGGCTGAGGAGGTGCCGTTTGGCGCGGCGGTGCCGTCGGCCGTGTTGGACGAGGTGCCGCCTCCCGCAACGTCTCCCGCGCCCCCGGCGGAGGCCGTGTCGTCGGCGTTGGTCACGTCGCCGGCGCCCACGTCCACGGACTGTGCGTTGGCGTCCGGGTCTCCCTGGGAGGTGCGCCCGGATCCAGCGGACAAGCCAAAGGCCGCT
The DNA here is from genome assembly GCA_944321515.1 of uncultured Atopobiaceae bacterium. Lineage (GTDB taxonomy): Bacteria > Actinomycetota > Coriobacteriia > Coriobacteriales > Atopobiaceae > Thermophilibacter. The sequence goes on along the minus strand of CALULO010000008.1, from coordinate 87,428 downwards.
GCGCACACGAGCGCCACGAACACCACCGCGGCTGCCGCGGCGACCTTCCAGATCCGCCCGCCCCTGCGCTCCGTGCTGGAGACGGACTCGCTCGCCGCCGTCGGGGCGTCGCTTGGACCTGCGGTCGCCGGCAGCGGCGCCACCAGGGTCTCATCTGCGCCCGTGCCTCCGTCCGCGTCCTCCTCGCCGTCCAGCACGTCGTCGACGCTGGTCACGGCCTCGCACGTCCGCGCGTATGCCTCGTCCTCGGACATGCCCTGTGCGCGGTAGTCCTCGTAGCGGGCGGTGAGGTTGCCGTAGATCTCCTCTTTGAGCTCGATGGTCTCCGGGGTCAGCGTGCGTCCCTCGAAGAGGTGCTCGACGTACATTCTGATGTCGCTCTTACGGTCACTCATTTGATGCCCCCGTCCTGGCTGTCATTCCCGTCTTGCCTGGCCGGCGAGACGGGCTGCCCGTCGTGTCCCTCGTCCTGTCCGAGAAGTTGGTCGATGATGGTCCTCACCCGCACCCAGCGCTCGGTTGCCTGCGCGAGCTCGCCGCACCCCGAGCCGGTGATGTGGTAGTACTTGCGCCGCGCCCCCTGGGACTCGCTGCCCCAGTAGCTCTCCACGAACCCCTGCCCCTCCAGGCGCTTGAGGCTCGTGTAGAGCGAGGGCTCCTTCATCTCGTACGCGCCGTGGCTGGCGCTGGCCACGTCCTTCAGGATCTCGTAGCCGTAGGAGTCCCCGTCCGTGAGCGTACGGAGCACGATGGCGTCGATGTTGCCCCGGATGAGGTCGCTTTCCGCGTCACGCGTTGCCATGGGTCACCTCCTCTGTCCCTTTCTTTGCGGCGAGTGTAGCAAATTACTATGTGTGATGAAGTATTTTTATAGAAATGCTTCTATGGCTGTCGATAAACGGTCTCTCAGAGCCGGCGTGCGGTGACAGAGCCGGCGTGCGGTGACAGAGCCGGCGTGCGGCGAGAAGAACCCCGGGGCGTCGGTCCCGCGGGCTCGCCATGCGCTATGCTGGTCAGGCAAGCGGTCGGCCGTGCGGGAGCTTGACGCCAGGTGGGCGGACGGCCAACCGAACGGGACTCGACGGCCGGCCAGACGGCAGGGGAGGCGCAACGTGGACGAGCGACGCGACGGCTTCGTGGGGGTCATGGACTCCGGCGTCGGCGGCATCAGCGTGCTGCGCTCGCTGGTCTCAGAGCTGCCGCACGAGGACTTCCGCTTCTTCGGCGACTCCGCCAACGCCCCCTACGGCGAGAAGGACGAGTCCCAGGTCCTCTCCCTTGCCAGCAACGTGGTCGAGCGCTTTCTGGCAGACGGCGCCAAGGCGGTTGTGATCGCGTGCAACACGGCCACCTCGGTGGCGGCCGCCTCGCTGCGCGCCGCGCACCCGGACGTGCCGATAGTCGGGATCGAGCCGGCGCTCAAGCCGGCCGCGCTCGCCTTCCCTCACGGTAGGATCCTCGTCATGGCCACCGAGGTCACCCTGCGCCTGGACAAGTATCACGAGCTCGCGCGCGCCTGGGGAGGCGAGTGCGAGGTGGTCCCCGTGCCGTGCCCGGGGCTTGCGGCGCGCATAGAGCGCGGCGGGCTGGACGAGCCTGACCTGCAGGGGATGATCGAGGGCTACGTGGGGCGCTATGCCGGCCACGTCGACGCCGTGGTCCTCGGCTGCACGCACTACCCCTTCGTGCGCGCGCAGATCGCGAGGGCCCTGGGCCCTGGGGTGCGCTTCTTCGACGGCGGCGCGGGGACGGCCCGCCAGCTGCGCGCGCGGCTCACTGCCGAGGGGCGCCTCTCCGGGCGGGGCCGCACCGGGCGGGTCGAGTTTGCCTCAAGCCTGGACACGCCTGACGAGATGGCCCTCTACCGGCGCTTCTTCGAGCTTCCGCTGTAGGGGCCGGGACCCGGCATAACATGCGGGCCGCGCCCGGTGCACTGCAACAAGCGGGCATAAGCAAAGGGCCGGGCGGCCCGCACGCCACGGAGGCTGCGGCCCGCCCGGCCGAGGTCGAAGCCCTTGGAGCGGCTACGCGCGCTTCTGCCCCCAGAAGAAGAGGGCCACCGTGCCCGGGCCGGTGTGGACGCCGATCGTGGCGCCGATGTCGAAGACCTCAACCTTGCCGTCGAGCTTGGGGAACGTTCCCTCGACCATGCGCGCCACCTCGCGGGCGTCCTCGGGGCACTCGCTGTGGCTGATGAAGCACTTGCCCGAGTAGTCGAGCCCGCCCTCGGCCAGTTCCACCATCTTCTCGATCACGCGCTTCTCCGCCTTGGTCTTGGTGCGGATCTTCTCCTTCACGGCAAGCGAGCCGTCCGGGGCCACGTCCATGACCGGGCAGATCTTGAGCATGCCGCCCACCAGGCCCGCCGCCTTGGAGATGCGGCCGCCCCGGATGAAGAACGTGAGGTCGGACGAGAAGAACCAGTGCTGGACCTCGCCCTTGTGCTCCTCGGCCCAGGCCACGAGCTCGGGGGCGCTCATCCCCTCGTCGCGCAGGTCGGCGAGACGGTCCATGAGCAGGCCGTAGCCCGAGGAGGCGGCCAGCGAGTCCACCACGTAGACGTGGCGGTCCGGGTACTTCTCGGCAAGCTGGTCGCGCGCGGCGCAGGCGGAGTTGTAGGTGCCGGAGATCCCGGAGGAGAGCGTCACGTGCACCACGTCGAGCCCGGCGGCGAGGGACTGCTCGAAGCTCGCCAGGTAGTCGCCGGCGCTGATCTGGGAGGTCTTGGCGTCGGCGCCCGCGAGCATCTTGGCGTAGAGCTCGGCGGGGGAGTTGGTGGCCCCGAAGTCGTCCTTGCAGGGGACGCCGTCGAGGAAGTAGTTGAACTCGAGGTAGTTGATGTTGCGCCGCTCAAGCCAGTCGTGCGTGAGGTCGGCCGTGGAGCAGCAGCTGAGAACGTAGCCGGGCATGGACTCTCCTTAGACGGGGTACAATACCGACTCGAATCATAGCCGAAACTCGCCTGCATACGTGCGGGCTGCAAGGGAGGTCCCCACATGACCGACAGCAGCGCCAGTGTTGCGACGGCCCCCGCCGACGCCAGCGCCGTCTCCTTCAAGGACATGCCCTACGAGCGTCCGGACCTCGCGGCCGTCAAGGTCCGCTACGCCGAGCTCGCCGAGGCGCTCGCCTCCGCGGGGAGCCTCGAGGCGGCCGACGCCGCCTTCCTGGAGAAGGACCAGCTGGACCGGCACATCCAGACCCAGGCCGAGCTCGTCTACATCCGTCACACCATCGACACGCGCGACTCCTTCTACGACGCGGAGTCGTCCTTCTGGGACGAGGCCATGCCCGAGCTCCAGCAGGCCGAGGACGCCTTCAAGGCCGCGCTCCTCTCCACGCCCTTCCGCCCCCAGCTTGCAGAGAAGTACGGCGAGCTGATTTTCGCCCAGGCGGAGCAGGAGCGCAGGACCTTCTCGCCGGAGATCGTGGAGGACATGAAGCGCGAGAACGCGCTCACGCAGGAGTACGTGAAGCTCCTGGCCTCCGCGCAGATCCCCTTTGAGGGGGGCACCTACACGCTCTCCCAGCTCACGCCCTTCAAGCGCTCCGCCGACGACGCCGAGCGCCTGTCCGCGTGGAAGGCGGAGGGGCTCTGGTACAAGGAGCACCAGACCCAGCTCGACCGCATCTACGACGACCTCGTGCGCGTGCGCGACGCCATGGGCAAAAAGCTCGGGCACAAGGACTTCATCCCGCTGGGCTACGACCGCATGGGGCGCCTCTCCTACGATCGCGCGGACGTGGAGCGCTTCCGCGAGGCCGTGGTGGCCCACGTGGTGCCGCTTGCGGACAAGATCTACCGCGCGCAGGCAGAGCGCCTGGGTGTCGAGTACCCGCTCTCCTTTGCCGACGAGACGCTCACCTTCCGCTCCGGCAACCCCACGCCGCGTGGCGAGGCGAACGACGTGCTGGAGGCCGGGCGCACCTTCTACCGCGCGCTCTCCCCTGAGACCGGCGAGTTCTTCGACATGATGCTCGACCGCGGTCTCATGGACGTGCTCTCCACCGAGGGCAAGGCCGGCGGCGGCTACATGACCATGATCCCGGACTACGCCGTGCCCTTCATCTTTGCCAACTTCAACGGCACGCAGGGCGACGTCGAGGTGGTCACGCACGAGGCCGGCCACGCCTTCTCCTACTACATGAACACCGACAAGGTGCCCGTCTCCCTTGCCATGCCCACCTCTGAGGCCTGCGAGGTCCACTCGATGTCCATGGAGTTCATGGCCTGGCCGTGGGCTGAGGAGTTCTTCGGCGACGACGCCCGCAAGTATCGCTACTCCCACCTCGCCAGTGCCATCACGTTCATCCCGTACGGCACTATGGTTGACCACTTCCAGCACGAGGTCTACGAGCACCCGGAGATGACCCCGTCCGAGCGCCACGCAACCTGGAAGCGCCTGCTCGGAGTCTACATGCCGTGGATGCGCCTGGACGGGGAGATCCCCTTCTACGCCGACGGCGAGGGCTGGCAGCGCCAGCACCACATCTACGAGAACCCGTTCTACTACATCGACTACTGCCTCGCGCAGACGGTGGCCCTGGAGTTCTGGTCCATGTCCCAGGACGACTTCGCCGGCGCGTGGGAGCACTACATGGCCTACACGCGCCAGGGCGGCACGCACCCGTTCACCGAGCTTCTCTCCAACGCGGGCATGACGTCGCCGTTTGACGAGGGGTGCCTCAAGGGGATCTGCGAGCGCGCCACCGCGTGGCTCGAGTCCTACGACCTCTCCGGCATCGAGTAGGCCGGGGAGACGGCGAGGGCTAATCTGTCGGGGCCGGCGGCGCGGGGCGCGTCGCTGGCCCCGTGGTATCAGGAGGGGTGGCGAGAAGAGCATGCGAAAGAAGGAGCGCGAGCGCCTCAAGGACTTCCAGCGCGGCGAGGATGGCCGCTACGTCTACGCCGGCGACCACGTGCGGCTGGCGGGCGGGATTGACCGGCGTCGCCTGCTCGTGACGCTCTGGGGTGCGTGCGGCGTGGCGCTTCTCGCCACCGTGGTGGCGGGCGTGGCCAACCCGGCCGGGCTTTCGGGCTGTCCGTACGTGGTGATGCCGTTCATGTGCCAGCTCGTGGCCCTGGTGAGCGTGGTCTGGGCCCTCGGGAGGCTCACGGTGGCGCTGCGGGGCTCGGCCGAGGGGCGCGTTCGCGCCTACGTGCGCGACGAGACCGTGGGCGCGCTGCCGCTTCGCGGTGCGATCGCGGCCGCCTGCGCCCTTGTGGCCGCGGTGGGGGAGCTGGTGCTCCTGGCAACGGGCGGGGTGGCTGTTGCCCCGGCCGAGGTCGCGCTCCTGTCTTGCGAGGTCGTGGCGGTGTCGGCGCTCGTCGTCCTGCGCGCCGCGGCGCGTGCCGCCGAGTGGGAGGGCGCGTGAGCGCCGCGTGACGACCCCTGGCCCCTTGAGCGCCTCGGCGCGACGGGACCTGTCCAGGGCGTGCCCGCGTTCCGCCCCGCAAAGGAGTGGTATTGGAGATCTGTGACCAATCTATTCAAAATAAGGCAGAAACTGTAACCGGTCTGTGAACGGATGGGTCGCACGCGTCACACTTGGATTACCAATCCGTAACATTCCTAGGATGCACCATAGGTCTATGCCGTGCATACGCCTTGGCTCTACCCGGGCGCTCGCTGGGGAGCGGCGTCCGGTCACAACGTTCCCGCTTACGGGAGGAAGGTAGGGAAACATGCTCGTTACCAGAAGGAAGATGCTCGGGCTCTCCGCCGCCACGATGGGCGCGCTGGCCCTCGCCGCATGCAACAACGGTGGCACGAGCTCCAGCAACGGCGGCTCCGAGGGCGGCACCCTCGTCACCGCCAACTCCGGCCTCGAGGGCAAGTTCTGCCCGCTGTTCACCGCCTCCGCGGCCGACCAGGACGTCGTGAGCTTCAACAACGTCATGCTCCTCATCACCGACCGCATGGCCGAGCCGATCTACAACGGCATCGACGGCGAGACCAAGGAGTACAACGGCACCGAGTACACCTACAACGGTCCCGCCAACGTCACGATGACCCAGCAGTCCGACGGTTCCGTCACCTACGACGTCCAGATTCGTGACGACCTCAAGTTCCACGACGGCACCCCGATGACCATCGACGACGTCATCTTCACGCTCTACGCCTACGTGGACCCGACCTACGACGGCTCCGCCACCATCTACTCCAACGACATCAAGGGCCTCGCCGAGTACCGCTCTGGCATGTCCACGCTGGCCTCCCTCATCGGCAACGCCGGCCGCGACAACACCGACTTCACCTACTGGACCCAGGAGCAGCAGGACGCCTTCTGGGCGGCCGTCGACGACGGCGGCACCAAGTTCGCCCAGGAGATCGTCGACTACATGGCGGAGAACTCCGGCACCACGACGGTCGCCGAGGCCGCTGCCGGCTGGGCCTACCCCGACCTTCCCGCCGACGCCACCGCTACCGACTTCTTCGAGGCCATCGGCGCCGCGTATGACTGGAACTTCTCTGCCGCCGAGGCTGAGACCGCTGGCACCCCGCTCTCCGAGCTCATCCCCGAGGACGTCTACAACATGGGCACCCAGGGCGTCGAGACCGGTGACGCCGCCGCCAACATCTCCGGCATCGTCCGCAATGACGACTACTCGATGACCATCACCACCAACGGCGTCGACGCCACGATGATCTACCAACTCGGCATCGCTCCGTGCTGCAAGAGCTACTACGGCGACCCGGACCTCTACGACTACGAGAACAACCAGTTCGGCTTCCCCAAGGGCGACCTCTCCATCGCTCGCAGCCACAACGGCTCCCCGATGGGCTCCGGCGCCTTCAAGTTCGACGACTACACCAGCGGCACCGTCCACATGAGCGCCTACGCCGACTACTACAAGGGCGCCCCGAAGGTCTCCAACCTCAACGTCGTGGAGTCCCAGGAGGCCGACCTCGTGACCGGCGTCCAGGCCGGCACGCTCGACGTGGCCGCCCCGTCCTACTCCATGGAGGTCGAGAACCAGATCAAGGAGATCAACGGCAACGACTCCAACACCGGCGACGTCATCTCCACCTTCCTGCACGACTATCGCGGCTACGGCTACATCGGCATCGCCGCCAACAAGGTCTGCGTGGGCGACGAGCCCGGCTCCGACGCCTCCAAGGCGCTCCGCAAGGCCCTCTGCACCGTCATCTCGGTGCTGCGTGACTCCGGCATCGCCTCCTACTACGGCGACACCGCCTCGGTCATCAACTACCCGATCTCCACGTCTTCCTGGGCCTCCCCGAACGTCACCGACCCGGGCTACCAGGTCTGCTACTCCACCGACGCCTCGGGCAACGCCCTCTACGACGACAGCATGAGCGACGACGACCGTCTTGCCGCCGCGCTCCAGGGCGCCCTCACCTGGTTCGAGGCCGCCGGCTTCACCGTCACTGACGGCCAGGTCACCGCTGCCCCGGCTGGCGCCAAGCTCGAGTACCAGTGCAACGTCGGCGCTGGCGGCCAGGGCGACCACCCCACGTTCATGATCCTGCAGGAGGCCGCCGACGCCTTCGCCACGATCGGCATCACCTTCACGGTCAACGACATCGCCAACGCGTCCGACCTCTTTGCCACCTACCAGTCCAACCAGGCTGAGATGTGGTGCGCCGCCTGGCAGTCCACTGCCGACCCGGACATGTACCAGCTCTACCACAGCGCGGGCTCCACGAACTACTACATGATCGACGACCCCGATCTCGACGAGCTCATCGAGGCCGGCCGTCAGAGTCTCGACACCGAGAGCCGCAAGACCATCTACAAGGAGGCCATGGACATCATCCTCGACTGGGGCGTCGAGCTGCCGGTGTACCAGCGCTCCGAGTGCACGATCTTCTCGACCGAGCGTGTCAACATCGACACCGTCGTCAAGGACCAGACCCCGTACTGGGGCTGGAAGGACGAGATTGAGAAGATCGAGCTCAAGTAAGGTTTTCTCGTTCTCAATTGATCGCCTTGGGAGCGGCAGCCGCGCGCTGCCGCTCCCGGCGGTTTATCCTTGTGGTGTTTAAGACTGGTTTCAGAGACCTCCTTCCCGTGCCGGATGCGAGGGGTTTGCGCTTCCAGCGCAGCAAAGGGGTCTTTGACGTCCCGCGACAGTTCGGGCAGAGAAGTGAGAGGAGCGATTGAGGCGTGAGAACCTACATCGCCAAGCGCATCGGGATCTCGGTGATCATCCTGTTCTGCGTGACCTTCATCATCTATGGTCTGATGCGCTCCCTGCCGTCCTCCTTCGTGGAGACCATGGCAATGCAGCTTTCCCAGGCGCCTGGCGCCAAGTCCTTCGACGAGTGGATGGCCCAGCTGAACGCTCAGTATGGCCTCGACAAGGACATCTTCAGCGGCTACGTGACGTGGCTCGTCGACTTCCTCACCGGCAACTTCGGTGACTCCTGGAAGTTCAACGTGCCGGTCATCACGGAGTTCTACAACACGATCGGCATCTCCTTCGCCATGGGCGGGATTGCCTTCGTGCTCTCCACGGTGATCGCGGTCCCGCTTGGCATCTTCGCGGCCACGCGCCAGTATTCCAAGGCCGACTACGTCATCAGCGCCCTGGCGCTCGCAGGCATCTCGCTGCCCACGTTCTTCCTCGCCACCCTCCTCAAGCTGGTCTTCTCGGTTGGCCTTGGCTGGTTCGACCTCTACGGCCTCATGGGGCGCAACTTCAACCAGCTTGACGCCGTCGGCCAGATGCTCGACATCGTGAACCACATGGTCCTCCCCGTCGTGACGCTGACCGTCATCCAGATTGGCTCGCTCATGCGCTACACGCGCACCAACATGCTCGAGGTCCTGAACGCCGACTACATCCGCACGGCGCGCACCAAGGGCCTGCCCGAGCACAAGGTCATCTACAAGCACGCCTTCCGTAACACGCTCATTCCGCTGGTGACCATCATTGGCGGCTCGCTTCCGGGCCTCTTCTCCGGCGCCCTCATCACCGAGACGCTCTTCATGATCCCGGGCACCGGCTACACCTCGTATCAGTCCATGATCGCCGGCGACATCCCCTACACGATGTTCTTCCTGACGTTCATCGCCATCATCACGCTGATCTCCAACCTCCTGACCGACATCCTCTACGCGGTGGTCGACCCCCGCGTGCGCATCTCCTAGGAAGGGTGGGTGTAACTTCCAATGAGCAACGACAAGAACAGCACGAACGCGGAGCAGGCCGATCAGCAGGAGTACTCCCTCAACGACGACCGCCGCGTGAAGGTGCTCTCGCCGAGCGCCCTTATCGCCAAGCGCTTCTTCCGCAACCGCCTGGCCGTGGTCGGCCTCGTCATCCTGATTGCCATGTTCCTCTTCTCCTTCGTGGGCGGCGTGGTCAGCCCGTACGGCCAGGACGAGTCCTTCTACACCGACACGTCGCTCAACACGCAGTACGCCGGCATCACCGAGACCACCTCGCTGCGCTACATCGCCGCCCCCGGCGCCGAGTTCGGCGCGCTCGTGCAGTCCAACGCCAACGCCGCCATCCGCGAGGGCGCAAGCAGCTTCGAGCGTGACGGCGTCTCATATGCGATCGAGCAGCCGGCGCCGAACGTCTACACCTTCAGCACGGGCGGGCAGGTCGTGGCCTACGCCTCCACCAACGTGGTGAGCGTGCCCTCCGGCGCCGAAACCCCGAGCTTCGACTTCCAGCTCGCGGCGGTCACCGCCGTCGCCAACCTCGACGCCGACGACGCGGCTGGCTCTGCGGACGCCGCGGCGACGACTGACGCGGCAAGCGGCGACGCCGCGGCCGCCGAGGGCGAGGTGAGCGCCGAGGCCGCCACCGCCACGGACGGGACCTTCACCTACGACGGGGCCACCTACACGGTCAACAAGGTCGGCGACGTCACCGACGCCTCCGGCGCGACCGTCGCTACCGTGAGCCCGTTCGTCATCTCCGCCTCGGATGGCAACACCCAGATTCCCAACGACCTGCGCGCCGAGCTCCTCGCCGCCGTCGAGAACGACGTCTCCGAGGTCACCTACACCGACTCCGAGGGCGCCGAGCACACCTACTCCATCAGCTATGACGCCTACAGCTCGGTCTACAACGTCACCGAGACCACGAGCAACCGCGTCTACGACCGCTACGCCAGCCCCTCCGCCGAGCACTGGCTCGGCACCGACGGCAACGGCATGGACATGCTCACGCGCCTCATGTACGGCGGCCGCGTCTCGCTGATCATCGGCTTCATCGTCGTGTTCATCGCCGCCGGCCTGGGCGTCATCATGGGCGGCATCTCCGGCTACTTCGGCGGCTGGGTCGACAACCTCATCATGCGCGTGGTCGACGTGTTCTACTGCCTGCCGTCCTACCCGATCATCATCATCCTGGGCTCGGCCATGGACGCGATGAGGATCGACTCCTGGACCCGCATGATCTACCTGATGCTCATCCTCGGCTTCCTGTCCTGGCCCTCCATCGCGCGCCTGGTGCGCGGTCAGATCCTCTCCCTGCGCGAGCAGGAGTTCATGCTGGCCACCGAGGCCACGGGCATCTCCGTGCCGCACCGCATCATCCGTCACCTCATCCCCAACGTCATGCCGCAGCTGATCGTCTCCTGCACCATGAGCCTGGGCTCCACGATCATCACCGAGGCCACGCTCTCGTTCCTCGGCCTGGGCGTCAAGTTCCCGTTCGCCTCCTGGGGCAACATCATCTCTGACGTCAACAACGCGTTCGTCATGACCAACTACCCGTTCATCTGGATTCCGGCCGGCATCTGCCTGCTGCTCACGGTCCTGGGCTTCAACTTCGTGGGCGACGGCCTGCGCGACGCCTTCGACCCCAAGATGAACCGCTAGGAATAGGAGCGGCCCATGTTTGGACACAGCAACAAGAAGGACGAGGCGGGGTACCTCTCCGCCAAGGAGTCCAGGAAGATCTCCAAGGAGAACCGCAAGATCACCGAGGGCTACGAGAAGCTCCGCAAGCGTAAGAACGTCGACCCGTCCGAGTACGCCTGCGAGATGCGTGACCCCAACAACGCCGTCGAGTTTGACGACGTGCACACCTACTTCTTTACGGACACCGGCGTGGTCAAGTCCGCCGACGGCGTGACCTACGACGTGCCCGTGGGCAAGACGGTGGGCGTGGTCGGTGAGTCCGGCTGCGGCAAGTCCGTCACGTGCCTCTCGCTCATCCAGCTCCTCCAGCGTCCGCAGGGACAGGTCACCGGCGGTGCCATCCGCCTCAACCTGGGCGACCACGCCATCGACGTGACCAAGGCCCCCGAGGAGGCCATGCAGAAGATCCGCGGCTCCGAGGTCTCGATGATCTTCCAGGAGCCCATGACCTCGCTCAACCCCGTCTTCAAGATCGGCGAGCAGATCGAGGAGGTCATCGAGCTCCACGACGGCAAGGACTGGACCAAGGAACAGATCAAGGCGCGCGCCATCGAGATGATCGAGACGGTCGGCATCGCCAACTCCGAGGGCGTGTACGGGATGTACCCGCACGAGCTGTCCGGCGGCATGCGCCAGCGCGTCATGATCGCCATCGCGCTTGCCTGCAACCCGCGCATCATCATCGCCGACGAGCCCACCACCGCCCTCGACGTGACCATCCAGGCCCAGATCCTGGACCTTCTGCGCTCGCTCAAGGACAAGATCAACTCCTCGATCATCCTCGTGACCCACGACCTGGGCGTCGTGGCCGAGATGGCCGACTACGTGGTGGTCATGTACGCCGGCCGCATCGTGGAGAAGGGCACCGCCGAGGAGATCTTCGACCACCCGGCGCACCCCTACACCATCGGCCTCATGGCCTCCAAGCCCGTGGTGGGCAAGAAGGTCGAGCGCCTCTACTCCATCCCCGGCAAGGTCCCCAACCCCGTGGACATGCCCAACTACTGCTACTTCAAGGACCGCTGCGAGCTCTGCGTCAAGGCCTGCGACGGGGAGTACCCGCACATGGTGCGCCTCTCACCGACGCACGAGGTGAGCTGCTACCGCTACTACGACAACGCCACCGCATCCGCCGCCACCGCGACCTCCGCGGCGCTTGACGACATCATCGCCAGCGGCGCATCCAACGAGGGGGAGGACAAGTAAAGATGGCTTCCACTAACGCAACCGTGGACGTCACGTCCGCACAGGCCCCCGCGGGCAGCACCGACGACGTCATTCTTGAGGTCAAGGACCTCAAGAAGTACTTCCCCATCAAGGGCGGCATGTTCAACCGCGTGATGGGTCAGGTCAAGGCCGTTGACGGCGTCTCCTTCAAGCTCCGTCGCGGCCACACGATGGGCCTCGTGGGCGAGTCCGGCTGCGGCAAGTCCACCACGGGCCGCACCATCCTGCGACTCGCCGGCGAGAAGACCGGCGGCGAGGTGCTCTTCAACGGGCGCGAGGTCTACGACCTCAGCGCCAAGGAGATGCACGACATGCGCACGAAGATGCAGATCATCTTCCAGGACCCGTACTCGAGCCTGAGCCCCCGCCTCCCGATCTCCGAGATCGTTGGCGAGGCCGTCCGCGAGCACAACCTCGTGCCCAAGAACGAGCTCAACGACTACATCGACCAGGTCATGGAGGAGTGCGGCCTTCAGCCGTACCACAAGATGCGCTACCCGCACGAGTTCTCCGGCGGCCAGCGCCAGCGCATCTGCATCGCGCGCGCCCTGGCGCTGAACCCCGAGTTCATCGTCTGCGACGAGCCGGTCTCCGCGCTTGACGTCTCCATCCAGGCGCAGATCATCAACCTCCTCCACGACCTGCAGGAGGAGCGCGGGCTCACCTACCTCTTCATCAGCCACGACCTCTCCGTCGTCGAGCACATCTCCGACGCGGTGGGCGTCATGTACCTCGGCGGCATGGTCGAGTACGGCTTCACCGAGGACATCTTCAAGAACCCGCTGCACCCCTATACCAAGGCGCTCTTCTCGGCCATCCCCATCCCGGACCCCAAGGCCAAGCAGAACCGCATCGTGCTGGAGGGCTCCATCCCCTCGCCGGCCAACCCTCCCAAGGGCTGCAAGTTCCACACCCGCTGCCCGTTTGCCAAGGACTGCTGCCGCGAGGTCGCGCCCGAGCAGCGTGAGCTGGAGCCGGGCCACTTTGTCTCCTGCCATCTCTATGACGAGTAGGGGAGTCTGAGACTTGGTGCGCGGAAGGCGCCAGACAGACGAGATCGAGGACGACGGCCGCGTCATCGCCGACATGAGCGGCGTTGAGCGGCCGTCGCTCTTTGGCCACATGCCGGGACGCCATGAGCGGCGTGGCACGGCCCCCTCTGCCGAGCACCGCAGCCGATCCAAGCGGGAGCCCGCAGTGAGGCTCACCACCAAGGAGAGGGTCTGGCTGGCGCTCGGCGCCCTCAAGGCGGGCTTTCTTCTGAGCATGGTCTACGTGGTGCTGTTTGTCATCGTCCTGCTCGCCCTGTCCCTGCTCTGGGGCGTGCTGTGACAGTTTCCTAGGCGGCTTGCCGCGCCCGCGGGCGATTGGTTGGGACGGGGCTCCCGTGCCCCCGTCGGCCGCAGGTCGCGGCTGGGCGCGGCGCTCTGTGTGCTGACTTGTTTTCGACTCAATATACAGATAATGCGTATATTTTGAGCATAGTATGCAAACGTTCGGCTTTGCGAGTCATCCCGATGCGTGCTATTCTTCCCTGCTGGCTAAGAGCCGACATCCGTGAACCGCCACCCGTCGGGAGGAAGTCACATGACCGCCAGCATGAGCGTCACCTCTGCCGAAACCGATCTCGAGCTCGCCCGGGCCCTCCTCATTGCCAACAAGGAGGCCACGCTTGTCATGGTGCGTGGCGACGAGGTCTACACCAGCACGGAGAGGGGAGTGAAGCCCCTGCTTCGCATGGTCAACGAGGGTCGAAGCCTGGCTGGCTTTGCGGTGGCGGACAAGGTGGTGGGCAAGGCGCCCGCCCTGCTCTACGCCATTCTCGGCCCCTCTGCGGTCTTCTCGCCGGTCATGTCCTGGACGGGACGTGCGGTGCTGCTTGCCGCCGGCATCGCCACGAGCTACGACCAGCTTGTCGCGCACATCCAGAACCGCGCCAACGACGGCCAGTGCCCGATGGACTCCTCCGTTGCCAACGTCTACGACCCCTACGAGGCAGTCGACGTGCTCAAGGCCGCCCTGTCTCGGATGATGGGCCGCACCTCGGCGTAGCGGGCCCGTGTCTCCCGTGGCGGGCATGCACGGGGCACTTTGCGGAGAGCCTTCGGTGCCTGGCGACAAAATCCATAACGTATATTTTGGGACGTTTGATTAGAACGTCCCTTTTTTGTCAAGCTTTACACCGTAAACGGACGCATTAGTACCATGAACGGTCGAAAAGGCCGTCAGAATGCAATGAGGCCCGTGAGCCATCTCGGCTCACGGGCCCCAGAAGTAACGGTAGGATTCTGCCTACCTTGTGCCGAGCGTCAAGCCTAGCCGTTGAGGGCGGCGTTGACGGCAACGGCGCAGGCGACGGTCGCACCGACCATGGGGTTGTTGCCCATGCCGATGAGGCCCATCATGTCGACGTGCGCAGGCACCGAGGAGGAGCCGGCGAACTGGGCGTCGGAGTGCATGCGGCCCATGGTGTCGGTCATGCCGTAGGAGGCGGGGCCGGCAGCCATGTTGTCCGGGTGCAGCGTACGGCCGGTGCCACCACCAGAGGCCACGGAGAAGTACTTCTTGCCGGCCTCGAGGCGCTCCTTCTTGTAGGTGCCAGCCACGGGGTGCTGGAAGCGCGTGGGGTTGGTGGAGTTGCCGGTGATGGAGATGTCGACGTTCTCGTGCCACATGATGGCAACGCCCTCGCGGACGTCGTCAGCACCGTAGCAGTTGACCTCGGCGCGCGGGCCGTCGGAGTACGGGATGGTCTCGACGACCTTGAGCTCGCCGGTGAAGTAGTCGAACTGGGTCTTCACGTAGGTGAAGCCGTTGATGCGGGCGATGATCTGGGCGGCGTCCTTGCCAAGGCCGTTCAGGATGACGCGGAGCGGCTTCTGACGGGCCTTGTTGGCGTTCATGGCGATGCCAATGGCGCCCTCGGCGGCGGCGAAGGACTCGTGGCCGGCCAGGAACGCGAAGCACTCGGTGTCCTCGCCGAGCAGCATGGCGCCCAGGTTGCCGTGGCCAAGGCCCACCTTGCGGTCCTCGGCGACGGAGCCGGGGACGCAGAAGGCCTGCAGGCCCTCGCCGATCATCGAGGCGGCCTCAGAGGCGGACTTGGCGCCCTTCTTGATGGCGATGGCGCAGCCCATGGTGTAGGCCCACTTGGCGTTCTCGAACGCGATGGACTGGGTGTCAGCAACGATCTGACGGGGGTCGATACCCTTGTCCTGGCAGATCTGAAGGGCATCCTCGAGGGAGGAGATGCCGTTCTCAGCGAGCACCTTGTTGATCTTGTCGATGCGGCGCTCGTAGCCCTCAAACGTAACAGCCATTAGGTTATCCCTCCCTTTCTACTCGTGAACCGGGAACGTGGAAGCGACGGAGTGGGTCTCCTCGTCAGTACGCGGGTCGATGTACTTGACGGCGTTGTCCCACTGGCCGTAGTGGCCCATGGCGCCCTGGATGGCGTCCTCGGGGGACTTGCCAGCCTTGAGGGCGTCGGTGAACTTGCCGAGGTTCATGAACTCGAATGCGATGATCTCGTTCTTGTCGTTGAGCGCGAGGCGGGTGACGTAGCCCTGGGTGAGCTCGAGGTAGCGAGCGCCCTTGGCCTTGGTGCCGTAGGTGGTGCCCACCATGGAGCGCAGGCCCTTGCCGAGGTCGTCAAGGCCGGTGCCGACGGGCAGGCCGTCCTCGGAGAACGCGGTCTGGGTGCGGCCGTAGACGATCTGGAGGAACAGCTCGCGCATGGCGACGTTGATGGCGTCGCAGACGAGGTCGGTGTTGAGGGCCTCGAGGATGGTCTTGCCAGGCAGGATCTCGGCGGCCATGGCGGCAGAGTGGGTCATGCCCGAGCAGCCGATGGTCTCGACGAGGGCCTCCTCGATGACGCCGTTCTTGACGTTGAGGCTCAGCTTGCACGCGCCCTGCTGCGGTGCGCACCAGCCCACGCCGTGGGTGTAGCCGGAGATGTCAGAGATCTCCTTGGCCTGGACCCACTTGCCCTCCTCGGGGATGGGCGCGGGGCCGTGATATGCGCCCTTGGCGACGGGGCACATATTCTCGACTTCTGCGGAATACTGCATGTAATGCTCCTCTCCTGAACTCCCTCGCCGACGCCCCGTGCGCCGACGCGTGTGAGTCCGACCCTCTCGGGCCGGACAGAGCTCGGGTGCGGCCCAACGGGCCAGCCCGTTCTTAAGTTTACGGCAAAACGACGTGGCGAGAGGGACGAACTAACGCGAATCTGCGCCTTCAGAGCCCGGAGAGCCCGCGCGAAAGGCGTTTCTAGCGGCGTACGTTTTGGCGTCCGCCGTGCCCGGGGCTGGTATAATCGCGCGCCATGGGTACGAAGAGACACATACCGGGCTGGGTCTGGAAGCTGGCGCTGGCCAGCGCGGCTGCCATCTGGGGCGGCTCCTTCGTGGTGATGAAGGACACGCTGAACGCCATCTCGCCGGCGTGGCTCATGTTCGTGCGCTTCCTGCTGGCGTCGCTGCTGGTGGGGGGCATCTTCTGGAAGACCCTCAGGGACAACCTCGACGCGAGCCACGTTGCCTGTGGCGTGATGCTGGGCCTTGCGTGGGGCGCGGCGTACGTTGTGCAGAACATCGGGCTGGACGATACCACGCCCGGGCGCAACGCCTTCCTCACGGCAACCTACTGCGTGATGACGCCCTTCCTCAACTGGGTCGTGGCGCGGCGGCGCCCCGGTTGGGGCAACGTGGTGGCAGCGGCGCTGGCCATCGCGGGCGTGGGGCTGGTGGCGCTGGGCGACGACCTCTCCCTCGCCATGAGCCGCGGAGACTGGCTGTCGCTCGCGGGCGCCGCGCTCTTTGCCGTGCACATCGTGCTCGTGGCACGCTTCTCCTCCGCGCACGACGTGATGACGCTCACCGTGGTGCAGCTCGTGACAGGCGCCCTCGTGGCCCTGGGGACGGCCCTGGTGCTGGAGGCGCCGCCCTCGCTTGACACCTTCGCGAACCCAGACGTGTGGGCGGCCCTGGCCTACCTGGTGGTGCTCTCGTCCGGGGTGTGCACGGTGCTGCAGAACGTGGGCCAGGCGCACGTGCCGCCAGCGCAGGCGTCGCTGCTGCTCTCGCTGGAGAGCGTCTTCGCCGTGGTGGCGAGCGTGCTCTTCTACGGGGAGCTTGTGACGCCGCGGCTGGCGGTGGGCTTCGCCGCGATCTTCGCGGCAATTCTCGTGAGCGAGCTCCTGGGCGGCCGGCGCCGCTGAGACGGGCCCGGGAGACGGTTCCCACGTCCTTCTCGCACCGTTCTCGCCGCGGCAGGAGGGCCTTGCCCTACGATTGGACCAGCCCCGTCCCGAAGGGAGCCCCATGATTCACGAGCTTGGCGTCGCCCGCGCGCTGGACAACCACTTCGAGCCGCGCGACGCGCGACCGGACGACTATCTGCTGCACTTCTCTGGCGGCGCGTGCCTTGCGCGCGTGACGCACGTGGGCGCGGCGGACGCGGACGCCGGCGACTCCGGCGAGGTGTTCGACCTTCCGCGCGTGCGGGACTACCGTCGACGGCCCCGCCGCGTGACCTACCTCTTCTCGCTGGGCGCCGAGCGCTTCTTCCTGGCACTTGACGACCGCGTCGTTGCGCCGGCGGGCTTTGCCTACGAGTCCATGAGCTGGTTGCGCCGAGCCGAGCCCCAGCACCTGCTCTTTGCTGCCGCCACGGCTTCACAGCTCGACCGCTGGTATCGCGACAACCGCTTCTGCGGGCGCTGCGGGCACCCCACGGAGCTCGCGCCCTCAAGCCGAGAGGTCGTCTGCCCGGCGTGCGCGCACATCGTCTACCCCAAGATATGCCCCGGCGTCATCTGCGCCGTGGTGAGCCTTGCCGACGACCCGGCGGAAGACCGCATCGTGCTCACGCGCTACGCCGGGAGGACCACGGCGCTCTGGGCCCTCGTGGCCGGCTTCACCGAGATAGGCGAGCCGCTTGAGGGCACCGTCCGCCGCGAGGTCATGGAGGAGGTCGGGCTCTCGGTGCGTGGCCTCCGCTTCTACAAGAGCCAGCCGTGGGGCTTCACGGACACACTGCTCGCGGGCTTCTGGTGCGAGGTCGACGGCAGCGACGAGCTGGCCGTGGACCACTCCGAGCTCAAGGAGGCGCGCTGGTTCCGGCGTGACGAGATTCCGCTTGAGCGGACGGGCGACCAGACGAGCCTCACGGGAGAGATGATCGAGCGCTTCCGTCTGGAGGGGCGCGCCGCGCTGGGGGAGCGCTGAGGCCAAGCTCGCGGTTGCGGCCATGGTCGTGCTGCTCTGCGTCGCCGTCTCGGCGCTCAGGGCCCGTCGGTGGCGCTAGGCCCCAAGCACGAAGCGCTCTATTGCTTCGGCAACTGCCCCGGCGTTGTTGTCGGCCTCACAGACGTAGTCGGCCGCCGCCTTGGCCTCGTCGGTGGCGTTGGCGACTGCCACGCCGACCCCGGCGGCCTCGATCATGGGCACGTCGTTGGAGTTGTCGCCGATGGCCATGACCTCCTCGCGGGGGACGCCGAGCCTCCGGGCGAGCCCCATGAGGCCCGCGCCCTTGTTGACGCCCGGTGCGTTGCACTCGAGGTAGCGGTTCCCGGAGTAGCAGACGTCAAGCCCCTCGGTGAGACCTGCCGCGTCGAGTTCGTCCCGTGTGGAGCGCAGCAGCCCCATGTCGAGGCTCATGTAGATGAGCTTGACCACGACGTGGCCGGCGTCATAGAGGGCGTCCAGGGTGGGCTCGTCGGTCTCCACGATGTTCATGCGGCCCTCGATGTAGGCGCGCTCTTCGGGCACGTAGTTGTAGAGGAAGACGGGGTCAAGGGTGTTCACGTGCATGCACAGCCCGTGCCTGACGCCGTACTCGTAGAGGGCCTCCGCGCGCGGCCGCGGGAGGCTGCAGCTTGTGAGCGGCCGTCCCTGCGAGTTCTCGGTCAGGACGCCCCCGTTGAAGGAGAGCACGTACTCGCCGGGCGCCCCGAGCAGGCCAAGCTCGGCCAGGGTGACGTCGACCGAGCGGAACGGGCGCCCCGTGGCGGGGACAAAGCGGACGCCGAGCCCCCGTGCCGCGGCGACGGCGTCGCGCACGCGCTGCGGGACGTGGTGCGCGTCGTCAAGCAGGGTCTCGTCAAGGTCGCTGGCTATGAGGCGGATCATGGGGCTCCTTCCAAGGTTCTTCTCGCCGTCATTGTAGCGTCTGCGCCTGCGGCCCTCACCTCGGTCCGCCCCGCCGCCCACCCTGCGCGCCCGACCGCCCGCGGAGCTGATTGTTACCGTTACAAAACCGTTTCCCGCGTGCGACGCCAACTGTGCGATAGTGCGCAGCAACCACGCCCGGAGGGGGCGTGCGAGAGCGGGGGAGGTCCCAGCATGGCAGGGCATGAGGCTGCTGACGTTCGAGTTCGCGAGTGCGCGTTCGCACCCGCCCTTCTCGGCAGCCGGAGCCTGCTTCTGGCCAGGACCGCCCGACTTACGCTAGCTGGCGCGCGCTAGGGTCACGCACCCCCAGCGCGCGTTGCCGTGCCGCCGCCTCCTGCGGGAGACGGGGCACTTCTTTTTGCGCCTTGCAGCCAACGCCTGCCCGGCACGGGCCACCCGAAGGGGCACCAAGAGAAAGGCTTGAGCCATGACCAGGAAGATCCACATCTTTGACACCACGCTGCGCGACGGCGAGCAGAGCCCCGGCGCGTCCATGAACACCGAGGAGAAGCTCGTCATCGCCCAGGAGCTCATCCGCATGGGCGTCGACGTGATCGAGGCGGGCTTCCCCATCTCCTCCCCGGGAGACTTCCGCTCCGTGCAGGAGATCGGCCGCCTGGCCGGGGACTCCTGCGTGGTCTGCGGCCTGACGCGCGCCGTCGACAAGGACATCGACCGCGCCGCCGAGGCGCTGAAGTGCGCCAAGCGCCCGCGCATCCACACCGGGCTCGGCGTCTCGCCCTCCCACCTCAAGGAGAAGCTGCGCATCACCGAGGAGGAGTGCATCGAGCGCGCCGCGCACTGCGTGAAATACGCGAAGCAGTACGTGGACGACGTGGAGTTCTACGCCGAGGACGCCGGCCGTGCCGACCAGGACTTCCTCATCCGCGTGATCCAGGCCGCCGTCAACGCGGGCGCCACGGTCGTGAACATCCCGGACACCACGGGCTACCAGCTGCCGGAGGACTTCGGCGCGCGCATCAAGAGCCTCTGCGACAACGTCATCGGCATCGAGAACGTGATCGTGTCCGTGCACACCCACAACGACCTCGGCATGGCCACGGCCCTGGCGCTCCAGGGCGTCAAGAACGGCGCCCGCCAGATCGAGTGCACGATCAACGGCCTCGGCGAGCGCGCGGGCAACACCGCGCTCGAGGAGGTCGTCATGGCCATCAAGATGCACGGCGACGAGCTCGACGCCCACACGGACATCGTGACCACCGAGCTCACGCGCGCAAGCCACCTCGTCAGCCGCATCACGGGCATGAGCGTGCAGGCGAACAAGGCCATTGTGGGCGCCAACGCCTTCGCGCACTCCTCGGGCATCCACCAGGACGGCGTGCTCAAGGCGCGCGACACCTACGAGATCATCGACCCCGCTGACGTGGGCGCCGCCGGCTCCGAGATCATCCTCTCGGCCAGGAGCGGCCACGCGGCGCTGCGCCACCGCCTGGCGGAGCTCGGCTACACCTTTGCCGACGAGGAGTTCGACGAGGTCTACGAGCGCTTCCTGGAGATCGCGGATCAGAAGAAGGAGGTCTACGACGAGGATCTGGAGTCCATGGTCCAGGAGCGCCAGCGCGACGTGGCGGCCGTCTACACGCTCGACGCGCTGCAGGTGAGCTGCGGCGACCCGCTGATCCCCACGGCCACTGCCACGATCACCGACGAGGTGGGCGTGGCGCACGTGGTGTGCGCGACGGGCACCGGCCCGGTGGACGCGGCCTACCAGGCCATCGACAAGGTCGTGGCGGTCCACGGCGACCTCGCGGAGTTCGCGGTCAAGGCCGTCACGCGCGGCATTGACGCCATCGGCGAGGTCACGGTTCGCATCACCGCCGACGACGGGCGGGTCTACACCGGCCGCGGCGCCGACAACGACATCATTGTGTCGAGCGCCAAGGCGTACGTGAACGCCATCAACCGCATGATCCAGACCACGCGTTCGAAGGAAGGAAAGTAACATGGCACGTCCTCAGACCATGGCCGAGAAGATTCTTGCGGCGCACGCAGGGCTCGAGGAGGTGGTTCCGGGGCAGCTCGTTGAGTGTGACCTGGACCTCGTGCTCGCCAACGACATCACCGCGCCCATCGCCATCAAGACGGTGCGCGAGATAGGCGCCGGCATCTTCGACCGCGACAAGATCTGCCTGGTGCCGGACCACTACGCGCCGAACAAGGACATCAAGAGCGCCGAGCAGACCAAGGTCACGCGTGACTTTGCGCACGAGCACCAGATCACGCACTACTTCGAGCAGGGGTGCATGGGCATCGAGCACGCGCTTCTGCCCGAGCGCGGCATCGTGGTGCCGGGCGACCTCGTAATCGGCGCGGACTCGCACACCTGCACCTACGGCGGCATCGGCGCGTTCTCCACCGGCGTGGGCTCCACGGACGCCGGCGTGGGCATGGCCACCGGCCGTGCCTGGTTCAAGGTGCCCGAGACCATCCGCATCGTCGTGGACGGGGAGCTGCCCGAGGGCGCGTCCGCCAAGGACATCATCCTCTACGTGATCGGCCAGATCGGCGTGGACGGCGCGCTCTACTGCGCGATGGAGTTCGCCGGCTCCACCATCGAGGCCCTCTCCGTGGAGGGGCGCCTCACCATCGCCAACATGGCTATCGAGGCCGGCGGCAAGGCGGGCCTCTTCGAGGTTGACGACAAGTGCCGCGAGTACGTGAGCCGTCGCACCCAGCGCGCCTTCGTGGAGTACCACCCGGACGCCGACGCGCAGTACAAGCAGGTCATCCACATCGACGCCGCCGACATCGTGCCGACGGTCTCCTGGCCGCACCTGCCGAGCAACACCCACCCCGTGACCGAGAGCCGTCATATCAAGATCGACCAGGTGGTCATTGGCTCCTGCACCAACGGCCGCATCGAGGACATGCGCGCCGCCGCCGAGGTGCTGTGCGGCCGCACCGTGGCGGACGGTGTGCGCTGCATCGTCATCCCCGCCACGCAGGGCGTCTGGCTCGAGTGCGTCCACGAGGGCCTGATGGACATCTTCGTCAACGCGCACTGCGTGGTCTCCACGCCCACGTGCGGCCCGTGCCTGGGCGGCTACATGGGCATCCTCGCGGCGGGCGAGAGGTGCGTGTCCACCACCAACCGTAACTTCGTCGGCCGCATGGGCGACCCCACCTCCGAGGTCTACCTGGCGAGCCCCGCCGTCGCGGCCGCCTCGGCCGTCGCCGGCCACATCGCCCTGCCGAGCGACCTGTAACAGAGAGGGAGAACCATGCAGTTCAAGGGAACCGTCTTCCGCTACGGCCGGGACATCGACACCGACGTCATCATCCCGGCTCGCTACCTCAACACCTCGGATCCGGCGGAGCTCGCGCGCCACTGCTTCGAGGACCTCGACACCACCTTCACCACGCGCGTCCAGCCCGGTGACATCGTCGTGGCCGATGAGAACTTCGGCTGCGGCTCCTCCCGCGAGCACGCACCCGTGGCGATCAAGGCGGCCGGCGTCTCCTGCGTCATCGCCAAGAGCTTCGCCCGCATCTTCTACCGCAACTCGATCAACATGGGCCTGCCCATCCTCGAGTGCCCGGAGGCCGCCGACGCCATCTCCGAGGGCGACGTCGTCTCCGTGGACGCGGACACCGGCACCATCACGGACGAGACCACCGGCGCCACGTTCCAGGCGCAGCCATTCCCGCCCTTCATCCAGGAGATCATCAACGACGGCGGCCTCGTGGCGCGTACCAAGCGCGTGATGGCCGAGAAGGGCGGAAACTAATGGCTTCAAAGACCTACCGCATCTGCACCCTGCCGGGCGACGGCATCGGGCCGGAGATCATCGCCGAGGCGAAGAAGGTCCTCGCCGCCATCGGTGCGCGCCATGACGTCGAGTTCGTCTGCGAGGACCAGCTCATCGGCGGCGCGGCCATCGACGCCACCACCGAGGCCGGCGAGACCGTCTCCGCCCTGCCGCCGGCCACGCTCGAGGCCGCCCGTGCCGCGGACGCGGTTCTTCTCGCCGCGGTGGGCGGGCCCAAGTGGACCGACACCAAGGTGGGCTCCGTCCGTCCCGAGCAGGGCCTGCTCGCCATCCGCAAGGAGCTCGGGCTCTACCTCAACCTGCGCCCGGTGCGCATGTTCGACGCGCTGGTCGGCGCCTCGACGCTCAAGCCCGAGGTGCTCTCCGGCGTCGACCTCATCATCGTCCGCGAGCTCACGGGCGGCCTGTACTTCGGCGGCCACGAGCGCACGATGGGCGTGGAGGGCGCCGGCGTGGGCGGCACGCGCGGCGAGTTTGCCCGCGACATCCTCGAGTACTCCGAGTACGAGGTCGACCGCGTGGTCCGCTGGGCTTTTGACGCGGCGCGGCGCAGGAGGGGGCGCGTCCACTCCGTCGACAAGGCCAACGTGCTCGACACCTCCCGCATGTGGCGTGAGGTTGCCCACCGGATCGCCGCAGAGTACCCCGACGTCGAGCTCGAGGACATGTACGTCGACAACGCTTCGATGCAGCTCATTGCCAACCCGGCCCAGTTCGACGTCCTGGTGACCGAGAACACCTTCGGCGACATTCTCTCCGACGAGGCCTCCATGCTCACGGGCTCTCTCGGCATGCTGGCGTCCGCAAGCCTCGGCGACGGCACGGCGCTCTACGAGCCGAGCCACGGCTCCGCCCCCGACATCGCGGGGCAGGGGATCGCGAACCCCATCGCACAGATCCTCTCCGTGGAGCTCATGCTCCGCTACAGCTTCGGCATGGACGAGGCCGCAGACGAGCTGGCCGCGGCGGTCACGCGCGTGCTCGACGAGGGCTGGCGCACGGCCGACATCGCCGACGCGTCCACCCCGTCCGACATGGTGCTCGGCACCGCCGCCATGGGCGACAAGATCGTCGCCGCCCTCTAGTGGGACAAAGGGGACGGAGGTTTTCGTCCCACCTCTGGACGAGGGGATGGAGGCTTCGCGCCTTCGTCCCCTCGTCGCTTTTGTGACGGCTGCAGGGGGGGTGGAGGCACCCGCTGGCCTTCACCTCCGCTGTTTCCACGGGCAATTCCGCGGGCTGACAATCTGCCCTTGGCACACCGCCCCGGCATGTGTCATCATGGGCCGCCGGCGCGGGGCGCCGGTCACGCAGACCCTGAAGAAAGGAAGCCCTTGAGAAGAGCCCTCCCCGTTGTGGCGGCCCTTGGCGTAGTCCTTGTCGCCGTTCTTGCCATGCCCACCACCGCCGAGGCGATGCAGATCTTCGTGAAGACCCTCAGGGGAAAGCACATCACCCTTGAGGTGGAGCCGACTGACCGCATCTCGGACGTCTGGGAGAAGATCGACGACAAGGAGGGCGTCACGTCGGCCACCGCCCACCTCTTCTTCGCGGGCACCGAGCTCTCCCGTCTGGGGGACACTCTCCAGGATTATTTCGTAACAAAAGACTCGACGCTGCACCTGGTCGACCACATACTCACCTATAAGGGGAACGGGGACGGGACGCACTCCAGGGTGTGTGCCGTGCCGGGCTGCTCCTACGACGTCGGGGACGAGCCGTGCCATGGCGGCCACGCCACCTGCTCGCACCTCGCGACGTGCGAGGACTGCGGCCAGGAGTATGGCACGCTCGACCCGGCCCGGCACGAGGCGCTCGAGTACGTGGAGGCCGTCGCCCCGACCGAGGGCTCGGACGGCGTTCGAGAGCACTGGCGCTGCCCTGGGTGCGGTGCCCTCTTCCTCGACGCTGAGGGAGCGGACGAGGTCGAGTGGGACGACCTCGTCGTGCCGCGCCCCGGCCCCGGCACGGGTGGTGGTGACGGCGTGCCCGGCGTGCCGGGCGATGACGGCGTGCCGGGCGGCGACGAGGGCCTCGGCGCGGGCGACGATGACGCGGCGGACGGTGTGGCGGGCGATGCCGCGTCCGACGCTGCGGGGGACGGCGAGAAGGACCTCGGCTCGGGCGTCGAGGGGGCAGTTTCCGCCGGGACTGGGGCGGCGGGGGAGGCCGTCGCGTCGTCCGACTCATCTCAGGGCTCTGGCGAGAAGGACGCTGGCGGCAAGGCCCTTCCGGCGACGGGGGAGGCCGCCCTGCCGACGCTCATGGCTCCTGCGGGCCTTGCCCTGCTTGCGCTGCGCCGCCGGCTCTGACGAAGGGGCGGGGGCGGGTGGAAGCCTCCGTGCGCCCACCCCGCGTGTGTGCCATCATCGACGTGGGACGAAAACCTCCGTCCCCTTTGTCCCACTAGGAAGGAAGAGCCAATGACCTACGACTTCACCTCGATTCTCGACCGCGCTGGCCACGACGCCATTGCGCTCGACGCCATCGGCGCGCCGGGCTCCGCCTTCCCCGCCCCCGAGGGCGGCCTCGACCCCATCCCCATGTGGATCGCCGACATGAACTTCCCGGTGGCCCCCTCCATCACCCGTGCCATCGAGGAGCGCCTCCAGTACCCGACCTTCGGCTACTTTCGTCCGAGCGATGACTACTACCAGGCCATCATCGACTGGCACCGCATCCGCAAGGGCGTCGACGACCTCAAGCCCGACTACATAGGCTACGAGAACGGCGTGCTCGGCGGCGTGGTCTCCACGGTCACCTCCTTCGCCGCCCCGGGTGACGCCGTCCTCGTCCACAGCCCCACCTACGTGGGCTTCACCCACTCCCTCGAGGACAACGGCTTCAAGATCGTGCTCTCGCCGCTCGTGCGCGACGAGGCGGGCGTCTGGCGCATGGACTTCGAGGACATGGAGCGCCGCCTCTCCGAGGGGCACATCCACGTGGCCATCTTCTGCTCTCCCCACAACCCCTGCGGCCGCGTCTGGGAGCGCTGGGAGGTCGAGCGCGCGATGGAGATCTACCGCGCGCACGACTGCGTCGTCATCTCCGACGAGATCTGGTCCGACATCGTCCGCCCGGGCGTGACCCATGTCCCCACTCAGTCCGTCTCCGAGGACGCCCGCGACCGCACCGTGGCGCTCTACGCGCCGAGCAAGACCTTCAACCTCGCGGGCCTCATCGGCAGCTACCACGTGATCTACAGCGACTACCTGCGCGACCGCGTGGAGTCCAAGGGCGCCAAGACGCACTACAACTCCATGAACGTGCTCTCCCAGCATGCGCTCGTCGGGGCCTACGGGGCCGAGGGGCGGGCGTGGGCCGACGAGCTCAACCAGGTCATCGCCGGCAACGTCGACTGGGCCTGCGACTTCATCGAGAGCCGTCTCCCGGGCGTTGAGGCGTTCCGGCCGCAGGGCACCTACATGCTGTTCCTCGACTGCTCGGGGTGGTGCGCCGAGCACGGCCACGACATCGAGTGGGTCCTGCACGAGGGCTGGCGCGCGGGCGTCTACTGGCAGGACGGCCGCGCCTTCCACGGGCCCTGCCACATCCGCATGAACCTCGCGCTGCCGCTCTCCCGGGTCCAGGAGGCCTTCGAGCGCCTGTCCGAGCGCGTCTTCAACGCGTAGGGCGGGGGGGACGGCCCGCGTACGCGGCACGACGGTGTGCGCTGGGGTACCGTCCGACAAGACTAGGCGAGAAGAACCTGCGGAGGGGGGCCGACCGTGCTGCTGAGACAGATGCGCTACTTCTGTGCGGTGGTGGAGGCCGGCAGCTTCACGCGCGCCGCAGAGGCGAGCTTCGTCTCCCAGTCGGCGGTGTCGCAGCAGGTGAGCGCCCTGGAGCGCGACCTCGGCGCGGAGCTCCTGCGCCGCGAGGGCCGCTCGTTCACGCTCACGCCCGCCGGCGAGCACTTCTACCGGCGGGCCTCGGCAATCCTGGACGAGGTGGACGCGTTGCGTCAGGAGACCGCGGACCTCGCGAGCGGGGAGGCAAGCGTGCTGCGCCTGGGCTACCTCAACCGCTACGACGGCTGGGAGGTGGCCGGTGCGGTGGCCGCCTTCGTCCGGCGCCACCCGCGCATGACGGTCACGAGCGTGGCGGGCAGCCACGACACCCTGCGCGAGTTGCTCCTCTCCGGCCAGGTGGACATCACCTTCTCCGACCGGCGGAGAACCCTGCACCCGGAGGCCGTGAACCTGCCGCTCTTCGTTGGCTACGACTACGTGGAGGTCTCCGAGGCAAGCCCGCTGGCGTGGCGCGAGCACGTGACCACGGCAGACCTCGCCGGCGGGACCTGCGTCCTTATCGCCGCCCCGGACCAGGAGGAGGTCGAGCGAGCCTACTTCCAGGACACGATGGGCCTTCATTGCGACGTCACCTTCGCCCGCACGCTCGACGAGGCCCGGATGACGGTGGCGGGCGGCCGCGCCTTCCTGCTGGTGGAGACGAGACGGCGCGAGGGGCGCACTGGGTCGATCATCCGTCGCATACCGCTCTTCGGGGCGGACGGCGCCCACCTGGCCCACGAGTACTACGCGTTCTGGCTGCGCGAGCGGACCACCCCGGCCGTTGAGGAGCTCGGGGCCATCCTGCGAGAGATCTTCTCGGAGGACGACCGTGCGGGCTTGTCCCTCTCGCCGGGGGCGCGTGCGGAAGCCGAGGGGGCGGCCGAGGCGCCGTCCTTTAGCTCGCGCGCCGCGGCCGGGTCTCCTCCTGCTGGCGTGGATCGCTAGCAAACGATTAGTTTTACTTATCGAAACACCACTAATTTGAATTGCTCATAAGCAAAGATGATTCTATGCTGCTCCCTGACGAGGGCGGGGCGCCTCTTTGCCCCGTCTCGGGCGACGATAGACCGGAGGGAGGGCTGGCATGGGAAAGACTCTGGTGGCTTACTTCTCAAGGGCGGGCCAGAACTACGTGGCAGGAGGCATCAAGGACCTGCCGCAAGGAAACACCGAGGTCCTGGCACGTGCGATCTCAGTGCGGACGGGCGCCGACCTCTTCCGGATCGAGCCTGCCGATCCCTACCCCGCGGACTACTACGCCTGCACGGACGTGGCCAAGCGGGAGCTCGCGGAGGGCGCGCGACCGGCGCTGGCGCAGGGGCTGCAGAGCGTCGCCGCCTACGACACCATCATCCTGGGGTTCCCCAACTGGTGGGGCACCTGCCCGATGCCCGTGCGCACGTTCCTGGACGGCCTTGACCTCTCGGGGAAGACCGTCGCGCCGCTCTGCACCAACGAGGGCGGCGGCATGGGCTCCTCCGAGCGCGACCTCAAGGCCGCCTATCCCACTGCCGTCGTGGCGGCGGGCCTGGCGGTGCCGGGCCACGAGGCGGCCCGTCGCGTCGACGAGGCCGTGGCCTGGGCACGTCGGGTGATCGGATAGCCCGGAGGAAGACGAGAGAAAGCGAGAGGGACCATGGCAGCTGACAGCATCACCGAGGACGAGCTGAGCCCGATCTTCCCGAAGGGAGACCCCAACGACGCCTATGCGGCCTACTTCGTCGGGCAGAGCTACCTGGCGCCGCTCGGCGACCCGCAGCTCGGCGCGAGCAACGTCACCTTCGAGCCGGGCTGCCGCAACAACTGGCACGTCCACCACGCCGGCGGCCAGGTGCTCATCTGCGTGGCCGGGCGCGGCTGGTACCAGGAGTGGGGCAAGGAGGCGCGCGAGCTGCGCCCCGGCGACGTGGTGAGCATCCCGCCCGAGGTCAAGCACTGGCACGGCGCCGCGCGCGACTCCTGGTTCCAGCACATCGCGCTGGCTGTGCCGGCCGAGGGAGCGAGTGCCGAGTGGCTCGAGCCCGTGTCCGGCGAGGACTACGACAAGCTGGCGTAGGCGAGAGGGACAGTGTAGGCGAGAAGAACGGGCGGCGTGCCGCCAGTCGCTTGGCGGTGCGCCCGCGAGGGGAGTCATCATGGCGTACGAACCGAAGATCAGCGAGGCCGCGCTGGCCTATCGCGAGCACATCCTGCCCGGGCGCACCCCCGAGCTCATAGAGACGGACCCCGAGTTCGTCGAGCGCTTCGAGAACTTCGCCTTCGACGAGGTGGTGAACGAGGGGGCGGCGTCCCTGCCTGACCGCGTGCGCTTCCTGGCCATCCTTGCGGCGCTGCTCGGCTGCCAGGCCGTGGACGAGTTCGCCCTCATGGCCGACGCCGCCCTCAACGCCGGTGTGACGCCCGTGGAGCTCAAGGAGGTCGTCTACCAGGCGTCGGCGTACCTCGGGATCGGTCGCGTGCTGCCGTTCCTGCGCACGGCAAACGAGGTCCTTCTCGCCCGCGGGGTGGAGCTGCCCCTTGAGCCCCAGGCCACCACGACCGCCGAGACGCGCGTCGAGGCCGGCAACGGCAAGCAGGTCGAGTACTTCGGCGAGGGCATGCGCGAGAGCTGGAGGTCGGGCCCGTCCGAGCGCGCCCACATCAACCGCTGGCTCGCCGGGCACTGCTTCGGCGACTGGTACACGCGCGGCGGGCTCTCCGACCGCGACCGCGAGATGATCACGTTCTGCTTCATCGCGGCGCAGGGCGGCTGCGAGCCGCAGTGCACGAGCCACGCGCTGGGCAACATGAACCTAGGAAACGACCGCGACTTCCTCTACCGCGTGGTCTCCAACCTGGTGCCCTACATTGGGTACCCGCGCAGCCTCAACGCCCTGGCCTGCGTGGACAGGGCCGCGGAGCAGCTCGACGCGTCGGCGAGGTAGCCCCGCGGCCCCTTGCCGGGCCAGCCCTCCCTCCGCTAGATGAGGCTGCCGAACCGCCGCACGAAGACCCGCTTGGCCAGCGTGAGCGAGGCGGCGTAGCCTGCCACGACGGCGGCGAGAAGGGCGAAGAAGCCCGCGGGCGGCGCAGCGAGGTCGAGCGAGGCCCCGACAGGCGTGAACGGGAGCGCCGTGGCGAGCGCGACCCCGGCCGCCCCGAGGGCGCTCAGCTGCCATGCGGCGTGGCTGCCCGCGAACAGCCCCCGCTCCGTGCGGAAGAGGTGCACCGCAAGCGTCTGCGTCCACATGCTCGTGACGAACCAGCCCGCCTGGAAGGTGGCGACGAAGGCCGCCTGGCCCGCGGCGTCCAGCGCGCCCCAGGGGCCGCCCGCCACCGCCGGGCACACCCAGAAGAAGAGCCCGGCAAACGTCAGCAGGTCAAAGACCGTGCTTACGGGGCCCATGCAGAGCATGAAGCGACGGATGGAGGCGTCGTCCCAGCGCCGCGGCGAGCGGACGAGCCCTGCGTCCACGCTGTCCCACGGGAGTGCGGTGCAGGTGAGGTCGTAGACGAGGTTGAGCAGGAGCAGCTGGACCGCGCCCATCGGCAGGAACGGCAGCGCCACGGAGGCGATGAGCACCGACAGGATGTTGCCGAAGTTGGAGCTCACCGTCATCTTGATGTACTTGAGCATGTTCGCGAGCGTCCGGCGCCCGCAGACGATGCCGCGCTCCAGCACCATGAGGTCCTTCTCCAGCAAGATCACGTCGGCCGCCTCACGCGCCACGTCCACCGCGGAGTCCACGGAGATGCCGCAGTCGGAGGCCTGCATCGCGGCGGCGTCGTTCACGCCGTCACCCATGAAGCCCACCACGTGGCCGTTCGCCCGCAGGGCGCCCACCACCCGCGCCTTCGCCGCGGGGGACAGCTTGGCGAAGACGGTGAC
Organism: uncultured Atopobiaceae bacterium; assembly: GCA_944321515.1. Classification (GTDB taxonomy): domain Bacteria; phylum Actinomycetota; class Coriobacteriia; order Coriobacteriales; family Atopobiaceae; genus Thermophilibacter. Next base: position 56,722 of record CALULO010000008.1, on the reverse strand, counting down.
CCGCTCGGCGCGGCTGGCCAGCTCGGCGTCTTTGAGCGCGTCCACCTCGGCCCCGGTCAGCACCTCGCGCGCGGGGATGCCGATGGCCTCGCACACGTGCACGGCCACGCGCGCGGAGTCCCCGGTGAGGACCTTGACGCCAACGCCGTGCTCCGCAAGCGCGCGGACCGCCTCGGCCGACGTCTTCTTTGGCGGGTCGAGAAACGCCAGGAAGCCGATGAGCGTGAGGTCGCGCTCGTCCGCCACGGTGAGGCTTGCGGCTCCCGCGGGGTCCTCGGCGTAGGCCACGCCGAGCACGCGCATGCCCTGGTCGGCAAGGGCCGCCGCCTGCCTCTCGACCTCGGCGGCGAGCTCCGCGGTGAGCGGGGTGACCCTCCCGTCCAGCTGCACGGTGGAGCTCACGGCGAGCATCTCCTCCAGCGCGCCCTTGCAGACCATGAGGGTGTGCCCGCGCTCGTCGCCCACCACCACGCTCAGGCGGCGGCGCTCGAAGTCGAACGGCAGCTCGTCGACAAGCGACCAGCGCGCCACCAGCTCGTCCGCCCCGCCGCGATCGGTGGCGTAGCGGATGATCGCGGAGTCGATGAGGTTCTTGACGCCGGTGCCGAAGAAGCTGTTGAGGAACGCGGCGTCGAGCACCCGCTCGTCCGTCTCTCCGCGCACGTTGAGGTGGCGCTCCAGCACCACGCGGTCCTCGGTGAGCGTCCCGGTCTTGTCGCAGCAGAGCACGTCGACGGCCCCGAGGTCGGAGATGGCGTCGAGCCGCTTGGTGATCACGCGGTCGCGCGAGAGGTCGACCGACCCCTTGGCCAGGCAGCAGGTCACGAGCATGGGCAGCATCTCGGGGGTGAGGCCCACGGCCACGGACAGCGAGAAGAGCAGTGCGTCAAGCCAGTTCCCCTTGGTGAGGCCAGACGCCAGGAGCACCGTGGGAACCATGACGAGCATGAGGGTCACGAGCAGACGGCTCGTGGCCCCGACGCCCGCCTCGGAGGCCGTGGAGGCTCGGCCGCCCTCTCCGGCCGAGCTCGCGGCCTCGCCGAGGAGCGTGCGCCCGCCGGTGGCCACCACCACGCCGACCCCCGTTCCGGAGATCACGGTGGAGCCAAGGAAGGCGAGGTCGGGGAGGTCGGTCGTCGCGGCGTCCGCGGCGAGGGGCCCCGCGAGCGAGGGGCGCTTCTCGACGGCCTCGGACTCCCCGGTGAGCGAGGACTGGCTCACGAAGAGGTCGCGCGCAGAGGTGAGGCGCAGGTCCGCCGGGACCACGTCGCCGGAGGAGAGGCGGACCACGTCGCCCACCACGAGCTCGTCGAGCGGCAGCTCGACGTATCCGGCGCCCGCGCGCCTCACGGAGCAGGTGGTCTCGATGAGCTCGCCCAGGGCCTCGGCGGCGTTGTCGCTGCGCTCGGTCTGCACGAAGCGCAGCACGCCGGACACGAGCACCATCACGGCGATGATGGCGGGCGTGGTGAGGTCGCGGGCGGAGCCCTCCGCGAAGACCCAGTCCGTGAGCACCGAGACGACGGCTATGGCCACGAGGATGTAGGTGAACGGGTCGGCGAATGCCGCGAGCACGCGCCACGGCAGCGCGGGGCGCTCCTCGTGCGCAAGGCGGTTCTCGCCCCAGAAGGCCCGCATGGACTCGACCTCCGCCTCCGAGAGGCCGTGGTCGTGTGCCCCGAGCTCGTCGAGGAGGTCGGCAGGGGAGAGGGAGGCTACGTGGACGAGCCAGTCGCGTCCGGCTACGGCGGTGCGCGGGGACTCTGAAGTGGCTGCACGATCGTGCACGTGGCGGATGGTGCGCGTGATGAGGGTGGCCAGCAGCATGGCTTCACCTCGCATTCCCGGGACATGAGACGGGCCCCCGCCTGCTGCGGGTGGCTCCGGGAGTGCGTCATGACGGCTGGTGGGGCTGCCTAGGCGCGCCGACCCCCGCCGTCCCGACCGGCAAGGATCGCTCCCATGGGCGATACGTTGTGCGTGGTGCGTCTACTACTGCCGTCGCTCATGAGGCACCTCCTTCGGCCTGGCCGCACGGGCATGCGTTCGTTTTCGGCCACAGCTTGCTCCGTTTTTCCTGCGGGCGCAAGGGGCGGGCTGGCCCGGGCGTGTCCATGGGGTGGCGCGCGGGCCCCGTGTGGGACTTTCCACTGCCCCTGTCCAGCGGCGTTGACGTAGTCTTCCGGTTTGGGGTGATTGTGTGTGCGCTCGATACGTTGCCCGCGCGATGGGCGCTGCACCTACGTGTCAGCCAGGAGCTGAGAGAGGTAGGCGTCGATGACGCGCTGGAGGCGTGCGGAGATCTGGCTCTCCCCGGGGTGCTCCCTCTCGTAGGCCACGAGCTCGTCTGCCGTGGCAATCACGCCTGCGTGCACGAGCTCGCGCGCCTGTCGGGCGATGAGCCCCAGTGCGCTTGGTATGGGCCTGCGGCTCAGGTGGACGGTCTTGCCGTCCGTGACGATGCCGCCCTTGAAGGGCAGAAGCGTGAGCAGCATGAGCGAGGGGATGTCGTGGACGTGGGCGTCGGCGTTGCCGCGCATGGCCCCCACCGCGAAGGCCCGGTGGTCGTTTATGTAGAGCGCGTAGTCCTCGTTTGCGTCGATGCAGGTGAAGGCGTCACGCACTGCGTGGCGCCAGGGGCGCGCCACCTCCAGGTGATCGCGCGCCACGCCAAGGGGATTGGTGTTCGCAAAGTCGTCGATGATCCATCGGTGGCGCCAGAGCTCCTCGCTCACCACCGCCCCACGGTCGAGCAGGCGCCTGTCGTCACCGCGCAGGGAGACGGTTGGGTCGTCCACGACCCCGAGCACGTGGTTGGCGTAGGTGAGCAGCTCGGCAAGGGTCTCATAGAAGAGGTCCTCGTCGTGCTCGTCCATGTGGGAGTAGGGGACGCGCGGCCGCTGCGCGTCCTTCTCGGCGGGCCTTCTGCTTTGCATGCTTCCTCCTTCGGTTGGGTTCGAAGGAGGGTACCAACGGTGAAAAACGGTTGCCGTACGGCTGCCTTGCGGCATGCTGACAACGCAGCAGACGACGTTGCGCCCCTGCGTTGCTTTGAGAATGTATTCGCAGGCGGCGCCGTGTAGCCCGTGGGCGGCAGGACTGCCCTTTCGACCGGTCTTTTGGGAGGTCCGACACGTTCAGGCTGTCCACGGCCGTCTGCATCACTCCATCGTATGGGTGGAGAAGACCGGGTCGTCGTGCCACCAGACCACGTCGTCGCCGGGCGCCTCGAGCGTGGCCGGCACGTCGATGAGCCGCTGGTTCGATGAGCCGCGAAAGCGCAGCGTGATGTCGTGCTTGGCCTGGACGAAGGGGCCGTCCACGAGCACGTCGAGCGTGTCGAGCAGACGGTCCGTCACGTCCCCGAGGTTCCAGGCCCCTCCGGGGCGCAGCTGCTCCCAGGTGTGGCCGGAGAAGAGCCAGATGCTCTTGGTGTGACCGAAGCGCTTGCGCACCGCCTCGAGAAAGCCCACGAGCCCGGCCTGGTTCTCCGGCTCCATCGGCTCCCCGCCGAGGACCGTGAGCCCGTCGATGTGGGGCGCGTCCATCGAGTCCATGATCTTCTCGGCGACCTCGTCGGTGAACGGCTCGCCGGCGTCGAAGCTCCACGCTGACTCGTTGAAGCACCCGGGGCAGCCGAGACGGCAGCCGGACACGAACAGCGTTGTCCTCACGCCCACTCCGTTGGCGATGTCGCAGTACTTGATGTTTGCGTAGTTCATGCCCTGGCATCCTTGCTTTCGTTTGCGGTGAAAATTCGAGGTGCGCGCGAGGCGCATCCGGGCGCTGCGCAACAGCAGTGCGCGCGGGACCCGGGGATAAGGGTCCCGCGCGCAGCTCTTCGCGCAGCGAAGCTGTTTGAGCGTGGGACCTTATCCCCGGGTCCCGCCGCAGACGCTACAGGTGCAGCACGCGGTCGCGAATCTCCTCGGTACGGCCCTGGTTCCAGAACTGGGTGCCGATGTAGCCGCAGGTCCTTCTCGCCACGTTCATCTTCGACTGGTCGCGGTTGCCGCAGTGCGGGCACTCCCAGACGAGCTTGCCGTCGTCCTCCACGATCTTGATCTCGCCGTCGTAGCCGCAGACCTGGCAGTAGTCGCTCTTGGTGTTGAGCTCGGCGTACATGATGTGGTCGTAGATATACTGCATGACGGAGATGACGGCCTCGAGGTTGTCCTGCATGTTGGGGACCTCGACGTAGGAGATGGCCCCGCCGGGGGAGAGGCGCTGGAACTCGGACTCGAACTTGAGCTTGGTGAAGGCGTCGATCTCCTCGGTCACGTGGACGTGGTAGCTGTTGGTGATGTAGCCCTTGTCCGTGATGCCCGGGATGATGCCGAAGCGGCGCTGCAGGCACTTGGCGAACTTGTAGGTGGTGGACTCGAGCGGCGTGCCGTAGAGCGAGTAGTCGATGTTCTCGGCGGTCTTCCACTCGGTGCACTTGTCGTTCATGCGCTGCATGACGGCCAGGGCGAACGGCGTGGCCTCCTTGTCGGTGTGGCTGTGGCCGGTCATGGCCTTGACGCACTCGTAGAGGCCGGCGTAGCCGAGGGAAATCGTGGAGTAGCCGCCGTAGAGGAGCTTGTCGATCTTCTCGCCCTTCTTGAGGCGGGCGAGGGCGCCGTACTGCCACAGGATCGGGGCGGCGTCGGAGGTGGTGCCAAGCAGGCGCTCGTGGCGGCAGCGCAGGGCGCGGTGGCAGAGCTCCAGGCGCTCGTCGAAGATCTTCCAGAACTCGTCCATGTCCTGGTGGGCGGAGAGGGCCACGTCAACGAGGTTGATGGTGACGACGCCCTGGTTGAAGCGGCCGTAGTACTTGGGCTTGCCGGGCTCGTAGTTGCCGGCGTTGGCCACGTTGTCGAAGCCGTTGCCGGAGCGGTCGGGCGTGAGGAAGGAGCGGCAGCCCATGCAGGTGTAGCAGTCGCCGTTGCCCTCGGTCTCGCCCTTGGAGAGCTTGTACTCACGCATCTTCTTCTCTGAGATGTAGTCCGGCACCATGCGCTTGGCCGTGCACTTGGCGGCGAGCTTGGTGAGGTAGAAGTACGGAGTGCCCTCGCGGACGTTGTCCTCCTCGAGCACGTAGATGAGCTTGGGGAAGGCGGGGGTGATCCAGACGCCTGCCTCGTTCTTGACGCCCTGGTAGCGCTGCTTGAGCATCTCCTCGATGCAGAGGGCGAGGTCGGCCTTCTCCTGCTCGTTCTTGGCCTCGTTGAGGTACATGAAGACCGTGATGAACGGGGCCTGGCCGTTGGTGGTCATGAGGGTGACCACCTGGTACTGGATGGTCTGGATGCCGCGGGCCACCTCGTCGCGCAGACGCTTCTCGACGATCTGATTGACCTTCTCCTCGCCGGGGTGGGCGTCGATGGCCTCCATCTCGGCCTCCACCTGACGGCGGATCTTCTTGCGGCTCACGTCCACGAAGGGCGCGAGGTGCGTGAGGCTGATGGACTGCCCACCGTACTGGCAGGAGGCCACCTGGGCGATGATCTGCGTGGCGATGTTGCAGGCGGTGGAGAAGCTGTGCGGGCGCTCGATGAGCGTGCCGGAGATTACGGTGCCGTTCTGCAGCATGTCCTCGAGGTTGATGAGGTCGCAGTTGTGCATGTGCTGGGCGAAGTAGTCCGAGTCGTGGAAGTGGATGATGCCCTCGTTGTGGGCCTCCACGATGTCGGCGGGCAGGAGCTCGCGCATGGTGAGGTCCTTGGAGACCTCGCCGGCCATGTAGTCGCGCTGGACGGAGACCACCGTGGGGTTCTTGTTGGAGTTCTCCTGCTTGACCTCCTCGTTGTTGCACTCGATGAGGGCAAGGATCTTGTCGTCGGTGGTGTTCTTGTGGCGCTTCTGGCTCTGCACGTAGCGGTAGATGATGTACTTGCGGGCCACCTCGAAGTGGTGGAGGCCCATGAGCTGGTCCTCGACGAGGTCCTGGACCTCCTCGACGGTCACGGTGTGCCCGGCCTCCATGCACTCGTCGGTGACGTTCAGGGAGGCGAACTTAATCTCGCGCTCGGTGAGGCGCTCGGGGGCGGCGACCTCCTCGTTGGCCGCACGGATGGCGTTCTCTATCTTGGAGATGTCGAAGGTGACCTCTGAGCCGTTGCGCTTGATGATCTTCATGGCTGGCCTCTCGCTAAAGAAGCGCGCCCTGGACGGACGCGCCCGTTGACTGGCTGACTTGGTGCTGGGCTCTACTATGACACAACTAGTAGTGGTGTGTGGCCAACATAAACACAATATATTGTTCACAACCTGCTGAAATGCTGTCGATAACTCATATAGGCGCAGGTAGGGAAAATGCGGGCCCAAAAAGCATTTCCTCAAAAAATGTGGAGGGGGGCTGTGGCGGGTTCGGCGAGCGGTCGGCGTGCTGGGGGGCGTCCGCGACGGTCGGCGCCGCCCCGTCGCCCGTCTCCATCGCGTGACGCGTCATGCCGTGCGCCGGCGATGATGGGATAGAGTGTGGGGTGTCCTTTTGCGCGCGCAGCGCGCCCACGCAACGTCGGAGGGGTGTCATGGAGTTCTCTCAGCGTCTTGACCTGTTTGGAGACGAGGTGTTCGCCGCGCTCAACGCGCGTCGCCGCGAGCTGGAGGCGGCCGGCCGGAAGGTCTTCGACCTCTCCGTGGGCACGCCGGACTTCGAGCCGCCCGCGCACGTGGTCGAAGCCCTGCGCGCCTCCGCCGCCGACCCGGCCAACTGGCGCTACTCCCTGCACGACACCGACGAGCTGCTTGCCGCGGTCTGCTCCTACTACCGGGACCGCTACGGCGTGGACGGCATCACGCCGGACATGGTGATGAGCTGCCGCGGCACGCAGGAGGGGCTCGTGCACGTGTGCGCCGCGCTCGTGAACCCCGGGGACGTGGCGCTGGTGCCTGACCCGTGCTACCCCGTGTTCCAGAACGCCACGCTGCTCGCCGGCGGGCGTCCGGCCTACTACCGCCTCACGGCCGAGCACGGCTTCCTGCCGCACCTGGCCGACGTGCCGGCCGAGGTCGCCGACGCCGCGCGCTACATCATCGTCTCCCTGCCGGCCAACCCGGTGGGCTCGGTGGGCACCCCCGAGGTCTACGAGGAGGTCATCGCCTTCGCGCGCGAGCACGACCTCGTGGTGATTCACGACAACGCCTACTCCGACATCGTCTTCGACGGCCCGGCGGGCGGCAGCTTCCTGTCCCACCCCGGCGCCCTCGAGGTGGGCGTGGAGTTCCTCTCGCTCTCCAAGTCCTTCAACGTCACGGGCGCGCGCCTGTCCTTCCTGGTGGGCCGCCCGGACGTGGTGGCCGCCGCGAGGAAGCTGCGCAGCCAGATAGACTTCGGCATGTTCTACCCGGAGCAGGCCGCCGCCGTCGCCGCGCTCACCGGCCCGCGCGACTCCGTGGAGCGCCAGCGCCTGCTCTACCAGGAGCGCCGCGACGCCCTCTGTGACGGCCTGGAGGCCATCGGCTGGGAGCGGCCCAACGCGCACGGCTCGATGTTCGTGTGGGCGCGCATCCCGGGGGGCCGCCAGGACTCGTCGGCGTTTGCCCTGGAGCTCATGGAGCGCTCCGGCGTGATCGTGACCCCGGGAGCGAGCTTCGGCCCGTCCGGCGAGGGCTACGTCCGCATGGCGCTCGTCATGCCGCCCGAGCAGCTGCACGAGGCCGTTGACGCCATCGCGGCGGCCGGCATGTGACGATGCGGCCGGCCTGTCTGTCATGTCTTTTTCAGGAGGATGCATGGGCGAGAAGAACCTTGAGGTGACGCCGGGCGCGTGGGAGACCCCTGCGTCGGTCCGCGCGGTGTTCCTGGACGTGGACGGCACGATGCTCAGCAACGCGCGCGGCGTGGAGCCCGAGTCCACCCGCGCGGCGGTGCGGCGCCTGCGCGAGGCGGGCATCCTGCCGGTGCTGGCCACCGGTCGCACGAGCTACCTGCTCGACCTGGTGGACCTCACGGGGTTCGCGGGGTTCGTCACCTTCAACGGGCAGCTCGTGGAGTACGAGGGCCGCGTGGTCCACTCCAACCCGCTTGACCCCGACGACGTGGCCACCGCGGTGCGCCAGGTCCGAGACGGCCTCTACACCTGCCTCTTCATGGAGCGCGAGGGCATGTACGTCAACGTGGTCGACGACCGCGTGCGCGCCCTCGCGGAGATTGCGCACAACAACTACGAGACCGCCGACATCTCCCGTGCGCTCACGCACGACGTCTATCAGCTGAACGCGTTTCTCGCCCCGGGCGATGAGCGGGTGCTGCTGGACGCCACGAGCGGCTGCAAGACCACGCGCTGGAGCGACCTCTTCGTGGACGTAATCCCGCGCGAAGGCGGCAAGGACGTGGGCGTGCGGATCATGATGGACGAGCTGGGGCTGGACCCGCGCGAGTGCGTGGCCTTTGGCGACGGCGGCAACGACGTGGACATGTTCGGCGTGGTGGGCACGTCGGTGGCCATGGGCAACGGCGGCGAGCAGGCCCGTGCGGCGGCCACCTACGTGACCGACCACGTGGACGCCGACGGGCTCTGGAACGCCTGCGTGCGCCTTGGCCTCATCGACGGCCCGCTGTGGGCCGAGCGCGGGGAGGGAGACTGAGATGGACGGAGCCGACTTCCAGGGTCTGGTGGCCGCCTCGAGGAGCTATCGGCGCTTCTCCGGCGACTGGCTGGGCGCAGGCGAGCTGGAGGCGCTTGTAGACGCGGCCCGTCTCGCCCCCTGCGGTAATAACATGCAGGTCGTCCGCTTTAGGGTGGTCTCCGGACGCGAGGCGTGTGAGTCGGTTCTCGGCCACCTGAGGTGGGCGGCGCTCCTGCGTGACTGGGACGGCCCCTCCGAGGACGAGCAGCCCCGCGGCTACGTGGTGGCCTGCCTCCCCGACGGCCTCTCGTCCAACCCGATCCGGCTCATCGACGTGGGGATCGCCGCCCAGACCATGGCCCTTGCCGCCTGCGCCCGCGGGCTGGGCTGCTGCATGCTCCGCAGCTTCGACGACGGCCTCGCAGGGGATCTCGGGCTTCCCGAGGGCCTTACCCCCGCGCTCGTGCTCGCCGTTGGGGCGAGGGGGGAGCGCGTCCGCCTCGAGGGGGCGGACACCGATCACGGCCTCGCGTACTGGCGGGAGTCCGACGGGACCCACTGCGTCCCCAAGCTGGGGCTGAAAGACCTCCTCGCCTAGGGACGGGCGTCCTAGGCGAGGAGGCGAGAAGAGGCTACTGGAACGAGCGGTGGAGCCGCGCACGGCCCTCGCTGTCGGTGAAGGCAATGATCCTGTCGCCCGCCTCGAAGCGCGTGTCGCCCTTGGGGACGATGATGTTGTCGCCGCGCTCGACGGCGATGAGGATGGTCTTGCCGGGGAGGTCGACGTCGCGCAGCGCCGCCCCGACCACCTTTGAGGAGGGACGGACCTCCACGCGCACCACGGCGTGGCCGTCCTTGCCGAGCTTCTGGATTGTGAACACGTCCTTGAGGTCGAGGCCCTCCTGGGCGGAGCGGGCGAGAATCTCGGCCTGGTTGATTCCCACGTCGACGCCCATGCTCTCGTTGAACATCCAGTCGTTGGCCGGGTTGTTCACGCGGGCGACCACGCGGCCGACCCCGTACTCCATCTTGGCGAGCGTCGAGACGACGAGGTTGACCTCGTCCGAGCCGGTCGCGGCCACGACCACGTCGGCCTGCATGACGCCGGCGCGCTCGAGGGTGAAGGGGTCGGCGCCGTTGCCAAGGACGACGCACGGCGCAACCTCGTGCTCGCGCAGCTGCGCGGCAAGACGCTTGTCCGACTCGATGACGCTGATGTCGTGCCCGTCCTCGGAGAGCAGGGACGCAAGATAGGTCCCCGTTTTGTCCCCGCCGACAATGATGATCTTCATGGCTCCCCCTATCCGATCCGGCCGAGAATGTGAGCGAACTTCGACGAGGCGCTCGACGCGACGGCGGCGTAGACGACGTCGCCGTGCTCGAGTACCGTCCCGAGCGTCGGCAGGAAGGTCTCGTTGTTCCGCGAGATGGCGACGACCTGGATCTCGCCGAGGACGCTGAGCTCCCGCACAGGCCTGCCCTCGAGCAGCGCGGGCACGTCGGTGCGCACAAGCTGCACGTCTCCGGACCCCACCTCGAGCACCGTGTCCATCTCCTGGTAGGTGAGCAGCTCGCAGGCGTGGCGGATTCCCCAGTCCGTGGTCGAGATGGTCTGGATGCCCAGGCGCCGGTATGCCTCGGCCTTGGAGATGTCGTACAGCCGCGCGATCACGCGGGGGACGCGATAGGTGCCGCGCGCGACGCGGGCGATGACGATGTTGGCCTCGTCGGAGGACGTGCAGGCGATGACGGCGCTGGCGCGCTCGACCCCGGCCCGTGCGAGCACCTCGCGGTCGAACCCCACGCCCACGACACGCTCTCCGCTGAAGCCCTCGCCGAGCTCCTCGAGCTCCTCGACGTCGCGGTCGATGACGGTGACGTTGTGCCCCTGTCGGCAGAGCCTCTCCGCGAGCCCCCTGCCCATGTGGCCTGCCCCCACTACGATTACGTTCATGGATACCTACCTCTCCTCGGCGCCCGCGCGCTCGGCGCGGCGCCTCCTGACGTGACGGAACAGGGCCTTGCGACCCTCCTCGACCGCGAGCACGATGGGCGGCAGGCAGCAGAGGAAGACGTAGTCGGCGAGCCCGAGCGGCCCGGTGTGGAAGATGGCCTGGAACGGCGGGAACAGGGTGATGAACACGATCAGGCACACCTCGAACACGATTCCTATGTTGACCTGACGGTTCGAGAAGATCCCGCGCGAGAAGACCGACGCGGTCTCGGTGCGGCAGTTGAGGACCTGGCCGATCTGCGTGAACACGATGGCGGCGAGGCACATGGTGGTCGCGTGGACGTAGACCGGGTTGAGGTCGGCCCCGACGCCGAACATGGTCAGCCCGGGGAGCCAGCCGCCCTCGACCTGGGCGAAGAGGAACGCTGCCACGGAGGCGAGGCTCCCCATGACCCCGTACCAGAGGAAGGCCTTGCGCATGACGGCACCGTTGAGCAGCGGCTCCTTGGGATCGCGCGGCGGCCGGTCCATGACGTCGGCCTCGGGGGCCTCGCAGCCGAGGCCGAGCGCGGGCAGCATGTCGGTGCCGAGGTCGATGGTGAGGATCTGCATTGTGGTGAGCGGAAGCGGGACCGCGCCCCCGGAGAGCAGGTACACCGCGCTCGGGACCGCCTCAGGCACGTTGGAGTTGAGGATGTAGAGCATGAACTTGCGGATGTTGGCGTAGACGGCGCGCCCCTCCTCGATCGCGTGGACGATCGAGGCGAAGTTGTCGTCGGTGAGGACCATGTCGGCGGCCTCCTTGGCGACGTCGGTGCCCGTGATTCCCATGGCGACCCCGATGTCGGCCTTCTTGAGGGCGGGGGAGTCGTTGACGCCGTCGCCGGTGACGGCCACGACCTCGCCCATCTGCTGGAGGTTCTCGACCACGCGCAGCTTCTGCTCGGGCGCCATGCGGGCGAAGACGACCTCGCCCTTGAGCGCCTCGCGCAGCTCCTCGTCACTCGTCTTCTCGAGCTCGACGCCCGAGAAGACGCGCGGCCGCTCCCCCTGGACGATCCCGATCTTGCGGGCGATCGAGACGGCGGTGAGGCCGTAGTCGCCGGTGATCATGATGACGCGGATGCCCGCTCGGCGGCACTGGGCCACCGCCTCGGCGACCTCGGGCCGCGGGGGGTCCTGCATGACCTCGAGCCCCACGAAGGTGAGGTCGTGCTCGATGGTGTCGGGGTCGTACTCGCTCGGCGAGGACGGGATGCTCTCGTCCGTGGGAAGCAGGGGGCGATAGGCCACGGCGAGGACGCGCAGGCCGTCCGCTGCATAGGCGTCGTTGGCGGCCATGATCTTCTTGCGCAGGTCGTCGGCCATCTCGACGGGCTCGCCGTCCACGCGCGCCCGCGTCGAGAGACGGACGATCTCGTTGGGGGCGCCCTTGACGAAGGCCACGCGGCTTGCGCCGTCAAGGGGCTCGGAAAGCTGGTGAATCGTCGTCATGCGCTTGCGGCGGCTCTCGAAGGGGAGCTCGCGAACGCGCGGCCACGAGTGCTCCTGCTCCGCCGGCTCGATCCCCGCCTTGCGCGCGGACACGAGGAGACACGCCTCGGTGGGGTCGCCGAGCACGGTGTAGCGCCCGTCCTCCCCCTCGGGCTCGAGCAGGCGGGCGTTGGAGCACAGCGCGCCTCCGGAGACGAGCAGGAGCAGGTCGTCGTCGTCCGCGGCCTCGACGTGCCTCCCGTCGCAGAGCACCTCCCCCTTGGGGGCGTACCCGACGCCGGTCACCTCGTACTCGTGGGAGACGGTCCAGAGGTGGTTCACCGTCATCTCGTTCTGGGTGAGGGTCCCCGTCTTGTCCGTGCAGATGACCGAGGTCGACCCGAGGGTCTCGACGGAGTTGAGCTTCTTGACGAGGGCGTTTCGCTTGCTCATGCGCTGGACCGCCATGGCGAGCGACAGCGTCACCGTGGGGAGCAGGCCCTCCGGGATGAAGGCCACCACCATGCCGAGCGCGAAGATGAACGCCGGGGCGAACCCGCTGCCCACGAAGAGGGTGTCGAGCAGGAGGAACAGGATGCCCATGCAGCTCGCGAACACCGTTATCTGCTTGGTCGTCCGGTTGAGCTGAAGCTGCAGCGGGCTCTCGGACTCCTCCATGCTCTGGGTGAGGTGGGCGATTTTGCCGAACTCCGTGTCCATGCCTATGCGTGTCACCACCGCGCGGCCGTTGCCCTCTGAGACGGACGTGCCCGCGAAGATGAGGTTGGGCGTCTCGGCCTGTGTGAGGTCCTCCTCGAGCACGGCGTCTGCGGTCTTGCGGACCGGGTTTGACTCGCCCGTGAGCGTCGACTGGTTGACCTGCAAGTCGGACGCGCGCACCACGCGCGCGTCGGCCGAGATCTTGTCCCCCTCGGCGAGCGACATCACGTCGCCCGGGACGAGGTCCTCCGCGAGGATCTTCTGCTCCTGGCCGTCGCGTATGACGTTGACGTAGGACGGGAGCATCTTCTTCAGGGCGTCGGTGGCCTTGCCCGCGCGGTACTCCTGCCAGAAGCTGAAGCACCCGTTGATGACGTTGACGAGCCACACGGCCACCCCAAGCTCGGGCATCCCCGCCACGAAGGCGATGATGCCGGCTACCCAGAGCAGCACGGCCATGAGGTGCGTGAAGTTCGAGAGGAACGCCAGGACGGGCGAACGCCCCTTCTCGCTCTCTATGAGGTTCTTCCCCTGCTTGGCCTGACGCGCCTCCGCCTCGGCCTGGGTGAGGCCGGCGGGTGACGTGCCGAGGGCCGAGAAGACCATGTCGGCGGTGAGCTGCCGTACCGCGACGGGCGCGGAGCCGGTCGTCTCCTCCAACGTGGGCCCCCTCTCTCTTGAATCCTCGCCGCGCGGGTCGCGCGGCCTTACGTGAGGAGAGACTAGTGCCGCCGCCGAGGCCCGCGCGCGTCTTTCCGCGTTGCGGGCGCAATGACACGGCCCAAGCATAAAGATGCCGTTAAGCTGGGGGAACGCAAGATAAAGAGGACATTAAGACCGCTGGTCGGGGGCAGGGTCGGCACCGCGGGGCGCCGTGGGGTCCAGGCGCAGCATCCGATAGCCAACACCGACGTGGGTCTGGATGCAGCGCGCCCCCGCGCCCCCGCGCTCGACCTTCTTGCGCAGGGAGGCCATGATCACGCGCAGCGAGGCGAGGTCTCCCGTCTGCCTCTCGCCCCAGGCGTGGCTCAGGAGGTACTGGTGAGTGAGGACCTTGTCCGCGTTGCGGGAGAGAAGGACGAGCAGGCGCCACTCGATCGGCGTGAGGTGGAGCTCCTCCCCGTCGAGCCGAGCGAGGCCCGCCGCGAAGTCGACCTCGAGCGGTCCGTTCACGAAGACGGGCGCGGACGGGGAGGGGCCCTCGCCGTGGGCGGAGCGGCGGAGCGCCACGCGCACGCGCGCGAGGAGCTCAGCCACGGAGAACGGCTTGACGAGGTAGTCGTCGGCCCCCGCGTCAAGCGCGCCTATCTTGTCGGCGTCCTCGGAGCGCGCGGAGACCACGATGATCGGCAGGCTCTCCGACCATGACCTCACGCGTCGCACGACCTCGACGCCGTCCATGTCGGGGAGGCCGAGGTCGAGCAGGATGACGGCCGGGCCGCGCTCGGCCGCCGCGGTGAGCGCCTCCCGCCCGTCGCGGGCGACGACCGGGGACCACCCCTGGGCCTCGAGGGCCGTCGACACGAGGCTCGAGATGGCGGGGTCGTCCTCGACGACGAGGACGAGCGGGGACGGGCGACTAGCGGACATCGGGTACCTCCTCGGGAGGGAGCGTGAGCGTGAAGGCGCAGCCGTGCGGGGAGCGGTCGCGGACGGAGATGGCGCCGCCGTGCGCGCGGGCGACGGCCCTGCAGACGGAGAGGCCGAGCCCGACGCTCCGCGTGCCGTCGGGCAGCGAGCCGCCGGAGGTGTGGAAGGCCTCGAAGACCCGGTCCTTCTCGGCGTCCGGGATGCCCGGCCCGTCATCGGCCACGACGATGTCGACCCCATCCTCTGAGCGAGCAGTGGAGATGGTGACGCTCGTGCCCGACGGGGTGTGGGCGAGGGCGTTGTTGACGAGGTTGACGAGGGCCTGGACGACAAGGGAGGGGTCGGCCCTCACAAGGAGCGTCTCCGTGGGGCGCTCGAACGAGACGGCGTGCCCGTCATCAGCCGAGACGTGGCGCAGCGCCTCCTCGACGAGGTCGTCAACGAGCTCGCAGTCCGCCTGGGGACGGACGCCCCCGTCCTCGAGTCGCGTCACCGTGAGGAGGTTCTCGACCGTCCGCCGGAGCCACTCCGCGTCGTCCCTGACGGACAGGAGGATGGCCCGCCGGCGCTCGCCGGGGAGCGAGTCCCCCACGGCGAGAAGGACGTCGGCGCTCCCCGAGATGGAGGTCAGCGGGGTGCGGAGGTCGTGCGAGATGGAGCGGAGGAGGTCTGCGCGCGTGCGCTCGTCCCGCGCCCGGACCGACGCCTCCTCGCGTGCCGCGACGGCGTCCACCCGCTCGAGGGCGAGGGCGGCGAGGCGGCAGCTCATGCGCCAGAGCTCGACGGCCTCCGGGGACAGGTCGCCCGCGGGCACGATGCCGGCGACGCCGTAGGGCGCCTCGCCGGGGCCGACGGGGAGGTAGAGACCCGACGCAGAGCCGAAGAGCTCGGTGGTCGCCCCGACGGGCCCCCTGTTGGCGAGCGCGCGCAGCGCGGCGGGGCGCTCCTCGACCACGGACGTGCCCGGGGAGAGCGGAAAGGGCGTGGCGTCGCCGAGGGAGGGGCCCGTGCAGGGGTACCACACGAGGGAGCGTCCGAGGATGCGGGCGGTTCCCCGCGCCAGGGCGGCCACGACCCCGTCGGACGAGGTGCGGTCCTGGAGGTCGCCGCTGAGCTCGAGCAGCGCCTGGGTCCGCGCCCGCGCGGCCTCCGCCTCGCTCGCCTGCGTCCTGAGGTGGTCGGCGAGGCGCCCGGCGACGAGTGCGACCACGAACATGACCGCGAAGGTGCCCGGCATGGCCGGGTCAAGGGCGGTGAGCGAAAGAGTCGGCGCCGCGAAGAAGAAGTTGAACGCGAGGACGGAGAGGGCCGACGCGACGAGGCACCACGCGCCCCCCGGCGTGGCGAGGGCCACGCCGATCACGGCGAGCACGTAGGCCATGACAATCGTCGCCTGCTGCAGGTGGGCCGCCCGCAGGAGCATGCCCGCAAGGGTGGCCAGGCCGAGGATTCCCGCGGTGGCAAGGAGGGAGAGGAGTATCCTGCGCCCCCTCATCGGATGAGCTCGGTCACGCTGTCGAAGCCCGCGCCGCTCGCCTCGATGGCCTCGCGGGCGCCGAAGACGCACACGCAGCGGACGGCCTCGGGGTCGGAGAGCGCCGCGGCCAGCGCGCGGACCCGGTCGGGCGTGGCGGCAAGCTCCTGGGAGCGGACCTCTTCGCGCCAGCCGGCCGGTCGGCCGCCGAAGCGGGCCACGTCCTGGCGGCGCGCCAGCTGCCGGGGCTTGACCGGTGCGTCGTGCGCGGCCACCGCGGAGACCACGTAGCCCTCGAACTCGGCCCGGTCCGGCTGCCAGCCGGCAAGCCAGGCTGCCGCGCCGTCGTAGCGGGCGAGCGTGTCGTCCACGGATGGGTCGCGGTAGGACCACAGGGCGCTCAGCCCCTCGCGCGTGTGGCGGAAGCCGCAGCCGTAGGCGCCGCCCTTCACGCGGACCTCGTTCCAGAGGTAGTCGTAGGAGAGGGCGCGCGAGGCCACCTGCCAGCAGCCGAGCGTGCCCGGGTCGGCCTTGCTGGCGCCCAGGCCCCGCACCACGTAGCTCACGTCGGACGGGATGACGAAGGCCTCGCTCCTGGGTGTGGGCTCGGGCACGGCAAGGCGGTGCGCCGCGTCCCCGCCTGCGACAAGCCCCAGCGTGCCGCCCGCCTCCCAGAAGCGCGCGCGGTCCTCTGCGGCCCCGGTGAAGCTCACGGTGACCTCGTCGGCCGTGAAGACCCGTCGCGCGAGCTCGCCCAGGCGCGCCGGCAGCGAGGCAGACCGCTCCTCCCAGCCGTCGAGCAGCTCGCGCAGGAAGAGGTAGTAGTCCAGCCCGCTCATCGCGCCCGCCGCCACCGCCGCGGACGAGAAGTACGTGTTGGCCCTCGTGGCCGCCGCGGTGTGCCCCGAGCTCACGAAGTACTGCTCGAGGGCAACCTTGCGCTGGGTGAGGATGTCCTTGACGCGGCTGAGGTCGTCGAAGCGCGTCTCGCCCCAGACCTCGGCGGGCAGCGTGGCGAGCGCGCCGACCTTCTCGCCGAGCGCCGAGGCCCCCACCACGAGCGTGGGCGCGGCGAAGCTCAGGTCGTCGTCACGGGTGTAGGTCTCGGTGAAGAAGTCCAGGCTGCCGAGGTTGGTCTCAATGGCGGTGTCCAGGTCCGAGGCCGTGTGGCTTGCCGTGTCCAGCCGCCCGAGCAGGTCGCAGAGCACTCCCACGTAGGGCAGGTCGCCGAAGTCCAGGCGGCGCAGGTCGAAGTAGTGGTAGACGTAGTCGATCCCGTGGGTGTCAAGCTCGTGGGCTATGCAGGGAAGCGGCGCCTCCGCGTCCGCCGGCGCGGGCTCGGGGGCCGGGTCCTCCACGTCGGCCACCGTGAGCTGCGGGAGCGTGGCCAGGGCCTCCGGCGAGTCCGGGGCCTCCTGCTCGGCGCGCAGGGCCGCCACCTCGGCTCGCACGGCCTCGAGGTCCTTCTCGCCCATCCGCGAGCGGAGCTCCGCAAGCTCGGCGGCCTCCTCGGCGGAGCTGCCCTCCTCGACGGGCACGATCTCCGCCTCGGCGCAGTGCGCGCTCTCGCAGACCACCTCGCGCAGGAGGCGCTCGAAGTAGCCGTCGTCCAGGCCCGCCTTGAGCTCGGCGAGCGCGTCCTCGTAGCGCAGGTAGTCGAGGGCGCGGTCGTCGTCGTAGAGCCAGCCGGACATGGCCGTGATGGCCAGCGCGACGCCGTCGGGGTAGCCGCCCCAGTCGCCCTCGCGCAGGTTGAACTCCGCCTGGGAGAGGGCGGCGGCGAGCTTCTCGCGCGGGATGCCGCCCTCGGCGAGCTCGGCGCAGGCCTGCTCCACGAGCACGCGGAACTTCTCGCCCGCCCCGGGCCTGAGGCCGCGCAGGACAAACATCGCCTGCGGCTGGAGCACGCCGTCCACGAGCATCGCGGAGAAGTCGTCGGCCAGGCCCGCGTCAAGCACGCGGCGCTTGAGCGGGGCCTCGTTGGAGCCGCACAGCGCGTCGAGAAGGACGTCCACGCCGAGCACGCGCGTGCGGTCCGCCGCGGTGCCGAGCACGTAGGAGAGGCCGACCTCGGAGTTGGAGGGCGCCGTCGCCATGGGGACCTCCACGCGCTCGGGGTGCACGGGGGTCTGGAGGACCAGCGGGTTGGGCGCGCCCTTCTCGCCGCCGAGGCCGCCTCGGGCCTCCGCCGCCTCGCAGAAGCGCCCGTCGATGAAGGCGAGCTCGCGGTCCACGTCAAGGTCGCCGTAGAGCACTACGTAGCTGTTGGAGAGCGCGTAGTGGCGCGCGTGGGTGTCCAGGAAGGACTCGTAGGTGAGGGTGGGGATGGCGCGCGGGTTTCCGCCGGCCTCGAACCCGTAGGCGGTGTCCGGGAAGAGCGCGCGAGAGAGCGCCTGGTAGAGAACGTCGTCGGGGTCGGAGAGGGCGCCCTTCATCTCGTTGAAGACCACCCCGTTGTAGGAGAGGGTGCCGTCAGGCGCGGCCTCGAGGTGCCAGCCCTCCTGCTCGAAGATGCGCGGGCGCTGGTAGATGGCCGGGTGGAGGACGGCGTCAAGATAGACGCCCATGAGGTTCTCCAGGTCGGTCACGTTGGTGGACGCCACCGGGTACATGGTCTTGTCCGGGAAGGTTATGGCGTTGAGGAAGGTCTGCATGCTCGTCTTGAGCAGGTTGACGAAGGGCTCCTTCACCGGGTAGCGGCGCGAGCCGCAGAGCACCGAGTGCTCGAGGATGTGGAAGACGCCCGTGTCGTCAGTGGGCGGGGTCTTGAAGCTGATGGCAAAGGCGCGGTTGGTGTCCGCGCAGGCCAGCCACAGCGCACGGGCGCCAGTGGCGTCGTGGCGCATGAGGTACGCGCATCCGGAGAGCTCGACCAGGGGCTCGACGCGCGTGACGGTGAACCCGGCGTGGCGGGTGCCGACGGCGAGAGAGGGGTCGGGCGTGGAAAAGGGGCTCTTATCTGCCATGGTTCCTCCAGGGTCGGTTCCTTCTACGTCGAGCATAGCGCACCCGTGAGGTGGTAGGCTATCGCGGGCTAATGCAGGAGACGCAGGGAAGGAAGGCACATGGGGGACTGCGAGAGGGGCCGTACGGGCGAGGAGGGGACGTCGCGTCGCGCGCGCGTTCGCCGCGGCGTCGTCGCCACGCTTCTGGGTGGTGTGCTCTGGGGCCTCAACGGGACCGTCTCGAAGTGGCTCATGGACGCCTACGGCATCGACCCCCTCTGGCTCGTGTGCCTCCGCGAGCTGACGGCGTGCTGGCTGTTCCTCGCCGCGGCGGCCCTGACGTCCTCGGGCCGCGCCCAGCTCTCCGGCGTCCTGCGGAGCCCGCGCGGGATGCTCTCAATCGTTGCGGTGGGCTTCGGGTCGGTGCTCTTCTCGCAGATCGCCTATCTCGAGGCCATCGACTGGACC
This sequence comes from uncultured Atopobiaceae bacterium, assembly GCA_944321515.1. Lineage (GTDB taxonomy): Bacteria > Actinomycetota > Coriobacteriia > Coriobacteriales > Atopobiaceae > Thermophilibacter. The sequence continues at coordinate 37,542 of CALULO010000008.1, read as the reverse complement.
AACTCTGCGACTGCGACCATCATGCAGAGTCTCGGCATGGCGCTCGTGCTCGCCTACGTGTGCGTGAAGATGCGCCGCCGGCCGCGCCGGCGCGAGGTGCTCGGGGTGTTCCTCGCCCTCGTCGGGACCTACCTCGTGGCGACGGGCGGAAACCCTGGCCAGCTGAACCTGCCCCCGCAGGGTCTGGCATGGGGCCTCGCCTGCGCGGTCGCCGCGATGTTCCTTGCCGTCCTGCCCGCCGCCCCGATGGCGCGCTGGGGCAACTTTACGGTGAACGGCCTCGCGTTCCTCATCTCGGGGGCGGCCCTGACGGCGGTCTACCGACCGTGGGAGCACATGCCGTCGCTCGACGGCCTCGCCGTGGCGGTGCTGGCCGGCTGCGTCATCCTGGGGACCTTCGGCGCCTACGCCCTCTACCTGCAGGGCGTCAAGGACGCGGGCTCGATGCGCGCGAGCCTGCTCGGCACGATCGAGCCCGTCACCGCGACGGTGGCGACGGTCGTGTGGCTGGGTACGTCGTTCGCCCCGACGGACATCGTGGGGTTTGCGCTCATCATCGCGATGGTCTACCTGACGGTGTGACGCCCCGCGCCCAGGCCCGTGCGGGGAGGGCGGCCACTGCCGCGTGGCCCTGCCTCGGGCCTGCGACGGGGCCGCAACGGGGCCGCGAAGCCTGGCGCGACGTGCACTTGGGCCCTAGATCCGCTCCATGTTGGCCAGCACGCTCGAGTACCAGTGCGCTGCGTTGGGAGGGCAGTACATCTGGGCGCCGGCGTAGGTGAGGTGCCCGCCGTAGATGGAGGCGAGGCCGGCCACGTGGGCCCAGATGGCCTCCTCCCAGCTGCCCCAGCTTGAGGAGCCCCAGCCCCAGGCGTTGTGGGAGAAGAAGCAGTAGCGTCCGAGCGTGCTCTCCACCATGGCGATGGCGGGGGAGAAGCGCGGGTCGCAGCCATACTCCCATGCCGCCTCGGCAAACGTGGCGCCCTGTCCCGCGAGCGGGGAGCCGGCCAGGTAGGCGTCTATGCGCGCCGTCCAGGTGGCGATGAAGGCGTCACGTCCCACGCTCCAGTCAACGGTGCCGGGGTCGGGGCTCGCGGGGGCCTGGACCTCGGCCGTGTTGCCGGACTCGGTGGTGAAGGTGGCGTCAGCCTCGGAGCTGTCCTCCGTGGCGGCCTCCTCGACCTCGGTGCGGGCCTGCTCGACCGCCGCCTGGCGCTCGGCCTCCTCGGCCGCGGCCTGCGCGGCGATCTCGGCCTCGAGCTCCTGGCGTGCCGCCACGGCCTGGGCCAGCGCCTGCTCGGCCTCGTCACGCGCCTGCTCGGCCTCCTGCATCTGGGTGTCCAGCGAGACGCGCGTCTGCTCGAGCTCCTGCGTGAGCGCCACGAGCTCGTCCACCGCGTCGGTGCTGTGGCTCTGGATGACGTCGAGGTACTGGATCGTGGAGAGCAGGTCGTAGAAGTCCCCGGCGGAGAGGATCATCTCGACGAGGCCCCCGGAGCTCTGCTGCATCTTGTAGAGGGTCCGCATGGACTCCGACGCGCGCTCGCGCACCTCGGGGAGCTGCCCCTCGATCTCGGAGATGCGCTGCTCGTTGGCGTCGATCTGCCCCTGCAGGTCCTCCACGCGCGCAACCGCCTCCTCATAGGTGGCGTTGACGTCGTTGATCTTGCTCTGGGCCTGGTCCAGCTCCGCCGAGCTGGACTCCGAGCCCGCCTGCTCGTCTGCAAGAGCCGCCACGGGGGCTGCCGCCCCCAGGCCGAGGGCTGCGACCAGCGCTGCGGCAACGATGCTCGCGCCGCGGGACTGCCGGGGGAAGCGTGTGTCTGACGTAGCTATGAGAGCCTCCGCGATCGTGTGGTCCCGCACCCAGGAGGCGGGCGTTCGCTCGCACCGTTCGGTGCGGATAGTACAGATTTGTTAATTCTACTTCGATGCGCGCGTTCTCACGGTTCCTTCACGACTGCGCTGCCTGGGGGCATGGGACGGGCGACGGCCCCTACGCGGCCGCCCGGCCCCGCGAGGGGGGCGCCCCCGGAGCGCGGCCCCCGGCGCGATGCGCCCGGGGGCCGCGGCCCAGGTTCTTATCGCCAGCTTCTGCGCGCCCGGCGTGGCCGTCGGGGCTACTTGATGATCAGCGTGTCGCAGTCGGTGTTGCGCGTCAGGAACGTGGAGATGGAGCCGAGGATGGCGTACTTGATCGAGGAGAGGCCGCGCGCCCCGCAGATCACCAGGTCGGGCTTGATGACGTCGAGCATCTCGTCCTTGAGGGTCTCGCGGATGCGGCCCGCGCGCACGACGACATCCACCTTCTTGATGTCGGGGTTGGCCTTGGCCTGGGCAACCTTGGCCTCGATGGAGTCGAGGAAGGCCTTCTCCAGCGTGGGCACGATGTCCACCGGGAAGGTCCCGGCGGCCTCGAGCGCCGTGGAGTCCACGACGTGGCCGATGTAGAGCTCCGCGTTGTCGTTTGCGGCCATGACGATGGCTCGGTCGAGCACCTTGTCCTGCTCGTCCGAGCCGTCCAGGGAGACGAAGATCCTGTCGTAGCCGAGGTCTTGGTAGGTGGCGGTTGTTTCGGCCATGGGAACTCCCTTCACGCGTGGTCCGGCCTGTCCCGGCGGGGCGTCGACGCGCCCCGCTTTCTGCGCTTTGGCTCACTTATGCCCCAACGCGCGCGACCCCGTCCGAGCATGCCGCGAAGTTGCGTCTTTTCTCGCCAAACGGCATAGTTTTTCAGTGTCGGGGGGCGCTCGGCGCGCGCCGCGGGCCCCCAGCGCGCGATGATGGGACGGCTTTTGCCGTGAGACCTGTTGGGCGGCCCGCCGGGGCCCGCGCCGACGCGCCGGGATGCGCGCCGCGCCACGCAGGACGAGGAGGGAACCGTGGATGTAATCGAGCTCGTGAAGGCGGCCGTCTTTGGCGTCGTCGAGGGCGTCACCGAGTGGCTGCCCATCTCTTCGACGGGCCACATGCTGCTGCTGGACCAGTTCCTGACCATGAACGTCTCCGAGGACTTCTGGAACATGTTCCTCGTGGTCATCCAGCTCGGCGCGATCCTCGCCGTGTGCGTGATGTTCTTCCACCGGCTCAACCCCTTCTCGCCGAGCAAGACCGCCGGCGAGAAGCGCGAGACCTGGACGCTCTGGGCCAAGACCATCGTGGCGTGCCTGCCGGCGGCAGTGATCGGCATCCCGCTCAACGACTGGATGGAGGAGCACCTGGGGAGCCCCTTCGTCATCGCCGCGGCGCTCATCGTCTACGGCGTCGCGTTCATCGTGATCGAGACCGTGCGCGAGCGCCGCGTGCAGAACCTCCTGGCGGAGGGCCGCCCTCACGCGGTCCAGCGGGGCGGCAAGCACTTCGCGACGGCCTCCTCGGCCGAGCCGCCCACCCTCTCCGAGCTGGCCGACGCGGACGCGCGCGTCAAGACCCTCGAGGAGCTCGACTGGAAGACGGCCATCGGCATCGGCGTCTTCCAGGTGCTCTCCATCGTCCCGGGCACCTCCCGCTCCGGCTCCACGATCATCGGCGGCCTCATCCTGGGCTGCTCGCGCACCGCGGTGGCCGAGTTCACCTTCTTCCTGGCCATCCCCGTGATGTTCGGTGCGAGCGGCCTGCGCCTCGTGAAGTACTTCCTGGCGGGCAACGTCCCCACGGCCATGGAGGCCGCGGTCCTCGGCGTGGGCTGCCTGGTTGCCTTCCTGGTCTCCCTGCTGGTCATCCGCTTCCTCATGGGGTTCGTCCGCCGGCACGACTTCAAGCCGTTCGGCTGGTACCGCATCGTGCTCGGCGTGGCCGTGATCGCGTGGTTCGCCCTGACGGGGAGCGCGGCGTGATGCGCGGGGAGGAGCGCCCGGCGCAGACGCTCGCCGCCGAGGGGCGCCTCGTCGTGGAGCCGGGCACGGGGAGAAGAGCCTCCGGTGTGCGCCGCCCCCGCCTGGCGCGGGCCCTTCGGGCAACCTGCGCCCTCGCGCTTGCCTGCGCGTTCGGCCTGACGGCACTGCTGCCCGCCCCGGCGCTCGCCGACGACTCCGCCCCCGCGGACGCGGCCGCCTACTCCGCCGACGAGCCGCCCGAGCTCTCGTCCCCCGCGGCGTTTCTCGTGGACCGAACCACCGGTACCGTCCTGCTTGAGAAGAACGCCGACGAGCGCCGCGAGCCCGCCTCGACGACCAAGGTCATGACGGCGCTCGTGGTGCTGGAGAACGCGGACCTGGACGAGCAGGTCACCGTGGAGGAGTCCGACTTCGACGAGGTCACGGCTGACAGCTCGGTTGCGGGCCTCGTGGCGGGGGAGACGCTCAGCGTGCGCGACCTTCTCGCCTGCCTGCTCGTGCCCTCCGGAAACGACGCGTCCTACGTGCTGGCGCGGGCCGTGGCCGGCGACTGGCAGAGCTTCGTCGAGATGATGAACGAGAAGGCGGCCGAGCTGGGCTGCACGGGCACGCACTTCGCCAACCCGTGCGGCCTGCCGGACGACGACCACTACACCACGGCGCACGACCTCGCACTCATCATGGAGGCCGCGCTCCAGTACCCGGAGTTCTCCGAGATCGCCGGGAGCGAGACGTGGGATCTTCCCGCCACCTCGGGAAATCCTGCGCGGACCCTCAAGAGCACGGACTTCATGCTTAACCCGGACGGCCCCGTCTACCTGGGCGAGGGCGTGGTCACGGCGGCGAAGACCGGCTACACAGAGGACGCCGGTCGCTGCCTGGTGGCCGCCGCCCAGAAGGACGGGATGGACCTCGTGGGCGTGGTGCTGGGGGCGGAGAACGTGGCCGACGCCTCAGGCGTGACGCCCAACTTCTACGACATGCGCTCGATGCTCGAGTGGGGCTTCGGCGCGTGGCAGACCGGGTCGGTGGTGAGCGCCGGCGACGTGGTGAGCGCCGTCGACGTGACGCTCTCGACCGACGGGGAGTCCGTGGACGTCGAGGCCGCGGACTCGGTGGTGGCCACGGTGCCGCGCGGCACGACGCTCTCCGACCTCACGGTCACCCCTGCGTGGGGAGCCTCCGGGGAGGACCCCGCCGTCTATGACGAGGGCGAGGGCGCCTTCCGGGCGCCGCTCGAGGACGGCCAGGAGCTCGGCACCGTCACGCTGTCCCTCGCCGGGCGCGACCTTGGCAGCGTGGGCGTGGTCGCGGCTCGCGCGATGGGCCTCTCTATTCCCGCCTTCGTGATCTGGTGGCTCTCCGACCCGGTGCACATGCTCATCGCGGTGGTCGTGGCCGTGGCGGTCTTCGTGACCATCGGGCTCCTGGCAAGCTGGAGGACGCGCCGCCGCAAGCGCGAGCGCTACCACATGGCCGTGGGCCAGCGTCCCCGGGTGCGTCCCGGCGTGGGCTCCAAGCACCTCAAGATGCCCGACCAGGGCGTCCGCGGGCGTCGCAGGAGGTAGAGCATGGCCAGGACCGCCTCGAGCCCGGGCACGGGCCTGCCCCCGACGCGTATCCTCTTTGTCTGTCACGGCAACATCTGCCGGTCGACCATGGCGCAGTTCGTGATGGAGGAGCTCGTGCGGCGCGCCGGACGCGAGGGCGAGTTCGTGATTGACTCTGCCGCGACGAGCTCCGAGGAGCTCGGCAACCCGCCGCACCACGGCACCGTGGCCAAGCTGCGCGAGAAGGGCTTCCCGGTGGGCAGCCACCGCGCCCGCCGCGTCCGTCGTGACGAGTACGAGGACTGGGACCACATCATATATATGGACGCGGAGAACGCCTGGGGCCTCTCGCGCATCCTGGGCGGAGACCCGTGCGACAAGGTGAGCCGCCTGCTCGACTGGACGGACCGCCCCGGGGACGTGGCGGACCCCTGGTACACCGGGGACTTCGAGGCCACCTGGCGAGACGTCCTCGTCGGCTGCGAGGCGCTCCTGGCGGCTCTGTAGGTGCCGACCGGGAGACCGGGAGGTCCGGAGCCGGGAGCCGGGAGGTCTGGAGGGTACGTACACGGCTGTGGAGGGTACGTACACAGCTGTAAGGACGATATGAGGTTCTTCTCGACAAATCCGCAGGTCACAGCCTTGGCGAGAAGAACATGGATTTCTGAATAGTGTACGTACCCTGGAGAGGGGAGCGCGTACCCTCCGGGCGGTCCGCGGAGGCGTCCGTACCGTCCCGCCCGGAGGCGCCCGCACCGTCCCGCCCGGAGGCGCCGCCCCGCTATACTCGGGTCATCGGGTGAGGTTGGAGGAACGCATGGGCGGACAGAGCGAGGTGCTTCGCTGGGCGCGCGGGCTTGCGGCGTCGGCCCTGGTGGGCCGTCTGCTGCCGACGATTCTGGGCCCGCAGCGCCGCGCCGGCGAGGAGGAGCTCGGGCCGTACCTGGGCGGCGGCGGTGACGTGCGCGTGCGCGAGATGTCCCCCGGCCTCGCGCAGGACGCCGCGGGGATCCTTGAGTGGGACCGCGCCGAGGAGGCAAGCCGAACCTGGCACTGGCTCACGGAGTGCGCCGGCGGGCTGGGCGCCTTCGAGCGCGTCGAGGCCACCTCCGACGACGGCACCCGCCTCGCGGGCCACGCGTTGGCGTGCAACCCGTCCTCCCCTCGATGGGTCGTCTTTGTCCATGGCTTCACCGACAGCTGGCGCGCCGGCCTCACCTACTCGCGCCGCTATGCGGAGGCGGGCTTCAACCTGCTCCTCGTGGACCTGCGCGCCCACGGAGAGAGCGGCGGCGACTGGGTGGGCTGCGGCTGGCTTGACCGCCGCGACCTCGTTGCCTGGGCGCGCTGGGTCGTGGCCCGGGTGGGGGAGGGCGCCCGCGTCCTCCTGGCCGGCATCTCCATGGGCGCCGCCTCCTGCCTCATGGCGTGTGGCGAGCAGGACCTCCCGCCGCAGGTCCGCGCCTGCGTGAGCGACTCTGCCTACGCCGACTTCTGGCGTGCCGCCGAGAACGTGGTGGAGACGGGCTCTCTCGGGACGCCGCCCGCGGCAGCCCACCCGCTCGTTGACGTGGCACGCCGTCGCCTCATGCGCGCGCCGGGCGGCTACGACCTCGCGCTGGCCAGGCCCGTGGACGCCCTTGCGCATACGCGCGTGCCGGTGCTGCTGATTCACGGCGACGCCGACCGCGTGGTCCCGCCGCACATGGCCCCCGAGCTCGCCTCGGCCGGGTCCGGCCACGAGCTCGTCACCTTCCCGGGCGCCGGTCACTGCTGCGCCGTCTTCGCAGACCCCGGGCGCTACTGGGACGGCGTGCTCGGCTTCGCGGACCGCTGGCTGTAGACGTTTCTGCGCGTCTCGAGATGACCCCTTCCACACCGTGAGCTTCCCTCACGTGTCGGGCAGGGGGTTATCTTTTTATGATTGAACGCTCGTATTACGTGCTCATAGGCATTGATTTGCCCGTTGGTTCGGGTGTCCGTTACCGTTGACCGAGGATTAATTACCACTGGCAACCATTTTTGTTGTGCCGTTAATAGTTAACAACAACAATCAAAACCGACGAAACCGCGCGGAGGGCCGCGCGGGATGAGAGGCCGCGCGCCGGGCGCGCGGAAGGGGACCGACGGAAGGGAGACCCCATGAGGTATCTGCTCTTGGTCAGCCACGGGACGTTCGCGCCGGGGCTGCACAGCGTGCTGGACATGCTGGTGGGCAAGCGCGACGACATCCTGAGCTGCAGCCTGCGCGACGGCGAGGGCGCGGACGAGTACGTCTCCGAGCTCGAGCAGGTCATCGCGCCGGTCACGGCTGACGACGAGGTGCTCGTCCTCGGTGACCTCATCGGCGGCTCCCCGCTCACCAACGCGCTGAACACCCTCGCCGCGCACGGGCTTCTCGCCAAGACGCGCGCCTTCGGCGGGATGAACGTCCCGATGGCGCTGACCGCAGCCTTCGACCTCCAGTCCGACGACCTCGACGGCCTCTGCGCCTCGATGGTCTCCGAGGGCCAGGCGGCACAGCGCGCCGTGGAGCTGGACCTCTCCGCGGATGACGAGGACGAGGACCTCTAACTGTTTGGTTGGGCGGGACGGCCCGCCTGTCTTAGGTAACGACAAGAAGGAGAGAGCAATGGCAGTTTCGTTTGTCCGCGTCGACGACCGCATGATCCACGGCCAGACCGTCACCCGTTGGGCTGTTGAGTATCCCTGCGACGGCATCATCGCCGTCAACGACGCCGCGGCGTCCAACCCCGTGCTCAAGAGCGCCTACAAGAGCGCCGCTCCGGACAAGAAGACCTTCGTCTGGACGATGGAGCACTTCAAGGAGAAGGCCCAGACCGTTCTCGACTCCAAGACCCGCTATTTCCTCATCACCAAAAACCCGGTGGACATGGCGGAGATTCTCGTGAACTTCGGCTTTGTCCCGGGCGACGTCAAGACCGTCATCGTGGGGCCCTGCAACGACCGCCCCGGTACCAAGAAGATCGGCAACAACCAGTCGATCACCCAGGAGGAGGCGGAGGCCTTCGAGGCCATCTCCAAGAAGGGCTACGCCGTCGACTTCCGTCTGATCCCCGACAAGGAGACCGGCTCCTGGGAGAAGTTCCGCGGGATGTTCGGCTTCACCGACTAGGACGCGACATCGCGGGGCCCGGCCCGAGGCCCTGACGCCAGGGCGTCACGCCAGGGCCGAGCTCCCAGACAGTCGTTCAACGCGCGCCCAACCCGAGGACGTGCGTGAAGATAGCCCCTCGCAGGAGGGGCGTGGACACGGGAAAGGTGGTACGTATGGTAATCAACATGTTCCAGGCGGCGTTGCTTGGACTGTTCGCCTGCCTGGCCTCGATGCCTGGCATGGGCGGCACGTCCATCGGCAACTACACGCTCGGACGCCCGCTCGTCGCCGGTCTGGTGGTGGGCATCATCCTGGGAGACGTCACCGACGGCATCCTCGTCGGCATGGCCATCCAGGTGGTCTACATCGCGCTCGTGACCCCCGGCGGCACCGTCTCCGCTGACGTCCGTGCGGCCTGCTACATCGGCATCCCGCTCGCCCTCATCGCCGTCAAGGCCCAGGGCCTCGACGCCGGCAGCACCGAGGCTGCGGCTCTGGCCACCTCGCTCGGCGCCACCTGCGGCACCGTCGGCGCCATCCTCTTCTACGGCACCGCCACGATCAACCTGGCCTGGCAGGCCATGGGCTGGAAGTGGCTCGAGAAGGGTGACACCCACAAGCTCTACCTCGTGGACATGGTCCTGCCCTGGATCTCCCACATCATCTGCTCCTTCCTCCCGACCTTCGTCCTGGTCTACTTCGGCGGCGACGCGGTCAACAACCTGCTGGCCAGCCTGCCGATGGACGGCGTGCCCATGAAGACCCTGTTCGCCGTGGGCTCCCTGCTTCCCTGCGTCGGTATCGCCATCCTGCTCAAGCAGGTCATCACCAAGGCCACCGACTTCCTGCCGTTCTTCTTCGGCTTCACGCTCGCCGCGGTCATGGGCTGCAACCTCATCGCCGCGTCCGCTATCGCGTGCTTCTTCGCGCTGATTAACTTTGAGATCACCTCGCTCAGGCTGAAGGTCGACCGCGTGGGCACCGCCGGCGCGCTCACCGCCTCCGTCGACGACGAGGAAGAGGAGGACATCTAATGGCTGAGAACACTGTCGCCCAGGGAGGCGAGCGCAAGGTCTCCAAGAAGGCCCTCGCCAAGTCCTTCCGCAACTGGTACTACGGCAACCTCACGTGCTTCTCCCAGGAGCACATGCAGACCTTCGGCTACCTCGTCTCCATGCTGCCGATCGTCGAGGACCTCTATGAGGACAAGGACGACCAGACCAAGGCCCTCCAGACCTACTCCGCGTTCTTCAACACCGAGCCGCAGATCGGCTCCATGATCGTCGGCGTCACCGTGGGCCTCGAGGAGGCTCGCGCCAACGGCCAGCCCGTCGACGACGACACCATCAACGGCATCCGCGCCGGCCTCATGGGCCCGCTCGCCGGCATCGGCGACTCGCTCATCGTGGGTACGCTCATCCCGATCCTCCTGGGTATCGCCATGGGCCTCTCCCAGGGCGGCTCCGTCCTCGGCCCGATCTTCTACATCGTGGTCTGGAACCTCCTCGCCTACTTCGGCATGCGCTTCGCCTACTACCGCGGCTACAAGCTCGGCGGCGACGCCGTTGAGGCCCTCGTTGGCCCCAACGCCCAGGCCCTGCGTGAGGCCATCGTCATGGTGGGCACCATCGTCATCGGCGCGGTCGACGCCACCTGGGTCTCCATCACCACTGCGCTGACCCTGCCCGGCGGCGGCACGCTCCAGGGCACGCTTGACGGCATCTACCCCAAGCTCCTGCCCCTGATCTTCACGATCTTCTGCTGGTGGCTCATGGCCAAGAAGAAGGTCAGCCCCATCATCACGATGCTCATCCTGCTCGTGATCGCCTTCGTCGGCGCTCTGTGCGGCTTCTTCGGCGCCGCCACGATCGCCACGGCCGCGTAGGGCACGGCACTCTGAGTTTTCTCGCCCGGGCCGCGGACCTCTCTCCGCGGCCCGGGCTATCGCTTATGTGCAACCCAAAGGAGTTCCCATGACACCGCTCAAGTCGCTCGACACCTCCGGCTGGACCCGCGACGACCTCATCCGCGAGGCAAGGCTCCAGACCGACGCCATCCAGCACCTCAACGTCTGGCTGCGCCTGGGCTACTCGCTCGTGGCGGCGGGCTTCATCGTGGGCTACTGGGGCTTCTACGGTGGGGGTGGCACGGGCTTCGGCGTGCTCGGCGTGGTCCTTCTCGCGGTGGGTGCCGTGGTGTCCGTGGTGCTCAAGGTTGGCACCACAAACGCGAAGAAGAACGTCCAGGCCCTCATGGCGGCGGCCGGCGTGGACATTTCCAAGAGGCGCCCCGCGGAGAAGGGCGACGGCGCGGACGACGCCGCCAAGGGCGACGGCGCGCCCAACGACGACGCTGACGATGCGGCGGAGGGGGCGAAGCTCTCATGACCACGCAGACCCCACGCCCGTCGGTGGTCTTCTCCGACGTGGACGGAACCATCCTTGACGGCGATCATCGTGTGACGGCGCGCGTCGCGGCGGCCTCGGCGGCCCTCGCCGAGGCGGGGGTGCCCCTGGTGCTCGTCTCGGCCCGCATGCCCGAGGCCCTCGCCGACATCCGTCGTGAGCTCGGCAACGAGGGCCCCGTGGTCTGCTACAGCGGAGCCTACGTGCTCGACTCCGAAGGAGCGGAGCTGCTGAGCCGTCCCATCGCCCTTGGCTGCGCCCTCGAGGTCCGTGACTTCGTGGCCTGCGACGTCCCCGACGTGACCTGCATGGCCTACGGCTACCACACCTGGGTCGTGGGTGACCGCTCCGACCCGCGCGTGGCGCACGAGGAGCGGATCGTGGGGGTCGAGTCCGTGGAGGGTACGCTCGAGGAGCACTTCTCGGGACGCGGCCTGCACAAGTTCCTGCTGGTGGGGGAGCCGGCCGCGATCGAGCGTGCCGAGCGCGAGGTGGGCGCCGCGTTCCCCAGCCTCGCGGTGGTGCGCTCCTCGCCGATCCTCTGTGAGGTCATGGACGGCCGTGCGAGCAAGACCGAGGGCATCCGCGCCGTCTGCGAGCACCTCGGCGTGGACCTTGCGGACGCCCTCGCCATCGGCGACGGCAGAAACGACATCGACATGCTGCGCGCCGTGCCGGAGAGCTGGGCGATGGCCAACGCCCCCGGCGTGGTGAAGGACGCCGCCACGCACGTCACTGCCTGCGACAACGATCACGACGGCTTTGCCGAGACTGTTTTTTCGGTGCTCTCGGGAAGGTGAGCTTTTGTCGACGTCCGTGAAAGTTGCTACCATTAACAAATCTGAGGTCGGGTTAGAGGCGGCTGCAGCCTCCCGTCAGGCAAAGGAGGCGAGTGGCGCGGGCATGGACTACGAGGACGCTGCGAAGAAGCTCATCATGTACTCTCGTGGCATTGCTAAGGGCTCCATCAGCACAGCTTATGGTATGTCGATGGGGGAGGACCCCGTCCTCGAGTACCTCTCGCGTCAGGACGAGGGCATGAACCCCTCCGACCTGGCTAAGACCCTCGGCTACTCCCGCCCGCGCATGACCCGCATCCTGGACTCCCTTGAGGAGAAGGGCTACATCGTCCGTGAGCCCGACCCCGCCGACCGTCGCCGCGTGCTGGCGAGCTGCACCGACGCCGGCCGTTCCTACGCGCGCGACCACAGCTCGAGCGGCGTCTCCAACCTTGCGAACAGCCTGAGCAAGCTCGGCGACCACGACGTGGGCGCGCTGCTCAGCGCGCTCGAGCTCGCCTACAGCATCACCTATGACCGCGACATCTCCATCAGCGACTCAAAGGACAAGGACCCGCGCTAGCCGCGGGCGCAGGTTCTTCTCGCCTGTGTTCTTCTTCCCGTGCGGGGGTTATTGTCCATCCCTCCCGCTACACTCGTAGGGCGAGAAGAACTAGCGAGAGGAACACGCATAGATGAGCCCTGACCAGACGTCGCTCTTTTCCACGTACGCCGCGCCCGCTTCGCCGGCCGCCCCCGTCATCAGCCTCGACGGGCTCAACCCCGCCCAGCGCGAGGCGGCCGAGTGCACGCGCGGGCCGCTCCTGGTGCTCGCCGGGGCCGGCTCGGGCAAGACCCGCGTGCTCACGTACCGCATCGCTCACATGGTGGCCGACGAGGGCGTCCGCCCGTGGCAGGTCCTGGCCATCACGTTCACCAACAAGGCCGCCGCGGAGATGCGCGAGCGCCTGGAGGCGCTGCTTCCGGCCGGCGGCACGCGCGGCATGTGGGTCTGCACCTTCCACGCCATGTGCGTACGCATGCTGCGGGAGGACCCCGAGCTCGCCGGCTACCGCCCCAACTTCACTATCTACGACGATGACGACTCCCGCCGCCTGGTGAAGTCCATCATGGCGGACCTGGACATCGACTCCAAGCAGTTCCCCCTGAACGGCATCCGCGCCAAGATTTCCGCGGCCAAGAACGCCCTGGTGGGCCCTGAGGAGCTGGAGAGCTCGTCCAACCCGGCGGACCGCGCGGCCGGGCGCGTCTACCGCGTTCTGGACCAGCGGCTGGCCAAGGCCAACGCCATGGACTTCGACGACCTGCTGGTCAAGACCTACCAGCTGCTGAGCCGCCACGAGGACGTCCTCGCGCGCTACCAGGACCGGTTCCGCCAGATCAGCGTGGACGAGTACCAGGACACCAACCACGTCCAGTACGCCATCACCAACCTTCTGGCGGCCCGCTACCGCAACCTCATGGTCGTGGGCGACGACGACCAGTCCATCTATAGCTGGCGTGGCGCGGACATCCAGAACATCCTGGACTTCGAGAAGGACTACCCGGACGCCCACGTGGTGCGCCTGGAGCAGAACTACCGCTCCACGGGCCACATCCTGAACGCCGCCAACGCCGTGGTGGCCAACAATGCCCGCCGCAAGCCCAAGCGCCTCTTCACCGACGCGGGGGACGGCGAGAAGATCCGCGTGTTCCAGGCCTCCGACGAGCGCGACGAGGGCCGCTGGATCGGCTCGGAGATCGAGAGGCTGCACGACGGCGGCACGAGCTACGACGACATGGCCGTCTTCTACCGCACCAACGCGCAGTCGCGCATCCTCGAGGACATGTTCCTGCGCGCGGGCGTGCCCTACAAGATCGTGGGCGGCACGCGCTTCTTCGACCGCGCCGAGGTCCGTGACGTGATGGCCTACCTCAAGCTCGTGGTGAACCCGGACGACGACGTGGCTGCCCTGCGCGTTGTGAACACGCCGCGCCGCGGGGTGGGGACGACGTCGATCAACAAGATCCGCCAGCTGGCCGCCGACGAGGGGGTCTCGTTCTTCTCCGCGTGCGAGATGGCCGTGGCGGAGACCGGGCTCCTAGGCGCCAAGGTGCGCTCGGCGCTCGCCGAGTTCACCGGCGTGATCGAGGCGGGCCGCCACTTCACCGGCGAGCTCGCGGACGTGGTGGACGCCATCGTGGACCGCTCGGGCCTGGTGCGCGCGCTCGAGGCGGAGCACAGCGTGGAGGCCGACGGCCGCATCGAGAACATCAAGGAGTTCATGGGCGTCGCGGCCGAGTTCGACGAGACCCACGACGCGGTGGAGACGCTCGAGAGCCTGGAGCAGCTGCGGGCTGCCGGCGCGCTGGACGCCCCGTCCGGCCCTGCCGCGGCGTCCCCGTCGGCGGAGAGCACCGCGCCTGCCTCGCCCGCCGCGGGCGTCGCGGGCGGGGGCCTGGCGCCCTCCAGCCTCAGGCCGCCGGTCGCCTCGGAGAAGCTGCCGGCGCTCATCGAGTGGCTCGCGCTGCGCTCGGACCTCGACGCGCTGGCGGGGCAGACGCACGCCGTCACGATGATGACGATCCACTCGGCCAAGGGCCTGGAGTTCCCGGTGGTGTTCGTTGCCGGCATGGAGGAGGGGATCTTCCCGCACACCTCCTACGAGGGCGACCCGGCCGCCGTGGAGGAGGAGCGGCGCCTGGCCTACGTGGCCATCACGCGCGCCCGCAAGAAGCTCTACCTCACGCACGCCACCACGCGCCGCACCTATGGGTCGGTGCAGGCCAACCCGCCGAGCCGCTTCCTGAACGAGATCCCGGCCGCGGACGTGGAGCGCGTGGGCGTGGGCTCCTCGGGCTTCTCCGGCGTGGGCTGGGAGAAGCGCGGCGACCGCCACGGCACCTTCGGCAGCGGCCGCGGCTCCGTGGTCTACGGCGGCAACGTCTTCGGCTCGCGCACGCGCTCGACGGGCGGCTCCCAGCGCCCCGTCGCCTCCCCTCGCCCCAAGGCCCCTGTCGGCCCCAAGCCGGACGCCGCCCGCGCCGCGGCGAGCTTCGCCCCCGGCGACCAGGTCTCCCACAAGACCTTCGGTCCGGGCGTGGTGCTCGCCGCCTCCGGCGACACCATCGAGGTTCGCTTCACGCGCACGGGCAAGACGAAGAAGCTGCTCAAGGGCTTCGCGCCCATCGTGAAGATCGAGGGATAAGAGGACGGCATGGACATCTTCGGGCTTCAGGTAAGCGTCGGGGCGCTCGTGGGCAAGGCGGTCATGCTGGCCGTGGCCGTCGTGGCAGCCCTGGTGGTCCAGCGCGTGGTGGTGCGCCTGATGCGCCGCGCGCTGGACGCCTCGAGCCTGCCGAGCGCCTCCATCTTCATCAACATCGTGCGCGTGCTCATCTGGGCGCTCGCGCTGCTCAGCGTGGTCGAGCCCGTCTTCGGCTTCAAGCCCGACGCCATTATCACCGGGCTCGGCGTGGTGTCGCTGGCCGTCTCCCTGGGCATGCAGGACACGATCTCCAACCTCGTGAGCGGCATCAGCATCATGCTCAGCAAGGCCGTCCAGCCTGGCGACCAGGTGACCGTGGCCGGCGTGACCGGCGAGGTGACCGACGTCAGCTGGCGCTCCACCACGGTGCGCACGCGCGGCGGCGCGGTGCAGGTGATCCCCAACTCCGTGCTCAGCTCTACGGCGCTCACTCACGTGACGGACTGGACGGTCGGGTGCTGCACGGTGCCTCTGGTGGTGGTGCCGGGCGCCGACCTCGACGCCGTCGAGGCCGAGGTCCGCGACGTCGTCTCGCGCGTCCTGGAGGGCCAGCTCGACCCGGCCTTCGAGACCGGCGTGATCTTCACGGCCTTCACGGCCTACGGCGCCCAGGGCGAGGTTCAGATCCACGTGTTGCCCGGCGTGATCTTCTCGGCTGCCCAGGACGCGGTGGTCCGGGCGCTCACCGGCCGCGACTGGCTGGCAAACGCGCTGTAGGGCGTAGGAGCGGCACAGCGGGCGCGGTGACCGCGGCTAGGAGCTGTAGGTACCCGCGGCAGTCTTGGCTCGGAGCTGTAGGAGCTTGTGGTCGTTCTTCTCGCCCAAATCGACCGGGAGCTCCTACGGTTCTCAGTGTGTAGGCGCTTGTGGTCGGTTTGCCCGGCAGAAACGACCGTGAGCTCCTACAGTTTGCGGCACGGTCGGTGCTTTGGCGCCCCGCGCTACACTAGACGGCGAGAAGAACCGTCTGGAAAACCCGCAACCCCGGAGGTCCCATGGACAAGATCGCCAGCTTCACCGTCAACCACCTCGCCCTCGAGCCGGGCGTCTACGTGAGCCGCGTGGACCGCGACCCGGCCACCGGCGCCGCCGTCACCACCTTCGACCTGCGCGTGACCGCCCCCAACCGCGAGCCGGTCATGGACACCGCGGCCGTCCACGCCGTCGAGCACCTGGGCGCCACCTACCTGCGCAACAGCGCCGAGTGGGCCGACCAGGTGGTCTACTTTGGCCCGATGGGCTGCCGCACGGGCTTCTACCTGGTGCTCTGGGGCGAGCGCACCTCGGCCGAGGTGGTGCCGCTCGTGCGCGCGTGCTTCGAGTTCATCCGGGACTTCGAGGGCGAGGTCCCCGGCGCCGCCCCGCGCGACTGCGGCAACTGGCACGACTCCGACCTCCCGATGGCGCGCTGGTGGGCCCGTCGCTACGTGGAGTCCACGCTGACGGACATCGACGAGGCGCACCTCACCTATCCCATGGTCGAGGACGGCGGGCAGGCGTAGGGTCGTTCCAAGGTCGATGCGGGCCCAAAAGCCCCAGATGCGAGTCAGAAGTCCCAAAGGAGGATTGCCATGAGGATCGGCATCATCGGAGCTATGGACGTCGAGGTTGAGCTGCTCCGCAGCCAGCTTGAGGACGCGCAGGTCACCAGCGTCGCGGGCATGGACTTCTATGCTGGGCGCCTTGGCGAGAAGGACGTGGTGGTGGTCAAGTGCGGCGTGGGCAAGGTCAACGCCGCTGTCTGCGCGCAGGCCCTCTGCGACCGCTTTGGCGTCACGCACCTCATCAACACCGGCATCGCGGGATCGCTGGACCCGGAGCGACTGGACATCGGTGACCTCGTGGTGGCGACCGACTGCGTGCAGCACGACTTTACGGTGGGGCCGCTCGGCTACGCGCCGGGGCTTGTCCCGGGGCGCGAGACCGTGGAGTTCGTCGCCGACGCCGACATGCGGGAGGCCGCGCTCTCGGCCGCGGCGGCGGTTGCGCCCGAGGTCAAGGCCGTGGCTGGACGCGTGGCCTCCGGCGACCAGTTCGTAAGCGCGGAGGAGGAGCGCCAGCGCATCGTGGGAACCTTCGGCGGCCTCTGCTGCGAGATGGAGGGCGCTGCCATCGCACAGGCCGCCACCCTCAACGGCGTGCCGTTCGTCGTGGTGCGCGCGATCTCCGACAAGCCCGGCACCGAGGGGCAGACCGGCGACTACGCAACCTTCGAGCGCGCCGCCGCCCACCATTGCGCCAAGATCGTTGCCCGTATGGTGGGGGAGCTGTAGCGCCGAGCGGCACGCGGGCCTGGTGGCGTGCACGCCGGGCGGCACGCCACCAGGCCCCGTAGGAAGCATATGCAACTCGTAGGAAGCACGCGCAACCTCGTTCTTCTCGCCGAAGTGAGGTTGCGCGTGCTACTTTTCAAATCATTTCATACGTAAGTTCAGGTGCGGGGCATATTTTGTGGGCTTCCTTTAGGTTACGCGTGCAGCGGTTCAGCTTTTTGCACGCATAACCTCGTTTCCGTGCACGCTCCAGCACGCATAACCTCGTTTCTGCGCACGCTCCAGCACGCGCAACCTCGTCGCAGCACGCGCAACCTCACTTCCGTGTGCACTCCTGCACGCATAACCTCGTTTCCGTAGACGAAACCGTGCGAGCCCCGTCCTCGCGCCCGCGTGCAGCCCCGCCGCCAGCCCTAGGCCGCGCCGCCTCGTGCCGACCAAGTGAAGCGGGTACGCCTAGCAGCCCATCACGGCGACGCCGGCGAGGCTCGGCCCGGTGTGCACCAGCAGGTCTGCGGAGATTCCGGAGCACAGCACCTCGACCACCTCGCTCACCGCGCCGACCTCGCGACGCAGCTGCTCCTCGAGCTGCTCGAAGATTCCCTCGTCCTCGTAGCTGCAGATGGCGAGCCGGACGCGCTCGTGGCCGCGCGCGGCCTCCACGGCCAGGCGCACCTCCTCGTCGAGGGCACGCTTCCAGCCGCGGGCCTTCTTGGCTATCACGTACTTGCCCGCCTCGTTGCAGGTGAAGACGGGCTTGATCCTCAGCACGGTGCCAAGTCGGTACTCGGCGTCCCCGATGCGCCCGCCCTTGTGGAGGAAGTCCAGGTTCTGGACAGAGAAGAACACGTGCGTCCGCTCGCTCACCGCGGCGAGCACGCTGCCCAGGGACGTCAGGGGCATCCCGGCCTCCACCAGCCGCACGGCCTCCATCACCACGAGGCCCGCCGCCACTCCGATGCTCTTGGTGTCAACCACCACCACGGGGAAGCCCTCGTCCTCCATCTGCCGGGCCACCATGCTCACCGTCTCGTAGGTGGCCGAGAGCCCCGAGGAGATGGTCACGAAGACGGCGCCCTCGTAGCCGTCCCGGCGAGCCGCCTCGAAGGTCTCCTGGATGCGCAGTGGCGAGGGCAGCGACGTGCTCGGCACCTCCTCGTCAAAGCGGTTCACAAGCTGCTCGGGCGTGATGTCCACGCCGCTCTCAAACGTCGAGCCGTCGGAGTAGTTGATGCGCAGCGGTACCACGCGCACATCATGGGCTGCGGCGAAGTCCTCGGGGGTGTCCGTTCCGGTGTCGGTGATGACGGCGATTCGCTGCTCGTTCATGGGTCCCTCCTGCGGGCGGGCGGGGGCGGCGAGCATGACGCGCCGTGTCCCGGCCGGTATAATGTCAGGTCGACTATAGTCGTTTAACGTAGTCTTGAATACTAGATAACGTGGATTTCGATATTCGGCATCGGGGAGGGCCCGCGGGCGGTCGGGACGTGGCCGACCGACTCTGGGCGCGTCCTCGCTTCACAGGAGGAACATGGCCGAGAAGAACCGTACCCCCCAGGCCCGTCCCGTCACCGACGAGGCACGAGCCGAGCTCGCCGCCCGTCTTGTCGCGGTGCACATCTCCCGCATCCGTGAGATGCCGCGCATCGAGCTCTACCTGGACCAGCTGCTGACCCTCGTCTCCCAGGAGCTCGAGTTCATGTGCGTCCCCGGCGAGACCATCGTCACCGGCTCGATGGTCAACAACTACGTCAAGCAGGGCGTGATCCCGCCGCCGCGCAAGAAGCGCTACACCCGCCGCCACGTGGCCTCGCTCGTCTTTGTCTGCGCGCTCAAGCGCGTCTTCTCCATCGCGCAGGTCTCCCAGCTCGCCGCGCAGATCTGGGACTCGGGGCTCGACCTCGAGGCTCTCTACGACCGCTCCTGCGCCGCCTTCGAGGTTGCGCTCGCGGCCCGCTGCGCGGCAGACGGGGAGGGCGAGAAGAACGCCGGGCCCGCTGGCGCAGACGTGGCGGGCTCGGGCGCGACGCAGGCCCTCGAGCTCGTCGACGCCTCTGGCGCCCCGGCTGCCCCGGACCTCGCGCGCCTGCTCGAAGCCGCGATGGACGCGCTTGCGGCAAAGGTGTTCGTGGAGCAGACGCTCCTGCTCTCCGTGGACGGGAGGTAACGGCATGTCTGAGAAGAACACTCGCCGCACGACGGATGGCGGCCCCGTGATGACCGATGACCTCGCGAAGGCCGGCGACCCCGTGGTGCCTGGCGACCCCGCGGTGACCGGAAACCCCGCGGCGCCCGGCGGCCCTGCGGCTCCCGACGACCGCGCGGGGGCCAACGCTCCCGGCACCCCCGCCAGCATCTTCGGCGAGCCCGCCGTCGTGCGCCGCCTGGAGCGCCGCAGCGCGCTCTCCCACGTGACCTCAAACGGAACCGTGGCCGCCGCGGTGATGGTGGGCGCGGCGCTTCTGGCCCTCGTGGTGGCAAACACGCCGGTCTTCGAGGGCATCGAGTGGCTGCTTGCCCAGCCGCTCGTGGTGGGCGCCGGGCCGCTCACGGTCTCGCTCTCCGTGGAGGCCTTCGTGAACGACTTCCTCATGGCCGTGTTCTTCCTGCTCGTGGGCATCGAGCTCAAGTACGAGACCACCGTCGGCCAGCTCCGGCGCCCGCGTCAGGCCGCCCTCCCCATGCTCGCGGCGGTGGGCGGGGTCTGCGCGCCCGCCCTCATCTACCTGGCCTTCAACCTTGCCGCGGGGGACGCCGGCGCGCCCCGCGGGTGGGCGGTGCCCATCGCCACGGACATCGCCTTCGCCCTGGGCGTGGTCTCGCTCCTGGGCCGCCGCGTCTCGCCGGAGACCAAGGTCTTCTTCCAGACGCTCGCCATCGCGGACGACATACTGGCCATCGTGGTGATCGCGCTCTTCTACGGCCAGGCCCCTGACCCCGCGTGGTGCGCGGCGGCGCTCGTGTGCACGCTCGTGCTCCTGGCGCTCAACCGCTCCCGCGTCTACTCCGTGGCGCCCTACGTGGTGGTTGGCCTCGTGCTCTGGGCGTGCCTCTACAAGTCCGGCATCCACGCCACGCTGGCCGGCGTCATCCTGGCCTTCGCGCTGCCGAGCCGCTCCGACGTGCGCCTCTCCGAGCTCGGGGGCTGGCTCTCCCGTCGCGCCCACGACCTCGACGACACCTACGACGATGCCCACCACGTTCTCGGCCAGCACGACTTCACCGAGGGCGCCTGGCGCGTCGAGCGCGTGATGCACCACGTCACCCCGCCGCTCGAGCGCATGGAGCGCTACGTGTCCGTCTTCGTGAACTTCCTCGTGCTGCCGATCTTCGCGTTCGTCAACGCGGAGCTCCACCTCGTGGGCGAGAACTTCGGCGCCATCCTCACGAGCCCGGTCGCCCACGGCGTCTACCTGGGCGCCGTCCTCGGCAAGCCGATCGGCATCATCCTCGTGACCTGGCTGCTCGTGCGCCTGGGGTTTGCGCGCCTGCCGCGCGGCATGGACTGGGCCCAGGTGGTCACGGTCGGCCTCATGGGAGGGGTGGGCTTCACCATGTCCATCCTCATCACGGGTCTTGGCTTCTCGGACCCGGCCAACGCGGTGGCGGCCAAGTGCGCGATCCTGCTCGCCTCGGTGAGCTCGGCGGTGCTCGGGACCGTCTTCGCACGTCTGGCCATTCCCGGTCCTTCTCGCCGCCCAGGGGGCAGCCGTCCGGGCCAAGGGGTATCCTAGGGGCGTGACGAACGCACGAGAGGGCACCACGCTCGATTGGAGATTCGCATGAGTGGGATCAAGCGCCTGTGCATGGTCGTCTTCGTGCTGGCGGACGCCGGCGCGCTGGCGATGCTCGCGCTCACGTGGTACGGCCCGTGGACGCTCACGGCCTCCGCGCTGCTCAACGTCGAGGCCTACGCGCTCGCGCTCCTGGCGTGCCTGGCCGTGAGCGCGTTCGGCCTGTTGGTGCTGCTCTGCCGCGCGCTCTTCGCGCGCCGCACGGTCCGCACGGTGGAGGTCGCTACGGTGGACGGGGGAGTGATCTCCGTCACGCGCGACGCCATCGCCGCGCAGGCCTCCCACATCGTGGAGGCGGACGGCACCTGCGCCGCGGCGCG
Source organism: uncultured Atopobiaceae bacterium (assembly GCA_944321515.1). Lineage (GTDB taxonomy): Bacteria > Actinomycetota > Coriobacteriia > Coriobacteriales > Atopobiaceae > Thermophilibacter. The sequence goes on along the minus strand of CALULO010000008.1, from coordinate 16,198 downwards.
CGTGAGGGTGGACGCCAAGGCCCGCGGGCACGTGCGCGTGCACGTCAGGGTGCTCCCGCACGAGACCGTGGACGTGGTGGCCAAGGGCGCCGAGCTCCACGCCGAGCTCGTGGACGGCCTGGCTGCCGTGTGCGGGGACAAGGTCGAGGACGTGAGCCTGGAGTTCGTGGAGCCGGAGTCCGTGACGCTGACGGCGACCCAGGACGACGGGGCCGACCTCGCGCACAGCGAGGGCACGCCCGCGGAGGGCGCACCGGCGCCTGACGCCACGAGCGAGATCACGGTCTCGATGGGCCCCGCGCGCGACGCTGAGAGGGAGGCGTGAGGATGGCAGACGAGAAGGACCGCAAGCCCAAGGTCGAGGTCGAGCAGGGCGAGAAGGCACCGGGCGCCCAGGCCGACGCCACCGCCCCCAAGGCGGGTGCCACGCCCAAGGCCGACGCCGACGCGGGTGCTGCCCTGCGCGGCGCCGGCAGCCGCGTGCGCTCGTGGGTGGGCGCCACCTTCCCCGGCAACGAGAACGCCTTCTGGGGTGGCGTGGTGGGGCTTGTCGCCGCGCTCGTGCTCATAGCCATAGGGCCGTGGTACGCCTTCGTGATCGCGGTGCTCGTCCTGGCGGGCGTGGCCGTGGGCCAGCTCGTGGACGGCGACCCCAAGATCATCAACGCGCTGCGTCGGCTCTTCTCGCGCGGCAACCAGTAGCACCTGCGGCGCTGCGGCGCCCTGACATCGAGGAGCGGACATGAGCAAGACTGACACCGAGACCGCCAAGACCACCGCCGCCGAGGCCCCGTCCGCGGGCGAGCTCGCCGTCGCCCAGAAGGCGGCCCCCGAGGCCGAGGCCGGCGAGGCCGGCCAGGACATCGAGGCCCTCACCGACGACGAGGACGTGGACTCCGAGGACTCGCTGACCTTCTCCAACGGCGTCATCGAGAAGATCGTGGCCATCGCCATGCACGACGTCCCCGGCGTGGTGGGCATGAAGGGCAGCTGGTTCAACCGCGTGCAGGACGCCTTCGGCGCGAGCGACTCCACCAAGGGCGTGACCGTCGAGGTGACGCCGGAGAGCGCGGTTCGCGTGAACATCTCCGTGCTCATCGAGTACGGCGCGTACGCGCCCCAGGTCTTCGAGGACGTCAAGCGCGCCGTGGTCAAGCAGGTGAGCGGCATGACGGGCCTCGAGGTGGCGGGCGTCAACCTGCGCATCGAGGACGTCCTCACGCCCGAGGAGGTCGAGCAGCGCAGCCACAAGCCGCGCCGTGACGACGCCCCCGCCGAGGAGGACGCGGAGTAGCCCGCCCGTCGCCTCAGGTCTGACTCCTCCAACGCCGCCGCCGTCGGTCCTCATCCGACGGCGGCGGACGTCTCTAGCGGACCTCGAAGGGCGTGTCCTCCCCGCGGGAGAAGGCGAGAAGGGCGCTCGTGGAGCTGCGGACCATGTTCTCGACGTCCTCGGCCGTGTAGAAGGCCATGTGCGGGGAGACGATGACGTTCGGCAGCGCCGAGAGGACCGCCCGGTCGCGGTTGGGCAGGACGTCGCGGCTGTGGTCGAGGTAGTAGAGATTAGACTCGTGCTCGATGGTGTCGATCGCCGCCCCGCCGAGGTGCCCGGACTCCAGCGCGTCCACCAGGGCCGCGGTGTCCACGAGCATCCCGCGCGCCGCGTTCACGAGCACGGCGCCGGGCTTCATGAGGGCGAGCTCGTCGGCCCCTATCATGTGGCGGTTCTCCGGGAGGCCCGGGGCGTGGAGCGTGACCGCGTCCGACTCGGCGAGCAGCTCGTCCAGGCCGACGTAGGTGACGAGGCCCTGGTCGACGAGGTCCGCGCGCGGGAACGGGTCGTGCGCGACGACGCGGCAGCCGAAGCCCTGGAGGTGGCGCACCACGGTGGCCCCGATCTTGCCGGTCCCCACGACGCCCACCGTGCAGCTTGAGAGGTCGCGGCCGATCTTGCCGGCGAGGCTGAAGTCCTGCGCCTCGGCCAGGCGGTCGATGAGCTTGACCTTGCGCAGCGCCATCATCATGAGCATGATCGCGTAGTTCGCCACGCCCTCGGGAGGGTAGGCGGCGTGTGCCACGCGGATGCCGAGCCTGCGCGCGGCGGCGAGGTCGATGTGGTCGTAGCCGATCGAGCGGGTGGCCAGCCCGCGCACGCCGAGGTCGTGGTAGGCGGAGAGGAGCTCCGGCGTCATCGGGTTGGTGATGATTGAGACGGCGTCGGCCCCGGCTGCGAGCCGGGCGTTCTCCGGCGTGGGGTAGTCGGCCGTCCAGTCGTAGTCAAAGCCGAGCTCTCGGCTGAGCGCATCGAGGTAGCCGAGCTCGTCGTAGGGGCGTAGGGCAAAGGCAAAGAGCTTCATGGGTCCTCCGTGACGTGTCGTGGTTCTGCCCTAGCGTAGCGCTTTGGGCACCCGACCCCGGGCGCGGTTTTGGCGCTCGTCCGGGACAGTGGCGGGCGCGGCGCCCGGGCTCGTGGCAGCGCCCCGGCGCGTCCGCGTGGTGACGTGGGGCGCGCCGGGGCGGCGTCGGCCCCCGATACCGTATGATTACGGGGCGACAGTCGAGAGGGGAGAGGCATGAACGAAAGCGTGAGCATATCGGAGGTCTCCGCCGCGGCGGGGGAGTTCAACGCACGGACGGGCGCGGAGCACATGAACTGCGGTGAGTCGGTCATCGCGGCGCTCTGGGACGCCTTCCGGCCGGACTTCCCGCGCGAGGTCGCGGTGGCCGCGGCGGCGGGCATGGGCCGGGGCATCGGCGGCTCAGGCTGCGTGTGCGGCGCGCTCAACGGCGGCGTGACCTTCATCGGCTTCATGACCGCGGACAAGGTGCGCGCCCGCCCGCTCGTCGCCAAGCTGCACGACGCCTTCCGCGACGGCACCGGCAAGCACGTGACCTGTTGCCGCGTCCTCACGCGCAACATGGAGTGGGGCAGCCCCGAGCGCGTGGCGCAGTGCAGGAGCTTCTGCGAGCTCTCCGCCGGCCTGACCGCGCGCATCCTCTGCGAGGAGCTCGGCGTCCGCGCGGAGGACTAGCGGCTAGAGGGGCCGTCGCCGACGCCGACGGCAAGAAGGGCCTGCGGGGCGAGAAGGACCTCCGGCCTGATTGGTACCGCGCCCCTGCCGGGAGGCCCCGGTCGAGGCCTGTGCCGTATTCCAGGACGAAAAAGGCCCGCCGTCGCGACTCTGCGCGACGGCGGGCCACCTTGTGGCTTGAGGCGCCCCTCAGCTGCTAGCGGGCCTCGCCGCGCAGGGCGGCGTCGCGACCGGCGTCGAAGGCGGCGAGGTTGGCCTCCACCGTCTTGGCGGGCACGCAGCGCCGGACCGCCTCGCGCCAGAGCTCCACGTCAAAGGGGAGCGCCGTGGAGAGCGCCCCCACGAGCACCACGTTGGTGGACTTCGGCGAGCCGAGCCCGCGCGCGATCACGCCGGCGTCAAGCAGGTGGGCCCCCATCTCGGACAGGCGAGCGCCCACGCGCTCGGGCATCTTGGCGTTGCCGATGTTGACCGAGACGGGGGTGATCTGCTCGTCGTTGACGAACATGCGGCCGCCCTCGGCCAGGTAGTGCTGCGCGCGCAGGGCCTCAACGGCCTCGAAGGCCACGATCACGTCGGCCTGGCCCTCGTCGCAGACCATCGTGGAGACGTGCTCTCCCACTCGGATGACCGTGCTCACCGAGCCGCCGCGCTGACTCATGCCGTGGATCTCGGACACCTTGACGTCAAGCCCGGCCTCGGCGGCCACCTCGGCGAGGAGCTTGCCGGCAAGGATCGTGCCCTGGCCGCCCACGCCCACCAGCAGGATGGTCTTGGTGCCGTCGATGGCGGCGGAGCCGGCGGCCCCGGAGGCGCCCTCGGCGCCGCCCGCCTTGGTGGCGGCCTCGACGGCCGCGTTCTTCTCGCTGGTCATGGCGCTACTCCTTCGTGATGCAGTGGAACGGGCAGGACTGGACGCACTGGTCGCACCCGATGCACTGGGTGGGGTCGATGGCGGCGGTGCCGTCCTTGGCGCGCCCGAGCGCCGGGCAGCCGATCTTGAGGCACTGGCCGCACGCGCGGCAGTTGCGGATGGTGGGCATCTTGCCGCGGCTGCGGTCCACCAGTCGGCAGGGGGCCTTGAACACGATGACGGAGAGCCGGTCCGCGGCCGCCACGGCGGCCTTGAGCGCGGAGCGGATGGCCTGCAGGTCCTGCGCGTCGACCTCCACGACGTCCTCCACGCCCATCGCGCGGATCAGGGCGGGCAGGTCGAGCGCCTTGCCGGTGGGGGCGTCGAGCGGGCCCACGCCGTGGCCGGAGTCCGTGAGGGTGACGCCGTTCACGGGGTTGCCCTGCGTGCCGGTCATGGCCGTGGTGCGGTTGTCGAGGATGCAGAGGGTGCCCGTGCCGCCGTTGTAGACGGTGCCGAGCAGGCTCGTGATGCCGGAGTGGGCGAAGGTGGAGTCCCCGATCACGCCGACGACGGGGCGCCCCGTGCGCTCGGGCGTGCCCGCGAGCTCCATGCCGTGCGCCATCGAGAGGGAGGCGCCCATGTCGATGACCGTGTGGCACGCGCCGTAGGGTGCGACCGCGCCGAGCGTGTAGCAGCCGATGTCACCGGTGACGATGGCCTTGATGCGGCGCAGCTCGCAGAAGACCAGGCGGTGCGGGCAGCCCGGGCAGAACGCCGGCGGGCGCGGCGGCAGGTCGGTGGCGGCGGGGAGGTGCGCCGGGGCGTCCAGCCCGAAGGCGGCGCGGATCTTGGCGGGGTTGAGCTCGCCGGCGGGCGGCAGCGCCCCGGCGGGCGGCACGTCCAGCGCGACGCCGAGGGCGCGGACGTGCAGGCTCAGGTAGTCGCTCGCCTCCTCGACGACGTAGCAGCGCTCCACGGAGCCGGCGAACTCGGCCAGCGCCTTGGCGGGCAGCGGCCAGACGAGGCCCAGCTTGAAGGTGCTCGCGTCCGGCAGCGCCTCGCGGACGTGCTGGTAGACGGCGCCGGAGCAGATGACGCCGACCTTCTCGCCCCTGCGCTCCACGCGGTTGAAGGGGCAGGTCTCGGCAAACGCCTCGAGCTCGGCGGTGCGCTCGTCCACCGCGGCGCGGCGGCGCACGGCGTTGGCGGGCATCATGACGTACTTGCCGATGTTGTCCTCGTAGGGGCGCGGCCCCACGTCCTCGCGCTCGCCGGCGGGCGTCACGAGCGTGCGGGTGTGCGCGATGCGCATGGTCTCGTGGAGCATGACCGGCGTGTCGAAGCGCTCGGAGAGCTCGAAGGCTGCGCGCGTCATCTCGTAGCACTCGGCGGAGTCCGCGGCCGAGAGGCACGGGATCCGGGCGAAGGCGGCGTAGAAGCGGGAGTCCTGCTCGTTCTGGGACGAGTAGCAGGACGGGTCGTCGGCGGCGAGAAGGACGAGGCCGGCGTTCACCCCCGTGTTGCAGGCGCTCATCAGCGGGTCGGCCGCGACGTTGACGCCCACGTGCTTCATCGTGACGAGCGACCGGGCCCCGCCGATGGCGGCGCCGAGGCCTACCTCGAGGGCGACCTTCTCGTTGGGGGCCCACTCGCAGTAGACGTCCTCCTTGCGAACGAGGGCCTCGAGGGTCTCCGTGGAGGGCGTGCCGGGGTAGCCTACGCCCACGGCGCAGCCGACCTCCCAGGCTCCCTGGGCTATGGCCTCGTTTCCGGACATGAGGTGCTTGTCCATGTTGCTCCTCTCCAGCGTGACGGTTCGGGCGGGGTGGGTGGGGCTACTGTTCCGACTCGCGCGCCACGAGGCCCTCTGCCCCGTACTTTGCGCGCAGCGCCGGCTTCTCGATCTTGCCCGTGGGGTTTCTCGGCACGGGCGCGAAGATTATCTTGCGAGGGCGCTTGTAGCGCGGCAGCCCCTTGCAGAACCGCGCCACGTCCTCCTCGGTGAGCTTGGCGTCCTCCTTGGGCTGGACCACCGCGCAGGCGATCTCCCCGAGGCGCTCGTCGGGGAGGCCGATCACGGCCACGTCCTTGATGGCGGGGTGCCCCATCAGGTAGTCCTCGATCTGCACCGGGTAGAGGTTCTCGCCGCCGGTGATGATGACGTCCTTCTTGCGGTCGACGAGCCAGAGGAAGCCGTCCTCGTCCCGGCGCGCCATGTCCCCGGTGTGCAGCCACCCGTCCACGAGCGTCTCCGCGGTGGCCTCGGGGTCCTTGTAGTAGCACTCCATGAGGCCGGGCCCGCGCACGCAGAGCTCGCCGACCTCGCCGTCCTCCACGTCCCTGCCGTCCTCCGAGACCACGCGGCACTCCCAGCGGTACCCGGGGACGCCGATGGCGCCCACGTGGTCGACGTTCTCCATCCCAAGGTGCACGCATCCGGGGCCCATGGACTCCGAGAGGCCGTAGTTGGTGTCGTAGGCGTGGTTGGGGAAGACCTCGCGCCAGCGGCGGATGAGGCTCGCCGGCACGGGCTGCGCGCCGATGTGCATGAGGCGCCACTGGTCCAGGTGGTAGTCCTTGAGGCGGACCGAGCCGTCCTCGATCGCTACGAGGATGTCCTGCGCCCACGGCACGAGCAGCCACACGATGGTGCAGCGCTCGGTGGAGACCGTCTCCAGCACCGTCTTGGGGGAGACCCCCCGCAGCAACACCCCGCGGCTGCCCGTGATGAGGCTGCCGAGCCAGTGCATGCAGGCGCCGGTGTGGTAGAGCGGCGGGATGCAGAGGAAGACGTCGTCGTGGGTCTGGCGGTGGTGGACCTGCTCCATCTGGGCGGCCTGGGTGAGGCTCCGGTGGCGGTGCAGGATCGCCTTGGGGAAGCCCGTGGTGCCGCTTGAGAAGTAGATGGCTGCGTCGTCGTCCTCGGAGAGCGGGACGTTCGGGTCCGCCGAGGAGCACAGGCTCGCGAGCTCGCGGTAGGACTCCGCCCAGGTGGGGCAGTCGTCGCCCACGAAGAAGACGAGCCTCCCGGGCTGGATGCGGTCGATGATCTCCTCCACGCGCCCGATGAACTCCGGGCCGAAGACGAGGATGTCCACGTCCGCCTTCTCGACGCAGTACTCGATCTCGTCGGCGGAGTAGCGGAAGTTCAGCGGCACCACCGTGGCGCCGCTCTTGAGGGCGCCGAAGTAGAGGGGCAGCCACTCGATGCAGTTGTAGAGCAGGATGGCCACCTTGTCGTCCCGCCGGATGCCGCGGGAGAGCAGCAGGTTGGCAAAGCGGTTGGCCTTCTCGTCAAAGACCTGCCACGTCATCTCGCGGCGGAACGGCTCCTCGTCGGTGGTCTCGACAAGTTCGTAGTCGCGCCAGGTGATGTGGCGGTTCTCGCGGCGCTCGGGGTTGACCTCAACGAGCGCCACCTCGGACGGGTAGCGGCGGGCGTTCTCGCGCAGCATGTCGACGATGGTCATGGGCGGCCTTCCTGCCTCGAGTCTCTGCTCTTCAAGGCGTGTAGCTTTCTCATGATAGGCGCGCGGCCACGGCGGTCCCGCCGCGTTCCGGCGAGCGGTAACGACCCACTGACGCACGTGGCGAGAAGAACCCGGGGCCTGCAGACGGGCCGCACGGCCGGGCCGGGCGTGCGGGCCGGCCCCGGCTCTTCTCGCCGGCGTTAGCGCCTCTTCCGCGGGATGCGCTGGGGCACGGGGCGCACGGGCTGCTCTACGGCCGTGTTACCCCCTGGGGCCGCGAGCGCGCGCTCGTAGGAGGTAAACGCGTCGAGGATGTCGCGCGCCGCGTAGATGTTGCTCTTTCGGTTCTTGGCGCTCTGATGGAGAATGCCTGCAGCCGCAAGGGCGTTGACCGCCTGCCGCGCGGCTTCGCGGCTGCGCCCCGTAAGCCGGGCTGCGGACTCAACGCTTACCACCGGCGTGCTTGGGAGCGCGTCGATGAGCAGGCTTGCCGCGGAGTTGGCACGCGGCTGCAAAGTCTCTCGCCACCTGTCCTGGATAGAGCAAATAACCTGCTCAAAGGCCTCCGCTCGCTCGCAGGCCACAAGGCAGGCCCCCGAGAAGTACACCATCCAGTCGCTGATTGCCGCGTCGAGGGACTGTCCGGCCGCGCTCTCGTCGTCGGTCCTGAACGCGGCGAGGTTTGCGGTGTAGCGCCTGCGGTCCGTAGCCAGGACAAGCGAGACGGGCGGGATGACGTGCGGCGCAAGCCCTCTTTGACGAAGCAGTACGTGAACGAGGGTGCGTCCCGTGCGCCCGTTGCCGTCTGGGAAGGGGTGGATGGTCTCAAGCTGCGCGTGAGCGATGGCCGCCACGGCAAGCGGGGGCAGCTCGGAGTGGGTGCAGAACGCGGTAAGATCGGCCATGAGCTCGGGTACCAGCTCGGGCCTTGGCGGGACATAGGCGGCATCGAGCGGGTTGACCCTGTTTCCCCCGATCCAGTTCTGTTCAGAGCGGAGCCTTCCCGCGTACTCGGCCATGTCGGTGTTCTCGAGCAGGCGACGGTTTATCTCGCACAGGTCCTCCACGCTGACGCGCGCCAACTTCGAGAGTCGCTCGACGCTCTCGCTCATTGCGCGAATGTTGCCGATGACCGCTGCCTCCGTGCCGTCAAGTCGATGCGAGACGCCCAGCTCGTCAAGCGCCTCGTATTCAAGAAGCCTTCCGGCGGGCATCTCAAGCCCCTCGATTCTCGATGAGGCAAGGGCCTCCGAGCGCAGGATGAGGCGAGCCAAGGGCTCCGTGTTGGTGAGGTGCGTCGTTGACTCGTTAAGCCGCCGGACGGCGGACTCCGCACGTGACACTGCCGAGATCGCCTGCGGGGAGAGGGTGAACTCTCGCGCTGAGATGAGGTCGGGGCGGTAGGGGTGATACGCCCCGCTTCGGGCCTCTCGCCTGCTCATGCCCCACGTATCGGACAGCCAGTAAGCGGTCTCATAGACGCCCATGTGCACCGTTCCTCTCGACAACCTTGGTTTATTGTAGCTAAAAACCAAGGTTGTTCTCATAACCTTGGTTTTCTGGCGAGAAAAACCAAGGTTTGTTAGCCGGGAACGCCGTCTGGGCCCGGCCCGTGCGGCGAGCCCCCCGCACCCCCGCGTCGCACGCGTGTGCTACCCTGACCAGTCAAGGCGGCCGGGCCTGCTGCTCACCGACACGCGGCCCGACGGGCCCGCGACCAGCGCAAGAGGGAGGCAACGCATATGAGACGGCTCCTCGTGGTTGAGGACGACGCCCACATCAGGGAAGAGCTCTGCGTCCTGCTCACGCGCAACGGCTACGAGGCCCTCGCGCTCACGAGCTTCGACGACGTGGCCGCGCAGGTTCTGGAGGCCGCGCCCGACCTCGTCCTGCTTGACCTCAACCTGCCGGGCGTCGACGGCCAGTACGTCTGCCGCGAGGTCCGCCGCAGGAGCCCCGTGCCCATCATCGTGGTCACCTCGCGCGACAACGACATGGACGAGCTGCTCACGCTCTCGCTCGGCGCGGACGACTTCGTGCCCAAGCCCTACAACGACCAGGTGCTCCTGGCCCACGTGGCGTCCGTGCTCAAGCGCAGCTACGGGGAGGGCGCCGCAGCGGCCGAGATCAGCCACGGCGGCGTCACGCTGGACACGGCCCGCTGCCGCGTCACGGTGGGCGGCCAGACCGCGGAGCTCACCAAGAACGAGCTCAAGATCCTCGCGCTGCTCATGCGCAACGCGGGCGCGGTGGTGAGCCGCCAGCGCATCCAGGAGGAGCTCTGGGCCTCCGACGAGTTCGTGGACGACAACACGCTCACGGTCAACGTCAGCCACCTGCGCGCCACGCTCGCAAAGGTCGGCGTGGAGGACTTCGTGCGCACCAAGCGCGGCATGGGCTACCTGGTGGAGTAGCGGCTCCGGACTCCGTTGCACGGCCCCGGGCCCCTGAGGGCCGCCATGCCCCCGTGGCCCGTGTGACGCCACGCCACCGTGGGCCGCCGCGGGCCAGCTCGACGCGCCCCGCCGTCACGGGGCGACCCCGCGCGGGCCCGCCCGCGCCAAACGACCCGAGGGAGGGCGAGAAGAACGTGAGCTTCCTGGCGTATCTCTCTGACCGCGTGGCCCCGCTGGCCGTGCGGGCGCTCGCGCTGGCGTTCGTGGCACTGGCCATGAGCGTCTACGGCGTCGAGGCCTCGGTCGTGACCTTTGTCTGTGCGGTCCTGGCCCTGACGGCGGCGTTCGCCCTGGTGCTGGACTGGCTGCACCGCCGCGGCTTCTACCGGCAGCTCTCCGAGACGATCGACGCCCTCGGCGGGCAGTCCTACCTGGCCACCGAGCTCGTGGAGCGCCCGAGGCTGCTGGAGGCCGGGCTCTTCTTTGACGCGCTCGACCGCGAGTCCAGGTCCATGCGCGACCGCATCGCCGACGCCCGCCGCCGCGAGCGCGAGTACCGCGAGTACGTGGAGACCTGGGTCCACGAGATCAAGACGCCCATCGCGGCGGCGCGCCTCATCGCCAAGAACAACCCGTCGCCAGCCGTGGACGCCATCGACGCCGAGGTCGACGCCGTGGAGGGCTACGTGGAGCAGGCGCTCTACTACTCCCGTTCCACCTCGCTCGACCGCGACTTCCAGATCCGCGAGGTCGTGCTCGACGACGTGGTCCGCGACGCCCTGCGCCACAAGGCCCGCGCCCTCATCGACGCGCGGGTGACGCCCGAGCTTGAGGGGCTGGACGCGTGCGTCCACGCCGATCCCAAGTGGCTCTCCTTCGTGGTCGGCCAGGTGCTCGTCAACGCTGCGAAGTACCGTCGCGCGGACGGGGAGCAGGGCCACGTGCGGATAGCGGCCACGCGCCGCGAGACCGGCCTCGACGCCTGGTCCACGCAGCTGGAGATCCACGACGACGGCATCGGCGTCCCGGCCGCGGACGTGGGCCGCGTCTTCGACAAGGGCTTCACCGGCGAGAACGGCCGCCGCTTCGCTCGCTCCACCGGCATCGGGCTCTACCTGGTGCGCGAGCTCTGCCGGAAGATGGGCGTGGAGGTCTGGCTGGAGTCTGAGGAGGGCGTCGGCACGTCGGTCTTCCTCGCCTTCCCGGACATGGTCGAGCGGGCCTAGGGTTCTTCTCGCCCGCCGGGGCTGACGGGCGCGTCGCGGCCAACCTTACGAAAGCTTAAGCCGCCGGTAAGCCGGCGCGATGGCGTCCCGAGGCGGCGAGAAGGACTATGGCCTCGTACGCATCCCACAGACGAGAGGAGCCCTCATGGCACCTTCCCACGTTCGTCCCGACGCCGCCGCGGCCTCCGCGCGCCCGGTGCTCTCCTGTCAGGGCGTCGACAAGCTCTACGGCAGCCGCACCAACGTCACCCGCGCGCTCGACGACGTCTCCTTTGACGTCGCCCCGGGCGAGTACATCGCCATCATGGGGCCGTCGGGCTCGGGCAAGACCACGCTGCTCAACTGCATCTCCACGATCGACCGGCCCACCTCCGGCCACATCCTCGTGGACGGGCAGGACATCACGTCGCTGCGCTCGGGCCAGCTCTCGCGCTTCCGCCGCGAGCGGCTCGGCTTCGTCTTCCAGGACTCCAACCTGCTCGACACGCTCACCGCGCGGGAGAACATCGCCCTGGCGCTCACCATCAACCACGCCCCGGCCCGCGAGGTGCCCGCCCGCGTGGAGCAGGTCGCCGCGCGCCTCGGCGTGGCCGACGTGCTGGACAAGTTCCCCCACCAGATGTCCGGCGGCCAGAAGCAGCGCGTGGCCGCGGCCCGCGCCATCGTGACCAACCCGTCGCTGGTGCTGGCAGACGAGCCCACCGGCGCGCTCGACTCCAAGAACTCTCGCCGCCTCCTGGAGAGCCTCGAGGCGCTGAACGCCGACGGGGCCACGATCATCATGGTCACGCACGACTCGTTTGCCGCAAGCTACTCTCGCCGCGCCCTCTTCCTCAAGGACGGCCGCATCTTCAACGAGATCGTCCGCGGCTCCAAGACGCGCAAGGCCTTCTTCGACGAGATCATGGACGTCGTCTCCTTCCTTGGAGGGGAGGGCGCAGATGTACGCTAAGATCGCGCTCGGCAACGTCCGGAAGTCCTTCCGCGACTTCTCGATCTTCTTCTTGACCCTTGCCTTCGGCGTGTGCGTGTTCTACGCCTTCGGCTCCATCACCGACCAGGCGGCCGTGATCCAGATGGCCGAGGACGAGCGGCGCATGGTCGAGGCGCTCTCGGACATACTCGGCGGCGTGTCCGTGTTCATAGTCGTCATCCTGGGCTTTCTCGTGGTCTACGCAAACCGCTTCCTCATCCGGCGCCGCAAGCGGGAGTTCGGCATCTACCTCACGCTCGGCATGGACGTGCGGCACGTCTCGACCATCGTGGTGGTCGAGACACTCGCGGTGGGCGTGGTCGCGCTGGCGGTGGGCCTCGTGCTGGGGATCGCGCTCTCGCAGGTCATGATGTACGTGACGGCGCGCCTCTTCGAGGCCACGATCAAGGGCTTCGTCTTTGCCTTCTCGCTCACGGCGTGCGCGAACACGGTGGCGTGCTTCGCGGGGATCTTCCTCGTGACGCTCGTCTTCAACGTCACCACCGTGAGCCGCTACAAGCTCATCGACCTCATCAACGCGGACAGGGTCAGCGAGAAGGTCAAGCTGCGCAGCTTGCCGCTCTCCGTGGTGCTCTTCGTCGTGTCCGTGGCGCTCATCGGCGTGGCGTACAAGACGCTGATCGAGCACGGCATGGTGGAGGAGGGGCCCTACTTCGCGCTGGCAACGGGCCTCGTCACGGTGGGGACGCTGCTGTTCTTTTTCTCCATCTCCGGCTTTCTGCTGCGCCTTGTGCAGACGAGCCCGCGCCTGTACCTCTCCGGCCTCAACATGTTCGTGATGCGCCAGCTCAACAGCCGCATCAACACGGCGTGGCTCTCCATCTCGCTGGTCTGCGCGATGCTCTTCGTGGCCATCTGCGGCGTGTGTACGGGGTTCTCGGTGGCCACGGGCATGAACGAGAGCCTCGCCGCGGGGACGCGCTACGACATGTCGCTCGTGAGCTACCCCATGGGGCTCGCCTCGCAGCACGAGGAGGGACCGGCGGCCGCGGACGGCTACGACGCCATCGCGCGCCTGCGCGCCGACGTCCCGGGCTACGATGAGATCTTCCGCGACGCGGTGCAGGTCAACCAGTACGCTTACGACGCGGACGGGAGCCCGCTCGTGGACACCACGGTGGAGGAGCTCTTTGCCAACACGGACTTCTCGGGCAACGCGACCATGCAGACCCTGATCCAGGGCAACACCACCCAGACCCTCACGCTCGTCCCTGTCTCCGAGTACAACGCCCTCTGCGAGATGGCCGGGGAGCCGGGCGTGGAGCTCGCGGACGGCGAGTGCCTGCTCTGGAACGACCTTTCCTCCCTGGACGAGCTCTGGGAGGCCGTGGCGGAGCAGAACCCCGAGATCGAGGCCTGCGGGCGGACGCTGCGCTTCGCCGAGGACCCGATCGTGAGTATGCTCTTCTCGGACATGCCGGCGGGCGGGTCCGTCTCGGGCGCGCTCGTCGTGGCGGACGACGTGCTCCCCGCGGGCGCCTCTCCCACCTGCACCGTCGTGAACCTCATGTACAACGGGGACCGTGCCGAGGTGGAGCCCCGCGCCGTCGCCGCGGTCGAGGACGCCTACGACGACGTCATGGGCGGCGGGTCCACGCTCGACGCGTGGCCGGTGTGGAACCTCACCACCGCGCAGGGGCTTCTCGAGCAGTCGTCCGGCACCACCGTGGCGGTGACCTACCTGGCCATCTACATCGGCTTCATGCTCCTCGTGAGCTGCGCGATGGTGCTGGCGCTCCAGCAGCTCTCCGAGGCTGCCGACAACGTGAGCCGCTACCGGGTGCTCGCCGAGCTCGGGGCCGAGCGGCGCCTCATCAGCCGTGCGCTCCTTGCGCAGGTGGGGGTGTACTTCCTGTTCCCGCTCGTGGTGGCCGTGGCCCACGCCGCCGTGGCGCTCTCGGTGATCAACGACATCGTGGCGCTGCTGACCGGCTTCCAGATCGGCACGGCCCTCGTGGGGACGGTCTGCTTCGTGGTGGTGCTCTACGGCGGCTACTTCCTCGTCACGTACCTGACCTCGCGCTCGATGGTCGTGCGCTCGGAGAGCCGCGCCGCCGGGCTCTAGGCGGCACGCTCTGGCCGGGGGTCCTGGGCGACGGCGCGAGGGACCCCCGGCCCCGTTGTCGCGCCCGGCCCGGCCTCCCGTCTCCGCTCCCTATGCACCGCTGGCCGAAAGCGCTTCCCGCCAAGACGAAACGTTCCGGAAACGTAGGTACCATAGACGGATGGAACTGCGACCAGGAGGGTGACATGGGACTTTTCGATAAGATCAAGAGCGCGTTCATCTCTCCCGACGGCACGATGGTGCCGCCCGAGGCCTCTTTCGCTACGCGCTCCGACACCGTCTACGCGCCCGTCTCCGGCGTGCTCGTGAGGCTCAAGGAGGTCAACGACGAGGTGATCTCCGCGGGCCTGCTCGGCGAGGGCTACGGCATCCTGCCCGTGGGCGAGGGCGTTCTGTATGCGCCGGTCACCGGCCGCATCGGCGCCACCACGGTGACCAACCACTCCATCGCCATCGCCACCCCCGACGGCATGGAGGTCCTCATCCATATTGGCATCGGCACGGTCAACATGGGCGGCAAGGGCTTCAAGCGCCTCGTCGAGTCCAACGACGAGGTCAAGGCCGGCCAGCCGCTCATGACCTTCAGCGTGGACGCCATCAAGCTCGCCGGCTACGACGAGGTCGTCGCCTGCGTCATCTCCAACCCGGACGCCTTCTCGCAGATCGACCACGTGGGCGAGTCGAGCACGCTGCTCGGCGGCCGGCCGCTCGTCAAGATTGGCGACCCGCTTCTCGTGGCGAAGAAGTAGCTCCGGGGCGTCGCATCTTGCCCGTGTCGCGGGGCCGTGGGCTCGCGCGTGACTCTCATGTCCGCGCGGGCCTGCGGCCCCGCGTTCTTGTCTGCCGGCGCGCCGGGTTCGCGCCCGGGCCGCCGGGCCTGCGTTCCTCTCGCCCCGCCTCCCGGCCCCACGTTCTTCTCGCCCCGTGCGTCTGGCCTCACGCCCTTCGAGCTCCGCTGACTCAGCCGAGGTTTTGCACCAGAATTTGGCGTTTTTTCCTCAGAAAATGGTCGAGGAGCTCGGTTGAGCTTCCGGCGCGCGCCGGGCCCAAGGAAAATGGTCGAGAAGCTCGGTTGAGCCATCGCGCCGTGCCGGAGCCCTCCGGGGCCGCCGCGCCGTTCGGGGCCGCAGCCCCGTCGCTCGCGGGCCTTCACCAAGCCTCCGGTCGCGCGGGGCCGCGGCCCGCCTGCGCATTGGGTACCATCTCCACGTCCGCAGAAACGTTGAGAGGGGAAACCGCATGGCACGCATCTTCATCAGCCCGTCCAAGTACGTCCAGGGCCCCGGCGAGCTCGCCAGGATCGGCGAGTACGTCAAGGCCTACGGCGCCCACGCCCTCGTCATCATCTCGGCCGGCGGCCTGCGCCGATCCGGGGACGTCATCTCCGGCAGCCTCGAGGCGGCCGGCGTTGCGCTCACCTACGACAACTTCAACGGCGAGTGCTCCCAGGCCGAGATCGACCGCCTCGTCGAGGTCTACCGCGGCGCCGGTACCGACGTCGTGGTGGGCGTCGGCGGCGGCAAGATCTTCGACACCGCCAAGGCCGTCGCCTCCGCGGTCGACGCGCCGGTGGTGATCGTCCCCACGATCGCCGCGACCGACGCCCCCTGCTCAGCGCTCTCCGTCATCTACACCGATGACGGCCAGTTCAAGGAGTACCAGTTCTTCAAGCAGAACCCCAACCTCGTCCTCATGGACACCGACGTCATTGCCAAGTCTCCGGTGCGCCTGACGGTCTCCGGCATGGGCGACGCCCTGGCCACCTACTTCGAGGCCCGCGCCTGCATGCGCTCCGACGCCACTACCTGCGCCGGCGGCCACGTCACGAGCGCGGCGATGGCCCTCGCCCGCCTCTGCTACGAGACGCTCATGTCCGACGGCCTCAAGGCCAAGCTCGCGCTGGAGGCCGGCGCCTGCACCGAGTCCGTGGAGAAGGTCATCGAGGCCAACACGCTGCTCTCCGGCCTCGGCTTCGAGTCGGCGGGCCTGGCCGGCGCGCACGCCATCCACAACGGCATGACCGCGATGCCGGAGACCCACGCCTACTACCACGGCGAGAAGGTCGCGTTTGGCACGCTGACCCAGCTCGTGCTGGAGAACGCCGACGAGCTCTACGAGGTGCTCGACTTCTGCGTGGAGGTGGGCCTGCCGGTGACGTT
>CALULO010000007.1 GCA_944321515.1 uncultured Atopobiaceae bacterium | reverse complement strand
TCCAGATCGTTGTTTTCGCCCGCTGAGCTGGGCCTATGCCGGAATCTCTCCCACAGAAACCACCGAAGAGCCCAAAATAGGCGAGAAGAACGTGACTTTGAATGGGACGGCAGCTGCCAGCTCGTCCGAAGTCACGAATTGGGCCAGAGAAGCGTGACTATGAGCGAGGCGACAAATACAAACTCGCGCAAAGTCACGCTTCGGCGAGAAGAACGTGACTTTGCGCGAGTTCGCCCGGCCGCCCGACGTCCAGTTCGGCCTGCCTGCCCTGTCGACGTGTTCGTCGGCCCGGCGCTCCCCTTGATGGCTAGGAGCGCTCTAGGAGGGTGACGGTCTCCACGTGGAAGGTCTGCGGGAAGAGGTCCACGGGCGTCACGCGTTTCGGCGCGAAGGTGCCAGCGGCCTCGAAGCGGGCGAGGTCGCGTGCCAGCGTGGCCGGGTCGCAGCTCACGTAGGCAATCGCGCGCGCTGGCTGCTCGGAGAGCCGCCTCACCACGTCCTCGGCGAGACCGGCCCGCGGCGGGTCCACCACGATGACGTCCGCGTCGGTGTCCGGGAACTCACGGCCCGCGTCGCCGCCGATGGGGTCTACGTTGTTGAGGCCGGCAGACTCGAGGTTGCGCCGCAGGTCGCGCACGGCCGGCCCGTAGGACTCCACGGCGGAGACGAAGCCCGCGCGCCGCGCGAGCGGCAGCGTGAAGGTCCCTGCGCCGCAGTAGAGGTCCATGGCCTCCTCGTCCTCGGTCGGCTGGAGGGCGTCAAGCACGAGCTCGACGAGCTTCTCCGCGCCCCGGGTGTTCACCTGGAAGAAGGAGGGGGCGGAGACGCGCATGCGCTCGGTGCCCACCAGCTCGCCCCAGGAGCCCGCGCCGGAGAGGCGCTCCACGCCGGCGATCTTGCGTGCCTTGGCCGGGCCCTTCTGCATGACGCGCACCACCGAGGTGGGGGAGAGAGCGCTGTCGAGCACCTTTGCCGCCTGCGCGCGTGGGAAGCCGCCAGGGCGGTCCCAGAGAGCCACCTCGACCTCGCGCGTGCGCAGGGAGACGCGGATGCCCACGCGCTCCAGCTCGAGGTGGTGGCTGCCCGCGAGGTAGCCGAGCGCGCCGGCGACGGCGTTCACGGCCTTGGCGTGGCGCCTGTCGAGCAGGGCGCAGGACTTGACCTTCACCACGTCCTTCTCGCCACGCCCGTGCATGCCGAGGGAGATGCGACCGCCCTCGTGCGTGACAGCAAGCTCCACCTTGTTTCGATAGCCCCACGGGTCGGACGGCGAGACGAGCGGCGCCACGAGGGCCTCCGCCCGTCTCGCGCCCATCCGCCCCACGCGGGCGAGCGCGTCCACGACGCCAGCGCGCTTGGCCGCGGCCTGGGCCTCGTAGGAGAGCGCCGCCCACGGGCAGCCGCCGCAGACTGAAGCGTAGGGGCACGCGGGCGTCACGCGGTCCGAGGAGGGCGTGAGCACCTCCACGGAGGTTGCGTGCGACCAGCGGTCCTCCTCGCGGTCAACGAGGGCACGGACCGTGTCGCCAGCCACGGCACCGGAGACGAAGACCGTCTTCCCGTCGGCGTCGTGCGCAATGGCGTCGGGCCCGTAGGACATGCGCTCGACTGTCAGCTCGAGCTCTTGCTGCTGGCTCACTTGTCACCTCCGACGAACAGCGTCTTGAAGGCCTGCCCGAAGAGGGAGAGCGCGAGAGAGACGCGACCGCGCTTGGGCGTGGTCGGCTCGGCTGCCGCGGCGCTCGCCGGCCGGGCGGGCTCAGGTGTCTGGGCGCTTTCCGGCTGCGCGGGCGCAGACCAGGCGGGCTCGTCCTCGGAGGGCGACTCCGCGGTCTCGGGCGCAGCGGCGGCCTCGTCTGCGGGGACCGTCTCGACGACGGCCGGCTCCGCAGGGGCCTCGGCGTGGCTCGCAGGCGCTTCGTCGGTCTCGGGCTCCACGGCAACATCTGTCTGGGTGGCCGCAACGTCACTCTCTCGCTCGTCGGGCTCTTGCCCCTCCCTCACCGAGGCGAGCTGGGGGACCGTGCCCTCGGTGGGCTCGATCCTCTCCGCGCGGGCCGCGCGGGCGCGCTCATCGGTGGCGGCGTGGGCACGCTGGTAGGCCTCGAGCAGGAACTCCTCCTGGCAGTTCACGCATGCGGCGCCGGGGTCTACGTCCACGCGGGCCCATGTGCCCTCCGAGGTGAGCTGGCGCGCCTTGACGTTGTCGGAGAGCTGGAGCTCCACGAAGTGGCGGACGATCTGGGAGCACGCCTGGTCGCGCACCGGGAAGGCGATCTCCACGCGGCGCTCAGTGTTTCTCGTCATCATGTCGGCGCTGGAGAGGTAGATCGTGTCCATCTCCTCGCCGAAGGCATAGATGCGCGCGTGCTCGAGGAAGCGGCCGGCTATCTGGCGCACCACGAGGCCGTCGGTCTTGCCCGGGACTCCCGCCTTGATGCAGCAGATGCCTCGGACGATCATCACGACCTGGACGCCGGCCTCGCAGGCCTCGGAGATCTTGTCGATGACGTCGCGGTCGGTGAGGGAGTTCATCTTCATGAAGACGCGCGCCGGCGCCCCCTCCCGGGCGCGGGCGATCTCGCGCTCGATGCCGCGCATGACGAGCGGCTTCAGGCTCACGGGCGCCACGCCGAGGTGGCGGTAGGTGCCGCGCAGGTTGCCGAGCGAGAGGTTGCGGAAGAACGTGTTGCCGTCGGACCCTATGCCCTCGTCAGCGGTGAGCAGCATGAAGTCAGAGTAGAGCTTGGCGGTCTTCTCGTTGAAGTTTCCGGTGCCCAGGCAGGTGATGCGGCTGATGCCGTCGCGGTCGTGGTAGGTGATCTGACAGATCTTGGAGTGGCACTTGAAGCCCTCCGAGCCGTAGATTACCGTGCAGCCGGCGTCCTCCAGGCGCTCCGCCCAGGCGATGTTGTTGGCCTCGTCGAAGCGGGCGCGCAGCTCCATGAGCACGGTCACGTCCTTGCCGGCCTCCGCGGCGCTGATGAGGCTCTCGCAGAGGTGGGAGCTCTTGGCCACGCGGTAGAGCGTGATCTTGATGGAGATGCACGCGTCGTCGCCGGAGGCCTCGCGCACCAGGCGCAGGAGGGGCGTCATGGACTCGTAGGGGTAGGTGAGCAGGACGTCGTGGTCCTCCACCTGCCCGCGCATGGGTCGAGAGAGGTCCACCATCGGGCTGACCTGCGGCTCGAAGGGTCGGAACACGCAGGCGGCGTGCTCGTGGTCGGGGATGTGGGACTCCAGGCCGTAGACGTAGCCGAGGTCGATGGGGCGGGAGAGGCGGAAGATCCTGCGCGGCTCCAGGGAGAGCTCGTCCGCGATGAGGCCCTCGAGCACCTTGCCGAGCTTGCCCCTGATCTCCAGGCGCACCGGCTGGAGGCGCTGGCGGAGCTTGAGGACCTTCTTCATGTGCTGGCGGTAGTCCTCCTCCTCCTCCACTCCCTCGCCGTCCGGGTCTATGTCGGCGTTTCGCGTCACGCGCAGCACCGCGGAGCGCTTGGGCACGTAGTCGCCAAAGCACTGGTCAAGGCTGGTCTGGAGCACGTCCTCGAGCAGCGTGTAGCGCCATGCCTTGCCCGCGGAGGGCAGGGCTACCACGCGCTGCTCGGTGGCCGGGACCTCGATGATGCCGAGAAGCCCTGCCTCGTCGGCGCCGTCGAGGGAGCACGCCACGAAGAGCCGGCCGTTCCTCAGGTTGGGGAAGGGGTGGCGCGGGTCGACGATGAGCGGGGAGATGATCGGGGCGAGCCGGCGGTCGAAGTGACGCTGCACGGCCGCGAGGTCGGCCTCGGTGTAGTCGGAGGGGGAGACGCGCACGAGGCCGTGCTCGGCCAGGAGCGACTCGACCTCGGAGAGGCCGCGCTCATGGCGCTCCATCAGGGGCGGCAGCGCCTCGAAGATGGCGTCGAGCTGCTCGGCGGGGGTCATGTTGGACTTGTTGTCCTTGGGCTGGTTCTTGAGGGACGCGAGGTCGGAGAGGCCGCCCACGCGGATCATGAACCACTCGTCAAGGTTGGACTCCACGATCTCGCAGAACTTGAGGCGCTCGAAGATCGGCACGGCCGGGTCGTATGCCTCGTCGAGGATGCGGTCGTCGAAGCGCAGCCAGCTGATCTCACGGTTCTGGGTGTAGGAGAAGTCCCTGGCGCGCCTGCCCTTCTCGCCGGCGTCACGGTCCTTCTCTGCCTTCGCTGGCTTGTCCCCCCTGACGGCACGCCCCTTCGTCGCCTTGTTGCTTTTCGAGGCCTTGACCTGCCTTGAGCGCTCCTTGTCCTTGAGCCACGCGTCGGCCCCGTCCTCGACGTGCACGTCCCTCTCGACGTCTTCCTTGCTCATGAGAGCCCCGCCCCTCTCTGCCGCGGCGTCGCTCGGACGCCGGAATATGACTTCTTATGATGATAGCAGCCGGTCGAGCGGCCGGGCGGGCCGGGTGCGTTATGGTTGTGCAAGGTATTGCCTCGTCTGGGGAGGGCTCGTGTACGAAGGTCTCAACGTGCGCTCGGAGATCGGGCGCCTGCGCAAGGTCATGCTCTATCGTCCGGGGGCGGAGCTCCTCAACCTGTCCCCGGACACGCTTGGGCCGCTGCTCTTCGACGACATCCCCTTCCTGGAGGAGGCCCAGCGAGAGCATGACGCCTTTGCCCGGCTGCTTGCCGAGGAGGGCGTGGAGGTCCTCTACCTGGACGAGCTCGTCGCCGAGGCGCTCGACGCCGTGCCAGGAGTGCGTGAGGCCTTCTGCGAGCGCTGGCTCGACGAGTCCGGGCTCGCGGGGCGCGCCGCGCGGCAAGCCGTCCGCGAGCTGCTGGGCTCAATAGGGGATGCCCGCGAGCTCGTCCGTCGTTGCATCGCCGGCGTGCGCGCTGACGAGCTGGGGCCCGTCCGCGACCGTGCGTCCTCGCTCGCCGACCTCATGCTCACGGACTCCAACGCGAGCTCGCCGCTGGCCATAGACCCCATCCCCAACATCTACTTCACGCGAGACACCTTCTCCGTCATCGGGAAGGGCGCCTCGGTGAACCGCATGCTCACCACCACCCGCCGGCGCGAGAGCGTCTTCGGCGAGTTCGTGCTGCGGTACCACCCCGAGTACGGCGGCGCGCCGCTCTGGTATACGCCCGGCCTGCCCTACCACGTCGAGGGTGGCGACATCCTGGTGCTTGGCCCCGACGTCGTGGGCGTGGGAATCTCCGAGCGGACCTCCGCCGCGGCTATCGACGTCCTCGCACACAACCTGCTCTGGGGTGGCTCAGGCGTTGATGGGGCCCATGCCGGCGAGAAGGACGTGGGCACGCTGCCTGATTCCGGCATTCGCCGCGTGATGGCCTTCTCGATCCCGCACAAGCGCTCGTTCATGCACCTCGACACCGTGTTCACGCAGGTTGACGTTGACGCCTTCACGGTCCACCCCGGCATCCTGGGGACGCTTCACGTCTTCGAGCTCACGCGCGGCGCCCACGAGGGCGAGGTGGTCATCCGGGAGCTTGACGAGTCGCTTGACGTGGCCCTCGCCCGCGCGCTTGGCCTGGACGGCGTGAGGCTCATCAAGTGCGGCGGGGACGACGCCATCGCCGCGGCGCGCGAGCAGTGGAACGACGGGTCCAACACGCTTGCCGTTCGCCCCGGCCGCGTACTCGTCTACCAGCGAAACGCCGTCACCAACGACATCCTGGCACGCGCGGGAATAGAGCTTCTCGAGGTCCCCTCGGCTGAGCTCTCGCGCGGCCGGGGCGGCCCGCACTGCATGTCCATGGCGCTCTGGAGAGACGCCCTCTAGGGGTGGCGTCTTCGTCGCCCCCCACGGCGCCCCTGGGGCTACGTCGCACTTGGGGCTACGTCGCACTTAGAGCGCCCGCTGTCGCCCCGCGGGGACGCCCCCGCGGCCCTGCGGTACAATCAGGGCCTGATGAACACCCCAGAAGGGAGAACAACATGGCCGTCAGCCTCACCGGACGAAGCTTCCTCAAGCTCCTCGACTTCACGCCCGAGGAGATTCGCTACCTCATCGACCTCTCTGCCGAGCTCAAGGCCAAGAAGCACGCCCGCGAGCCGCATCGCTACCTCGAGGGCAAGAACGTCGCCCTCATCTTCGAGAAGACCTCCACGCGCACGCGTTGCGCCTTCGAGGTCGGCGCGGCCGACCTCGGCATGCACGCGGTCTACCTGGACCCGAGTGCCTCGCAGATCGGCAAGAAGGAGTCCATCGCGGACACCGCGCGCGTGCTCGGTCGCATGTTCGACGGCATCGAGTACCGTGGCTTCGGGCAGGAGCGCGTCGAGGAGCTCGCCGAGTACGCCGGCGTGCCGGTGTGGAACGGCCTCACCACCGAGTTCCACCCCACGCAGATGATTGCCGACGTCCTTACCATGGAGGAGGAGTTCGGGCGCGACGGCATGCGCGGGCGCAAGGTCACCTTCATGGGCGACGCCGGCAACAACGTGGGCAACTCGCTCATGGTCGTCTGCGCCAAGCTCGGCATTGACTTCTGCGCGTGCGGGCCGGCCGAGCAGATGCCGGATGCCGAGCTCGTCGAGACGTGCCGCGGGGTGGCCGCCGAGACGGGCGCCACAATCACGCTGACCGCGGACGTCGACGAGGGCGCGCGCGGGGCGAGCGTCATCTACACGGACATCTGGGTCTCGATGGGCGAGTCCTCCGACCTCTGGGGCGAGCGCATCCGCCTGCTCTCCCCGTACCAGGTCAACGCCGAGCTCATGGGCAAGGCCGCCCCTGACGCCATCTTCATGCACTGCCTCCCGAGCTTCCACGACCGCAAGACTACCATCGGCGAGGAGGTCTTCCAGAAGTTTGGCCTGGCCGAGCTCGAGGTTTCGAACGAGGTCTTCGAGGGGCCGCGCAGCCGCGTCTTCGACGAGGCCGAGAACCGCCTGCACTCGATTAAAGCCGTGATGCTCGCGACGCTCAGGTAGCCGGGGCGAGCCAGCTCGGCTATGAAGGGGCCCGGCACTCCACAGGGGAGGACCGGGCCCTTGTCGTAAGTCACGTGACCGCGCCCCGGCTGAGGGGGACGGCTGCCGCCACGTGGGCTAGTAGACCATTCCCATGGCCTCGCGAACCTCGTCGAGGGTGGACGCGGCCACCTCGCGGGCACGGCGGTTGCCCTCGGCGATGACGTCCTTCACGTAGTCCATGTCCTTCGCGATCTCGGCGCGGCGCTCGCGAATGGGGGCGAAGTAGCCGTTCACCGCCTCGGTCACGTACTTCTTGAGCTGGCCGGCGCCGCCCATGCCGATCTCCTCGGCGATCTCCCTGGGGTCGCGACCGGTGCAGATGCCGGCGGTGGTGAGCAGGCCGGAGACCTCGGGGCGTCCCTCCGGGTCGAAGGTGATCATGCGCTCGGAGTCGCTCTTCGACTTCTTGATGAGCTTTGCCGTCTCCTCAGCGGTCATGGAAAGAGAGATGGCGTTGCCGTAGGACTTGCTCATCTTGCGTCCGTCGAGTCCGGGCAGCAGCGGCGTCGAGGTGAGCAGCCCCACGGGCTCGGGGAAGACGTGCCCGTAGCGCTCGTTGAAGCGCCGGGCGATCTTGTCAGTGATCTCGATGTGGGGAAGCTGGTCACGGCCCACCGGCACGATGTCGCCCTTGCAGAAGAGGATGTCGCAGGCCTGGTGCACGGGATAGGTGAGCAGCAGGCCCGTGAGGGCGTGGCCGGAGGCCTCCTGCTCAGCCTTGACGGTGGGGTTGCGCTCCATCTCCGCCTCGGTCACGAGGCTTAGGAACGGCAGCATGAGCTGGTTGAGCTCGGGGATGGCGGAGTGGGTGAAGATGGTGGTCTTGTCGGGGTCGATCCCGCAGGCCAGGTAGTCCACGACCATGTTGTAGACGTTGTCTGCGATGTGCTCGGTGGTGTCGCGGTCCGTGATGACCTGGTAGTCCGCGATGACGATGTTGGTGTGGACGCCCAGGTTCTGCAGACGGACGCGGTCGACGAGCGTGCCGAAGTAGTGGCCGAGGTGCAGGCGCCCGGTGGGGCGGTCACCCGTGAGCATCGTGTACTTCTCGGCGTTCTTCTCGAGGTCGGCGTGAACCTCGTTGCTGCGGCGAAGCGCCGCCTCGTAGCTTCCCTCGTTGGGCATGGTGACTCCGTTTCTGGTGCCGCGCGCGGCGGCGGGCTCGACTGCTCTTCTCGGCCCTCAATGGTACGGCAAACGGCCGCGGCGTGGCGCGCGGGACGTCAAAACAAGCTCCGAGGGAACCCGCAAAACCCTGCTAGAATGAAACGACTGCAACTGCGACGCAAGGGGAGGGCCCGTGGCGAGCTCATATGGCACGGATGCCGACAAGAGTTCCCTCCGGAGCAACTACCTCGCCGTCCGCAGGACGCTTCCCGTTGCGAACCGAGCCACCGCAGACGCGCGCATCAGGGCGTCGCTTGCGGGCTTCGACCTCTTTGAGGGCGCTCGCATGGTGCTCGCCTACGTCTCCTTTGGGCCTGAGGTGGACACCCGCTCCCTCATAGGCAGCCTCCTGACCGAGGGGAGGCGCGTGGCGGTCCCGCGCGTCGAGCGCGAGCCGCACAGGATGTCGTTTTGCGAGATCTCCTCGATGGACGAGCTCGCCCCGGGGACGATGGGCATACTCGAGCCCGCGCCGGACGCCCCGTCACTCGAGGTGCCAGACATGGTGCGCACGGTCTGCCTGGTGCCGGGCCTCGTCTTCGACGGGGCTGGCAGGCGCGTGGGCTACGGCGGCGGCTACTACGACCGCTTCCTCGCGTTCTACCCCGGTGACAAGATCGGCCTGGCGAGAACCACGATGCTCTCCTCGAACCCCCTGCCTGCGGGCGAGCTTGACGTTCCGGTCGACTTCATAGCGACCGAGTCCGGCATCTGGAACTGCCGGCGGGACTATCGTCGTATCCGCAGGTAGCATGGCGCCTCGCCGAGGCTCCTCGATGATTGCGGCCAACGGCCGCGAGTAGCCGACGGCAGGGCGAGCCGCTACAGGCCCACGTGGGCCGCGAGGTCAAAGAGCGCCTTGCGGTAGCCCTCGATCCCCATGCCGGTGATGGTCTCGAAGCACGCCGCGCGGATGTAGCTCACCTGGCGGAACTCCTCGCGTTCGTCCACCTTGGAGATGTGCACCTCGACCATCGGCAGCCCGACGGCCTTGGCGGCGTCGAGAAGGGCGATGGAGGTGTGCGTGTAGGCGCCCGGGTTGATGACGATGCCCGTGTAGCTGTCGTACGCATCCTGGATGGCGTCTATGAGGTCGCCCTCGTGGTTGGACTGGAAGCAGGTGCAGTCTGCAAAGCCGGCCTCCCGCGCGGAGTCCTGGCAGAGACGCAGCAGTGACTGGTAGGAGTCGTGCCCGTAGATGTCTGGCTCCCGGATGCCGAGCATGTTGATGTTGGGGCCGTTGATCACGAGGACCCGCGCCGGTCTCGTCTCGACGTCGCCGGCCGCGGCGTCCTCGTCCTCCTCGTCCGCACCCTCCGCGGCGTCCGGGGCGTCGGCCGTGACGGGGGAGTCGTCGATGACGTCAAGCAGGCTCATGAGGTCGTCGACGGAGGAGGCACGTGGCCCAAGGCCCTCCTCCGCGTCCTCCTCGCTCTGGACGATGGCCGCGTCACGCAGCGGGTTGGGGGTGATGTGGACGTGAATGGCGGGCTTGCGCGCGTCCTCGACGTCCTCGAAGACCTCCTCGTCGGCCTCTATGCCCGTGAGCTCCACAAGTGCCTCGTGGACGGCCTCGACCTTGCCCGGGCCAAAGACCACCTCGATACCGTTTGACCCTCGCTTCACGTAGCCAAGGACGCCGCGCGCGGCGGAGAGCTGCTCCGTGTCGACGAGGCTGGGGTTCTCGGTGAGAATCCTGAGGCGTGTCATGCAGATGTCGTTTGCCGTAACGTTGGCGCGGCCGCCAACGGCCGCAAGGACCTCTTCCGCGATCTGCCGTCTGTCCACGTCGCGACCCTTCCTGTCGTCGAATCGCGAGCTGGAGCCCCGTCTCCACCCGAATCAATCCGCGATTTCACTGTCGATATCGTCTGGAAGTATAGGCGCTGGCCCCCCTGCGTGCACCTTGACCGCCGAGCGGCGCGGCGGACGGCTCTCTCTCCAGAAAAAGAGCGCGTATTTGGCCCGTTTTGGGCGACGGGCGTTAACAGATGCTATCTGCCCAAGGCCTCGAGCGCCGCCTCGGCGTCGCCGGCCGCGGAGCCCGTGCAGGGTACCACGACATCAGCCCACGCCCGGTAGAGCCCCATGCGCTCCCGGGCGAGCTGCTCAACGCCGCGCGCCTGTGACATGGGCCGTCCCTCGCTCGAGAGCTCGGAGAGCGGGCGGTCGAGAAGGACGATCCGGCCGTTCTGATGGAGCAGGTCATAGTTCTCCGGTCGCGTGACGACGCCGCCGCCGCAGGCGATGACAAGGCCGGCGCGCGCCCCGTACGTTCCCGTGACCTTGGTCTCGATTGCGCGGAACGCCTCCTCCCCATCCTCGCGGATGATCTGCGCCGCGTCACGGCCGGCCTCCAGGCGCACCGCCTCGTCCAGGTCCACAAAGGGTCGCTTCATCAGTCTCGCCAGAGCCCTGCCGCACGTGGTCTTGCCCGCGCCCGGCATGCCGATGAGCGAAATGTTCTCGGTGCGGGCGTGGAGCTCGGCCTCGATTGGTGCCACCAGGGAGTCGTCGAGGTCTCGGCCCTGGAAGAGCTCGCTTGAGTAGAGGGCCTGGGCCACGAGCATGGCCAGGCCGCTTTCCGTGGGAAGGCCGAGGCGCTCCGCGGCGAGGCAGACCCCGGTGCGCCTCGGGTTGTAGACGACGTCGAGCACGCCGAGGAGCTCCGTGAGGGCGCCAAGGGTCTCATCGTCGACGGGTGAGGCGGGGCAGCTGGGGTACATGCCCACCGGCGTGGTGTTGACGAGCAGGGCGGCGTCCGCGTGGCGCTGGGCCAGCCCTTCGTAGGTCTCCGGCCCCTTACGGGAGACGGTGACGACCTCCATCCCGGCATACTCGGTGAGGGCCAGGTGAACCGCCTGGGACGCCCCGCCGCTGCCGAGCACGAGGGCCTTGCGCCCGCCGAGCGCGTCACGCGCGGGTGCGCCGAGCTCGCGCGTGCAGAAGCGCGAGAGCATCCAGAAGAAGCCAAGGACGTCGGTGTTCTCCGCGAGGATGGTCCCGTCCTCGCGCCGCACGAGGGTGTTGGCCACCCCGAGGCGCTCGACGCGGGGGCTCCGCTCGTCGGCGAGCTCGGCCGCGTCCCGCTTGTAGGGGATGGTCACGTTGAGGCCCTGCCAGGAGCCCCCGCGAACGAACGGCGCCACCTCCTCCGGCTCAAGCTCGTGGAGGACGTAGGGGGCCGACCCAAGCCGCTCGTGAATCTCACGCGACCAGCTGTGGCCGAGCTTGCGGCCCACGAGGCCGTACGGCGCGACGTCGCACGGGGCGGCGGGCCCGAGGTCCTTCTCGCCGTCAAGCTGCCTGTCGTCTGCAGACACGCTAGATCACCTCCGTGTAGCTGCCGAGGAAGCGGCACTCCTGGCAGAGGCTCCCGATGGTGGCCATGAGCGAGCTGAACTCGGGGGCGGCCACCGGGCAGGATATGTCGAAGTAGAACATGAACTCGAAGTCGCGCTCGGGAATGGGGCGGCTCTCAAGCTTGAGGATGTTGATGTTCAGGGCGTAGAACTTGGCAAGCAGCTTGTAGAGCGCGCCGGGCGCGTGGGGCAGCACGATCATGAGGGACGCGCGGTCTGCCCCGGGGTAGATCTCGAGGTCCTTCGAGATGCAGGCGAAGCGTGTGTAGTTGTTGTCGCGATCCTGCACGGCCGAGGCCAGGACCTCGAGGCCGTAGAGGTCGGCGCACGGGCGCGAGGAGAGCGCTGCTGCGTCCGTGCGACCCGACTCGGCCACGCGGCGCGCCGCCACGGCCGTGTTCTCGCAGACGTGCACGCGCACGTCCGGCAGGCCGGAGAGGAACTCCGCGCACTGGTTGATGGCCTGCTCGTGGCTATAGATGTCACGAATCGAGGAGAACTTGGCGCCGGGCAGCGCGAGGAGGTTGTGGTCGATCTTGACGCGCGTGGTCCGCACTATGTGGAAGGAGTGCTCCATCATGAGGTCGTACATCTGGTTGACCGAGCCAGCCGTGGAGTTCTCCAGGGGCAGCACGCCGTAGCGCGCGAGCCCCTGCTCCACGGTGCGAAAGACCGCGTCGAAGGTGGGGGCGTAGCTGATCTGGGGGTGGCGGAATATGCGCTCGGCGGCGATCTGGGAGTAGGCCCCCTCAACGCCCTGGCAGGACACGCGCGCCGAGGGCGGGAAGAGCTCGGGCGTGGCGGCGCGGGCCTCTTGGATGCGAGCGAGCGTCGGGTCGTCGGCCGAGTCTGCAAGGAGGGCGTGCTGACGCGAGCGCGAGGCCTCCATGAGGAGCTCCATCAGCACCTGGGCGTAGGTGGCGAGGTCCTCGGGGGCGCGCGAGGCGGCGTCGGCCACCTTGGAGCGCTCGCGGGCCGGGTCGAAGACGCGCATGCCGTGCTCGCGCTTGTATGCGGCCACGTCGCCGGAGACCTCCGCGCGCTCGGAGAAGAGCCGGAATATCTCCGCGTCAATCCTGTCGATCTCTTGCCTCAGCTCAGACAGCTCAGCCATGTCAGCTCCTCAGTCGCTCTTTCGTGCGCATGTTGCCCGCCGGGCTACTCGGCGGGCCAGGTAAGGATGGCGTCTGCGACGGCGAGCGCGCAGACGGCCTCGACCACCGGCACTGCTCGCAGCACCGCGGTCGTGTCGTGCCGTCCGTGGACCTTCAAACGTGTCGGCTCCATTGTGGTGAGGTCCACCGAGTCCTGCTCAACCATGACGCTGGAGATGGGCTTGAAGGCGCAGCGCACGAGCAGCGGGGCGCCCGTGGTGATCCCGCCCAGGATGCCGCCGGCGTTGTTGGTCACGGGCACGCAGACGCCGTCGCGGACCTCGTAGGGGTCGTTGTTCTGGGTGCCGCGGAGGCGCGCCGCCGCAAACCCGCGGCCGAACTCCACGCCCTTGACCGACGGGATGCCGAAGAGGTCACGCGCGAGCACGTTCTCCATGCCGTCGAACATCGGCGAGCCGACGCCGGCGGGAAGGCCCAGGGTCACGCACTCGACGACGCCGCCGACCGTGTCCTTCTCGGAGCGCGCGGCCATTACGGCCTCGACCATGCGCTCGCCCGCCTCCTCGTCGATTACGGGCACGCGCCGACCGTCGCCGAGCGCCTCGACCTGGCGCGCGAGCTCGGCGGCCGACTCGGGGGAGTTGTCGAGCGCGGAGAAGGGCACGTCCTCGATGCCTGCCAGCTCGGCTGCATGGGCGCGCACGGTCACGCCGCGCGCGGCAAGCCACTGCATCGCGATCCCGCCGGCCACGCAGAGCGGGCCGGTGAGGCGACCGGAGAAGTGGCCGCCGCCGGGGACGTCCTGCGACCCGTGCCACTTGGCCCATGCCGTGAAGTCGGCGTGCCCGGGTCGCGGGACGGTGAGGAGGTTGTTGTAGTCCACGGAGCGGGTGTTGGTGTTCTCGATGATTGCGGCCAGCGGGGCGCCGCAGGTCTCGCCGTTGGGGTTGAGGCCGGAGACGATGCGCGGTGCGTCGGGCTCCTTGCGGGGGGTCGACCAGGGGTCGCGCCCCGGGGCCCTTCTCGCCACGAACTCCGCGAGCGCCTCGACGTCCACCTTGAGGCCCGAGGGCAGCCCCTCGACCACGCAGCCGACGGCGGGAGAGTGGGACTGGCCGAAGACGGTGACTCGCAGCGTGGTTCCAAGCGTCGAGGGCATCAGCTCTCCTTTCGGTAGGTGCCGCCGAGGCGGGCGAGGTCCTCGAAGAAGCCGGGGTAGGACTTGGCCACGCACTCGGCGCCAAGGATGGTCACGGGGGCGTCGCTGCGCGCGGCGAGCACGGCGGCCATCATGGCGATGCGGTGGTCCCCCGCGGCGTCGACCGTGCCGCCGGCCAGTCGGGCGACGCCATCGATGATCAGGTTGTCATTGACGATGCTCGCCTGCCCGCCCAGGGCGTTGATGGCGGCGGAGACCGTCTCGAGGCGGTCGGACTCCTTGAGGCGCAGGCGAGCGGCCCCGGTGATGCGCGTGGTCCCCTGGGCGAGCGCGGCCACCGCGGCGAGCGGCGGAACGAGGTCCGGGCAGCTTGAGACGTCGATTTCGCGGCCGACTAGGTTGTCGCACGTGCATGCGGCGCCGTCTGGCCCGCGCAGCACGCGCGCTCCGAGCAGGGCGAGCGCTGCGAGGACCTGGCGGTCCCCCTGGGTGCTCGTCACGTCGAGCCCCCGGACGGCGACGCCGTCCTCGGAGAGCGCACCGGCGGCGAGCCAGAAGGCTGCGCCGGACCAGTCCCCGCCCACCGATACCGTGCCTGGGGTGGAGAGATGCGCCCCTCCGCCGACGACATAGGAGCGGGCGCCGCCGTGCGGCCCCTCCACGTGGTCCTCAGACACGCTCACGCCGAAGCGCCTGAGGGCCGCGACGGTGATGTCTATGTAGGGGAGAGACTCCACCGGCTCGCTCACCAGCACCTCCACGGGTGAGCCCATGAGCGGCGCGGCGAGGAGCAGCCCGCTCACGTACTGCGAGGACACGTTTCCAGGAAGCGAGAAGCGACCCGGACGCAGGCGGCCGCCGACGTTCAGGGGCATCTGCCCCTGCGGGCTGAGCTCCGCCCCGTGCGCAACGAGCTCCTCGTAGAGCGGGGAGAGCGGACGCTGGGGGAGCCTGCCGTGGCCGGTGAGCCGGGCGTCGCAGCCAAGGGCCGCCACGACGGGCAGGAGGAAGCGGAGCGTGGAGCCCGACTCTCCGCAGTCGAGCAGGGCTCCACGGACCGGCTCGGGGACGTTGTCGGTGGCCGAGGTGCCGGGCACGGGCACTACGCGAAAGCCACGCTGCGTGCGGGTGATGCGGGCGCCGAGCGCCTCGAGGCAGCCCACCGTGGCGTCGATGTCCTCGGAGGTCGTGGTGCAGTCGATGTCGGTGGTGCCGGGGGCAAGGGCTGCGCAAATGAGGAGGCGGTGCGCCTCGGACTTGGATGAAGGCGCGCTGACCTCTCCGGTCAGCTGGCCGGGCTCTACGGTGACGTTCAAGAGTGCTCCCCTCTAACGGCCCAGCTCGACGAGGTCGCGGAGCTCCTCGAGGCTCACCCGACGCACCTCACAGAGGCCGATCTCGACGGGCACCACGATGTTCACGCCGTCCCCGTGGCGCTTCTTGTCATGTGCGATGTAGTGCATGAGCAGGTCAGTGGGCAGCTCGCTGCCGGTGGGCAGGCCGTGGGCGGCCACGCAGCGCTCGATGCGGCTGGCCGTCTGCTCAGAGCTCCAGCCGCGCCGGGCGGAGGCGCGGGCCATCATGCAGAGACCCGCCGCCACGCACGACCCGTGGCCAAGCGTGAACTCGCTTGCTGCCTCGATGGCGTGGCCGATCGTGTGACCGAGGTTGAGCGTCTGGCGCACACCGGCCTCACGCTCGTCGGCCTGGACCACGTCACGCTTGATCTCAACGTTTCGGGACACTACGTTTGCGAGGTAGCCCTCGTCGGCACGCCGGGTGGTGAGGGGGTGGGCGGTCAGCTCGTCGAGCAGGGGCGCGTCGGCGAGGACCGCGTGCTTGACCACCTCACCGCACGAGTCGCGGAAGAGGTCGTCGGGAACCGTCGAGAGCGTGTGGACGTCAGCCACCACAGCGCGCGGCTGCCAGAAGGCCCCGGCCAGGTTCTTACCGGCTTCCAGGTCCACAGCGGTCTTGCCCCCAACGGAGGAGTCGACCATGGCAAGCAGCGAGGTCGGCACCTGCACCACGGCAATGCCGCGCAGGTAGAGTGCCGCGGCAAGGCCGGCCATGTCCCCCGTTACGCCACCTCCAAGCGCGATGACCACGTCGGTTCTCCCCAGCTCGCGCGCAGCGAGGCCCTCAAGGATCTCCCCGAGGGTGGAGAGGCGCTTGTGGCGCTCGCCGGCGGGGAAGACGACTCGCTCGGCAAGGCTGTAGCCGGCGGTCGCGAGAGAGGCCTCGGCGGCGTCCGCGTAGAGCGGCGCCACGTGCGTCTCGCTCACGACGCAGCAGCGCCCACCGCCTGCCGCCGCGCGTGCAACTGCCCCCAGCTCGGAAAGGCTGCCCACACCCACGCGCACGTCGTAGGCAGCCGAGGCGCCCACGTGCACTAGGCGTCCCGCCGAGTCCGTGCGCTTCTCGTCCGCTATGCTCATCTGCCCTCGACCTCCCGCTTGATCTTGTCGCCCTCGGCAAGAAGCGCCTCCAGCCGCGCGGCGTCATGGTCGTCGATGGCGTCCTTGTATGCCTGCAGGTTCTTGACGATGGTGCCAATCTCCTCGGAGAGGAAGTCCGCGTTGTCCAGGAAGAGCTCGGTCCACATGGGGGCGTTCAGGCGCGCGACGCGCGTGAGGTCCTTGTACGAGCCGGCCGAGAAGCCCTTGTGCTCGCGGGCCGTCGGGCTCTTGACGTAGGCGTTGGAGACCACGTGGGCAAGCTGGGAGGTAAAGGCGATGATGCGGTCATGCTCCTCGGCTGTGGCCAGCGTGAAGCTGCCGAAGCCGCAGGGCTCGAGCAGACGCTTCAGGCGCTCGAGCACCTCCACGCGCGCAAAGTCGTCCATCTCCGGCGGCACCACCACGAGCGGGGCGCCCTTGAACATGGTGGCGCGGGAGTGGGCGAAGCCGGAGAACTGGGTGCCGGCCATGGGGTGGCAGCCCACGAAGGTGAACGGGCGCCCGGCGCAGATGGCCTCGCAGCGCTCGCAGATGACGCGCTTGACGCCGACCGTGTCAATGACGATGGCGCCCTCACCGACCTGCGACGCGTTGGCCTCGAGCCAGTCGATGGCCGCGGCTGGGTAGCCGGCCAGGATGATGAGCTCGCAGGTGCCGATGGTCTGCTCGGTGAGCTCCCCGGTCACGGTCTCTATCATCGCGAGCTCGAGCGTCGAGCGCGTGCGGTTCCAGGCGTAGACCTCGACGTCCGCCGCGGCGAAGGCGCGCGCGAACGAGCCGCCCATGAGGCCGAGCCCAACGACGCCGACGCGCCCGGGCACCACGGACGCGCCCAGCCCCCGCGCCACGCTAGGCCTCCTCGATCGGTGCGCAGACCGCCTCGCGGATCAGCGCGATGCGGCGCATGGCCTCGGAGAACTGGTCCGGGGTCAGGGCCTGGGCGCCGTCGGACCACGCGTCCTGCGGGCTGTTGTGGACCTCGATCTCCAGCGCGTCCGCCCCCGCCGCGGTGGCAGCGTACGCCGCGGGGCGCACGTAGCGGGTGTAGCCGGTTGAGTGGCTCGGGTCGGCAACCACGGGCAGGTGGGTGAGGTGGTGGAGCACCGGGACGGCGTTGACGTCGAAGGTGTTCCTGGTGCGCGTCTCGAAGGTGCGGATGCCACGCTCGCAGAGCATCACGTTGGGGTTGCCCTCGCTCATCACGTACTCGGCGCTCATGAGCAGCTCGTCGATTGTCTCCGACATGCCGCGCTTCAGCAGCACGGGGCGTCCGGAGCGGCCCACCTCGCGCAGGAGGCTGAAGTTCTGTGCGTTGCGCGCGCCGATCTGAAGGACGTCGATGCCCTTCCTCACGAACATCTCGACGTCGCGCGGGTCCATGACCTCGGTGACCACGGGCATGTCCAGCTCCCCGCTGGCCTCCATGAGCAGGTCGAGGCCCTTCTCGCCCATGCCCTGGCTGGTGTACGGGGAGGTGCGGGGCTTGAAGGCGCCTCCGCGCAGCATCGTGGCGCCGGCCTTCTTAACGGCGCGGGCGATGGTGAAGAGGTTCTCTCCCTCAACCGAGCACGGCCCCGCGATGACCTGGAAGTTGCCGCCCCCGACAAGCACCCCGTGCCCACAGTCGACGACGGTGTCCTCCGGGTGGAACTTGCGGTTGGCGAGCTTGTAGGGCTCGGTCACGCGCTGGACGCGCTCGACGATGTCCATGCTCTCCAGCAGGAAGGGGTCGATGCGCGTGGTGTCGCCGATGATGCCGACGATGGTCTCGTTGTCACCCTGGGAGACGTTAGTCTTGAAGCCGCGGTCCTCTATCCAGCGGACGAAGTGGTCAAGCTGCTCGGTGGTGGCCGTGTGCTTGATGACGGTTATCATGCAGTTCTCCGGTCCTTACGTAAGTTCTTGCGTCTCGTGCGAAAATGCCGCCCGATGGTATCACAGGGATGTGACGGCGCGGTTACGGCGGCGTGCGGGCGCGAGGGCGTCAATGCGGGGCAATTTCAGCCCCGCTTTTGAGAAAGTCCGCTATACTGTCCCCTTGCACGCGCCCATAGCTCAGTGGATTAGAGCGTCTGCCTCCGGAGCAGAAGGTCGTGGGTTCGAATCCCCCTGGGCGCACCACGAATGCCTGGCCCGGCCACGTCGGTGGCTGGGCTTTTTCTTTGAAGCGGCGAACCCCTGGCGCCGACCTGTCGCCGTGCGGACAAGTCTCTCTTTTTCGTAAGGTTTACCTTGGCCCGATGCGGGCGTGGCACAATGGACGGCGCAGCCGACGGGAGGGGAGAGATGACTGACCAGACGGTCGAGAAGAGCCCTGAGCTCACCGGCCTCACCGAGGTCGAGGTCGCCGAGCGCGTTGCCGCCGGGCGTACCAACGCCAACACCGACGTCAAGACAAAGCCGGTCCGACAGATCGTGGCCGAGCACGCGCTTACGCTCTTCAACGCCGTGAACCTGGCGCTCGCTCTGCTCGTGCTGCTCACCGGGCAGTACCGCAACCTTCTCTTCATGGGAGTGGTGCTGCTCAACCTTCTGATTGGGGTCGTCCAGGAGGTGCGCGCCAAGCGCATGGTTGACCGTCTCACCATCCTTACCCAGAAGGAGGTCACGGTCATCCGTGCCGAGGGCGAGCTCGCGCTGCCGCCCTCCGAGCTGGTGGCGGACGATCTCGTGCGCCTTTCCCACGGCGACCAGGTGCCCGCGGACGCGGTGGTCGTCTCCGGTCACGTCTCGATGAACGAGAGCCTGCTCACGGGCGAGGCCACGCCCGTGCTCAAGAGTCCTGGCGACGAGCTCCTGTCCGGCAGCTTCGTGGACTCCGGCAGCCTCGTGGCCCGCGTTGAGCGCGTGGGCGCCGAGGGATACGCCGCACGCATTAACGCCGAGGCGAAGTACGTAAAACCCGTGCGGTCTGAGATTCAGGACACGCTCAAGGCCATAATCCGCCTGGGAACCGTCGCCCTCGTCCCCTTGGGGCTCGCGCTCTTCCTGCGCAGCGTCCTCATGGACGGCGGCAGGCTCGAGGACGCCATCCTCACCTCCGTCGCCGCCGTCATAGGGATGATCCCGCAGGGGCTGGTGCTGCTCACCTCGTCCGTGCTGGCTATAGCTACCTTCCGGCTGGGGCGGCGGATGGTTCTCGTGCAGCAGACCTACTGCGTGGAGACGCTCGCGCGTGTGGACACGCTCTGCCTGGACAAGACGGGCACCATCACCACTGGCGAGATGGAGGTGTCCAATGTCGTGGGCGCGCCCGGGACGGACGCCTCGGAGGCGGAGCGGGCGCTCGTGACCGTCGCCGCCGCAAACGAGGAGGACGCCAACGAGACCGCCCGAGCGATCCTCCGCCACGCCGCCGAGGGTGGCGTAACGCCCGAGGAGGTCTCCCGTGTAGTGCCCTTCTCGTCTGCGCGGAAGCTCTCCGGCTGCGTGACTGCGTCGGGGCGGGCTCTGGTCATGGGTGCGGCCGCCTTCGTCCTGGGGCCTGCGCGCGCGGGTGAGGCCGACGCGCTCGCCCGGTCCTTCGACGCGACCGAGCGCGTGCTCGTCGTGTGCGAGGCCGCGGGCTTTGACGCCGAGGGCGCGCCGGAGGGGGACGTGCGCCTGCTCGGTTGCGTGGCCATTCGGGACGAGATTCGCCCCACCGCGGAAGCCACCATGCGCTTCTTCCTAGAGCAGGGCGTCGAGCTGCGCGTTATCTCCGGCGACGACCCCCGGACGGTCTCCGCCATCGCGGCGCGCGCCGGGGTTCCGGAGGCCGACCGCTACGTCGACGCCACCACTCTCGACACCCCAGAGGCGCTCGAGGCCGCCGTGGCCTCCGCTCGTGTCTTCGGGCGCGTGACCCCACAGCAGAAGCGCGAGATCGTCTGCGCGCTGCACCGGCGCGGCCGTACCGTGGCCATGACCGGCGACGGCGTCAACGATGTGCTCGCCCTGCGCGAGGCGGACTGCTCGGTGGCCATGGCCTCCGGCTCTGCCGCCGCGCGCAACGTCTCCGAGATCGTCCTTGCCGACAACGACTTCTCGCACATGCCCGAGGTCGTGGCCGAGGGCCGCCGCTCGATAAACAACCTGCAGCGTTCCGCAGCCCTCTTCCTCGTCAAGACCATCTTCACCGCCGCCCTCGCGCTCGTGTGCATCGTGATGCCGCCCTATCCGTTCATCCCCATCCAGATGTCGCTGCTCTCCACCGCCGTCATCGGGATCCCCTCGTTCGTTCTCGCCCTTGAGCCCAACCACGAGCTCGTTCGAGGCGACTTCCTAGCCAACGTGCTGGCGCGGTCGCTCCCTGCGTCGGTCGCGATCGTGGCCGCGCTCGTGATAGAGCTCCTGGTGGGCCGCGCGCTAGGCCACTCCTTCGACGAGATCTCGACCGTCTGCACCGTTCTCGTCGCCTGCGTGGGGGTGGCGCTTGTCTGGCGTATCTCGCGGCCGCTCACGCCGCTGCGCTCCGTCCTTCTCGTCGTGATTGTGGCCATTGTTGCGCTTGGATGTACGGTGTTCGCCCCGTTCTTCGAGATCTGCGACCTAACGGGTAGCATGGGCGTTGTCATAGTCGTGGCGGGAGTCGCGGCGGTGGTGTTCTTCAACTGGGTGTACGGACGCGCCCAGCGCGGCTACGAGACGAGCGAGCGCTTTGCGCGCGTGGTGAGGATGGTGGAGGGCAGACATGACGATGAGTAGTGAGCTCCGTGACGCGGTCCTGGCGGCGCGTCGACCTCAGCGTGTGGAGGCGGACGGCGTGGCGCGCCTCGCCACGATCGTCTCGGGCATACCCGGGGCCGAGCGGCTCCCCCGCGCGCTTGTGGTGCTTCTGGAGAACGTGGTGCGTCGTGCGGCGACCGACGAGGACGCCGTGCGGATGGCCGAGTCCGTGGTGACCGCCGGCCTAGCGGGCGAGGCGGGCGGCGAGGTGGAGTTCATGCCCGCTCGCGTGCTCTTCCAGGACTTCACCGGCGTGCCGGTCTTCGCCGACTTCGCGGCCATGCGCGACGCGATGGTGGCACGCGGCGGGGACCCGCTCTCCGTGAACCCGCGCATCCCCTGCACGCTCGTCGTGGACCACTCGGTCATAGCGGACGTCTCCGAGTGCCCCTGCGCGGTCGAGAAGAACCAGGAGGCCGAGGCGACGCGCAACCGCGAGCGCTTCTCCTTCCTGAAGTGGGCGAGCCGCTCCTTTGAGAACGTTGAGATCGTGCCGCCCGGCGGCGGCATCTGCCACCAGCTCAACATCGAGCGCTTCTGCCGCGTTGTAGCCACCGACGCGCTCCTGGGGGAGAGGGACGGCCTTGAGACGGCGTGCTTCGACACGCTCGTCGGCACGGACTCCCACACCACCACCGCGAACGGCATCGGTGTGCTCGGGTGGGGCGTAGGGGGCATCGAGGCGGAGGCCGCCGCGCTCGGACAGCCCATCTCCATGCTCGTGCCCCCCGTTGTGGAGCTGCGTCTCTCCGGCCGCCTTGGTGAGGGCGTCTCCGGCATGGACCTCGCGCTCAGCGTCGCCCAGCTCCTGCGCGGCGCCGGCGTTGTCGGGAGCATCGTCGAGGTGACGGGGGAGGGCGCGGGCGCCCTGAGCGCCACTCAGCGCGCCTGCGTGGCCAACATGACGCCGGAGTACGGCGCAACGGCGACGCTCTTCCCCGTTGACGAGGTGACCTTTGACTACCTGGCCCTTACGGGGCGTGACGCCGGCAATCTCGCCTTCGCCCGCGCCTACCTCGACGCCCAGGGCCTGCTCGGCGCCTCGGAGGGCCGCGTCTACGCGCGCACGCTCGAGCTTGACCTCTCCGGCGTGGAGCCCTCTCTCGCCGGCCCGTCCAGGCCCCACGACCGCGTGGGGGTCTCGGGTCTCAAGGCGCGCTTCGAGGAGGCCGCCCGCGCCGCCGGGCGCGACCTCGCCGAGACCTTCGAGGTCGAGGGGTCCGGCACGCTCGGCCACGGCACGATAGCCATCGCCGCCATCACGAGCTGCACCACCGCGACCGACCCCGCCATGATGGTGGCCGCCGGCCTCCTGGCGAGAAACGCCCGCGCGCGCGGCCTTGAGCCCAAGCCCTGGGTGAAGAAGGTCCTCGCGCCGGGCAGCCACGCGACCGAGCTCCTGCTGGAGCGCTGTGGGCTCCTGGAGCCCCTGCGAGAGCTTGGCTTCTATACCTGCGGGTTCGGCTGCATGAGCTGCATCGGCAACTCGGGGGACATCAAGGGCTGCCTCAAGCCCCGCGCCGGCGAGATGGAGCTCGCGAGCGTGCTGTCTGGCAACCGGAACTTCGAGGGGCGCATCTCGCCCGACGTGAGCCAGAACTACCTCTGCGCCCCCGCCCTCGTGGTGGCCTACTCCATCGCCGGCACCGTTGACGTGGACCTCTCGAGCGAGCCGCTCGGCCACGCCCCCGACGGTTCGCCGGTCTTCCTCGCCGACGTTATGCCCACCGACGCCGAGGCGGCCGCAGAGCTCGCCGCCAACCTCGACTCCAGCCTCTTTGTCGAGGGGGCCAGCGGTCTTTTTGAGGGACCGTCGAGCTGGCGTGCCATCGACTTCGAGCCCTCGGCGACCTTCCCGTGGGACGAGGCGTCCACGTACGTCCGTCGCCCGCCCTACTTCGAGATTGCCCGACCGGCCAGGTTCTTCGAGGTCTCCGGCGCCCGGGCGCTCGCGCTGCTCGGGGACTTCGTCACCACCGACCACATTTCGCCTGCCGGGTCCATTGCCGTCGACTCGCCCGCGGCGCGATACCTCGAGGAGCGCGGGGTGGAGCCGGCGGACTTCAACACCTATGGTGCTCGCCGAGGCAACCACGAGGTCATGGCCCGCGGTACCTTCGCCAACGTTCGACTGAGGAACGCCCTCGCCGAGGGAAGAGTGGGCGGATGGACCAGGAACCTGCTCACCGGCGAGGTCGAGTCCGTCTTCGACGCAGCCGAGGCCTATCGCGAGGCCGGAGTTCCGCTTGTCGTCGTGGCGGGCAAGATGTACGGATCTGGCTCCAGCCGAGACTGGGCCGGCAAGGGCCCGCTGCTTCTGGGCGTCCGCGCGGTCATGGCGGAGAGCTTCGAGCGCATCCACCGCTCAAACCTCGTCCAGATGGGCGTTCTGCCGCTTCAGTTTGTTGACGGAGAGGGGGCGGAGGCGCCGGGCATCCGGGGTGACGAGCGATTCGACGTGGCCCCCGTCGACCTCTCTGACGGCCTGCCCTCAAGCCGTACCACCACCGTCACGGCCACCCGCCCGGACGGTAGCTCCTTCAGCTTCGAGTGCATCGTGCGCATTGACACCCCGATGGAGGGGACCTACCTTGCGCGCGGTGGTATCCTGCCCTACGTCCTGGAGAACCTTGAGGAGAACGGAAAGGGAGGGGTCCGCACACGATGAAGTGTCCAAGCTGCGGCGCCACGGTTCCCGCGGGCGCGCTCGCGTGCCCCGTGTGCCACGCCGAGCTTGACGTGACACAGCGCATCACCTTCCCCTCGGCCGCCTGGTGCCCGGGCTGTGGCGCGCTCGTGGACCCCGGCGCCGACGTCTGCCCCAAGTGCGGCTCTTCGCTGGCGCCGGAGCGTCCCGAGCGCCGCACGCGCGACCTGGACCTCCCTGACATTGGCAACACCGGCGTGATGAACGCCCTCGACGACGGGACTGACGCGACGGGGGTCATGACGCGCATCGAGAGCGCCATCCCCTCCGCGGGCGACGGCGGCTCTCGCTCTGCCGCCCGAGACCACATGCCTCGTCCGCGCACCTTCATGCTTGCCGCGCTTTTTGCCGTTGTGGTTGTTGGCGGTGCCGCGCTGCTGATCACCCATCCCTGGAACCCCCTGGCCACGTCCATGCGCGCCACCGAGCCCGCAGACACGTCCATGTCGGGCTTTCCCGGGTTCGTTGAGTCCCTGAGCGGCCAGGACAGCTCCGCCTCCGCCGACGGCGGGAGCTCGGATTCCGCCTCGGAGGAACCGAGCGACCCCGTTGAATCGCTCACCCAGGCGCACCAGGACCTTTCGGATCTCGCCGACCGCGTGGATGCGAGCGAGGCCTCGCTTCGCGATGTGGGCGTCTCCGGCACTGCCGACGAGCGGTCGGCGGGCCTGGCCGCAGCGCAGCAGACCTCAATCGACGTCTCAAACCTCATTGCGCAGATCGGCCTCATGGACGACGGCGACGGCACGTATGCCGAGACGGTGAACAACCTGCTCACCCTCGGCAGCTGGCTCCGCAACCGCTGTGACGCGCTCACCGAGGCGTGGCAGCGCTCGGCCGACGCTCAGGACCCGGCCTCGAGCGCCCAGTCGATCCTTGCCCCCGTTGACGCCGCCGCCGACTACGCAACGCTCTTCGAGGAGAACCTAGACGCCTGGACCCCCTCCGCCTCCAACTGACCCCGTCTGCCGAATGTGTGAAACCGAGCGCGTCCTGCTAGAATCAAGGAGTTGAAGCAAAGGGCGACGCGTGCCGCCCGTTCGGAAGGACAGACATGGGATTCATCAAAGACCCGCTCTACGTCCCGACCTACGAGGTCGTTGGTGACGAGGTTGCCGTCTTCGACACGTCTCGCGGGACCATCCGTGTGAGGCTCGACGGCGAGGGAGCCCCCGTCCACGTGGCCAACTTCTGCGAGCTCGCCGGCAGCGGCTTCTACGACGGCCTCAAGTTCCACCGCTACGTCCCGGGCTTCGTAATCCAGGGCGGCTGCCCCAACACGCGCGACATGACCAGCGAGGAGGTTGCGCGCGGGGCGTCTGGCCCCACTGGCCGTCCCGGCACGGGCGGTCCCGGCTACCGCATCCGCCAGGAGTACACCACCAACCCGCGCAACTCCCACGAGGACGGCGCGCTGGCGATGGCGCGCTCCATGGACCCGGACTCCGCCGGCTCCCAGTTCTACTT
Source organism: uncultured Atopobiaceae bacterium (assembly GCA_944321515.1). Taxonomy (GTDB): domain Bacteria; phylum Actinomycetota; class Coriobacteriia; order Coriobacteriales; family Atopobiaceae; genus Thermophilibacter. The sequence continues at coordinate 81,300 of CALULO010000007.1, read as the reverse complement.
CTGCCTCGGCCCCCAGCACGGCCTGGACTCTGGCTACACGGTATTTGGCCAGACCGTCGAGGGCAGAGACGTCATCGGTGAGCTCCGCGCCGGCGACGTCATCAACTCCGTACGCATCGAGCACCTCGGCGCATAGCGCCGCCTGACCCCGGGAGGGCATTGTGAACCAGCAGGCATACGAATCCGGCAAGCGCGCATACCAGGGCGGGGACTGGATTGGCGCCGTCACGCTGCTCGGGGAGGCCCGTCAGGCCGGCGAGCTCTCCGGCGAGGTTGACCACCTGCGCGGCAACGCGTACATGAAGCTCGGGCAGTTCGACGCCGCGGCAGCGGCCTACGAGTCCGCGCTTGGGGATGCCTCGTACGGCAAGCGCGGCGCGCTCTGCTGCAACCGTGGACGTGCGCTCCTCGCCGCAGGCCGGCCCCAGGAGGCCGTGGCCCCGCTCACCGAGGCCGCCTCGGACGCCTCCTATGCCACGCCTTACAAGGCCTACATGGCCCTCGGCTCAGCCTACGAGCAGATCGGCGACGTCCGCAACGCTGGGATTGCCTACCGCAGCGCCGCGATCGACGAGTCCAACCCGGCCCCCTCGCTGGCGCTCTCCAACCTCGGAAGCTGCTTCATGCGCCTCGGGCGCTCCGTGGACGCAGTGGAGGCCTACCGCACGGCGCTCGACTTCACCACGCCCCTGGAGAGCCAGTGCCAGATCTGGTGCGACCTCGGCCTGGCCTACGTGGCCGCCAACCGCATGAACGAGGCCGTGGACGCCTTCGGCCACGCCACGGCTGACGGCTCCTTCCAGCTCACCCCCGAGGCACAGGCCTCCTATGACGCCGCCCGCAAGGCCGTGGCCGCCATCGGCAGTCGCCGACCGTCGGAGACTGACGCCATGCTGGCGGCGGCGGGCTACGCCACCCCCATCGATCCCCTCGACCCCACGGGCGCCTCCGGAGAGCTCATGCCTTCTCCGGAGGACACGGGCTTCTTCTCCATCTCCGAGGCGGACATCGTTGAGCAGGAGCGCGCCGACCGAAAGATTCGTCGCAAGCACCGCCACACGGGCCTCAAGGTGCTCATCGTCGTTCTCGTGCTGCTGGTGATTGCCGTGGGCGCGGCGCTGTTTGCCTACACGCAGGGCTATGGCTGGCCCACGCAGCAGGCGGTGGCGGAGCAGCTCTTCCAGGCCAAGACGGACGGCACCGACATCGAGCAGTACCTTGCCAGCGGCACCTCCGCAACGCAGGTCCAGGAGATCTCCGACTCTCTGCCGACCGGCGCCGACGTGTCCGTCACCGGCGTGGACCGCTCTATGAACTCCTCGACCGTCTACCTCACGACGACCCTTGCGGGCTCCGGAGAGGTTGACTACACCATTGAGATGGTGCGTGACGGCATTGGCTGGAAGGTCAGCTCCGTCTCCCCGAGCTTCCTCTCTGAGGACACCTCGACCGACACGACGAACTAGACGACAAACGAGGCAGGTACGCAGGGCATGTCTATCATCGACTCACTCTTTGGGGAGTACGGCGGGGACCTCGCCATCGACCTCGGCACCGCCAACACGCTCGTGGCGGTGCGCGGCCAGGGTATCGTGATCAACGAGCCCTCGGTCGTCGCCATCGACAAGAGCGAGAGCAGGGTGCTGGCCGTGGGCGCCGACGCCAAGCGAATGATCGGCCGCACTCCCGGGTCCATCATCGCCGAGCGGCCGCTTAAGGACGGCGTCATTGCGGACTTCGACGTCACCGAGGTCATGCTCCGCTACTTCATCGAAAAGGCCCGCGAGCGCCGTTATCCTTGGAGCCCGCGGCCGCGCGTTGTGGTGTGCGTGCCGTCCGGCGTGACCTCTGTCGAGAAGCGCGCAGTCTTCGAGGCGACCATTCAGGCCGGCGCGCGCCAGGCCTACCTCATCGAGGAGCCGATGGCCGCTGCCATCGGCGCCGACCTGCCCATCGAGGACCCCACGGGCTCGATGGTCGTGGACATTGGCGGCGGCACCACTGAGGTGGCCGTCATCTCCATGGGCGGCATCGTCGTCGCCCAGTCCATCCGCACGGCGGGCGACGAGTTCGATCAGACTATCCTCCAGCACGTCCGTGACGCCTACAACCTCTCCATCGGCGAGCGTACCGCCGAGGACATCAAGATCAAGGTCGGCTCTGCGGCCCCGCTCGCCGAGGAGCTTGACGTCGAGGTCAACGGGCGCGACGTCATGAGCGGCCTTCCCAAGACGGTTCGCATCGAGAGCGAGGAGATCCGACGCGCCCTCGACCGCCCGCTCGACGAGGTTACGAAGGCTGTCAAGGACGCCCTTGACGTGACCCCGCCTGACCTTGCGTCCGACCTCATGTACTACGGCATCCTGCTCACGGGCGGCGGCGGCCTGCTGCGCGGCCTGGACCAGCGCCTCCGCGAGGAGACGGGGGTCCCCGTCAACGTGAGCCCCACGGCTCTCGAGAACGTCGTGAACGGCTGCGCCAAGGTCCTCGAGGCCAACGCCCTCTCGGGCGGCTTCGTCCAGAGTACGGGCCAGTAGGCGTGCCTCTCACCTCAGGCGGCCGGCCTCAGGCGCCGAGCCTCACCAACAGCAGGCAGTCCACGGGCGGGCGGGCGCTCGTCATCTGCGTCGTGGCTTCGATAGCGCTCTTCACCGTGAGCTGTCGAACAGGGGAGGACGGGCCCCTTGGCGTAGTTCGGGGGGCCTTCCAGACCGTCACCTCCCCGGTGCGCTACCTCGGGGCCACCGTGTCCGCGCCGATACAGGGGCTCGGCAACATCTTCACCAACCTCACGGCTGACCAGGCCACGCTCTCCGAGCTTCAGCAGGAGAACGACGAGCTGCGCGCGCGCAACGTCGAGCTTGAGGAGTCCGAGCAGACCGCGCAGCGCCTGCAGGCGCTGCTTGACCTGCGTGACGCCAACAGTCTCCAGTCAACGGCGGCCAGGATCATCTCGGGCGCGTCGGACTCCTGGAGCTCAACGGTCACCATCGACAAGGGCACGTCCTCGGGCCTCTCCGTTGGGATGCCCGTGACGTCCTCGAGCGGCGTCATCGGCCAGATAGTCGAATGCGGCGCCACCACCTCAACGGTGCGTCTGCTCGCCGATGAGAACTCCTCGATCTCGGCAATGGTCCAGTCGAGCCGGGCGCAGGGCATGCTCGAGGGCTCCGCAACCGGAGAGGTGTCCCTCACCCTCGTCAGGACGAGCCAGGACGTGAGCGTGGGCGACGTGGTCATCACGAGCGGCCTGGGCGGCGTCTTCCCCAAGGGGCTCCCCATCGGTCAGGTGACCAGCGTGGAGAAGAACCCCGGTGACCTCTACCTCGACATCGTCGTCGAGCTCTACGCCCGCACGGAGAGCTCCGAGGAGGTGCTCGTGATTACCTCCCTCACCGAGGGACAGCAGGCAAGCGCCGACGATATCGCCGAGGCCGACGCCCAGGAGAGCACCGACACGTCAGGCTCCGCCTCGGGCGGCCAGGGCGACGCGGGGACCTCGGACGGCGCCTCTGCCGCTGACGGGTCCTCGGAGTAAGGGAGAGCCATGATTGTCGCTGACAAGAACCGCGACGCGCGCACCGTCGCCGTGCTCGCCGTCATCTGCATCGTCCTGCAGCTTGCCCTCGCCCCTAACCTGGGCCTCGGCAACGGCCGCGCCAACTTTGCCCTCGTCTTCTCCGCCTGCGTGGCGCTCACCGTGGGCGGGAGGCGTGGCGTGGTGGCGGGCTTCGTCGCCGGCCTCTTCTTTGACCTCTCCACCACCGGTCCCGTGGGGCTTATGGCCTTCTGCCTCTCCGTCTCCTCCTATCTCCTTGGAACCGAGGGGCGAGATCGCATGTCGGGCGACCTCATGTTCTCCGTGGGGGCCTTCGCCGCGGCGTCACTCGGCGTCTCGTTTGTCTATCACCTCGCGATGCTGCTCGTGGGCCAGGCTGACTCGATCGTCGACGTCCTCTTCCTGAGGACGCTCCCCACGACCCTGCTTACAATCGTCTTCTTCCTGCCCTTCGCCTACTACTTCTCTCGCCTGCGCTCCTCCGGGCCGAGCCTCGGAAGGTCGCGCGGCGGTAGCCACCTCAACACGAGGGGACTCTAGGGGACCTATGGACCTCACGCTCGTCATCGTCATAGCCTGCGTCGTCGTTGCCGTTGCGCTGGTGCTGGTCTTCGTCGTCTTCGGGCGCTCGGAGGCCAACTTCACCTTCGACATCGGCGGCGCGGGGCCCCGCGCCTCAGGCGGCTCGGACTCGTCCTCGGAGAAGACCCTGTCGGGGCGGCTCGTGGGGCTCGCGGTGACCGTGGGGGCCGCCTTCGCCGCCCTCGTTGCGCGCCTTTGGTCGATGCAGCTCGTCTCGAGCGAGCAGTATGCCGCACAGGCTGAGAACAACAGCACCTCAACCGTCTACTCGCAGGCGCCGCGCGGTCGCATCCTTGATCGCAACGGTCGGGAGATCGTGGGCAACCGCCCGAGCCTCACGGTGGTGGCGAGCTCTGACGTCCTCAGCGACGAGGTCGAGATGCAGCTGCTCGGCAACCTCATCGGCATGCCCGCCCAGGCCGTCCGCCGCAAGATCCAGGACACCTCGGAGGGGCAGCAGAGTCTGCGCACGGTCTCGGTGGACGTCTCACGTCGCGTGGTCGCCTACATCGGCGAGCACCCCGAGGCCTTCCCGGGCGTGGAGGTCCAGGCACGAACGCAGCGCTCCTACCCATACGGCTCGCTTGCGGCTCATGTGGTGGGCTATACGGGCACCGTTACCTCGGAGCAGCTCAAGGCGAGCCAGGAAAACTCCTCCGAGGACTCCATCACCTACCGTTCCGGCGACGTGGTGGGCCAGACCGGCGTCGAGGCTCAGTACGAGAGCGTGCTTCAGGGCGTGCGTGGCGAACAGAAGGTCTTCGTGGACGCCAACGGCAACGTGCTCGAGTACTCCACCAACGTGGAGCCGCAGAGTGGCTCGGACCTCGTGCTGACGCTTGACCTTGACATACAGCGAGCTGCCGAGGAGTCGCTCGAGCGTGTCATGGGGGAGCTGCGCGACACCGGCTACGCCGCGACGGGCGGCTGCGTCATCGCCATGGACTGCACCAACGGTGAGATCCTCGCCATGGCGAGCGCGCCGACCTTCTCGCCGAACCTCTTTACCGGCGGCATCTCCACCACGGACTGGGAGGCCCTCCAGGCCGAGGACGCACACTACCCGATGATGAACCGCGCCATCGCGGGGCAGTACCCCTCTGGTTCGGTCATCAAGCCGCTCACCTCCTTCGCCGCGCTCGACTACGGCGTCTGCAACACCGGCTCGAGCTGGTACTGCTCCGGCTGGTGGACCTGGGACGGCAACCCCAACTCTTTGCCTGTCATGAAGTGCTGGTGGGAGACCGGCCACGGCTCGATGAGCCTCGCCGATGGCATCACCTTCTCCTGTGATGTGGTCTTTTACGAGATCGGCAAGGGGTTCTACAACAACGACAGCGATGGCATGCAGGACACATTCCGTCGCTACGGCCTGGGATCGGCGACCGAGATTGACCTGCCCGGCGAGGCCACGGGGCGCGTGCCGGACGCGCAGTGGAAGTGGGACTATTTCAAGGCCCTCGGCTACTCGGACTCTGACGCCACGTGGCAGGGCGGTGACAACTGCAACATTGCCATCGGACAGGGAGACATGCTCGTCACCGCCATCCAGATGGTCTGCGCCTACTGCTCCATCGCCAACGGCGGCCCGGTGTGGCGCCCGCACGTCATGAAGGGCGTGCGCGCCAAGGTGGGGGAGGGCTTCGTCTCCGAGTACAAGTGCGAGCAGATTCGCGACGTCGAGGAGGACCAGGCCTTCCGCGACGTCATCGCCCAGGGCATGGAGGGCGTCATCTATCGCGAGGACGCCGCCCAGGCAACGCACTGGACCAACCTTGACGTGACGGTACGCGGCAAGACGGGCACGGCGGAGCAGCCCGGCGGAGACCCGATCGGCTGGTTCATTGCCTATGCGCCGGCCGAGAACCCCAAGTACGTGGTCGGCGGCAACATGGACCGCGTCCTGCAGGGTGCGAGCTCCGCCATGTACGTGGTGCGTGACGTCTTCGGCGCCATCTACGGGCAGCCGGACACCTCGACGACAACGACGACCATTGCAGACTAGGGGGCGAAATGGCTGCTGACATGACCGGACCGGGCACCTCCTCGGCAGGGCCGCTCTCCTCGCTGACCCAGCGGGCGCGCGGCGCGCACGTAAGCGGGAGGCGCAGCCCCCTCGACGGCATCTACCTCTCTCAGCTCATCCCCACGCTGCTCATCCTCGTGATCAGCGTGGCGAACATGTGGGTCTGCTCGCTCTCGCTGGAGAACGCGAGCTTCACGAGTCACCTCGCCGGCATTGCGATTGGCCTGGTGGCCGCGGCGGCGGTGTGGCGCTACGACTACCGTGCGCTCTCCAACATGACGACGGCCCTCTTCGTGCTCGCCTGCGTGCTCATGGCACTGCCGCGCGTGCCGGGGCTCGGCCTCGAGGGCGGCCTCGGCGGCCTCGGCTGGGTGAGGATCGGCCCGCTGAGCTTCCAGCCCTCGGAGCCCGGCAAGATCGTCACCATCTTCCTCATGGCCTCGGCCTGCGCCCAGTACAACGGGAAGATCGACTCCTTCCGCGACTACGCCAAGCTCTGCGGGACCCTGCTCGTCCCGCTGCTGCTCATCCTCTCGCTGGACCTCGGGACGGGCCTCGTGGTCTTCTTCCTCGGGGCTGCGATCATCATCTGCAGCGGCGCGCCGCGCGCGTGGGTGCTTGGCACCATCGCGCTCATCGTGGGCGCCGCCGCCTTCGTGGTCATCGAGTCCAGCATCGAGGGCATCCCGCACATCCTCCAAGAGTACCAGCTCAAGCGCCTCACCGTCTTCATGAACCCCACGGCCAACGCCTCGGACGACGGCTACAACCTCCTGCAGTCCATGATCGCCGTGGGGTCGGGGGGCTTTCTCGGCAAGGGCTTCGGAAACGCGACGCAGGCCCTCTCGGGCTTCCTCCCCGAGGCCGAGACGGACTTCATCTTCGCCACCTTCGCGGAGCAGTTCGGCTTCGTGGGATCCGTGGTTCTGCTCGGCCTCTATGCGTGGATGATCTTCTCCACCATACTTCTGGCGCTGCGCATGGAGTCGACGTTCTCAAAGCTCGTCCTCGTGGGGTGCGTGGCCATGTGGACGTTTCAGGTCCTGGAGAGCGTGGGCATGTGCATCGGCATCATGCCGATCACGGGCATCCCGCTGCCCTTCATGACCTATGGCTCGTCCTCTATGGTGATCCAGCTCGTGGCTGTGGGCGTCGTGCAGTCGGTCTGGCGCCATCGCCAGAAGGCCGCTTAGGGCGGCGCACTAGGTAACGCTTGGGGCCTTGGGCCCCTGATGGGAGGCCAGGCATGGCAAAGGGTGGTTGGACGGTGGGTCGCGTGGCCGAGGTGCTCTCCTCGGGCCGTGCCGCCATCAAGGGGCGAGACGAACGCGTTGTCCTGCACGTGCGCGTGGACCCCACGTGCCCCCGTGAGCTGGCGCGGGCGACGAGGGATGCCCTCGTCGCCGAGCGGGTGGGGGGCGTGGTCGAGGTGATGACCCTCTCCGACGTTCCCGGTCCCGGCGCCGAGATGCCTGAGGCCGCCCTCGTGCTTGTTGGCCGGGGGCCCTGCGCCGAGGTCGCCTCATCCTACGCTCGCTCCGGGGTGCCGGTGGCGCTCGTGGTGGAGGGGGCCCTTGACGCGCCTGCGGTCGAGCTTCCCGACCAGGCCGCGGCGCTCGTGGGAGTGGTGGCGGCCTCGAGCCCCGAGGCGCTCTCCGAGCGCCTGGCCGACTGGCTCACCCGCGTCTGCGAGCACCCGCTCGCCCTTGCGGCCAACTTCAGCTTCTGCCGGCACGCCGTTGTGGACGCGCTCGTGTCGCGCTGCGCCATGGAGAACGCCGCCGTGGGCGCCATCTCGCTCATCCCCGGCTCTGACCTTCCGATCATGTGCGCAAACCAGGCAAAGCTCGCCCTCGACGTGGCGGCCGCCTATGGGCGCGGCCTGGAGCCCGCGCGCGCCGTGGAGCTCGCGAGCGTGCTTGCGGGCGGTCTGGGCTGGCGTGCTCTTGCGCGAGCCCTTGCGGGCGCCCTGCCGGGCGTCGGTTCGCTCGTCAAGGCAGGCGTGGGATTTGGCGGCACGATGGCGATGGGAGGCGCCCTGCGCCTCCGCTTCGAGGCCGAGGAGGCGCTCGAAAAGCGCCCGGAGCCGAGGGAGACGCCCGCGCCCGTCCTTCTCGCCGTTGAGGGGGCAGAGGAATCCGACTACATCACCATCGAGGGGAGTGCCTCATGAGGGCCCGTCGCGAGAACCTCTTTCACCTGATCGAGCCGCTGTTGCCCCACGTGGAGCACCCCGCTCGCTACCTCGACCACGAGTGGGGCTCCGTGCAGGAGCAGAAGGGGCCCTTCCACCTGGCCATGGTGTACGCGGACGTCTACGAGGTCGGCCAGCCCAACCTTGCAATCTCCATCCTCTACAACGCCGTGAACGCACAGGAGGGCATGAGCTGCGAGCGGTGCTTCCTGCCGTGGAAGGACATGGCGTCGCTCATGCGGGAGAGGGGGGTGCCGCTGCTCTCGCTTGAGGGGGCGGCCCCGCTCGCCTCCTTCGACGCCATCGGTTTCACGCTCGCCCACGAGCTCATCGCCACCAACGTGCTTGAGGCCCTCGACCTGGCCGGCATTGCCCTGAGGTCCTCTGACCGCGACGAGGACGACCCGATCATCCTTGCCGGCGGTCCTTCTGCCTGGAACTGCGAGCCGCTCGCGCCCGCCCTGGACGCGGTGCTGCTTGGGGACGGCGAGGAGAGCATCGTCGAGGTCTGCGCCTGCATTCGTGACGCCCGCGCCGAGGGTATGGGCCGCAAGGAGATCCTGAGGCGCCTCGCGCAGGTCCCCGGGACGTACGTCCCCTCCCTGTACGACGTGGTGGTGGACGAGGGCACCACGCGCTGGGGGCGGGCAGTTCCGAAGGAGGGCGAGGACGTGCCTCCTACTGTGCTCAAGCGCTGCGTGCAGGACTTCGCCGCCACGCCCGCCGTCGCCCAGAGAATCGTGCCCTACATGGGCATCGTCCAGGATCGGCTCTCCGTCGAGGTGCTGCGTGGCTGTGCGCGTGGATGCCGCTTCTGCCAGGCCGGCATGACCTACCGCCCCGTGCGCGAGCGCCCGGCGGGCCAGGTTGTCTCCTGCGCCGTGGACGGCCTGCTCCGCAGCGGCCATAACGAGGTCTCCCTCACGTCGCTCTCGACTACCGACCACTCTCAGTGCGCCCAGATCCTCTCGGGCATGAACGAGAGGCTCGCGGGGCGCGGCGTGCGCGTCTCCATTCCCTCGCAGCGCCTCGACTCCTTCGGCGTCGAGATGGCCGCGGCGGTCGCCGGGGGCAAGCGCGGGGGGCTCACCTTTGCCCCCGAGGCCGGCAGTCAGCGCCTGCGCGACGTCATCAACAAGAACGTCACCGAGCAGGACCTCGAAAACGCGGCGAGGAATGCCTTCGAGAACGGCTGGCGGAGGATGAAGCTCTACTTCATGATGGGGCTTCCCACGGAGACGGACGAGGACGTCGTCGGCATAGCGCGCCTCTCCGAGCGGGTGCTTGAGATCGGTCGCGAGGTAGTGGGACGCGGGCCAAAGAGCGGCGTCTCCGTGTCCATCTCCGTGGCCGTCCTCGTCCCGAAGGCGTTCACCCCGTTCCAGTGGCAGGGCCAGTGCCGTCCAGACGAGGTGCGTCGCCGACAGCAGCTCCTGCTCTCCGAGATTCGCGACCGGGCGATTCGCGTCTCCTATCACGACGCCGGCGTCTCCCTTGTGGAGGGGGCGCTCTCCCGCATGGGGCGTGCCGGCTTCGAGCTCCTTCTTGCCGCCCATGGCCACGGCTGCTCCTTCGACGCCTGGACGAGCGAGTTCTCACTCGAGGCGTGGGAGGCCGCGGCGGCGGACTGCGGCCTTGACCTTGAGGACGTGGCCTGCGAGGAGTTTCCCCTCTCTGCGGCGCTGCCGTGGGACCACACCTCCCCGGGCGTCTCAAAGGGCTATCTTCAGCGGGAGTGGCGCCGCGCCGTGGAGGGCGTGACCACGCCCGACTGCACCCGTGAGAGCTGCACGGGCTGCGGGGTCTGCCCGGCGCTCGGCGTCCACAACGTCATCCAGGGGGTACGAGCATGAGCGGACGGCGTACGCAGCCAACGGACGCGCGGCCTCAGGACCTGCCGACCAAGGCGGAGCTTGCCCGCCTGCGCGTGGAGTACGGCAAGGACGCGCGCCTTGCCTTCCTCGGGCATCTTGACCTCATCGGCACCGTGGAGCGCTGCGTGCGGCGCTCGGGGCTGCCGTTCTCCATCGGCAACGGCTTTGCGCGACGCATGAGGATCCAGTTCTCCAGCGCGCTTCCCGTCGGGGCGAGCTCGGCCTGTGAGCTCTTTGACGTTCGCCTGACCGAACGCGTTGCGGAGGACGAGGCCCTCGAGAGACTGCGCGAGGCCGCCCCGGCGGCCCTCGCGCCAGTGCGCTGCGCCTACGTGGACGGAGCCCTGCCGGCCCTCGAGGCCTGGCTCAACCGCGCCACCTGGGAGGTGGAGCTGGTGGGCGCCCCGTTTGATGCCGCCGAGCTCGGCGCGGGAATATCCGAGGTCGCCAGGCGGGGGGAGATCGTCTACATGCGCGGCGAGCGCGAGAAGTGCGTTGACGTGTCCGCCACGCTTGTCGGCGTGGAGCAGGTAGGGGAGAGCGCCCTGCGCTTGGAGACGCGCTCCACGACGGCCGGCGCGCTCAGGCCCCGCGTCCTCCTCGACGCCGCGTGCGCCGCCGCGGGGCTTGGCCAGCCCGAGGCCGTGCGCGTCCGTCGAGCCCTCCAACGCCATGAGGCCGAAGATGGTCGTCTTGTGGAGCCTTTCGGACCCTTTGGCATCGAGGGCCGCGCACCATTATCCTGACAAAGGTCGCATCGTCCGGCGCGACCTGCCCACCGTCTTTTCCCTTACGGCTGCGCAGGTCACGGCAACGTCACGTTGACGAGCCGCGACGACGCTAGTAATATAAGCAACTGTTGCATTCACGCCAGCAATGAAGGGTTTCGCACATGTACGCAATCGTAGCAACTGGTGGCAAGCAGTATAAGGTTGCCAAGGGCGACGTCATCGACGTCGAGAAGCTCGACGCGCAGCCTGGCGACAAGGTCGAGCTCCCCGTCCTTCTCCTGAACGACGGCGACAAGACCATCGTTGGCTCTGCCCCGCTCCAGGACAAGAAGGTCACCGCCGAGGTTGTCGAGCAGTTCAAGGGCGACAAGGTGCTCGTCTTCAAGTTCAAGAAGCGCAAGCGCTACAGCCGCACCAAGGGTCACCGTCAGAACCTGACCAAGATCAAGGTTGTCGAGCTTCCCGCGTAAGTTTTTCTCCCTCGGTTTCTCTAGAAGGCAGGTACCACCATGGCTCACAAGAAAGGCCTCGGCTCGTCCCGCAACGGCCGTGACTCCCACGCCCAGCGTCTGGGCACCAAGCGCTACGGCGGCCAGTTCGTGAAGGCTGGCGAGATTCTCGTCCGTCAGCGCGGCACGCACATCCACCCCGGCGACAACGTCGGCATCGGCAAGGACGACACGCTGTTCGCCCTCACCGCCGGTACCGTGGAGTTCACCAAGGGCGTCAAGCACAAGGTGCACGTCCGCGAGGCGTAGTCCTCTGCATACAGCGGATCATGGGCCCCGGCCGCTTGGCCGGGGCCTTTTCCATAGCCGTGACACCTCGTTGCGTCGCCCTCGACCTTTTTAGTCCCGCCGGCAGCTGTTGCGCGCCAGTTGGACGCCTGCACGCGGTTGCCGTACCATGGGAGCCTGACCAAAGGAGACACACGTGGAGAACACGTTTACCGACCTCTCTCACATCAACGTGCGCGGCGGCGACGGCGGAGCCGGCTGCATGTCCTTCCGCCGAGAGGCCTTCGTGCCCAAGGGGGGCCCGGACGGCGGTGACGGCGGGCGCGGCGGCTCCGTGATCGTTGAGGCCGACCCGCAGCTGTCCTCGCTCATTGACTATCGCTACAAGCACCACTTCCGTGCCGAGCGAGGCACCCACGGCCAGGGAGCGCGCCGTCACGGCAGGGACGGCGAGGACCTCGTACTGCGCGTCCCCGTGGGGACCGTGGTGAGGGAGCTCGACCCGGCCACGCAGACCCCTGCCTACGACCTCGCCGACCTCACGCTTCCCGGCGAGCGAGTCGTGGTTGCGCCGGGCGGGGCCGGCGGGCGCGGCAACATCCACTTTGTCACCTCCGTGCGCCGCGCTCCGGCCTTCGCTGAGAAGGGCGAGCCGGCACAGGAGCACTGGATCGAGCTTGAGATGAAGCTCATGGCCGACGCCGCCCTCGTGGGCATGCCCTCGGTGGGGAAGAGCTCCATCATCGCCCGAGTGAGCGCGGCCCGGCCGAAGATTGCCGACTACCCGTTTACGACGCTCGTGCCCAACCTCGGCGTCGCACGCGCCACGAGCGGGCAGTCCTTCGTGGTTGCCGACGTGCCTGGCCTCATTGAGGGCGCGAGCGAGGGGCGCGGGCTTGGCCACCAGTTCCTGCGCCACATCGAGCGCACGGCCCTCATCCTCCACGTGGTCGACGTGACGGGCGGCTACGAGGGACGTGACGTCGAGGACGACTATCGCACCATTAACGAGGAGCTCTCGGCCTACGCCGTCGAGCTCTCGACTCGCCCCCAGATCGTGGTTGCCAACAAGTGCGACATGCCCGGGACCGAGGATGCCGTCGCGCGCCTGCGCGCGGTCGCCGAGGCTGACGGGAGGCCCTTCTTCGCCGTCTCCGCCGCAACCGGAGCCGGGCTCGACGAGCTCGTCTCGTCCTGCGCCGCAGAGGTCGCACGCCTGCGCGCCGAGGCGGCTGAGAGCGGGCCGGCCGTCGACCTCTCCGAGCGCTGGGAGCGCGAGCGCCAGCGTCGGGACCGCCAGATCAAGGTCCGCCGCGAGGAGCGTCACGCCTGGCGCGTCTCCGGCACCCAGGTGGAGCGGATGGTTGTCCAGACGGACTGGGAGAATGACGAGGCTGTGGCCTACCTGCAGCACCGCTTTGACCGATGCGGCCTGGACGAGGCGCTCGCCAAGGCGGGCGCCGTGAACGGGGACGAGGTTCGCATCCTCGAGATGTCGTTCACGTACGAGGGCGCCGAGGACGCCAACGACTTCGACGAGCTTGACGCGGAGGAGCCGCTTGACGCTGGCCTCTCTGAAGGGGAGGGGGCCTAGCATGCCTATGCCCGGGCTCATCGTCGCCAAGGTAGGCTCCTCGACGCTCGTGGACGAGGAGGGCGCGCTTGACGCTGCCTATGTCCGCGCGCTCTGCGACCAGGTCTCCAGGCTCGTCGGGATGGGCACGCGCGTCGTGGTCGTCTCCTCCGGCGCCGTCGCCTGCGGCCGCGACGTCCTCGGCTTCCCCGAGCGCCCCGCAGACATGGCCAGCCTGCAGGCCTGCGCGGCGGCCGGGCAGGCACGTCTCACGCAGGCCTATGCCGACGTGCTTGCGGAGCGGGGGATTCCCTGCGCTCAGATTCTGCTCACCCGCCGCGACGTCATGGACCGTGAGGCGTTCCTGAACGCCCGCACAACGCTTGCGCGGCTGCTTGAGCTTGGTGCCGTGCCGGTTGTCAACGAGAACGACACCCTCTCCACCACCGAGTTCGCCTTCGGAGACAACGACATGCTCGGCGCCCTCGTGGCCGCCCTCGTCGGGGCCGACCTCTATGTGATCTTGTCCGACGTGGACGGACTCTACACCGCGAACCCGCAGAAAGACCCGAGTGCCCGCCTCATCGAGCGCGTGAGCGAGGTGGACCATGACGTCACGGCCATGGCCGACGGCGCCGGGACGTCCTTCGGCACGGGCGGCATGTCATCTAAGCTGCGCGCCGCCCGCGCGATGATCGCCGCCGGCGTCCCCACCGTGATCTGCCGCGGCAGGCGTCCGGATGTGCTCGTCGAGGTCGCCTCCGGGGCGTCGATAGGCACCCGTTTCGAGGCGCCCGAAGGATCTCCGCACGAGGGCGGCCGAAAGCTTTGGATCGGCCTCGCGGAGGTGCCCCGCGGCACCATCGCCCTCGACGCCGGCGCCTCCCGCGCCGTGCTCGAGCACGGCGCCTCGATTCTGCCGGTCGGGGTTGCCGCTACGAGCGGTACCTACGCGGCGGGCGACGTGGTGTCAGTGACCACGGAGGCGGGGGACCTCATCGGGCGAGGCATCGCGCGCTACTCCTCAGAGGACATGCAGCGCGTGCGCGGCCTGCGCCTGGACGTCATCGCACGGTTCCTCGGCGAGGCCGGTGCACAGCCGGCTGTGCACCGAGACGACCTTCTCGTCTTCTAGGATTGACCAACTTGGAGGGGAGAGACCATGTCTGAGGCTCTGAAGAAGGCGCGGCTTGCCCACGACGCAGCCCCGAGGCTCGCCGCGGCGCCCGCGTCCGTCCGCTCGCGCGCCATCGAGGCTGCCGGGCGGCTCGTACTCGAGCGCGCGGGGGAGATTTGCGCCGCGAACGCCCGAGACCTCGAGAGGGCCCGGGCCGCCGGGATGAGCGCTCCCCTGCAGGATCGCCTGCTGCTCGACCAGGCCCGGATCGAGTCCATCGCTGCCTCGCTCCGAGAGATCTCACGTCAGGAGGATCCGGTCGGGCGCGTCGTGGGTGGGTCGACCCTTGCCAGCGGCGTCCGCGTTGAGCGCCTGCGCGTCCCGCTTGGGGTGGTCGCCATCGTCTACGAGGCGCGTCCCAACGTCACGGCGGATGCCTTCGCGCTCTGCGTGCGCTCTGGCAACGCGTGCGTGCTCAAGGGCGGCTCGGCGGCGGCCGAGTCGTGTGCCGCGCTCGCTGCCGCCTGCGCCGACGCGCTGGCCGAGGCGGGCCTTCCCGCGGACGCGGTGCAGTACGTCGAGGATGACGCGGGTCACACCGAGACCGCCGCGCTCATCCGCGCGCACGGTCTCGTCGACGTCCTCATACCGCGTGGCGGCGCCTCCCTCATCCGCTCCTGCGTCGAGGGCGCCACCGTTCCCGTTATAGAGACGGGGACCGGCAACTGCCACATCTACCTGCACCGCGACGCGGACGTCGAGAAGGCTGTCGGCATAGTCGTCAACGCCAAGTGCAGTCGACCCGGCGTCTGCAACGCCGCAGAGTCCCTGCTGGTGGACGACTGCGCCGCAGACCGTCTGTTGCCGCCGGTCCTCCGTGCCCTCTCCGAGCACGGGGTCCAGCTCGTGGGCGACAGGAGGGCATGCGAGGTCGCCGCCTCGGCCGGTGTGGCGATGGGGGAGGCCACCGATGACGACTGGGGCACCGAGTACCTGGACCTCAAGATGAGCGTGGCCTGCGTGGAGGACGTCGACGCGGCCGTCGCGCACGTCAACCGCTACAGCACCCACCACTCCGAGGCAATCGTGAGCGAGTCGTACGCGGCGTGCGAGCGCTTCCTCGCCGGCGTGGACTCCGCCGCCGTCTACGCTAACGCCTCAACGCGCTTCACTGACGGCGGGGTCTTCGGCCTGGGCGGGGAGATCGGCATCTCGACCCAGAAGCTCCACGCTCGCGGCCCTATGGGCGCCGAGGCCCTCACCACCACGAAGTATGTGATCCGCGGCGAGGGGCAGGTCCGATGAGCGTCGACGCGGCGGCCCTGCGCGCGGCCGACCTGCCGGTCCTTGGAAGGGACCTCTCCCGCACGTATCGGCTCGGGATCATGGGCGGCACCTTCGACCCAATCCACTACGGTCACCTCGTGGCTGCCGAGCAGGCTTTTGACGACCTTGGGCTCGACCTCGTAGTCTTCATGCCCGCCGGTCGTCCCGCCTTTAAGCAGGACAGGGGCGTCACCTCCGGGGAGGATCGCTTTGCGATGACGCTTCTTGCCACGGCGGACAACCCGCACTTCGTGGCCTCGCGGTTCGAGGTCGACAGGGATGGCGTCACCTACACGGCCGACACCCTGCGCCTGTTGCGGTCACTCTACCCAGACAACGTTGAGTTCTACTTCATCACCGGGGCCGACGCCATCACGGAGATCGTCGCATGGCGCGACGCGGACGACATCGCCCGGCTGGCCCACCTGGTTGCTGCGACGCGGCCTGGCTACGACCTCGACCGCGCCTGGGACACCATTGCCGCCTCCGGCCTCGACTTCGACGTCACCTACCTCTCCGTGCCCGCGCTCGCCATCTCGTCGAGCTATCTGCGCGAGCGTGTTGGTGCCGGCCAGAGCCTGCGCTACCTGACCCCCGACCCCGTGACCGGCTACCTGCACAAGCACGGCCTCTACGGCGCCGCGCGCAACCGCTACGGGCAGACCGAGGAGATGGTCGCGTGAGTGAAGTCAGCGACAGCGGGAAGACCCCGCGCCTCGACGCGGCGTCGGCGGCGCTGCTCGCGCGCATCGAGGCCGACGTGAGAGAGCACCTCGCCCCGAAGCCCAGGCGTCTCGCGCACTCGATCTCCGTCGCCGAGACTGCCGAGTCCCTGGCCCTCGCCTACGGCGTGGACCCGTTCCTCGCGCGCTGCGCGGGCCTGCTGCACGACTGGGAGAAGGCCTCGAGCGGGGCCGAGCAGGAGGCCCGTGCGCGCGAGCTCGGGATCGACCTGGGGGTGGACCTGTCGCTCGTAAGGCCGCTCCTGCACGGAATCATCGCCGCGCGCGAACTCCCGTCTCGCTACCCGGGGCTTCCTGCGGAGCTCTGGCACGCCATCGAGGTCCACACCACGGCCGCCGTGGAGATGAGCCCGCTCGACGAGGTGCTCTTCGTGGCAGACGGCATCGAGCCGCTCCGTCCCGCAACCCCCGGCATCGAGCGCACCCGCTCCCTCGTGGGGGACGCCACCCTTGATGACCTCTTCTGGGAGTCCTTCGTCGGCGGCGTCGTCTATGTCCTGGAGGGCGGGCGCTACCTCTATCCCGGGACCCTCGAAGTGTACAATTCCCTGGCGGCCAAGCGCGCCGCCACCAACTCGTAAGGAGACCGCATGCCCGTGACCCCGTTCGAGCTCGCCCACGTCGCCGCACTCGCGGCGGACTCCAAGAAGGCGGGCGACATAGTTCTTCTCGACCTCTCGTCCATGACCGACGTCTGTGACTACTTCCTCATCTGCACCGGCGAGAATGCGCGTCAGGTGGACGCGATCGTCGACGAGGTCCGCGAGAAGGTGAGCGCCAACTGCGGCGTCTCGCCGCTCTCCTGCGAGGGCCGCGAGGGGCTCTCGTGGGTGCTCGTGGACTACGGCCCCGTGGTCGTGCACGTGTTCCGCCCGGAGACGCGTGACTACTACCGCCTGGAGTCGCTCTGGGCCGACGCCCCGCGCGTCGAGCTCGGCCTCGAGGACTAGGGGCACCCTGCCGCTTTCGGGCAGCGGCGCGGAGGCGCGTGATGAGCCATGAGGGATGACGTCGACAGGAGCCAAGGCTCCAACACGCCCGTGCTTGCGTGGGAGGGGCCGGCGATAGGGCTGCTTGACCTGGACGCGTTCTTTGCCTCCGTCGAGCAGCTCGACCACCCGGAGTGGCGCGGCAGGCCGGTCATCGTGGGCGGCTCCGCCGAGCGGCGTGGGGTCGTCTCGACGGCCTCATACGAGGCCCGTCGCTTCGGGGTGCACTCGGCGATGCCCTCGGCTACCGCGCGCCGCCTGTGCCCCGACGCCATATGGACCCAGGGCAACTATGCCCGCTACCGTGAGATGAGCGACAGGGTCATGGCCCTGCTCTGCGCGGAGACCCCGCTCGTCGAGCAGGTGTCCATCGACGAGGCGTTCTTCGACGTCACGCCCGGGCGCTTCAGCCGGGAGGACCCCGTTGAGATATGCCGGCGCGTGCAGCGTCGCGTCAGCGAGCTCGGCGTGACGTGCTCCATCGGCATCGGCGTCAACAAGACCGTCGCCAAGATAGCCTCTGAGCGCGAGAAGCCCCGCGGGCTCACCGTCGTGCTCCCGGGGACGGAGCGACACTTCCTCGCGCCCCTTCCCGTGAGTGCGATGAGCGGCGTGGGGCCGGCCACCGAGCGGAGGCTCGCCCAGATGGGCGTGCGCACGCTCGGCGAGCTCTCTCGGACGGAGGTGGGCGCGCTCCAGCGCGAGTTTGGCGTGCTCGGACCTCGCATGGCGCTGCGCGCCGCCGGCCTCGAGCGCAGCCGGGTCTCCGAGGCGGCCGCACCCGAGGAGGTCAAGTCCGTCTCGAACGAGCGCACCTTCGAGCGGGACCTCACCGCCGAGGGCGAAATCTGCGCCGCCGTCCGCCACGTTTCCTCCGTGGTGGGCCGCAGACTGCGCCGCAAGGGGCTCCTTGGCCGTACTGTGACGCTCAAGGTCAAGTATGACGCCAACCGGGGACGCACCGCCCAGCACCGGCTTTCTGGCCCGACTGACGACGAGCGCGTCTTCGGCGAGGCGGCCGTGGAGCTGCTCGACGAGCTCTGGAGCCCGGGGGAGCACGTGAGGCTCATCGGCGTGGGCGTCTCCGGGTTTGACGAGTCGTGCGGCGAGCAGCTGAGCCTCTTTGGGGGATCGGGCGAAGGCGAGGACGCCGATCTGCTCCGCCGGGACCGCTCGGCGCTGGGGCGCGTCACCGACGAACTGCGGGAGCGCTTCGGCGACGAAGTGGTGAGCTATGGGCGCGACCTGCGCTTTAGGGGGCACACCTCGGACACCATGCCCATGCACAAGGATGCTTTCTAGGGCATTGCGGGCCTGGGCCCGGCCGGCTGACGGAAGGGCCTGCGACGGCTAGAGCGCGACCTCGAAGGTGGTGCCCTCGCCGTCGGTCGAGCGCGCCCGAATCTGCCCGCCCATCGACTCCACGAGGCTCTTGGCGATGGCAAGGCCCAGCCCGAAGCCGCCCGAGCTCTGGCGCTCGCGTGCGTCGTCGGTGCGGTAGAAGCGGTCGAAGAGATGCTCGAGGTCCTTCGGAGCGATCGTCTCTCCGCGGTTGTTGACGGTAAGGACGGCGCGCCGGCCGTCGCGGACGAGCGTGACGCGCACCGGGGTCCCCTGGTCTGCATACTTGGTCGCGTTGTCGAGCAGCGTGCGCACAACGCGCCTCAGCTGCTCGGGGTCGCCCGTCACCCGCACGCCTTCCACGAGGTCGCATTCAATCGAGCAGCCCCGCTCGAAGGCGACGGCGTCGAACTCCAGGGCGCATCCGGAGACGAGCGCGCTGAGGTCGACCGTCTGGAGGGATCCCGGGGAGCGCCCGCCAGCAGCCTCCTGCTCGTCGGCCCGGGCGAGCGTAAGCAGGTCCTCCACGAGGCCTTTCATGTGAACGGCCTCCTCGGACGTGCTCCTTACCCAGCGGAGGGCACCCTCCGGCACGGAGCCGTCGGACTCGAGAATCTCGGTGTTGGCGAGAATGACCGCAAGCGGGGTCTTAAGCTCGTGCGAGGCGTCAGAGACGAAGCGGCGCTGCTGCTCCCAGGCGCGCTCGACGGGTCGGAGCGCCCACCCGGAGAGCAGGTAGGCCACGACAAAGAGCGCGCCCATGGAGACTACGAAGATGACGAGGCTGTTCACGGCCTGGCTGCGCAGGGCGCTGTCACGGGAGTAGGTGTCCACGAGCGCGACGCGCCAGCCCCAGGGGTGCTCCGAGCGCTTCCATGAGATGGGGTAATCCCTGCTCTCTCCCTGGCCGTCCGAGCTCGTGAACACCTCCTGCAGCACGTCCTGGAGGGTGTCGTCGGGGATGGTCAGCAGCGAGTTGCTGCGCAGGCCGGTCGTCCCGTCCCAGTACAGGTCGATTGTGATGGCGAGCATGACGTCGGCCCCCTGCTCGCCGGTCGCGTCGCCAAGCTCTGCGTCGTCAATTTTGCCGGCGAGGGCGCGGTCAAGCACGGCAGCGGTGTGGTCGCGCTGGGTGAGCACGTTGGAAAGCAGCGAAATGCCCAGCACGCCTGCCAGCACGAGTCCGACCAGAAGCATGGTGATGGCGATGAACTCGCGGCGCAGGCGCGCGAGCACGCCCGTGCCCTTACTCGCCGAAGACCTCAAGGCGGTACCCAAGCATCCTCAGCGTGGTTATCTGCACCTTGGAACTGATGTGAGCAAGCTTCTTGCGAAGGAACGAGACGTACGCCTCGACCGAGTTCTCCGACGCCTCGGAGTCGCCCCAGACCCGCGAGAGGAGGTCCTGCTTGGAGACCACGCGCGCGTTGGAGCTCATGAGGATGTTCATGACCTCGAACTCCTTGCCGGACAGGTGCACAGAGGAGTCGCCGCAGGAGAGGTCGTGCGTGGCAAGGTCGAGCTTGACGTCGGCGAAGGTGACCTCGTCGAGGAGGACGTCCCCGCGTCGGCGCGTGATGGCACGCAGGCGCGCGAGGAGCTCTGGGGCCTCGAAGGGCTTGGTCATATAGTCATCGGCACCTGCGTCGAGACCCCTGACCTTGTCCTCGGTGGAGGTGCGTGCGGTCAGCAGCAGCACCGGGACCGAGACGCCCTGGCGCCGCATCTCGTGGACAAGGTCGCAGCCGTCCATGCCCGGCAGCATCATGTCAAGTACCACGGCGTCATAGGAGCCGCTCAGGGCGGCGCGCAGCCCAGCCCTGCCGTCGTAGACGGCCTCGGCGCGGCAGGAGTCCCCCTCGAGAATGTGGACAATCGCATCCGCGAGGTTGCGCTCGTCCTCGACGACAAGTACGTTCATGGGCAGTCCTCCGATCATGGCGTGAGCGGGGCGTAGGCTCTTCTGGGTCTTTCTGGCTGCTATCCTACCCACCGGCCCTGAATTTCATCTGAACGTCCGCTGCGGGCGCAGGGCTTCTTTGCACACGTTCACAAAAACTGCACCTTGCGGCCACTTTGAAGAGTCGTATGATTGATAACTGTTTTGTGGCCAAGCGGTGCGGCCAACTACCTATAGCCACGCGCACCGCACGTCTGGAGGAGTTTTCATTGGCAGTCAAGATTCGCCTGGCCCGTCACGGCGCCAAGAAGCGTCCGTACTATCGCGTCGTCGTTGCCGACGGCCGCATGCCGCGTGACGGTCGCTACATCGAGCTGGTCGGTCGCTACAACCCGCTGACCAACCCCAAGGTGATCGACATCAACCTCGAGAAGGTCGACGAGTGGATCGCCAAGGGCGCTCAGCCCACCAACGCCGTCGCCCACCTCATCGAGGTTGCCCGTGGCGAGAAGCCCGAGGTCGAGAAGAAGGTCAAGGTCTCGAAGAAGGCTGCCGCCAAGGCCGCCGCGGCCGCTGAGGCTGCTGCCGAGGCCGAGGCTGACGCCGAGTAGGCAGGCTCACATGGAGACCACCGACGAAGCTCTCGTCGAGCCGGAGGAGCAGGAGCTTCCCTCCGACCGCGTGGCGGACCTCGTCGAGTACATCGTCTGCGGCCTTGTGGACGACGAGAGCGCAGTCTCCCTCGACGTCACTGACGGCGAGGAGGGTGCGCTGATTGAGGTCAGCTGCTCCGAGGAGGACGCCGGCCGCGTCATCGGTCGCAAGGGCCGTACCATCAAGGCGATCCGCACCCTCGCGCGTGCCCTCGGGCAGCGCGTGGGCACCTCGGTCGAGGTTGAGGTCATAGGCTAAGGTTTCATGCGCGAGACGTATCGCTGCATAGTCCGTGTGGAGAAGACACACGGGAGGAAAGGGGAGGTCGTGACGGTTCCCGTCCACGGCCTTCCCTCTCTTGTGCGCGAGGGCCTGAGGGTGGCTGTTGTGCCCCCTGAGCTCTCCGGCCCGCGCTGGCGCACAGTCCTCGCACTCTCGCACGACGACCGCGCAGGCGACCTCGTGGCCATCTCCGGCTGCGGCACCCTTACCGAGGCGGAAGCCCTCGTGGGGCGTTACCTCCTCGCCAGCGTGAAGGACCTACCCGCCGACCTCGCCCTGCACGACGCAGGACGTCTCGTGGGTCGGCTCGTCTCCGATGGGCGCGGCGAGGTGCTCGGCACCATCGTCGAGGTGATGAGCGGGCCCGCTAACGACGTCTGGGTCGTGAGCGGGCAGCTCGGGGAGATTCTCCTGCCCGTCATCGACGCCGTGGTTAGGGAGGTCCCGGACATGGGCCCCATACCCGTACGCGTTCCGGCCGGCCTCACGTGGGAGGGCGCTGGTCACAGATGATCTTCGAGGCAGTCTCCGTCATACCGGAGGTCTTCGACCCGTATCTCAACGCCTCCGTCCTCGGCCGCGCGCGCCGCTCCGGCGTCTTTGAGTTCGCCGCACACGACCTGCGCGAGTGGACCCACGACCGCCACCGCACCGTGGACGACGCGCCCTTTGGCGGGGGGCAGGGCATGCTCATGAAGCCCGGGCCCATCTTCGAGGCCGTCGAGGACCTCTCCGCCCGTGGGGAGGTGCGTCCTCACGTGGTGCTCTTCTCTCCGTGCGGCACGCCATTCGACGAGCGCGCCGCCGAGCGGCTTGCCCAGGAGGAGCGGCTTCTGTTTGTCTGCGGCCGCTACGAGGGGATGGACGAGCGCGTCTACTCGCTCGCCGACGAGGTGCTCTGCGTCGGGGACTACGTGCTCACGGGCGGCGAGCTCGCGGCGCTCGTGGTCATCGACTCCGTCGTTCGGCTCCTCCCCGGCGCCCTCGGGGACGACATGAGCGCCGTTGACGAGTCCTTCTCACCCTCCGGGCTGCTTGAGTACGCCCAGTACACGCGACCCGCTGACTTTCGCGGCATGGGGGTTCCCGAGGTCCTGCTCTCCGGGGACCACGCCAAGGTGGACGCCTGGCGCAGGGCGAGCTCTGTTGAGAGAACGGCACGCTGGCGACCGGACCTGCTCGGAAGCGCTGAGCTTACCGACGCGGAGCGCGAGCTCGCTCTCCGCGTCCGCGCCGGGCTCGCAGAGGAAGGGGAGGGCCATGGCTCGCCATCTCGGTGAGGCCGACGCCCGCGAGGAGCGCGGGGAGAGCCATCTCTGGCTCGTCTGGGTGCTCGTCCTCGGCGTGGTGGGCGCGCTTCTGCTGCGCACCTTCGTCATCGGCGCCTACTACGTTCCGTCGGGCTCGATGCTTGACTCGATCCAGGAGGGGGACCTCATCCTCGGCGAGCGCGTGACGCTGGCCTGGGATGGCCCCGACCCTGGCGACGTCGTGACCTTCGACAGCCCGCTCGCCGTGGGCGAGACGCTCGTCAAGCGCGTCGTGGCCGTGGGCGGGCAGACTATCGACCTGCGCGACGGCGTGGTCTACGTAGACGGCGAGGCGCTCGAGGAGCCCTACGTGCGCATTGATTCGGCCACCGGCGAGCCCGAGCGCACAGACTCGCTCTCGGGCCTCGCGGGCTCGGCGGGCATCACCTATCCCTACACGGTGCCGGAGGGGACGGTCTGGGTCATGGGGGACAACCGCACCAACTCCAAGGACTCGCGCTTCTTTGGCCCCGTCTCCGTCGATGACGTAACATCGAGGGTGCTTTTCATCTACTGGCCGCTCTCGCACGCCGGCACGCTCTAGGCCGAGCGGCGGGAAGAAGGGACGAACATGAGCCAATCCGTGCTGACGTTCCAGGACATGATCTTCCAGCTCGAGCACTACTGGGCCTCGCAGGGCTGCACCGTCATGCAGCCGTACGACTCCGAGGTGGGTGCCGGAACCTTCCACACTGCCACGACGCTGCGCTCGCTCGGGCCTGACGCGTGGCGCACCTGCTACCCGCAGCCCTGCCGGCGTCCCGCAGACGGGCGCTACGGCGAGAACCCCAACCGACTGCAGCACTACTACCAGTTCCAGGTGCTCCTCAAGCCGTCTCCCGCCGACTCCCAGGAGCTCTACCTCGGCTCGCTGGCCGCCATCGGGCTCGACCCCAACGACCACGACGTCCGCTTCGTCGAGGACGACTGGGAGAGCCCCACGCTCGGAGCCTGGGGGCTTGGCTGGGAGGTCTGGCTCAACGGCATGGAGGTCACGCAGTTCACCTACTTCCAGCAGGTGGGCGGCATCGAGGTCGATCCGGTGCCCGTGGAGATCACCTACGGCCTCGAGCGCATAGCCATGTACATCCAGGGCGTCGACTCCGTCTACGACCTCGTGTGGAGCTACCTGCCGGACGGGACGCCCATGACGTACGGCGACGTCTTCCTGGAGAACGAGCGCGAGTTCTCCGCGTACAACTTCGAGGTCGCCGACGTTGAGATGATGCGGGGGAAGTTTGACGACTACGAGCGCGAGTGTCACTCCTGCCTCGATGCGCACCTGCCTCTGCCCGCCTATGACTGCGTGATGAAGTGCAGCCACGCCTTCAACCTGCTCGACGCGCGCGGGGCCCTCTCCGCCGTCGAGCGTGCCAACTACATCCTGCGCGTCCGCGCCGTCGCCAAGGCGTGCTGCGAGGCCTACCTCGCCGACGTCGCCGAGAAGGGGGAGGTGGCCTAGATGGCCGAGACCCGTGACTTCCTGCTGGAGATCGGGACCGAGGAGATGCCCTCGGCTCCGCTCATGAACGCCGTCAAGCAGCTTGGGCCGCTCGTGACGCGCGGCCTCGACGAGGCGGGGCTTGCCCACGGTCCTGCGCGCGTGCTCTCCACCCCGCGCCGTCTCGCCGTCATCATCGAGGACGTCGCCTGCCGGACCGAGGAGGTGCACGAGGTGCGCCGCGGGCCGGCCGCCTCGATCGCCTTCGACGAGTCCGGAGCCCCGACCAAGGCGGCCGAGGGCTTTGCACGCAAGTTCGGCGCGACCGCCGCGGACCTCGTCCGCCGGGTCGACGACGACGGGCGTGAATATGTCTTCGCCGAGCGCAGCGTTCCCTCGGCCCCGGCCATGCCGATCCTGTCGGGGCTCTCGGAGCACGTCATCGGCGCGCTCGAGTGGCCCAACTACCGCAGCCAGCGCTGGGGCTCCGAGCACCAGACCTTCGTGCGGCCGATCCGCTGGATCTGCGCACTTCTCGGCAGCGAGGTGGTGCCCGTTCGCTACGCCGACGTCACGAGCGGCAACACGACCCGCGGCCACCGCGTCCTGGGCCCTGGCGAGCACGTGGTGAGCGAGCCCGCCGCCTACGAGTCGACCCTCGAGTCCGCCGGGGTGCTCTGCGAGGAGCGCCGTCGCGCCGTCATCGCCGAGGGCATCGCGGCCGTTGAGGCGGAGCGCGGCGGGGCGCGCGTTGACACGCCGAAGAAGGTCCTTGACGAGGTCGTGAACCTCTGCGAGTGGCCGACGGTGCTCGTGGGCACCTTCGACGAGGAGTTCCTCGAGGTCCCGCACGAGATCATCTGCGAGTCCATGCTCTCCAACCAGCGCTACTTCCCGATCTACGACGCCGAGGGCAACCTTACCCGCGAGTTCGTGATCGTCTCCAACACCCGCCCGGAGAACGGCGAGCGCGTCGTCGACGGCAACGAGCGCGTGGTGCGCGCCCGTCTCGACGACGCCAAGTTCTTCTACGAGGAGGACCTCAAGCGCCCGCTTGAGGACTATCTCCCCCGACTGGGCGAGGTCACCTTCCAGGAGAAGCTCGGCACGATGCTGCAGAAGGCCGAGCGCATGGAGCGCCTGGCCCCCGAGGTCGCCCGCCGGTCCCTCCAGCTCGATGACGAGCACATCGCCATGGCGGCGCGGGCCGCACGCCTCGCGAAGGCCGACCTCGTCACGCAGGCCGTCGTGGAGTTCACGAGCCAGCAGGGCGTGATGGGCGGCTACTACGCCGCCGCGGCAGGCGAGCCTGACGAGGTCGCCGAGGCCATCCGCGACCAGTACCGCCCGCGCTTCGCCGGCGACGCCGTCCCGTCCGGCCCCGTCGGCGTGGCTGTCGCCGTCTCTGACAAGCTCGACACCATCTGCGGGATGTTCGCCATCGACCAGCCGCCGACAGGCTCCTCTGACCCCTTTGCCGTGCGCCGCAGCGCAATCGGCGTGATCGCCATGCTGCGTGACGCGCCCGCCGACGCCCTCGACGAGCTCATCGGTGCGTCCCTCGACGCCTATGGCGCGCAGGGGCTCTCCTTTGACCGCGAGAAGACGCTCGAGGGCGTCAGGGCCTTCTTCCTCGGGCGCCTCGGCTCCATCGCACGCGACGAGGGCGTCTCGCCCGACACCGTCGAGGCGGTGAGCTCCGTGGGCGTGATTGACCCCGGCGAGTTCCTCGCCCGTGCGCACGCCCTCGAGGACGCCCGCGCCAAGGACCGCTCGACCTTCGAGGACCTCGCCCAGGCCTACTCCCGCGCCGCGCACCTCGCTGACCCCACCCTCGGCACGTCTGTCAACGAGCCCCTGCTCGGTGAGGCCGAGCGCGCTCTGCTCCAGGCCTGTGACACTGGGTCCGCGCGCGTCGGCGCGGCCCTCGACGCCCACGACTTCGCGGGAGCCATCGCCGCCCTTGCCGAACTCAAGGCGCCCATCGACCGATTCTTTGACGACGTCCTTGTCATGGACGAGGATACTGCGGTAAGGGAGAACCGCCTCAGGCTTCTCAACCGCTTCGTTGAAGTCTTCGTGGGGGTTGCCAACATCGGAGCGCTCTCCCGCAAGAAGTAGGATAGGGTGGAGCGGGGCGGGAGCCCCCCACATTTCGCCAGAAGAGGTACAGGAGGACTCGCTATGGCCAAGCTTGATCTGGATGATGACGTCTTCGGACAGGTCATCCCTCTGATTTACGTTCTCTCCGACTCGCGCGGTGAGACCGCCAACACCGTGGTCATGGCCGCTGCCGCTCAGTTCGGCGACGGCTCCGTGGAAATCAAGCGCCTTTCCAACGTGAAGGACGTCGAGACCGTGCGCGCCTACTTTGACGAGAACTTCGACCCTGATCGCCCGAGCGCTGTGTTCCACACGTTTGCGAACGGCATCCTGCGCAGGGAGATCCGTCGCGAGCTCGACCGCCGCGGCATCCCCTCCATCGACTTGCTCGGCCCGGCCGTGACGGTCATCTCCACGCTCACGGGCGAGGAGCCCACGCGCGCCATCGGCGCCGTGTACAAGGAGGAGAGCACGGTTCAGTAAGAACCAAATCAGTTCACATGCTACTACCAGTGGGGCCGGGCACGCACGCTCGGCCCCACTATTTTTTGCAGCTCACCGCTTACCTAATCGCCCTAACCGAATAACCAAAAGTTCCTTGTTGCCGATTTGACGGTTGTTACCATGACCAAGGTGCCGCGTGAGCCAAGCGCTCCGCGCACGTCTTGTAGGGGCGCGCCGGGCAGGCGCGTCAGGAACTCAAGAAAGCAAGGGGAGAACATGGCAGAAAAGCATGTCTACCGCTTCGGCTTTGACGCCAACGGCAACAACGTGACCGAGGTCGCGGGTGCCAGCGTTGATGAGGCCAAGTGGATTACGGGCGGCAAGGGCGCGAACCTCGCGGAGATGGCCAACATCGGCCTTCCCGTCCCTCCTGGATTCACCATCACCTGCCAGACCTGCGTGGCCTACTCGAGCGCCGGTAACGTCTGGCCCGAGGGCGTCCTCGACGAGATTGACGAGTACCGCAAGGACCTCGAGGAGCGCATGGGCAAGAAGCTCGGCGACTCCGAGGACCCGCTGCTCGTCTCGGTGCGCTCCGGCGCCCCGTTCTCCATGCCCGGCATGATGGACACGGTGCTCAACCTCGGCCTCAACGACGACTCCGTCCAGGGCCTCATCAAGCAGACCGAGAACCCCCGCTTCGCCTACGACTCCTACCGTCGCTTCATCCAGATGTTCTCAGACGTCGTCATGGGTGTCTCGGGCCAGCTGTTCGAGGATGCCATCAACGCCAAGAAGGCTGAGAAGGGCGTCAAGCTCGACACCGAGCTCGACGCCGACGACCTCAAGGGCCTCGTCGAGACCTTCAAGCAGATCTTCGCCGAGAACGTTGACGTCGAGAAGTACCCGGAGGTCGTCGTCGACGGCAAGGTGGCCTTCCCGCACGACCCGCTGGTGCAGCTGCGCCTCGCCGAGCAGGCCGTCTTCGGCTCCTGGAACACCGACCGTGCCATCCTCTACCGCAAGCAGAACAAGATTCCCGACGAGCTCGGCACTGCCGTGAACGTCCAGGTCATGGCTTTCGGCAACAAGGGCAACACCTCCGCCACCGGCGTCGCCTTCACGCGCAACCCCGCCGACGGCACGAACGAGCGCTACGGCGACTTCCTGGTCAACGCCCAGGGCGAGGACGTCGTGGCCGGCATCCGCAACACCGAGCCCATCGCCGACCTGCCCAAGACCCCCGGCCTCGAGGAGGCGGGCAAGGAGCTCTACCACGTCTTTGAGATTCTCGAGGACCACTACGCGGACATGATGGACCTCGAGTTCACCATCGAGCAGGGCAAGCTCTGGATGCTCCAGACCCGCGTGGGCAAGCGCACCGCCCTCTCCGCCCTCCGCGTAGCCATCCAGATGTATAACGAGGGCCGCATCACCAAGGAGCAGGCCGTCGCCCGCGTGGCCCCCGAGCAGCTTGACCAGCTGCTGCACCCGCAGTTCGACAAGAGCGAGAAGTACGACGTTCTCGCCAAGGGCCTCAACGCCTCCCCGGGCGCTGCCGTCGGCGCGGTTGTCTTCTCCTCTGCCGACGCCGAGGCCTTCGCCGAGGCGGGCAAGCCCTGCATCCTCGTGCGCTGGGAGACCACCCCGGACGACCTGCACGGCATGGTTGCGGCCGAGGGCATCCTGACCTCCCACGGCGGCAAGACGTCGCACGCGGCCGTCATCGCCCGTGGCATGGGCGCCCCCTGCGTCTGCGGCGTCGACGCGCTCCAGATCGACGCGGCCAACAAGGTCTGTGCCGTGGCCGGCACTGACGTGGTGCTTCACGAGGGCGACATCATCTCCATCGACGGAACCACCGGCGAGGTCATCCTCGGCGAGGTCAAGCTCGTCCGCCCGGAGCTCGGCGGCGACCTTCAGACCATCCTCGAGTGGGCTGACGAGATTCGCCTTGACGCCGAGCGCGGCCGCGTGATCGGCGTGCGCGCCAACGCCGACAACCCTGCCGACGCCCAGCTCTCCAAGGACAACGGCGCTGCCGGCATCGGCCTGTGCCGCACCGAGCACATGTTCCTCGGCGAGCGCAAGCAGCTCATCCAGGACTACATCCTCGCTGATGACGGATACGTCAAGCGCGAGGCCGTCGACAAGCTCGGCGTCGCCCAGAAGGGTGACTTCCTCGAGATGTTCAAGGCCATGGACGGCATGCCCGTCATCGTGCGCCTCCTTGACCCGCCCCTACACGAGTTCCTTGACGACCCGCGCTCCCTCGAGGTGGAGATCGCCCACGACGAGGACGCCGGGAAGGACGTCACCGAGAAGCGCGCCCTCCTCGCCAAGCTGGACTCCTTCCAGGAGGCCAACCCGATGCTCGGCCTGCGCGGCTGCCGCCTCGGCCTGGTTTACCCGGACCTCAACGTCATGCAGGTGAGGGCCATCGCCTCTGCCACCGCTGAGCTTAAGCAGCAGGGGTTCGATCCTAAGCCGGAGATCATGATCCCGCTCGTAGCCTTCGAGGAGGAGCTCGCCCAGGTGCGCGAGGTTGTCGAGGAGGTCGTCGAGGACACCGCCAAGAAGTATGGCGTAGAGCTCGACATCCCGGTCGGCACCATGATCGAGATCCCGCGCGCCGCCGTCATGAGCGAGGCCATCGCCGAGCACGCCGACTTCTTCTCCTTCGGCACCAACGACCTCACCCAGATGGGCCTCGGCTTCTCCCGTGACGACGTCGAGTCCGCCTTCATGCCGCTCTACCTCGACAAGAAGATCGTGAAGACCAACCCGTTCGCCACGCTCGACAAGGGCGTCGCCAAGCTGGTCGAGATGGGCGTCGAGGGCGGCCACAAGGGCAACCCGGACATCGTCTGCGGCGTCTGCGGCGAGACCGGCGGCGACCCGGAGTCCATCCACATGTACTATGACCTTGGTCTTGACTACGTGTCCTGCTCGCCGTACCGTGTGCCCATCGCACGTCTTGCGGCTGCGCAGGCCAAGATGGACGCGAACGGCGGCCCCAAGAAGCTCGAGAAGTAAGGGCGCCTGAGAGCATCGCCTCAAGACGGGGGAGGGGACCAAGCGTCCCTTCCCCCTCTTTTGTAACGTGACGTCGGAGGAGGAGCCATGAAGGTAAGGGACAGGCGAGACCTCGAGCGGTCCGAGCGCGAGCGGCTGTCTGCCGACGCGTCCTTCGCCGACGCCTCCCGCGGCCGGCGCACGCCCGAGCGCCCCGACCCTCTCAGGACGTGCTACCAGTGCGACCGCGACAGGATCCTCCACTCCAAGAGCTTTCGCAGGCTCGCCCACAAGACGCAGGTGTTTCTCGCCCCAGAGGGCGACCACTACCGAACCCGGCTCATCCACACCCTCGAGGTCGCCCAGGTGGCCCGCTCCATCGCCCGGCCCCTCGGCCTGAACGAGGATCTCACCGAGGCGGTCGCGCTCGGCCATGACCTCGGCCATACCCCGTTCGGCCACGTGGGGGAGCGGGCGCTCAGCCATGCGCTGGCGCGCTGGCGGGGCCTCGACCCGGACGCCCCGGGGTCTGCGGGGCTCTTCGCGCACAACGAGCAGGGAGCGCGGATCGTCGAGCTGCTCGAGCGTGACGGAGCGGGGCTCAATCTCTCGTGGGAGGTGGTTGACGGCATCCGCTGCCATACGGGTTCGCGACGTGCGTCGACGCTCGAGGGGCGCGTGGTCGCCCTTGCTGACCGCATCGCCTATGTCTGCCACGATATCGACGACGCCGAGCGCGCGGGCGTCCTCTCCGAGTCCGACCTGCCCGCCGAACCGCGCGACGCCCTCGGCGCCAGCTCCTCGGAGCGCATTGAGACGATGGTCCACGACGTGGTGACGAGAAGTGCCGAGGCCGGCGACGTCTCCATGTCGGAGCCCGTGTGGGATGCCATGATGTCGCTTCGCCACTACCTCTTCGAAAACCTCTACTCGCGGGGCGACGCCAAGTGGGAGGAGCCCAAGGCCTACGCCATGCTCGAAGACCTCTTTGACCACTTCGTGACTCATCTCGATGAGGTCCCGAGCGAGTACCGGGTCCACGATGACGAGCCGGACGTCCAGGTTGCTGACTTCGTCTCCGGCATGACGGACCGCTATGCCATCCGACTCTACGAGAAGCTCAAGATACCGCAGTCCTGGCGTCGGTAGCGGCTGGCCAGCCCCTGCTTACCTGGTACGGGCATGCCCCCGTTCGTCGGGGTATCATTGGCAGGACAGAGCAGAGGGGGTTGGGACATGTCAAGGCGCGGCGGAGGATGTCTGACGGCGGTGGCCATAGCGCTCGGCGTTGCCCTGGTGGCGCTTGGGGCGGGGCTGGTCTGGCTCGTAGGCTCTGGCGGCGCCCCGCAGGCGCCCGCGTCCGACGAGCGCGAGGAGCTCGCCCCACGCGAGTTTCAGGACTATACCTGGCCCGAGCTCGCCGAGGTGGCCGACCTCGTGGCCGCTGCTGGCAGCGACGACGAGGCGGCGGAGATCGCCGAGGCCTACAACGTTCCTGTGGGGGCAACGCGCAGCCTGCAGCTTGACGACGACACGGTGGTCAGCCTCGTCGTGGTCGGGCTTCGGCACGACGAGCGCGCTGATGGTGCGGGGCTGGCCGGCCTCACGCTCATGACATCGCCAATAGCCATGCGGCCGATGAACGAGTCGGGCACAAGCGACGGCGGCTGGGAGGCGAGCGAGCTGCGCGCCTGGCTCGCCACGGACGGCATGGATCTCCTGCCCGACGAGCTCGCCTCGGTCGTCGTCCCCGTCTCCAAGCTCACCAACAACGTAGGCGTCACGTCAGAGGCCTCCTCAGCCACGCAGACCGATGACCGTCTCTGGCTCTTCTCGGCCGCCGAGGTCTGTGGGCGCGTCGGCTGGTTCGAGAGCGAGTACGGCAGCGAGCCCAACGCGTACACCGGCTACATAGACTTCGCGCCCTACGACGAGCTCCTGAGCTCCGAGGGAGCCCAGTACGCCTACTTCGCAGACGCCGGCGTGACAGACTCGTCTGACCCCTCCCATGCCCTGCAGCTCTCCTATGCCGGGCAGGACGTTGCCTGGTGGTATCGTAGCGCCTACCCGTTCACCTACACGGGGGAGGACGCGTCCTACTTCTACCAGGCCATGTCGACGGGCTTTCCTGGCACCACGGGACTCGCGAGCGAGCCGGCGGGCGTGGTGGTGGGTCTGTGCCTCTAGGCACGCCGCAGAGGGCCCCTCTCGGATATTTTGTGAGTGAAAACTCACCCTTGCCCGAGGTGGGGGCGTGGCCTATAATCTTCCGCTGTGTGTAAACCTATGTGTCGTTCGCGGGAGCGTCGGCACCTCTAGAGACAAGGAAAGAAGCATGGACTACATCCGCGCCATCGAGCGTCAGCAGATCCGCGAGGACATCCCCGAGGTCAAGGTTGGCGACCACGTCAAGGTTCACTATCGCATCGTCGAGGGTGAGCGTACCCGTGAGCAGGTCTTCGAGGGCGACGTCATCCGCATGAGCGGCGCTGGCGCCCGTGAGACCTTCACCGTCCGCAAGATTAGCTTCTCCGTGGGCGTCGAGCGCACCTTCCCGCTGCACAGCCCCAAGATCGCCAAGCTTGAGGTCGTCCGTCACGGCGACGTCCGCCGCGCCAAGCTTTACTACCTGCGCGACCGCGTGGGCAAGGCTGCTCGCATCCGCGAGAAGCGCGACTAGCGAGTCACATTACGCACGCTTCAGCCGCCCCCACGAGGGGCGGCTTTCTTGTATAGGGGGAATTTCTTGTCCACAGAGGCCCCGCGCCCGACGACGGCGCGCGAGATAGTCGCCACGCTGACGGACGCATCGCTTGAGGAGGCCGAGCGTCTCATAGAGCGCTACGCGGAGGACCCGAGGAAGCAGGTTCGGCATGCCGTGGAGGTCGCACGCAGGCGCACGGCCCGCGAACGGGCGGAGCGCGAGCGCGTGCTTTCGATGTACGCCATGCAGCGAAGGCTCGGCGGCGGGGGCGTCGTAGTGGGCGTCGACGAGGTGGGACGCGGGGCGCTTGCCGGTCCGCTCACCGTGGCAGCCGTGTGCCTGCCCGATGAGCCCGTCATCTGGGGCATCAACGACTCCAAGCAGCTGAGCCCGGCAAGGCGGGAGGCTCTTGCCGCACGGATCGCCGAAGAGGCCGTGGCGGTGGGCATCGCCCACGTGGAGCCTGCGTCCATCGACGCGCTTGGGATGGGGGCATGCCTTCGACGGGCCATGGCCGCAGCTGTGGCCGACACCGGCCTCGAGCCCGACTGCGTGCTCATAGACGGCAACCCCGTCCACGCTCACCCCGCCGAACGCTGCGTTGTGAAGGGCGACGCGCAGATTGCCTCCATCGCCGCCGCCTCCATCGTCGCGAAGGTCACGCGCGACGCGCTCATGGTCGCCTTCGACGGCGAGTACCCCGGCTACCACCTTGCCGAGTCCAAGGGATACGGCTCCGCCGAGCACATAGCCGCCATCAAGGAGCACGGGCTCACGCCGATTCACCGCGTCTCCTTCTGTGGAAACTTCCTGGAGACAATGCGCCTCTTCTAGTCGGAGGAGGCTGGCGTCATCTTTTGTTCGTTGCCTGCCCGCGCCTGCACGCTGCGGGGTCGTGGCGCGGGGGCTTCTGCCACGGGGCGGGGCGCAAGCCATGCGGAAGGTCCGTGCCCGCGTGTCGTAAGGCTTGTCTGTCACGATTCCCAGACCTTGGGAGACGGGAGGCAGACATGCTTGACGAGAGAGACGGTTTGGGCGTCGAGGAGCACGAGGGGGCGTCCGCGGGGGAAGCCCATGCTTCTGGCGCGCCCACGTCCCCCGTGGGCGCGCCACTGAGCGAGCTCACGAGCACCGAGCTGGGGGTGCGCGGAGAGCAGGCGGCCGCGCGCTACCTTGCGGCGCGGGGCTGGGAGATCCTGGAGCGCAACTGGCGCTGTCCCTACGGGGAGGCGGATATCGTCGCGAGGGACGTCGACGGCACCATCGTGCTCGTGGAGGTGAAGACACGCCGCGAGACGGATGGCGAGACGGCGCCCGAGGAGGCCGTGGGGGAGCAGAAGCGCCGTCGCTACCGCGTGCTTGCGGCGGTCTACCTTGCCGACCACCCGGCTACCCCGCTCGTGCGCTTTGACGTCGTCGCTCTTACGGCCCGAGAGGGCGGGCTGGCCAGCGTACGCCACATAGTCAACGCGTTCGGGGCGAGCGAGTGATGGCCGCCGGGTCGGCCACCGTGTGCGCGGCCCAGCTGCACGGGTCTGAGGCAACGCTCGTGAAGGTGGAGGTGAGCACCTCCGGTGGAATCCCAGGCCTCGACCTGGTCGGCATGCCCGACTCGGCAGTCCTCGAGGCACGCTCGCGGGTGCGCTGCGCCCTGCGCTCCGCCGGGTTCACCCTCCCGCGCGTCCACGTGACCATAAACCTCGCGCCTGGCGGTGTCCGAAAGACGGGGACGGGGTTCGACCTGCCCATAGCCGTCGCGCTGCTTGTGGCAACCGGTCAGCTGCCGGAGCGGCTCTGCGCAGGCGCGCTCTTCATCGGGGAGCTTGCCCTTGACGGCTCGGTCTGCCCCGTGCGAGGGGACGTGGCCTACGCCATGCTCGCGCGGCGGGAGGGCCTTGGCCTTGTCATCTCCGTACAGAGCCCGCTGGCCGGCGGATGGGCCGAGAACACGCACGGCATCGGTTCGATAGGCCAGCTCAGGCATGGGCTCGATACGCTTGGGCCGCCGCACGGGGAGGGGGAGGAGGGCCGTTTCGGCGGGCGCGAGGCGCTCGACTTCTCCGACGTCGCTGACCAGGAGCTCGCAAAGCGTGCGATGCTCATTGCCGCCGCCGGGCGCCACGGGGTGCTCATGGTGGGGCCTCCGGGGGCGGGAAAGACCATGCTGGCCCGCAGGCTCCCCACGATCATGCCACCACTCACGGAGGACGAGCAGGCCGAGGCCTTGCTCGTCCACTCTGTAGCGGGCCAGCCCATTGACGCCCTCCAGAGAGGGGAGAGGCCCTTCCGCGCGCCGCATCACTCAATATCGACGGCGGGCCTCGTCGGCGGCGGGAGGCCCGTCATACCGGGGGAGATCTCGCTCGCGCACAAGGGGGTGCTCTTCCTTGACGAGCTTCCGGAGTTCGCACGGGGCTCCCTGCAGGCCCTTCGCCAGCCGCTCGAGGACCACGAGGTCAGGATAGTGCGCGTAGACGGTATCTACGTGTTCCGCTGCGACTTTCAGCTCGTCGCCGCGGCCAACCCCTGCCCGTGCGGGCATCTCGGAGACCCCGGTCACGAGTGCACCTGTGCCCCGGGCAAGGTCGCCGCTTACCAGGCGCGCATCGGCGGCCCGCTCATAGACCGCATCGACCTGGTGGTTGACGTGGCCCGTCCCGACACCTCCAAGGTCATCAGGGGCCAGGGCGGCATGGGCTCGCACGAAATGGCAGAGCTCGTGGCACAGGCGCGGGAGTTCGCGTCCTGGCGCGAGGCACGCTTTGGGCGCGCCCCGCATGACCCGGTGGGCGCCGCGGGACTTGAGCCGCGTGCCGCGTCCGCGTTCGAGGGGCTCGCAGAGGCGCTCGCGCTCGGCGGACGCGCGATTGTTAGGGTGGCTCGGGTCGCCCGCACAGTAGCCGACCTTGAGGAGCGAGAGCTTGTAAGCGAAGACGACGTCATCGAGGCCCTTGGGTTCCGCCCTCGCATGACGGGGTAGGGGGTGCGTGAGAGTGTGTGGAAGGGATGCTCGCTGGGAGATAAGGCGTGGGGAGGACGGCTGGCCGTCGGCGCTCGAGGAGCTTTCTCCGCCGCCTGACCGAGTGTTCGGGTGCGGCGACCCCGCGGCGCTGCTTGCCCCGGCCCTCGCCGTGGTCGGAGCTCGCCGCGCGACGCCCTACGGCCTTTCGGTTGCAGCGATGGCCGGGCGCGTCGCCGCGGAGTGCGGCGTCGCCGTCGTCTCGGGCGGCGCCATGGGCTGCGACCACGCCGCCGGGTTGGCGGCGCTTGCCGCGGGAGGGGTTGGGGTCGTGGTGTCGGGCTGTGGCGCAGACGTCGTCTATCCCGAGTCGTCACGTGACGTCTTCGAGGGGACTGTCGCCTCTGGAGGGGCGGTCATCTCCCTCGAGCGCTGGGGCGCTCCGCCGCGCCGGTGGGCCTTCCCAAAGAGGAACGCGGTCATCGCCGCCCTCGCCGAGGTCCTCGTCGTCACCGAGGCGGGGCCGCGGTCTGGCACCATGTCGACCGCCGACGTCGCCGTTGAGCTCGGCAGGGTCATCTACGCCATCCCCGGTTCAATCTTCTCCCCGGAGTCGGCCGGGACAAACCGCCTCATAGCGGAGGGGGCGCGCGTCATACCGGACGAGCAGTCCCTCGAGACGGCAATTTCCCTCGACTTCGACGTCGCGCGTCTCGGCGTACGACGCTCACGCCGCGAGGGCGGCCCCATCATGTCCGCCCTTCTCGCCTCCCCGACGCGACCCGACGAGTTGGCAACGCGGATGGGGGTTGACGTGCTCACCATCATGCGGACCCTGACCGAGTACGAGGCGCGCGGCATGGCCCAGCGGCTCCCGGACGGAAGATACTCGCCCACAGAGGCCTACCTCTTGGGGCACAATTGACACCTAGGCATCGGACGGCGTGCAGCGCCGGGAGGGAGCGTTCAATGGAACAGGTCGTGACCGTCGTGGGGGCGGGGCTCGCGGGGTGCGAGTGCGCACTGCAGCTCGCTCGTCGCGGGGTAAGGGTCCGCCTCTTCGAGCAGCGGCCCGGCCACGCCTCGCCCGCTCACCACACCGCCGGCCTAGCCGAGCTCGTCTGCTCCAACTCGCTCAAGTCAACTAAGCCGGACACCGCCGCGGGCCTTCTTAAACAGGAGCTTGATCGCCTGGGGTGCGAGTTGCTCGCCTGCGCGCGTGACTGCGCGGTGCCGGCCGGCGGCGCGCTCGCCGTGGACCGGACGCGCTTCTCCGCCGAGGTGACGAGCCGGGTGGAGTCGGAGCCTCTCATAGAGCTCGTGCGTGAGCGGGTCTGCTCCCTGCCCGACGGGCCGGCCGTGGTGGCCGCCGGCCCCCTGTGCGCCGACGAGCTCTTCGAGGCACTCCGCCGTGCCGTCGGCGGTGCCAACATGAGCTTCTTCGACGCGGCCGCCCCCATAGTCGACGCAGACACGCTCGACCGCTCCGTCATCTTCGAGCAGTCGCGCTACGGCGAGACGGCGTCAGGCGACTACCTCAACTGCCCGATGGAGCGCGAGGAGTACGACGCCTTCATGGAGGCCCTGCTCTCTGCTGAGCGCGTCATCGCGCGCGACTTCGAGCAGGCTGACCTGTTCTGCGCCTGCCAGCCCGTCGAGGAGGTGGGGAGGACCGGCCACGACTCGCTCCGCTTCGGCGCGCTCAAGCCCGTGGGGCTTACCGACCCCAGGACCGGACGGCGCCCGTGGGCCGCAGTGCAGCTGCGTGCGGAGAACGCGGACCGTACCGCCTACAACCTCGTAGGCTTTCAGACCAACCTCACCTGGCCCGAGCAGCGTCGCGTGTTCCGGATGATACCGGGCCTGGAGCACGCGGAGTTCCTGCGCTACGGCGTCATGCACCGCAACAGCTTCGTTGACTCCCCGCACGCGCTCGGCCTCACCTTCGAGATTCCCGGCACCTCCGTAAGGCTCGCCGGGCAGATCACCGGCACCGAGGGCTACGTCGAAGCCATCGCCTCCGGCCTGCTTGCCGCGCTCAACACCTATTGTGAGCTCACCGGTCTCGAGCCCGTCCGGCTGCCACGCACGGGTGCCCTTGGCTCGCTCGTGGCCTACGCGACTGACCCGGCGACGACGGGCTATCAGCCCATGCACGTGAACTACGGCCTCGTGCCACCGCTCGAGAAGGCGCCGCGCAACAAGGCCGAGAAGCGCGCGACGCTCGCCAGGCGTGCCCTCGAGGACCTGGACGGCTACCTTGCCGCGCGTCCGGAGCTGCTCGTGCCAGAGGCGGGGGAGTGACGTGGGCGGAGCGCGCGAGAGGGGCGCAACGTCCGTCGAGGACGAGCCCGGCTGCCCGCGCTCCCTGGAACGCGCCGTGGCGGGCTACTGCCGCCACCTCGCCTCGGTCCGTCGCCTCTCCGACAACACCGTGCGCGCCTACCGCACGGACCTCCTCTCCTACGCCGCGTGGGCGAGGCGCGAGGGCGTCGACCCCCTGGACGTCACCCATGCCGAGCTGAGGCGCTACCTCGCCGAGCTTGCACAGGCCGGCTACTCAACGCGCACCCGCGCGCGCCGCCTCTCCGCGCTGAGGGGGCTCTACCGCTGGATGTCACGGGAGGGGCTCTCCGGCGGCGAGGCGGCAGCTGCGCTCGCGAGCCCCCGACTCGCCCGCACCCTGCCGCACACCATGTCGGACGCCGACGTCAACGCCCTTCTCGCCACCTGCGACACCACCACGCCCGCGGGCATGCGCGACCGGGCCTTCCTGGAGCTCCTCTATGCCTCCGGAGCGCGCGTCTCGGAGGTCTCCGGGCTCGACGTGGGCGACGTGGACCTCGCTCGGGGGCAGGTGAGCCTCTTCGGCAAGGGCTCGAAGGAGCGTATCGTCCCCCTCTACGACGTGGCGCTCGAGTGGGTGAGGCGCTACCTGGAGGAGGCCCGCCCGTCCCTCGTGCGCCCCGGGGGGAGCGGGGGCGAGGCGCTCCTGCTCTCGATGCGGGGCAACCGGATGAGCGCCGACGCGCTGCGCTCAAGCTTCGAGAGGCACGTGGCGGCCGCCGGGCTCGACAGCTCGCTCACGCCTCACGCAATGCGTCACACCTTCGCCACCGAGCTGCTCGACGGGGGCGCGGACCTCCGCAGCGTCCAGGAGCTCCTCGGCCACGAGAGCCTCTCCACCACCCAGATTTACACGCACCTCTCCGTTGACCGCCTGCGCGCCGCAGCGAGCGCCGCCCATCCCCGGGCCAGCCGCGGTCCCACACGAAAACCCCAGCTTTGAGGCTCGACAGCCCGCCCTTGAGCCGGTATACTTGCAAACCGTTGTGCACAAGCACGGCATGTCGCGTTACCGCGCGGCACCATCTCACACGCGTGACGACCCGCTCGCCGTGGTGCCCCAGGCTAGAAGCCAGGTCCGGGGTGGCGAGGCGGGGATGACATCACGCGGAGGACCAACCACAGGAGGTTACCATGGCTAAGATCACTATCCAGACCCTGCTTGACGCCGGCTGCCACTACGGCCACCAGACGCGCCGCTGGAACCCGAAGATGAAGTCCTATATCTTCGGCGAGCGCAACGGCATCTACATTCTTGACCTCAAGCAGACCATGCTCGGCGCCGACCGCGCGTACACCTTCCTCAAGGAGACTGCGGCCAAGGGCGGCACCATCCTGTTCGTCGGCACCAAGAAGCAGGCCCAGGAGGCCGTCAAGGCCCAGGCTGAGCGCTGCGGCATGCCTTACATCAACCAGCGCTGGCTCGGCG
This sequence comes from uncultured Atopobiaceae bacterium, assembly GCA_944321515.1. Taxonomy (GTDB): domain Bacteria; phylum Actinomycetota; class Coriobacteriia; order Coriobacteriales; family Atopobiaceae; genus Thermophilibacter. The sequence goes on along the minus strand of CALULO010000007.1, from coordinate 41,921 downwards.
GCATGCTCACCAACTTCGTGACCATCCGCACTCGCATCAACCGCATGGAGGAGCTCGAGGCCATGGTCGAGGACGGCCGTATGAGCCTTCTCCCCAAGAAGGAGCAGGCCGTCCTGGGCAAGGAGCTCACCAAGCTCCAGCTCAACCTCGGCGGCGCTCGTACCATGACCTCCCTGCCGCAGGCCATCTTCGTGGTTGACACCAAGCGCGAGGAGATTGCCGTGCGCGAGGCCAACCGTCTGCACGTCCCGGTCGTCGGCCTGCTCGACACCAACTCCGACCCTGACGTGATCGACTACGGCGTGCCCGCCAACGACGACGCCATCCGCTCCGTCTCGCTCATGTGCGAGCTCGCCGCTGACGCTATCCTCGCCGGCTCCGGCAAGGAGCAGATCACGGCCGAGGAGATGGCCGCCGGCACCACCGAGGCTCCCGCCGAGGTCGAGGCCGCTCCCGCCGAGTAGTTCAGCATCCCCGCACACGCTCAAGTAGGAAGAGAGAACAACATGGCACAGGTTACCGCCGCTCTCGTCAAGCAGCTCCGCGAGATGACCGACTCCCCGATGATGGAGTGCAAGAAGGCCCTCGTCGAGGCCGATGGCGACATCGAGAAGGCCGTCGACATCCTTCGCACCATGGGCGTCGCCAAGGCCGTCAAGCGCGCCGGCCGTGACACCAACGAGGGCACCATCGCCACCTACGTCTCCGAGGACGGCAAGACGGGCGCCATTCTCGAGCTCACCTGCGAGACCGACTTCGTGGGCACCAACCCCAAGTTCACTGGCTTTGCCCTTGAGCTCGCCAAGGTCGTCGCCGAGAACGACCCCTCTGACGTCGACGCCCTCAAGGCCTGCGCGATGGGCGAGTCCACCGTCGAGGCCGAGCTGACCGAGATGATCCACGTCATCGGTGAGAACATGAAGATTGCCCGCTTCCAGCGCGTCACCGCCGCTGACGGCGCCCTCGGCAGCTACGTCCACCTTGGTGGCAAGCTCGCCGACATCGTGACCTTCAAGCTCGGCAAGTCTGAGACCGCCGAGTCCGACGAGTTCAAGACCTTTGCGCACGACGTGGCCATGCAGGTCGCCGCCGCCGCACCCGTGGCCGCCCGTCGCGACGACGTCCCGGCTGACGTCATCGAGCACGAGCTCTCCATCTACAAGGCCCAGGCTGCCGAGTCCGGCAAGCCCGAGGCCATTCAGGAGAAGATGGCCCAGGGTCGTCTCGAGAAGTACTTCAAGGAGAGCGTCCTCACCGAGCAGGAGTTCGTCAAGGACGGCTCCGTGACCATCGGTCAGCTCGCCAAGAACGTGGGCAAGTCCCTCGGCGACGACGTCGAGGTCATGAGCTTCGTCCGCTACGCCTTCGGCGAGGAGTAGGCTCTCACACAGCAGCTCTTACGCGGGGCCGGCGACGCTTGTCGCCGGCCCCGCTCGTGTGCAGACGAGGGGCGCTCGCCCGTGCCGGCACGGGTGCGTCGGCATGCTCTGCTAGAATCACGTGGACGGAAACGGGGGCGCCCATGCGCCCAGGAACCTTTTGACGGAGTGGAGGTCGGCTTGTCTGACGTCAAATACAAGCGCGTACTGCTCAAGCTCTCGGGCGAGGCCCTCATGGGCGAGCAGTCCTACGGAATCGACCCCGCGGTGCCCCAACGGCTCGCCGAGGAGATCAAGCCCGTCTGGGAGGCGGGGGTTCAGGTTGCCATCGTCGTGGGCGGCGGCAACATCTTCCGCGGTCTCTCCGGGGCGGCGGCCGGCATGGACCGGGCCCAGGGTGACAACATGGGCATGCTTGCCACCGTCATCAACTCGCTCTCGCTTCAGGACTGCTTCGAGCGCAACGGCATGGACTGCCGCGTCATGAGCGCGATCGAGATGCGTCAGATCGCCGAGCCCTATATCCGCCGCCGCGCTATCCGCCACCTCGAGAAGGGCCGCATCACCATCTATGCCGCCGGCACGGGCAACCCCTACTTCACCACTGACACCGCCGCGGCCCTGCGCGCCTGTGAGATCAACGCCGAGGTCCTCATGAAGGCCACCAACGTCGACGGCATCTATGACGCCGACCCGCGCACCAACCCGGACGCAAAGCGCTTCGAGACGGTCAGCTATCGCGAGGTCCTGAACCGTGACCTCAAGGTCATGGACGCCACGGCAACGGCGCTGTGCCATGACAACAAGATGCCCATCATGGTGTTCGACATCAAGCAGCCTGGCGTCTTCATGGCTGCCGTGAGCGGCGAGCACGTCGGAACGACCGTCGTCGAGGAGGACTAGACATGAGCCAGCACACCGACAAGGCGCAGAAGTCCATGGAGAAGTGCGTCGAGGCCCTGAAGGGCAACTTTGCCCGCGTGCGCACCGGACGCGCCAACCCGCACATTCTGGACGCCATCAAGGTTGACTACTACGGCCAGCCCACCCCCGTCACCCAGCTCGCAGGCGTCAAGGTCCCCGAGGCCTCGATGCTCGTCGTTGAGCCCTGGGACAAGAGCTCTCTCAAGGCCATCGAGAAGGCCATCGAGGGCTCCGACCTCGGCATCACCCCGTCCAACGACGGCGTCTGCATCCGCCTTCCCTTCCCCAAGCCCACCGAGGAGCGCCGTCGCGAGCTCGCCAAGGAGTGCAGCCAGATGGCCGAGGAGGCCCGCGTGGCCATCCGCAACGTCCGTCGCGACGCCAACGGCCGCATCGAGCGCGACGAGGAGCTTCCCGAGGACGAGCAGACCCGCGAGAAGAAGGCCATCCAGAAGCTGACCGACTCCTTCGTCTCTAAGGTCGACGAGCTTCTCAAGGCCAAGACCGCGGAGGTCATGGAGATCTAGGATGCAGCGAGACGAAGAGAAGCTCCGGGCGTACTACGCCGACGCCCCTTCAGACATCAGCCTTGGTGACGTCGACCTCGACCGCATCCCGTCGCACGTTTCCATCATCATGGACGGCAACGGGCGCTGGGCTACCGCCCGTGGGCTCGACCGCTCGCGTGGCCACGTGGCGGGCGTCGACGCGCTGCGAGAGGCGGTTACCACAAGCGTGCGCCTCGGGCTCGACGTGCTCTCGGTCTATGCGTTCTCAACGGAGAACTGGCGACGTCCGCGCCGCGAGGTCGAGCTGCTCATGCACCTGTTCGCCACGACGCTTGTCAACGAGCTGCCCCTCTTTCACCAGGAGAACGTGCGCCTGCGCTTCCTTGGTGACATCGACGCCCTGCCCGCACGCACGCGCAAGGTTTTCCAGCAGGGGCTTGCGGAGACCGCCGACCACACGGGCATGACCTTTGCGCTCGCGGTCAACTACGGCTCGCGCGCAGAGATCGCCCGCGCGGCGCGCACCCTCGCCGAGCGTGTCGCGACCGGCGAGATCGCGCCCTCAGACGTCACCGAGGACGCGATCTCCGGCGCCCTCTACACCGCCGGGCTGCCTGACCCTGACCTCCTCATTCGCACCTCGGGCGAGCTCAGGCTCTCAAACTACCTTCTCTGGCAGCTCGCCTACACCGAGTTCTACGTGACCGACACCCTCTGGCCCGACTTCTCGCGCTGGGACTTCCTGCGTGCCGTGGCGGCCTTCCAAGGGCGCTCTCGACGCTTCGGGGGTGTGTCCGCATCGTGAGCGCGAGGGGCGAGAAGGACGGCGAGCGCCACGGGGCGGGCCTCGACCGGCAGATCGAGCGGCTCGAGGACCGACGGGCGTCGAAGGAGGACGCCCGCGCCGCCGGCGACCTCAAGGGCCAGAAGGCACGCAGCTCGGCGGAGCTCCTCCTTACCAGGAGCACCTCGGGCGCCATCTATGCCGTGGCGACGCTCGCCTGCCTTCTGCTCGGTGCCATCCCCACCACCCTGCTCATCGCGGCGGAGGCGTGGCTGTGCTGCTCTGAGTTCTTCCGCATCTGTCGCATGGCGGGCCGCATGCCAAACGAGACGGTCGGTCTGGCCGCAGCGCTGCTCTTCCCTGTGGCCGCCTACGCCAACGGGCTTCTCGCCCTCACGCTTGTAATCTTCGTTCTGCTCATGGCCTGTGCCTGCTGGTTCGTGTTCGCGCCGCGCGCAAGCGTCGCCGACGTGGCCGTCACCGCGTTCGGACCGCTCTACACCTCCCTCGCGTTCTCGAGCATCGTACTCGTGCGCATGTGGGACCCGGGCCTGAACGGGGGTCTTCTCGCGCTGGGCGTCATGATCTCCATCTGGGGCAACGACGCGATGGCCTACTTCGTCGGCTCGGCCATCGGCACCCACAAGCTTGCTCCGCGCATCTCTCCGAACAAGAGCGTCGAGGGGTTCGTCGGCGGCATCGTTGGATCGGTTGTCATCTGGGTGCTGCTCGGCGTCCTCGTCGTCCCACAGCTCGGGCTGGGCCTCGCCGTGGTGTGCGGGCTCGTGGTTGGCATCGCATCGGTCATCGGCGACCTCTTCGAGTCCCGCCTCAAGCGCGGCGTGGGCGTCAAGGACTCAGGCAACCTCATCCCGGGTCACGGCGGCCTTCTCGACCGCAGCGACTCGATGCTCTTTGGCGGCATGGCCGCCTTCTTCCTTCTGCACTTTGGAGGCATCCTGTGACGATCTTCGAGGACACCGCGCCGCGGCCCACGCGCCGCGGCCCTGTACGCGTGGCCGTGCTCGGCTGCTCCGGCTCCATCGGCGCCCAAACGCTCGACGTCTGCCGCAATCACCCTGATCGCGTAAGCGTGGTCGCGCTGAGTGTAAACCGCTCCACACGCGCCCTCGTGGCCGCCCAGCGCGAGTTCGGCGCGACGCACGTGGCCGTGGCCGACGAGTCCCACGCCCGCGACGCCGTCCTTTCCGAGCTTGCCGGGGACTGCGAGCTCACCTGCGGGGACGCGGCCGTTACCGCTCTCGCCGAGCTCCCCGAGGTCGACGTGGTCGTGAACGCGCTCGTGGGCTTTGCCGGGATCCACGCCGGCTACGCCGCGCTCAGGGCGGGCAAGGCGCTCGCCTACGCAAACAAGGAGTCCATCGTCTGCGGCGGCGACCTGCTGATGCCGCTCGCGCGCCCCGGCAGGCTCCTGCCGGTCGACTCTGAGCACAGCGCGATCTACCAGTGCCTGGTGGGGGAGCGCCCGGAGGACGTGGAGCGAATCTGGCTCACCTGCTCCGGCGGCCCCTTCTACGGGCGCACGCGCGACGAGCTTACAGGCGTCACCGCGTCCGAGGCACTCGCGCACCCAACCTGGAGCATGGGCGCCAAAATCACCATCGACTCCGCCACGCTCATGAACAAGGGCCTCGAGGTCATCGAGGCACACCACCTCTTCCAGCAGCCGATCGACTCCGTCCGGGTCCTCGTGCACCGCCAGAGCAAGATCCACTCGATGGTGGAATTCGTCGACGGCGTCGTGAAGGCACAGCTCGGCAGCTCGGACATGCGTGCGCCCATCCAGTACGCGCTCAGCTACCCCGAGCGCTGGGGCGCCACGGCCCGCCGCGTGGACTGGTGCGCGGAGGACCCCTTCACTTTCGGAGAGGCCGACGAGGCCACCTTCGGCTGCCTCGCGCTCGCCAGGGAGGCCGGTCGGGTGGGCGGCACGCTCCCGTGCGCCATGAACGCCGCCAACGAGGTGGCAAACGAAAGCTTCCGTCAAGGCATGTGCGGTTTTCTCGACATCGAGCGCATCGTCTCGAGCGTCATGGAGCAAACCGAGGTCGAACGGGTAGAGAGCCTAGGTCAGCTTGACGAGGTCGACGCGCGGGCGCGCGAGGCCGCGTCCGCCATCGTCCGGGAGGTTCGTCCTTGAGCTCAGTCCTGTCCGTGGCCTCCGCAGTCTTCTGGGGGCTTCTCGTCCTCTCCGCGCTCGTCTTCGTGCACGAGGGGGGACACTATCTCGCCGCGCGCGCCTTCCACGTGCGCGCCACCGAGTTCTTCCTCGGCCTCCCGTGCCGCTGGAAGCTCTCGCGCAAGAGCCGCAAGGTAGGCACGGAGTTCGGCGTGACGCCTTTTCTCCTGGGCGGCTACACGCGCATCTGCGGCATGGAGGGCACAGACGACGAGCTGCTCGCCCCAGCCCTCGGCCTGGTCATGGAACGCGGGCGGATTCGGGCTGACGAGCTGGCACGTGAGCTCGGCGTTGAAGTCGAGCGCGCCTACTCCCTGCTCGCCACGCTGAGCGACTGGGCCTCCGTACAGCCCTATTACGACCCCGCCCTCGGCGAGGAGCCAAGCCAGCGCGACTGGCCCGCCGCCTTCGAGACCCTCGCGCGCGACGCGAACCTCCTCACGGAGTACGACCGCGGCCACGACCTCACCGGCGCCGGCTCCACGGCCGCAGGCGAGCCGCACCCGACCGGCATGAGCGCCGAGGAGTTCCTGAGGCGGGAGCGCGCCCGCACCTATCAGGGCGTCGGGTTCCTCAAGCGCGTGGGCATGCTCGCGGCCGGGCCGGCCGTCAACGTCGTCCTCGCCTTCGTCATCGTGACCTGCGCCCTCATGGTGCGCGGCGTCGACCTCTACTCCACCACGAGCGCGCTCGGCGGCGTGGAGGCCGGCTCCTACGCCGAGGCGGCCGGCCTCGAGGCCGGGGACGTTGTGACCGCCGTGGGTAACGTCGAGGTCGATACCTGGCAGGAGATGAGCGACGCCCTCTCGCCATACCTCGAGGCGGGGCAGGACTTCGAGCTCACCTACGAGCGCGACGGCCAGAGCCACGTCACCGAGGTCGACCTTCCGGATGGCGAGCCCGTCGAGCTCCTGGGCGTCACCTCGAGCGTCGAGACCTACCACCCCACGCTCGGAGAGGCCGCCCAGGCGACGGTCGGCTACGTCGGGCAGGTTGGTGCCTACGTGGCGCGCCTCATCCAGCCCGCCCACACCATGGAGGTCCTCGACCAGTCATCGTCCATCGTGGGCATCTCCGCGATGGCAGCCCAGGCGGCAGAGACGGGGGCGTACGAGCTCGCCGTGCTCGTGGGTGCCGTCTCGCTCTCGCTTGGCTTCATGAACCTGCTGCCGATCCCGCCCTTTGACGGCGGTAAGATTCTCATCGAGGTCATCCAGCTCGTCATAAGACGCCCGCTCTCCGCGCGCGCCCAGAGCGCGCTCAGCTACCTGGGGCTGGCGTTCATCGTGTTCGTCTTCGTTGTGGTGCTGAGAAACGATATCGTGCGCTTCGTGCTTGGGTAGGCACCGCGAGAGGGGAGTCAAAGCCATGGTCGAGAAGAACCGCTTGCCGCGCGAGCTCACGCATCCCGTGAGCGTCGGCGGCGTCATCATGGGCGGCGGCGCCCCCGTCTCGGTGCAGTCCATGTGCACGACCGACACGGCCGACGCCGACGCCACCCTCGCGCAGATAGGGCGCCTCGCCGCGGCCGGCTGCGAGATCATACGCGTCGCCGTCCCAAGCGCCGCTGTGCTTGACGGCTTCGAGCGCGTCTGCGCGGAGTCCCCGCTGCCCGTGGTCGCGGACATCCACTTCGACCACCGGCTCGCCATCGAGGCGTGCCGCCGCGGTGCGTCGGCGCTGCGCGTGAACCCTGGCAACATCGGCAGCTGGGAGCGCGTGGACGCCGTGATAGACGAGGCCGGCGCCGCGGGCATCCCCATCCGCATCGGCGTCAACGCGGGCTCTCTCGACGCCGCGTTCGCGGAGCGGGAGGACCTCACCCAGGTCGAGAAGCTCGTGGGCTCCGCGTCGTCGTTCGTGGAGCACTTCCGCACGCGCGGCTTCAACGACATAGTCCTCTCCGCCAAGGCCCACGGCGTGCTGACCACGATTGAGGTCAACCGCGCGCTCTCGCGCGAGCTTCCCGACGTGCCCCTGCACGTCGGCGTGACGGAGGCCGGCACCGCCCGCCAGGGGACGGTCAAGAACGCCGCCGCCGTCGGGGCCCTGCTCATGGAGGGAATCGGCGACACTATGCGTCTCTCGCTCACCGCAGATCCTGTGGAGGAGGTCGACGTTGCGTGGGACCTCCTCTCCGCGGTCGGCCTTCGCCGCCTGCGCCCCGAGCTCGTGAGCTGCCCCACCTGCGGCCGCTGCCAGTGGGACCTCATGGGCGTGGCCGCGGAGGTCGAGCGACGCCTCTCGAGCGTGCGCGCGCCCATCACCGTGGCGGTCATGGGCTGCGTGGTCAACGGCCCCGGCGAGGCCGCGGGCGCCGACATCGGCCTTGCGGGCGGGCGCGGCCAGGCGCTGCTGTTCGCCGGGGGCAGCCCGCTTCGCAAGGTGTCCGAGGCCGACGCGGTCGACGAGCTCTTCGCCGAGATCGAGCGACGCTTCGGCTAGGCCCGCCTCCCGCTCCCGGCGTCCGGCCTCTCCCACACCCGCAACCGTCCTTCTCGGCAGCACGGGCGTCCTTGTCGTAGAATCAATCCCTGCGAACACACGCGCTCAAAAAAGGAAGGACCCCACGTGAAGCGCTACGAGAAGATGAGCCGGCTCTACGCCCCCACGCTCAAGGAGGACCCCGCCGAGGCCGAGCTCGCAAGCCACCGCCTGCTGCTGCGCGCCGGCATGATTCGCAAGACCGCCGCCGGCCTCTACAGCTACCTGCCGCTCGCCTGGCGCTCAATCCGCAAGATCGAGGCCGTCATCCGCGACGAGATGGAGGCCATCGGTGCCCAGGAGATGATGGTGCCAATCCTCACGCCGGCGGAGCTCTGGCACGAGTCCGGGCGTTGGAACGCCTACGGCCCCGAGCTCATGCGCGTCTCCGACCGTCACGACCGTGCCTTCGCGCTCGGCCCCACACACGAGGAGACCTTCACCGACCTCGTGAAGAGCGAGCTGCGCTCCTACAAGCAGCTTCCCGTGACGCTCTACCAGATCCAGGACAAGTTCCGCGACGAGATGCGCCCTCGCTTCGGCCTCATGCGCGGTCGTGAGTTCATCATGAAGGACGCCTACAGCTTCTCCGCGACGCAGGAGTCACTCCAGGAGTGCTACGAGGACCAGAAGGCGGCCTACGCTCGCATCGCCGAGCGCTGCGGCATCTACGCCCTGCCCGTCGTGGCCGACTCCGGCCAGATCGGCGGCGACACATCGGTGGAGTTCATGGCGCTTGCCGACGCGGGCGAGGCCGAGCTCGTCTACTGCGACTGCGGCTTCGCGGCTGACGTCGAGGCCGCCGCGACCACCGTGCCCGTCACGGAGGGCCCCGGCGACGGTACGCTCACCAAGGTCCACACCCCCGGCCTCGGCTCCATCGAGGCGGTATCCGAGTTCTTCGGCTTCCCTGAGAACGGCACGCGCAAGTCCCTCGCGCTCGTGGACGGGGAGGGCAGGCCGGTCGTGGCCATCGTCCCCGGCGACCACGAGCTCAACGAGGTCAAGGCAGAGCACCTCTTTGGCTCCTACCACATGATGAGCGACGAGGAGCTGGAGCACTACGGCCTCTTCAAGGGCTTCATCGGCCCGGTGAACCTTCCCGAGGGCGTGCGCCTCGTCTGCGACGAGTCCCTCAAGTCGAGCAAGTCCTGGACCTGCGGGGCCAACGAGGTGGACTATCACTACACCGGGGCCCAGCCGGGCCGCGACTTCTCCGTGGACGAGTGGGCCGACCTCGTCTCCGTCCACGCCGGCGACCCCTGCCCGCACTGCGGCGCGGCGCTCAAGTCCGCACGCGGCATCGAGATCTCCCAGGTGTTCCAGCTCGGCACCAAGTACAGCCAGTCGATGGGCGCGACCTTTGCCGACGAGAACGGCGAGGAGAAGCCCTTCCTCATGGGCTGCTACGGAATCGGCGTCTCGCGCACTCTGGCAGCCGTGGTCGAGCAGCACAACGACGAGCACGGCATCTCATGGCCCGTGTGCGTGGCGCCCTACGAGGTCGAGGTCGTGCCGCTCGCGGTGGGAGACAACGTGGTCGCGCCGGTTGCCGAGCGCGTGGTGGACGAGCTCTGCTCGGCAGACCTCGAGGTCCTGCTCGACGACCGCAAGGAGCGCCCCGGCGTCAAGTTTGCCGACGCCGACCTCATCGGCATCCCGTACCAGGTGATCCTGGGCAAGCGCGGGGTGGCCAGCGGCGTCGCCGAGGTCAAGGTCCGCGAGACGGGAGAGCGCTTCGACGTGCCGATGGACGAGCTTGTGTCCTGGCTGAGCGAGCGCGTGATCCCCGCCCGCGCCTAGCATCGCAACCGATTGGCGACGCCCCGGCCACGAGGCTGGGGCGTCGCCATATGGAGAGGAGACAGACCATGACATACGCCGAGCTTGCTGCCGCCGCGCGCGGCCAGATCGGCCCCCACTGCAAGGCATGCCCCGTCTGCGACGGGCGCGCATGCGCAGGCAAGATCCCGGGCCCGGGGGACAAGGGCGTCGGTCGAGTGGCCCAGCGGAACTGGGAGGCGTGGCAGAAGCTTCGCGTGAACATGGACACCCTGCACGAGACCTTTGCGGCAGACACCCGCACACAGGCGCTTGGGCGTGAGCTCTCCCTGCCCGTGATGGTGGCCCCGGTGGGTGACGTGCCAAAGCACTACGGCGAGAAGTTCGAGACGGTCGACTACAACCGCATCGTGCTCGAGACCGCTGCCGAGGCCGGGACGCTCGCACTTACCGGGGACGGCCCCGACGCCTCGATCATGGAGAACGCCACGAACCTCGTCGCCGAGCTCGGTGGGAGGGGCGTGCCCACCATCAAGCCATGGGACCCCGCGACGCTTGAGGCCCGCGTGGAGATGGCGCTCGCCGCTCACCCGACCGCCGTGGCCATGGACATCGACGCGGCCGGTCTTCCCTTCCTGAGAAACTCTGTGCCGCCGGCGGGCGCCCTCTCCGCCGCCCAGGTGGCCGATGTCGCCGCGCGCTGCCACGACGTGGGCGTGCCGTTTGTGCTCAAGGGCGTCATGACCGCACGGGCCGCCGAGCGCGCCGCGGATGCGGGCGTGGACGCAATCGTTGTCTCCAACCACGGCGGGCGCGTGCTTGACGGCGTCCCGGCAACGGCCGAGGCGCTGCCTGCCATTGCAAGCGCGGTGGGGGAGCGCATCGAGGTGTTCGTCGACGGAGGAGTGCGCAGCGGCCTTGACGTCTTCCGCGCCCTTGCGCTCGGGGCCCGTGCGTGCCTCGTCTGCCGCCCGGTCGTGGTGGCAGCCTTCGGAGGCGGCGCGGACGGCGTTCGCTGCTACCTCGATCAGCTCCGCGCCGAGCTGGCCGACGTGATGGAGATGTGCGGAGCCGCCACCGTGGCGGACATCTCCAGCGAGATGCTTTGGAGGGCCTAGGCCACGGTCTAGTGAGCCACGGCCGCGTAGGCCACGTCAACGGACTTGTCACGCTGGTTCACCCTGACGCGCCCCTGCCCCTTGTGGGGCAGGGGCCTGCTGCTGTTCGACGCCTTATGGCTGCACCCAGCGGTCTTTAGCGGTTGCAAACGTGCAAAAAGAAACAGGCCAGACCAAAAATACATGGTCTGGCCTGCGAATACTCTGGTGGGCCCAGCAGGATTCGAACCTGCAACCCAGGGATTATGAGTCCCCTGCGCTAACCGTTGCGCCATGAGCCCGATACGAAAAAGGCGACGGCCGAAGCCGCCGCCCTCAATTTCATGGTGGAGATAAGGGGGTTCGAACCCCTGACCTCGTGACTGCCAGTCACGCGCTCTCCCAACTGAGCTATATCCCCGCGTTGGTGCGGGAAATACTATAGACAGCGAGTCGGCTTGGGTCAAGCCCCAATTTCAAATTCGACTGTATTGCGGGGAGCCGTCGCCGCAGCAGTCCCGAGGGTCAGGACGGCCGCGCAGGGAGACATCCGCTCGAAGGTGAGCCCGGGCAAGTCGCCCGTCAGCTCATCGCGGACAAAATAGACCTCGTCGCCGTCCCAGAGCTCGCCCGCCTGCGCGCGACATGCCTCAAGTGCATCTCGGCTCTCAAACGCAACGTCCCCAACGTAGACGTGTCCGCCCTCGGCGAGAAGCCCTGCAAGCTCACGCAGGAGAGCGACCTTGTGTACGTCGTCCAGGTGGTGGAGCGAGTAGGTAGCTACGACAGCGTCATAGCGTCGTTGCCGAAGTCCATCTACGACCCCTTCCGAGAAGTCACCCTGAAAGAGGTGGGCGCCGGGCATGCGTTCCTGCGCAAGCTCAACCATGCGCCCAGAGAAGTCCTGTCCCCAGACCTCGCATCCCGCGTCGTAGAGGCGCGAGGTCAACGCGCCCGTCCCAAATCCAACGTCAAGCACAGTGCGCGCCTTGCCCGCAAGCACGCGTCGCTCAATCGTGCTCACCACACGCTCGTAGCCCGCAAAGGGGTAGCTACCCTCCTCCTCGGAGCGTTCCACGCTTGCTTCGTAGCCGTCCGCCCAAGCGTCAAAGTCCTTCTCGCCCAGCATGCGACCTCCCTCGAATCGTCCACGTTACGATTCTAGCCGGTGCACTAAAGGCACAGCCGACAACCGAGGCAACTTTGTGCGAAGTGCTCAAAATCCGGGCCCGATACGTTATAGAGGGTGAGGAGGTGAACGCGTGAGGACATCCGAGGAGCGCATAGAGCAGATCGTGGGCAAGCACTACGCAGACGTGCTCGCCTACTGCCGGCGGCACACGGTCTCGCCGGAGGAGGCCGCCGACGCCTGTCAGGAGACGTTCCTGCGCTTCGTCCGACGCGCGGGCGCCTACCGAGAGCGCGGGAAGCCGCTCGCCTACCTCATCACCATCGCGCGCAGCGTCTGCGTGGACCTCGCGCGCACCCACGCGCGCGACGCAGACGAGCTGCCAGACGGACTTCCCGCGGACGCGCCCGGACCGGACGCCGCAGACCTCGATCTGGCACTGGCGCTCGAGCGTCTTACTCCGGCAGACCGGGAGATCCTCGAGCTGCTGGAGACCGTGGGCCTGGCGGGGGAGGAGCGGAGGCGCATCAGGACGTTCTCCGGAGGAATGAAGCAGCGCCTCGGAATCGCCCAGGCCGTCCTCAACGACCCCGAGGTCCTTGTGCTCGACGAGCCTACGGCGGGGCTCGACCCCAAGGAGCGCGTGCGCTTCCGCAACCTCATCGCAGGACTCGCCCAGAACAGGATCGTGCTGCTCTCCACCCACATCGTCTCAGACGTCGAGTACATTGCGGACAGGATCGTGATGATGCGCGCTGGGCAGGCGGTGCTTGAGGGTGCGCCGGACAAGGTTGTCTCCGTGATGTCGGGCAAGGTCTGGGAGGTGTGTGCAGCCGCCGCCGAGGCGGAGCGGATCTCGGAGCGGGCCTGCGTCGGCAACATCCACTACCTTGAGGGCGGTCAGGCGCTTGTGAGGGTTGTCGCGGACGAGCCGCCCGCAGGCGCCGCCCGCCGGGTTGACCCCACCCTTGAGGACCTCTACCTTCACGTCTTTGCCGACGACACCGCGCAGGGGCCGTCCGCGCGCCCAGCGGCGCGCCACGCGAGAGGAGGCCGTCATGCCTAAGATCATGCTCTTCGAGCTCAAGAAGATGCTCGCGCGCCGTGTGGCGCTCGCCGTGAACGTCGGCGCGCTCGTGATGCTCGTGGCGGTCATGGCGCTCAACGTCGTGCAGGCGCGCGACACCGCTGGAGGCGGCGCGACCGTGCTCTCCGGCCCCTCCGCCATCCAGAGCGCCCGCACAAGGACCGAGGCCCGCGCGGGTGAGCTCACCGTGGAGCGCATCCTTTCGGACGTAAGGGGCTATCGCGAGCTCGTGCTCTCCAGGCTCGACGCGGGCGAGCTCCTCGAGATGAGCGACTCGGAGGCCTACGCTGCCGCTCGCACGGCCTTCTCCGAGGACGAGTTTGCCGAGCTTACCGACCCGTACTGGTCCTGGCTGATGTCCCCCTTCCGGGGAAGCCGGGAAGAGCCCTACCAGGCCGCCGTCCGCGTGACGGACGAGGAGCTCTCGAACTACTATGGCGCCGTGGCTCAGCTCACCCAGGACGCGCTCGACGAGGGACAGGGCGGCACCTGGGAATACAGCCCCGCCGAGCGTTCCTGGTGGACCGGTCTGGAGGAGGGCGTCGCTGAGCCGCTCTCCTACGGGTGGGCGGGAGCCTGGGGCAACATCGTGGACTGCGTCGCCTTCCTCTCCTTCACCATGCTCGCCGTCTGCGTGACGCTCACGCCGGTTTTCTCGGCGGAGTACCAGGAGGGGACGGACGCGGTACTTCTCGCCACGCGCCACGGACGCTCGAGGCTCGTGGCTGCCAAGGTCGCGGCGTCGCTCCTCTACGCGACGGCCTACTTCGCGCTGTCCGCGACGATCGTCTGCGGCGTCTCGGGCGCCTTCTACGGGGCGGGCGGGTTCGACCTGCCCCTTCAGGCGCTTGCCGTCGCGACGCCATACCCGCTCAGCTGCGGTCAGGCGGCCCTGCTATCCGTGGGGCTCATGTATTCGTGCACGCTCGGCGTGGCCGGCCTCACGCTGCTCCTGTCCTCGAGGACGCGCTCGGTGCTCGCGGTCGTCGTGGTGGACGTCGCGGTTGTGTTCCTCACGGGGATGGTGCCCTCGGTTGGATCGGGGCTGCTCGAGCACCTGCTCCGCCTCTTCCCTTTGGGCTTCTCAAACTTCTCGAACCTCTTCACGTCGCTTACGTCCTACCCGATCGGCCCGGTGGTGCTTGACCTCGTCGGAGCCGTGGCGCTTGCGTGGCTTGCCCTGGCGGCGCTTGCGCTTCCGGCCTCGGTAGCGTGCTGGAGACGACACCAGGTGGCGTAGGACGCGCCGAGGCGAGAGGGTCTCACGACCGCCGCCCGTCCAACCTTTCAAAACCCTCACTTCCGCGTAAGCCACGCTCATGGCATCCCTCCCGACGCCGGGGGCACAATATGGACGAGCTCAGGAAAGGGGGTCTCATGAGAGGCGTTCTGAGGGTGCTGAGGCGCGTCATGCTAGTCCTTCTCGCCGCCGCGTTGCTGACGTGCGTGGCGGTTGCTTGGAGGGGCTACGAGCTCTATCGAGACGCCGTGACCGCCTGCCCCGTCGAGGCGACGGTCGAGGCGGTTCGCTCCCGGCCGGGGTACGTGAGCCTCGACGAGCTCCCCCAGACCTACCTCGACGCCGTTGTGGCCGTGGAGGACCACCGGTTCTGGGACCACCCGGGCGTGGACGTCATCGCGATAGGCCGTGCCGCCGTCCACGACGTCATGACGCTGAGCCTGGAGCAGGGCGGGTCCACCATCACGCAGCAGTTGGCCAAGAACCTCTTCCTCACGCAGGAAAAGGACCTTTCGAGAAAGGCCGCCGAGGTGTTTCTCTCCTTCGACCTCGAGGGACGCTACGAGAAGCGCGAGATCCTCGAGCTCTACGTGAACACGGCCTACTTTGGCGAGGGCTGCTACGGCATAGGGGACGCGGCCCGGGTGCTGCTGGGCAAGGAGCCCTCCGAGATGACGCCGAACGAGTGCGCGCTCATGGCGGGCATCCCCAACGCCCCCAGCGCCCTCAGCTCCGATGCCGCAGCGGCCGAGCGACGTCGGCGGTTGGTCGTGGGACAGATGGAGAGATACGGGTACGACGTGAGCACGCTATCCACCGATTCGGGGTAACCTCGTGCCGCATGCCGTATGCCGGAGGGGTTGTGGGTCGAGTCGGGCAAGACTCGGGGACTGACACGCGCGACTTGCCTGAGCTGCGGTTTCCTCAAGCCCTACACGAGTTTGCCAATCCGGCAAAATTTCTCGTGCCAAACCGGAGTTCTTTTGCTAGTATGTACACTCGCGCAAGGGCGATTGGCTCAGGGGTAGAGCACTTCCTTCACACGGAAGGGGTCGCTGGTTCGAATCCAGCATCGCCCACCATGCACGGGGATATAGCTCAGTTGGGAGAGCGCGTGACTGGCAGTCACGAGGTCAGGGGTTCGAACCCCCTTATCTCCACCACGAATTTGATGCCGCCGGGTGATGAGCCCGGCGGTTTTTCTATGCCGTACCGCATTCACAGGCCCCACGTTTTCAGCCCTGGCTGCGTTCGAGGCTTGATTGCAGCTCAGCCGAGGTTCTTGACCGGAATCAGGCGAAAATGACGCGAGAAACGGCACAGAACCTCGGCTGAGTGACGTGGACGGCGCGGGCGGCGTGAGTCACACGCCCGGGCCGAGGCGACGCGCGCGTCCTGTCTCCGCGCGCACCGCGGCCCGCTAGCGGCCGGTGATGGCCCGACGGAGCATCATCACGTAGGCCTCGGCGCCCTCGGGACGCAGGTGCGTGCCGTCGCCCCAGAACCAGTCGTCGTGGCCGGCGCTCTCGGCGTACCAGTCGATGACCTCCACGTTGTCGTAGGTGGCCGCAACGTCTCTGAAGAGCTGGTTGTTGATATCCTGAAGCGCCATGGGAACGCGGCAGGTCACCAGGTAGACCTTCTTGTCCCCGCATGCGTCGATGAGCGCGCGGACCTGGTCCTCGCGCGCCACGCCGTTGTTGCCCAGGGCAAACACCACGACATCGCCGCCGTGCCCGTCCGCCGCGCACTGGTTGTAGACGTCAAGGCCCGCCCCCAGCTGGCGGCCCACCGCCGCGTCGATCCATCCGTTAGGGAAGACGCGCTGGAACTGCGCCTGCGCGCCCAGGGCAACCGAGTCTCCCACCAGCGTCACGTTGGCGTCGGTGGCGCCGGTCTCCACGTCGACGTCGTAGTTCAGGGAGTTTATGGTGTCCACCGCGCTTGCAAAGGCGGTGCCGGCCAGATAGGTCCCTGAGACGTCGTACCCGTCTGTCTCGGGGTTGAACTGCGCCTGCGACTCGATGGCCTGCTGACCGGTCGGCACCCCGGTCTGCTCGGCGCTGATCGGCGCCAGGGAGACCGCGAGCACGGCAACCAGCGCGGCGGCCTCAAGGCCAAGCGCCACGCGCCCCTGGCCCAGCGCAAGGGGCTTGCCCACGCCGCGCTCCAGAACGCGATAGGAGGCCTCGGACACTGCGGCGATAAGGACGAACTCCAGCACCCACCCCCACCAGGGGAGCTCAGTGGTTCGCGTGGCCGGGTTCATAATGAGCAGGAGCGGGTAGTGCCAGAGGTACAGCGCGAAGCCACGCTTGCCGAGCTCGGCAAGCGGCGCGAGCCCCAGCACGCCCGCGAGCACGCCCCCGCGGGGCCGGGCCACGACCCCGATGAGCACGGCGGTGAGCAGCGCCGCAAGGAGCATACCGCCGCGGTAGGCGAACTCGGAGTATCCGTTGAGCGTGACCGCCATGACAGCGATCCCCACAAGCGCGGCGACGCCGGCGAGCTCGTAGGCCCAGTCGGGCACCGGTCGAGAGGCGGGGGCGGCTGCGCCCCTGTCGACCACCCCTCGCGCAGGCAGCGACACGTGCCAGCCGCGGCCGTGGGTAAGCAGGGCGCAGAGCGCGCCGGCCAGAAGCTCGGCCGCGCGGGTGTCCGGTCCGTAGTAGATGCGGTTTGTGTCCCCGAGCGGGTCGTAGAGCACGGCCATCGCGATTGCTGAGGCAACCATGAGGGCAGCCACCACGACGCACGCCTGCCTGCGGCTGCGCACCAGGCGCGAGAGGCCCAATAGGAGGAGCGGCCACACCACGTAGAACTGCATGACGACGCCGAGGTACCACAGGTGCGTGAGCGGGGAGGGGAGCCCGGCCGCGGCGAAGTAGGAGACGTTGCGGATGATGTAGAAGAGGTTCTCGACAAACAGCAGCGCAGGCACCGCGTCAGTCTTGACCTTAGGCAGCAGGGGCGGCGCAAAAAGCGCGCACAGGAGCGCGGTGGCGCCTACCACCACAAGGGCCGCAGGCAGAAGCCGGCTCACGCGCCGCAGCAGGAAGCGGGGATAGTCAAAGTGTCCCGTACGACCTATCTCCCGCTCGATGGAGAGCGTGGTGAGGTAGCCCGTGAGGGCAAAGAAGACGGTGACGCCGAAGTATCCGCCCGGCAGCCACGTAGGGTTTGCGTGATAGATGACGATGGCCGCTATCGCAAGGACGCGAAGCCCGTCGAGAGCGGCGACCTTCCTGGTACCCGGCATGCCCTTCTCTCTTTCTGTGGAGTCGCGCCACGGGGGGCGCGTTGGCGTTTCAAAGCCATTCTAGCGTCATGGTGTCAACGTCGTGTCAACTCGGCGCGGCGTCAACGCAACGTCGGCGCGTCCGCCTGCGCCGAGATGCCGTACGGGGAGAGGTGACGACGGGCGCTCGCATGGCAACGTCATGCAGAGCGCGCGCCGAGGCGCGCCCGCACGCCTCTTCTCGCCTATACTAAGTGGGTTTGCTTCGACGAGAGGAGAGCGCAATGCCTACGTCTGAAAACCCGGTCGACCTCTTCGGCCTGAGGATTGCCCACATCGGCATCAACACGGACTCCCCGGAGGAGGCCGACCGCGTGGCCGGACAGTTCGAGGCCCTCATGGGCCTGACCGCCAACCACATCGCCTCCATCTCCACCTTCGCGGGAACGCTCGTGGAGGTCATGAACAACGGAGGCCGCGGCGAGAAGGGCCACATAGGCTTCCACGTCGACGACCTGCCTGCCGCGGAGGCGTGGTTTGCCGCGCGCGGCTTCGAGATCAACGAGTCCAGCCGCACCGCGCTGCCCAACGGCGCCCACCTCGTCTACTTCACCGAGCCCATCGCGGGCTTCGCCATCCACCTGACCGACGCCAACTAGCCGCGCCACTCGCGCCCGCGGCACCGCACACCGAGAAGAACCAGGAACGCACGTGATCGCACTCGCAGACAAAGTCACCAAGTCATTCGGCGGCCGCACCCTCTATACGGGCGCCACACTCCAGCTCAACGCCGGCGAGCGCTGGGCACTCGTGGGGCCCAACGGGTCGGGCAAGACCACGCTCCTGCGCATCATCATGGGCGAGGAACAGCCCGACGAGGGCACGGTGAGCTTTGCCAAGGACGTCACCGTCGGCTACCTGGAGCAGGAGACCCACCTCATGGGGCACAAGAGCGCCCTGATGGAGGTGGTCGACTCCGCCCACGAGGTCAAGCAGGTGGAGCGCCAGGTCTCGGAGCTGGAGGCGCAGATAACCTCCACGACACCTGGCCCTGAGCTCGACCGCCTGCTGGAGCGCTACGGCGCCGTGCAGGACCGATTCGAGAGGCTTGGCGGCTACGAGCTGGAAAGCCGCGCGCGCCAGATCCTGGCGGGCCTGGGCTTCCCCGTGGAGGACTTCGACAAGCCGGCGGAAGACTTCTCCGGCGGCTGGCAGATGCGCATCTCCCTCTCTAAGCTGCTGCTGCGCCACCCGGACCTGCTGCTGCTGGACGAGCCGACCAACCACCTGGACCTCGAGAGCGTCAAGTGGCTCGAGCAGTTCCTCTCCAGCTACGACGGGGCCGTGCTGCTTGTCTCCCACGACCGCGCGTTCATGGACGCCTGCGTCTCCCACGTGGCCGCAGTGGAGAACCGTCGGCTCGTCACATACGCCGGCACCTACTCGAGCTACCTCAAGCAGCGCGAGGACAACCTCGAGCAGATGCGTGCCAAGCGCGCCGCACAGGAGCGCGAGATCGCGCACATGCAGGTCTTTGTGGACAAGTTTCGCTACAAGCCCACCAAGGCCGCCCAGGCGCAGGAGCGCATGAGGAAGATCGAGCAGATCAAGAGCGAGCTCGTCATCCTGCCGGAGGGCACCAAGAAGGTGCACTTCTCGTTCCCCGAGCCGCCGCGCACCGGGGACGAGGTGATCAAGATCGAGGGCGTCTCCAAGTCCTTCGGGGAGAACCACGTCTACTCGGGCGTCGACCTCAAGCTCTACCGCGGGGACCACGTGGTGCTCGTGGGCCCCAACGGCGCCGGCAAGTCAACGCTGATGAAGCTCATGAATGGCAGGCTCTCCCCGGACACGGGCGAGGTCTCGCTCGGCAAGGGCGTCACGCAGGCCTACTACGCACAGCACCAGCTCGAGGAGCTGAACGAGGCCAACACGGTGCTGGCCGAGATGGACTCGGTGGCAGCCGGCTGGACCACCTCCGAGGAGCGCCGCCTCCTCGGCGCGTTCCTGTTCCACGGCGACGACGTCGAGAAGCGCGTGAGCGTGCTCTCCGGCGGCGAGCGGGCACGCCTGGCCCTGGCCAAGATGCTCGTCGCGCCCGACCCACTGCTGCTGCTTGACGAGCCGACCAACCACCTGGACATCGACTCGGTGGACGTGCTCGAGCACGCGCTCGTCGACTTCAAGGGCACCATAGTCCTCATCTCACACGACGAGCACCTCGTGCGCGCTGTTGCCAACAAGGTCGTTGACGTGCGTGACCACAAGGTCACGGTGTACGACGGCGACTACGACTACTACCTCTTCAAGCGTGCCGAGCTCGAGGCGCGCGCAGCCGGGGGAACCCCCACGCCCGCGCCCGCGGGCAGGGAAGCCGAGCAGCCGGCACAGCCGGCCGGCCGCAACGTCAAAACGCGCGAGCAGCGTCGTGCCGAGGCAGAGGAGCGCAACCGCAGGAACAGGGCGCTCAAGAAGGAGCGCGACCGCCTCAAGCAGGTGGAGGCCGCCCTCGAGCCGGCGCAGGCACGTCTCCGCGAGCTTGAGACCCTCATGGCGGACGAAGGGCTCTACAACGACGCCAAGCGCTTCGACGAGTGCATGAGCGAGTACGCCGCGCTCTCCAAGAAGGTCCCCGCCCTCGAGACGGAGTGGCTCGAGCTCACCGAGAAGCTCGAGGCGGCCGATGCGTAGCGTTGCCGTGCGCGCCCTGCGCGTCCTCGCCCTCGTATGTCGAATCTGCGCCTGGGCGCTCGTTGCCCTCGTGGTTGCCAACGCCTTCCTGCCCGCCGGCCCGCGCGCGCTGCTGCTTGGCGTCAACGGCGCCGTGACGCAGCTCGTACCCGCACCCCTTCGCGGCTTGCTCGTCTTTGCCATACCCCTGGGCGGCGCCTTCCGCGGGGACTTCGCGATCCTTGCTATAGTTCTGCTCGTAGTCGACTGGCTGCTCTGCCGTACCGCTGCCTCGCTGCGCTAACGCCGCGAGAGGGGAGACTCATGTACTCTACGCAACGGCTCATATCCATCGCGCTCACCGTGGCGCTCGTCATGCTCTCGGCAATCGTCCACGAGGTGGCGCACGGTTGGGCTGCTCTGCGCTGCGGGGACCCCACAGCCAAGGAGGCCGGCCGTCTCACGCTGGACCCGCGGGCCCACCTCGATGGCTTCGGGTCTGTGGTGCTCCCGCTCATCATGGCGTTTCTCGGCGGGCCGGTCTTCGCCTTTGCCAAGCCGGTCCCGTACAACCCGCGGCGCCTCAGGAACCCGCGCCGGGACGAGCTGGTCGTGGCGCTGGCGGGGCCTGCCTCCAACCTGCTGCAGGCCCTCCTCGGGTGGGCGCTCCTCTGCGCAGCCTACAAGTGGGCGATCCCCGCCTGGGCCTCTGGTCTGCTGCCGTTCTGGCTGGCGGACGGCGTGATCTCGCTCCTAGCCACCTACATGAACGTGAACCTGGTTCTCTGCTTCTTCAACCTCATCCCGTTCCCACCGCTCGACGGCTCCAAGGTCCTGCTCTTCTTCCTCAAGGGCGAGGCGCGCGCCCGGTTCTACGAGCTCGAGCGCTACGCGATGCCCGTCCTCATCATCGTGCTCTACCTGCTGCCGTCCTTCCTCGGTGTGGACCCGCTCGGCGCCTACCTCGACCTCACGGCGGGCAACGCCTACGGCCTGCTGGTCTCGGCGGTGGTCTAGGTGTCCTACCGCGTTCGCACCCAGGCCTACTCCGGTCCGTTTGACCTGCTGCTCCAGCTCGTGAGCAGGCAGAAGGTGACCATCGGGTCGATCTCCATTGCCGAGGTGGCCAACCAGTACCTGGAGGAGGTCGAGCGCATGGCCGACCTCGACCTCGACGTTGCGAGCGACTTCGTGCTGGTGGCCTCGACGCTGCTCGACATAAAGGCCGCCTCGCTCGTGCCCGCCGAGAGGGTCGCGCGACGGGGCGCGCAGGAGGAACGCGACGAGGAGGATGACCTCGAGGGGCTCTCCCCAGACGAGGCCCGCGAGGTGCTCATCGCCCGGCTCATCGCATACAAGCAGTTCCGCGGTGCTGCGGCCGCCCTCGGCGCACGGGCCGAGGCGGAGGGCCGCATGCACCCGCGCACCGTGGGGCCCGACCCAGAGTTTCTCGGCCTCATGCCAGACTACCTCGAGGGCATCACGCTGCGCAGCCTCGCCGTCATCTGCGCCGACATCGACAGCCGCCGCGAGACCTTCCTGCTGGAGGCCGAGCACGTAGCGCCCAAGCGCCTGCCCGTGGCGCTCACCGTGGCCGCCGTGGACCGGCTCGTTCGCGGCCGTGGGCACGTGAGCTTCACGGAGCTTCTGGACGGCCAGGACTCCCCCGAGGTCGTGGTCGCCAACTTCCTCGCCATCCTCGAGCTCTACAAGCGTGGCATGGTGGGCGTGCGGCAGGACGAGCTCTTTGGCGAGATTGAGATCGAGCACCTGGCCGGGGCGCCCGCCTATGAGCTCGACGAGTCCGTGCTCGCGGAGCTCGCCGAGGACTTCGACGGGCCTGAGGCGCCTGGCCTCGAGGGGAACGGAGAGGACGAGGCGGAAACGGGCGGCGGCCCTGGGGAGGACGAGAGGTAAGCACGATGGCTGGACTGGAACAACTGGATTCAGGCTCTCTGAAGGGCCTTCTCGAGGCGCTACTGCTCGTCACCGACGACTCCGTGCCGGCAACCGAGCTCGCGCGCGCCGCGGGAGCCGCCCCCGGCGAGGTGGCCTCCGCCCTTGCGGAGCTCTCCGCCGAGTACGCCGACGCCAACCGCGGCTTCCAGCTGCGCGAGGTCGCAGGCGGCTGGCGTCTCTTCACCCACCCCGCCTACCACGACCAGGTGGCAGACTACGTGCTCTCCTGGGACACGCGCAAGCTCTCCCAGGCGGCGCTCGAGACGCTCGCAGTGATCGCCTACCACCAGCCGGTGACGCGCGAGGGCGTGCGCGCCATCCGCGGCGTCAACTCCGACGGCGTGATAGCGTCCCTTCGGGAGAAGGGGCTCGTACGTGAGGTGGGCCGCGAGTCTGACCGCGGCCAGGCGCAGCTCTGGGGCACCACGCGTCTGTTCCTGGAGCACTTTGGCCTCAAGAGCCTGCGCGAGCTGCCGCCGCTCGAGGACTTCGCGCCGGACGAGGAGTCAAAGCGCTTCATCCGCGAGCGCCTCTCGGGCCGCTCGATCTCCTCGACGCTCGAGGAGACGGCAGCCGACGTGGACGACGAGCGCGATCTGCTCGACGACTACGACGTCGACACCCTCGAGCCTGGGGACGGGAACGGGCCCGAGGGCGAGGGGAGCGTCCCGTCGGTCGGAAGCGACGGAAAGGACGCAGATGAGTGAGCCAGTGCGCGAAAGCGGGCTCTACCCGATGCGCCTGCAGCGATTCCTCGCACGTGCGGGGGTCGCGAGCCGCCGCGGCTCAGAGCGCCTCATGACGGCGGGCCGCGTCCGCGTGAACGGCGAGGTGGTGAGCGAGCTCGGGGCCAAGGTGGACCCGGAGCGCGACGTCGTCACCGTGGACGGGGTGGCCTGCCACATCGAGGCGCGACCCTGTCACCTCATGCTCTACAAGCCCGCGGGCTGCCTCACGACCATGAGCGACCCGCACGGCCGTCCCACGGTGGCGGACCTCGTGCCCGTGGCCGAGCACCCCGGGCTCTACCCGGTGGGGCGCCTCGACCAGGACACCACGGGGCTGCTGCTCTTCACAACCTCGGGCGAGCTCGGCCAGGCGCTGCTGCACCCCTCGCACCACGTGACCAAGCACTACGTGGCACTCGTCTCTGGCACGCCAGATCGACGCGACCTCGCCCGGCTTCGCGCCGGCGTCCGTCTTGAGGAGGGCGCCGTCTCGGCACCGGCCGAGGCCGAGCTGCTTGGGCCCGCGGACCCCCTCTACTCGGTTGTCGCGCCGCACGGCGCCGGCCGCACCGGGGGAGGGGAGCCCAACGCGGTGGTGGGGCTCTCCATCCACGAGGGGCGCAAGCACCAGGTCAAGAAGATGATGCAGGTGGTGGGGCACAAGGTCCTGCGACTGCACCGCGACGCCTTCGGGCCCCTGCGGCTCACCGGCCTTCGCGAGGGAGGCTGGCGTGAGCTCAGCGACGCCGAGGCGTCCGCGCTCGAGGCGCTTTGCGCGCCGCGCGCGGGAAAGGGGGAGCTATGACCTACATGCCCGGGGACGTCGTC
This sequence comes from uncultured Atopobiaceae bacterium, assembly GCA_944321515.1. Taxonomy (GTDB): domain Bacteria; phylum Actinomycetota; class Coriobacteriia; order Coriobacteriales; family Atopobiaceae; genus Thermophilibacter. Next base: position 17,883 of record CALULO010000007.1, on the reverse strand, counting down.
AAGCAGAGGGTGCTCTTCATGCGGCACCCCGAGACCGTCTCCAACACACAGCACTTCTTCTCCGGCCGGCTCGACGTGCCGCTCACGCCCCACGGGATGGAGCAGAGAGAGCGGGCGGTGGAGGCCCTCGTGGCCTTCTCCCCGGAGCGGATCTTCACCTCCCCGCTCTCCCGGGCCCGCGACATGGCCGAGATGGCCGCCGAGCGGCTCGGGGTGCCCTGCACCCCGCTCGAGGACCTCATCGAGATCGACTTCGGCCCGCTCGAGGGCATGGACGTGAGCCGGGCGATGAACGAGGGGCTCGGCTTCCCCTGGCCGGTTGACGAGGACGGGGTCTCCCACCCGCCCGAGGGGGCCGAGAGCTTCGAGCGCATGCGGGAGCGCTGCCGCCACCTGCTTGGCGCGCTCCTCCCCCTCACGGGGCGCACGGCCTGCGTCACCCACGGCGGCTACCTCCGGATGCTCCTGGCCACCGTCTACGACATCCCGTTCACCCGCTTCTGGGACCAGCACGTGCTCAACGTCTCGTCGCACTACTTCACCTGCGACGGGCACACCTTCGCGCTCGGCGGCTTCAACCTCACCCCCGAGGAGGTCGTCGCCCACGCCAGCGCGCCAAGCGAATACGACACCCGTGACATCTGGGGCACGGGGGGAAGGGGTCTCTCATGATCGTGGCCATAGACGGGCCGTCCGGGTCCGGCAAGTCCTCCGTGGCGCGTGAGGTGGCGCGCAGGCGCGGCCTCACCTACCTGGACACCGGGGCGATGTATCGCTCCGTGGCGCTCTCCTGCCTGCGCGCGGGCATCGACCCTGAGGACGGGGAGGCCGTCGCGCGGCGAGCCCGCGAGGCGCGCGTTGAGTTCGAGCCCGGCGAGGGCGGGGTCCAGCGCGTCCTTCTCGACGGCTCTGACGTGACGACGGAGATTCGCACGCCCGAGGTCGAGCTCGCCGTGTCCCCGGTCTCCGCAAACCCCGCCGTCCGCGAGGCCATGGTGGCCCAGCAGCGGCGCGTGGGGGAGGCCGGCGGGGTCGTGGCCGAGGGGCGCGACATCGGAACCGTCGTCTTCCCGGGCGCTGAGGTCAAGGTGTTCCTCACCGCCTCCCCGGAGGCCCGGGCCCGGCGGCGGGCCGTGCAGCGCCAGGGCGGCAACCTGGCCTTGGGGGAGGCCCCCGTGGTGGACAAGGCCGCCGAGAGGGCGATCCTGGCCGACCTCGTGCGGCGTGACGAGTACGACTCCTCCCGCGAGGCCTCGCCCCTGCGCGCCGCGGACGACGCGGTGCGCATCGACTCCTCGGAACTCGGCTTCGAGGAGGTCGTCGAGAGGATTCTCACGCTCGTGGACGCGGCGTCCGGAGAGGAGCGCTCATGATCAAGGGGTCTGGCGAGAAGGACCGGCGCATGAAGGCCTTTGCCGGGAACAGTTATGACGACTACTACGACCACGACCTGTGCGAGCACCCGCTACCAGGGCGCCTGTTCATCACCTTTGTGGTGCAGCTCCTGTGGGTGCTCACGCGCCTGTTGTGGCCGTGGCGCCTTGAGCAGGCCGAGCTCCTGCTGGACGACCCGCGGGGGCGCGTCATCATCATGAACCACGAGTCCATGCTCGACCCGGTTGCCGTTGTCATCACGATGTGGCGCGCCGGCGTGCCCGTGCGCATCGTCTACAAGAGCGAGTTCGACAAGATTGGCCCCGCCACCTGGCTGTTCTCGCGCGCGGGCGGGTTTCCCGTAGAGCGCGGAACCGCCGACATGAAGACGGTCCGCCGCGCCCGCGCGATGCTCCAGCGCGGCGAGTGCGTGCTCATCTACCCCGAGGGCACGCGCGTCCGCAGGGACTCGGAGGCCGAGACACACGGCGGCTATGCGATCATGGCCCAGCTCGCCAAGGCGCCAGTGCAGCCCGTAGCCATCATCGGAGCGCGCGACCTGCGCTTCCGCAGCCGCGTCTACATGCGAGCCGGCACCCCGATCGAGTGGGGCGAGCTTTCCGACCTCAAGCGCAAGGAGCAGGTTGGCGCGATGGAGCGACTGGGCATGGAGCGCGTCTACGAGCTGCGCGACGCCCTGCGTCGCGACCACCCCGGCGTCGAGGAGGACGCATGACGGCGGGGGCTGGCGTCGTGGGCACCTCGCACGGGGCCGCCGAGATCCGCGTCGCGCGCGAGGCGGGCGCCTGCTACGGCGTCGAGCGCGCCCTCCAGATGGTCGAGGCGGCCGTGGCCGAGGGCGGCGCGCCGGTGCGCACGCTCGGCCCGCTCATCCACAACCCGCGCGTGGTGGGTGACCTCGAGGCGCGCGGCGTCGGCGTCGTGACCTCCCCCGAGGAGGCCGCAGGCGACGCGCTGCTGCTGCGGACTCACGGGGTCACCCCTGACGAGCAGGCACGTGCCGAGCGGCTCTGCGCCCGAGTGCTCGATGCAACGTGCCCCTTCGTGAAGAAGGTCCACCTCGCGGCCGAGCGACTCGCGCGAGAGGGCTATCAGGTGGTCGTGGTGGGCGAGGCCGGCCACCCCGAGGTCGAGGCGACGCTGCCGCACGCCCCCGGGGCCGTCGTCGTGGGCTCGGCGGAGGAGGCGGCGCAGCTTCCGCACGCGCGACGCATGGGCGTAGTCGTACAGACGACGGCTCGGCGGGCGCTCCTCGCCGAGGTCGTGGGCGAGCTTCTGAGCAGGGCCGAGGAGGTCCGCGTGGTGAACACCATCTGCGAGGCGACCTCCGGCCACCAGGCCGCGGCAGACGAGCTCGCCTCGGAGGCGGACGTGATGGTGGTCATCGGCGGGCGCATCTCCGCCAACACGACGCGGCTCGCGGAGATCTCCGCGGCGCGCTGCCCGAACACGCACCACGTCGAGGGCGCCGACGAGCTTCGGGCGGACTGGTTCGAGGGCGCGCGCGTAATTGGGATCACCGCCGGGGCGAGCACGCCAGCAAGCCAGATCGAGGCCGTGCGCAACGAGATTGAGCGCCTCGTAAGCGCGCGGTAGCGAAGGGGCCGTCCCTCGGCCGTGCCGCGCGGCCGAACGCCCCGCGCGCCGTCTGCGGGGGCCTCATGCCGACTTGTGGCACAATGGCGGCGAGAGCGACGTCGGAGGGAGCCGAGTGGCAGAGCAGAAGCGCGCGGACTACGCGTCGACCCGTGAGCGGACGCTTGGCGCCTGGGTCTCCGCCGTCGACGAGGGCAGCCCCGCCTGGGAGGCGGGCATCGAGCCGGGCATGCGCATCGAGGCCGTCAACGGCGTCGTGCCGCGCGACCTCATCGACTGGCGCTGGGAGGCGGACGGCGCCTACTGTGAGCTTGAGGTCTTCGACCCGCGAGACGGCACCACCACGCCCTGCGAGCTCTTCCGCGAGCCCGGTCAGGACTGGGGGATAGACTTCACCGACGTGCTCTTCGACGGCATCCGCACCTGCGTGAACGCATGCCAGTTCTGCTTCATGGCGATGCTGCCGCCCGAGGCGCGCGCCACCCTCACGGTGCGTGACGACGACTACCGGCTGTCCTTCCTGCAGGGCAACTTCGTCACGCTCACCAACGTCTCGGACGAGGAGGCGGAGCGAATCGTCTCCTGCGGGCTCTCCCCGATGAACGTCTCCATCCACGCGGTCACCCCCGAGGTGCGCCGTAGCCTCATCGGCCGGCATGCCGACCGGGGCATCGAGGTGCTGGAGCGGCTGCTCCAGGGGGGCATCGAGGTCCATGCGCAGATCGTGCTCTGCCCGGGGATAAACGACGGCGCCGAGCTCGCCGCAACGCTGGACTGGGTGGAGGCCCGTCCCGGCATAACGTCGCTCGCCGTCGTTCCGCTCGGCTACACCAAGCACAGCCGCCGCTTCAAGCGCTCCTACTCTGACGACGTCGAGGCGTCCCGCGCCGTGATCCGCGTCATCGAGCCCTACCAACGCCGCGCCCGAGAGACGCTCGGCATCACGCGCTTCCAGCTCTCTGACGAGTTCTACGTGGACGCGCGGGTCGAGGTCCCGCCGGCGGAGACCTACGACGGCTACCCGCAGTTCTACGACGGCATCGGGATGCTGCGGAGCTTCCTCGACGAGGCGGCGCTCGTCGCCCGCGAGCGCGCCGACGAGCTGGCCCACGTCGACCGCTCCCTCGGTCAGGGTGGCCTGCGGCTCGTGTTCGTCTGCGGGGAGGCCGCCGCCGAGACCATCGACGTCTTCGCGCGGATTCTCTCGCCGTCGGGGCGGGCACGCGTCAGGGCGATCCGCAACGACTACTTCGGCGGGGACGTCAACGTAACCGGGCTCATCGTCTCCGAGGACCTGCTCTCACAGCTTCCGGAGGACCTCGCCGGGACGCTCGTCGTCCTCCCCGAGGTGATGTTCAACTTCGACAAGCTCACCCTCGACGGGGACACGCAGGCCCACATTCTCGCCGAGCTCGAGCGCCGCGGCGCACGGGCCATCGTGTCCGTGACGAGCCCGACGGACTACCTCGAGGCCCTTCTCGCCGCGCTTTCGTAGCCGCCTCCGGCAACAGCCACGTCGACGACACCCCGGGCCCTTCGCACGCGGCCGCAGGACTTGCGTATTTCCTGCGTTCGTCATCGGATTCACACCGCTCGTGGTACCCTTATCGCACCAATGGAATAGCAAGGAGAAAAGATGCCCAAGCCCGTAGTCGCCGTGGTCGGCCGCCCCAACGTCGGCAAGTCCACGCTCGTCAACCGCATTGCGGTGAGCCGCGACGCCATCGTCCACGAGTCGCGCGGCGTCACGCGCGACCGCTCGTATCACGACGCAGACTGGAACGGTCGTGACTTCACCCTCGTCGACACTGGCGGCATCGAGTCCGTCAAGTCGAAGGACGTCTTCGCGCCGCGCATCCGCGAGCAGGCGCTCATGGCCTGCGAGGAGGCTGACGTCATCGTCTTCGTCGTGGACGGGACGACCGGCGTCACCGACGAGGACGAGGAGGTCGCGCGCATCCTGCGTCGCTCAGACAAGCCCGTCTTCCTCTGCGTCAACAAGAAGGACAACCCCGCCACCGAGCAGGACGGCCTCTGGGACTTCTATGCCCTCGGCGTCGGTGAGCCGCGCCCCATCTCGGCCGGGCACGGCCACGGGACGGGAGACCTCCTCGACGACATCGTCGCCGCCTTCCCCGAGCCCGTCGAGGACGAGGTCGAGGACGACACCCTCTCGCTCGCCATCATCGGTCGACCCAACGTTGGCAAGTCGAGCCTCGCCAACCGCCTCGCCAACAAGAAGCGCTCAATCGTCTCGGACGTCGCCGGCACGACACGCGACGCCATCGACACGATGATCGAGTGGAAAGGCATCCCCATCAAGCTCGTCGACACGGCGGGCATGCGCAAGAAGACCCAGGTCCACGAGGACGTCGAGTACTACAGCCTCGTCCGCGGCCTGCAGGCCATTGACCGCGCCGACGTCTGTCTGCTCGTCGTGGACTGCACGGTGGGAGTGACCGAGCAGGACCAGAAGGTCGCCGGCATGGCCATCGACCGGGGCTGTGCCCTCGTCCTCGTGCTCAACAAGTGGGACCTCGTGGAGACGGACCAGCAGCGCGACGACATCGTGGCCTCCGTCAACCGTCGCCTCTCCTTCGCCCCCTGGATCCCCATGGTCAACGTCTCGGCCCTCACCGGCCGTGCCGTCGACAAGGTGCTCGGCCTCGCAGTGCGCGCCTCGGAGGCACGAGCCACCCAGCTCAAGACCTCTCAGCTCAACGAGCTTCTCGCCGAGGTGCGCGAGAGCGGTCACACGAGGAGCGAGAAGGGCCGCCGCCTCAAGATCAACTACGCCACGCAGACTGGCTCCAAGCCGCCCGTGATCTCGTTCTGGTGCAATGCCCCCGACCTCGTGGACGACAACTTCGAGCGCTTCCTCGAGAACCGCCTGAGGGCGAGGTTCGACCTCACCGGCACGCCGGTGCGCCTGAAGTTCCGTCGCAAGAACGAGGGGGGCGAGCGCTAGATGGACACGCTCGCGCTCTGGACGGCGGCCTTCACCCTGGGCGCCTACCTTGTCTGCGGCATCCCGTTCGGCCTCATCGTCGCAATTCTGATGGGACACGTTGACGTCCGCACGGTGGGGTCGGGCAACATCGGCACCACGAACGTGGCCCGTGAGGTCGGCAAGGCGGCCGCCGCCGTGACGCTTCTGTGCGACGCGGGCAAGGGCCTCGTCTGGATGCTGGTGGCCCGCTTTGCCGTCGCCGCGCTGGCGCTCGGCGGCGACGTTGCCGCTCTCGACCACACCACCGCCTTCGGCACCGCCATGAGCGTCGTCTTCCTTGGATGCATCTGCGGCCACGTGTTCTCCCCCTACCTGCACTTCCACGGCGGCAAGGGGATCGCGGTGGGCTTCGGCGCGGCGCTCGGGCTCTACTGGCCCGTCGCCCTCGGCCTTCTCGCGGTGTTCATCGTCTTCGTGGCGCCCACGCGCTACGTCTCGGCCGGCTCGCTCGCCGCAGCGGCCTCGCTCCCGTTCTGGTGCCTCTTCTTCGGCTTCCCCCTCGTCTCCGTCGCCCCCGTGACGCTCGCCGCCGTCATCGTCATCTGGTCCCACCGTGAGAACGTCCGCAGGCTCGTCCACCACGAGGAGCGCGCCTTCTCCTTCCACAAGTCCGGGGAGCCCACAGACGCCCTTGACGGGCAGGCGCGCCCCGGCGAGGGGGACAACGAGGCTGGGGAGGACGTCCGGTGAGCGCACGCGAGGGCGTCGTCGCAGTCATAGGCTCCGGGTCGTGGGGAACCGCGATGGCGGGGCTTCTCGCCGCCCGCGCGGACGAGGTGCGCCTGTGGTGCCGCGACGGGCGCCTCGCCTCCGCCGTCAACGAAACGCACGCCAACCCGCGTCACCTCACAGACTACGTGCTGCCGTCAAACGTCCGCGCCACCGCAGACGCCGCCGAGGCGCTCGAGGGGGCGCAGGTGGTGGTTCTCGCCGTGCCGTCGGCGTACCTGCGCGGCATCTGCGCAGACATCGCGCCGCTCGTGCCTCGCAACGCCCCGGTGCTCGTGCTCACCAAGGGCGTCGAGCTGGGCACCCACGCGCTCATGTTCGACGTCGCGGCCGAGGAGCTCGGCGACCGCTCCCGCGTGGCGGTGCTCTCCGGCCCCAACCACGCCGAGGAGGTGTGCCTCGGCAAGCTCTCAGCGGCGGTGCTCGCCTCCGAGAGCCCCGAGGTGGCCCAGAGGCTCCAGAACCTCCTCGTCAACACGAGCTTCCGCGTGTACGTCTCGCAGGACGTGACCGGCGTGGAGGTCTGCGGCGCCGTCAAGAACGTCGTGGCCATCGCGTGCGGCGCGGCGGTCGGCCTCGGCGCAGGGGACAACACGCTCGCCGTCATCATGACGCGCGGCCTGGCCGAGATCGGACGCGTCTCTTCCGCCCTCGGCGGGGACCCGCTCACCCCGATGGGCCTGGCCGGCATGGGGGACCTCGTGGCCACGTGCACCTCGCGGCACTCCCGCAACCGGACCTTCGGCGAGGCGCTCGCCGCCGGGGAGACCCTCGAGGGCTTCGAATCGCGCACCCGCTCGGTGGTCGAGGGGGCCCGCGCCGCCGAGAGCGTGCTCGCGCTCGCGAGGGCCAACGGCGTGGAGGTACCCATCACGGGCGCCGTCTATGCGGTGCTCCACGAGGGCGCCGACATAAACGAGACCATCGAGGCCCTGCTCGGCAGGCGCCCCAAGGACGAGTTCTACGGAATCGCAAACCCAGACAAGGAGAACGACTGATGCCCGAAGAGATCAAAATCGCCCCGTCGGTCCTCTCGGCCGACTTTGCCCGCCTCGGCGCGGAGCTGGCCGACGTCGCCACGGCCGACTACGTGCACTACGACGTCATGGACGGCCACTTCGTGCCCAACCTCTCCTTCGGCCTCGACATCCTGCGGGCCGTCAAGGCGTCCACGGACCTCCCCGTCGACGTCCACCTCATGATCACCAACCCCGACGAGATGGTCGAGAAGTACCTCGACGCCGGCGCCGACCTCGTCTCCTTCCACTACGAGGCCACCGCACACGCCAACCGCCTCGTCTCGCTCATCAAGGACCGCGGCGCCAAGGCCTCCATCGCCCTCAACCCCGCCACCCCCGTCTCCATGCTCGAGTCCATCCTCGACGACCTCGACATGGTCCTCGTCATGACCGTCAACCCCGGCTTTGGCGGCCAGAAGTTCATCGAGTCCTCCGTGCGCAAGCTCCGCCAGCTGCGCCGCATGTGTGACGAGCACGGCGTGAGCCCGCTCGTCGAGGTCGACGGCGGCATCTCCGCCAAGACCGTGGCCAAGGTCACCGCCGCCGGCGCCAACGTGCTCGTCGCCGGAAGCGCCGTCTTCGGGGCCGCCGACCGCGGCGCCGCCATCGCCGACATCCGCCGCGCGGGCCTCGCGGGCGTCTCCAAGACGGCCTAGCCCCATGGCCGAAAAACGCATATACCTCGACTACGCTGCCTCGGCGCCCCGGCGCGCCGAGGCGCTCGAGGCCGAGCGCGCCTACGAGCAGAGCGACTACGCGGGCGCAAACCCGAACTCGCTCCACTCGCGCGGTCGCGCCGCCGCCCGCGCGCTCGACGGCGCGCGGGCCACACTGGCGCGCTGCCTGGGACCCGGGTGGCGCCCCTCGGACGTCACCTTCACCTCGGGCGGCACCGAGTCGAACAACCTCGCCGTCATCGGCCTCGCAGAGGGCGCCAGAGGGCGTGACGCGCGCAGACGGCGCGTGGTTCTCTCCGCCATCGAGCATGACTCGGTCCTCGACCTCGCAGGCCCGCTGCGAGAGCGGGGGTTCGAGGTGGAGCTCGCCCGTCCCGGACGCGACGGCGTCGTGCGCCCCGAGGCCCTTGAGGGCCTCGTTGACGAGCGCTGTGCCCTCGTCTCCGTCATGGCAGCGAACAACGAGACGGGCGTGCTCCAGCCCACCGGCGACCTCGCACGCGCCGCCCACGCACGCGGCGCCCTCTTCCACACCGACGCCGTGCAGGCCTTCTGCCACGTGCCCGTCGACGCCTCCGACGCCGACGCGGTGAGCGTGGCGGCCCACAAGATCGGCGGCCCCGTGGGCGTGGGCGCGCTCGTCGTGCGCGGTCGCGCTCCGCTGCGCCCGCTCTCCTTCGGGGGCGGCCAGGAGCTCGGCCGTCGCGCCGGCACCCAGGACGTGCGCGGGGCCCTCGCCTTCGCCGCCGTCGCCGAGGCCTGCAGCTCGACGCTCGGGGAGACCCGCGAGACCGTCTCAGGACGGGCACGTCGTCTCGCCGAGAGGCTCTGCACGCCCGGCTCGGGCATCGTGGAGAGCGTGCCGCGCGACATGGGCGTGGGCAGGCTCCCCGGCATCGTGAGCCTACTCGTGCCGTCGCTCGACTCCGAGACGCTCGTGCTTGCACTCGACCAGGCAGGCTTCGAGGTCTCCGCCGCCTCGGCCTGCTCGTCCGGGTCGCTCGACGCGAGCCACGTCCTTCTCGCCATGGGGATCGGGCGCGACGAGGCGCTCGGCTCCCTGCGCGTCTCGTTCGACGAGCGAGTTGGCGAGGACGACCTTTCCGCCTTTGCGGACGCACTGACTGCAATCGTCGCCGAGCGGGCCCCACGCGGGCGCGCCCGGCACTGACAGGGGAGAGACCATGACCGAAGCTAACGCCCTCATGCGCCTTCAGGAGCTCGACCTCGAGCTCCTGCGCTGCGCCACGAGCCTCGCTGCCATGCCGCAGCGCAAGCGCCTTGAAACCATCGCGCTCGCCCGAAAGAAGGTGGCCAGCGAGCTCACGGGCATCGTCGGCAAGCGCAAGGACGCCGAGCTGGAGATCGCTGACACCGAGGCGGAGCTCCAGCACTACCGCGACAAGACCGCCGAGGTGCGCGCCGCCGCCGACGCCGGCGGCCACACCCACCGCGAGCTGAGAGACTTCGAGCAGTCGCTCACCTCGCTCGCCAAGAGGATCGAGAAGTGCGAGTTCACCCTCGGGCCCGCCCGCGAGGGGCTCGAGCGCCTAGAGCGCGCCGAGCGTAACGCGCGTCTGACCGAGGAGCGGCTCGAGCGCGAGGCGGAGGCCACCAAGGAGACGCTCGCCGAGGCGTCCCAGAGCCTGCGCTCCCGCATCGTGAAGCTCACCGGCGAGCGCGACGCCGCCGCCTCCGAGCTCTCCGAGGCACACCTCAAGACATACGAGGCCGCCCGCAAGCGCTTCAAGGGCCTCGCCGTGGAGCAGCTCAACGGGAACGTGCCCTCCGTGTGCCGCGTGAAGCTCCAGCCGAGTCAGTTCCACGACCTCGCCCACGGCGAGGAGATCACCGAGTGCCCGTACTGCCACCGCATGCTCGTCACCTCCGAGGAGGCGGGCGAGTGAGCGAGGACACGGGGCGGGCAGAGGGATGCCGCCGCCCGCGGGCGCTCCTGGCCGTGTGCGGCGGCATCGCCGCGTACAAGGCCTGCGAGGTGCTCCGGGGGCTCCAGAAGGCGGGCTGCGAGGTCCGTGTGACCATGACCGAGGACGCCGAGCGGTTCGTCGGCCCCGTAACCTTCGAGGCGCTCAGCGGCGCCCCCGTCGCAGACGACCTCTACTCGCACCCGACGTCCGCCATCCCGCACATCGAGCTCTCGGAGTGGGCGGACCTCGCGCTCGTGGTGCCGGCCACAGCCAACGTGATGGCGAAGATCGCCGCCGGCCTGGCGGACGACTGCCTCACCTCCACGATCCTGGCCTGTCACGACAGCTGTCCCGTCCTGGTGGCCCCCGGCATGAACACGCGCATGTGGCAGAACCCCGCCACACAGGTGAACGCTGAGGTCCTTCGCGGGCGCGGCATGACCATCGTTGGGCCGGGCTCGGGGCGTCTCGCCTGCGGCGACGTCGGCGAGGGCAAGCTCGCCCCCGTGGATGAGATCGTGGCCGCCGCGCTCTGCGCCCTGCACGGGACGGCGGACGAGGGTGACCTCGCCGGCGTGCGCCTCGTTGTCACCGCCGGCCCAACCCACGAGGCCATCGACCCCGTGCGCTACATAGCCAACCGCTCCACCGGGAAGATGGGCTACGCGCTCGCCGCCGCGGCCAGCGCGCGGGGGGCCGAGGTCACGCTCGTCTCCGGGCCCACCACGCTGCCCACGCCCTCCGGGACGCGTCGCGTGGACGTGACGTCGGCCGCCGAGATGCGCAAGGCCGCTCTCGCCGCCTTCGAGGGTGCCGACGCCGCGATCTGCTGCGCCGCCGTGGCCGACTACACGCCCGCCGCGCCGGCTGACCACAAGCTCAAGAAGTCCCGCGAGCACCTGGACTCCATTGAGCTCGTGGAGACGGCGGACATCCTGGCCGAGCTCTGCGCCAAGAAGGGCGCGCGCGTCGTTGCCGGCTTTGCCGCCGAGACAGACGACCTTCTCGCCCACGCGCAGGACAAGCTCCGCCGCAAGGGCGCCGACCTCATCGTGGCCAACGACGTGAGCCGACCCGAGTCCACCTTCGGCGCAGACACCAACCGCGTGGCGCTCGTGAGCGACGCGGGCGTGGAGCAGCTCGAGACCATGCCGCTCGCCGACGTGTCCGACGCCGTCCTCGACGCCGTGGCCGCGGCGTTGCGCGAGAGGGGGCGCCTGTGAGCGGGCTTCTTATTGGCTGCCACCTCTCGACGGCCTCCGGCTACGCGCAGATGGCCGCCGACGCCGTCTCCATCGGCGCCACCACCTTCGCCTTCTTTACGAGAAACCCGCGCGGCGGCAACGCCCGCGCGCTTGACGAGAAGGACCTCGCCGCGTTTCTCTCCACCTGCTCGGAGCATGGCATGGGGCCGCTCGTGGCCCATGCGCCCTACACCTACAACCTCTGCTCGGCCAAACCCGAGACCGTGGAGTTCGCGCGGAGGGCGATGCGCGAGGACCTCGAGCGGATGGAGCGCATGCCCGGCAACCTCTACAACTTCCACCCGGGCAGCCACGTCAAGCAGGGCGCGGACGAGGGCGTCCGCCTCATCTGCGAGGGGCTCAACGAGGTGCTCGTTCCCGGCCAGGCCACGACGGTCCTGCTCGAGACCATGGCAGGGAAGGGCACCGAGGTCGGCCGCTCCTTCGAGGAGCTCGCACGCATCATCGACGGCGTGGGGCACGACGAGCTCCTGGGCGTGTGCCTGGACACCTGCCACGTGGTCGACGCCGGCTACGACATCGTGTCCGACCTTGACGGCGTGCTCGACGAGTTCGACCGCGTGATCGGGCTCTCACGCCTGCGCGCGCTGCACCTCAACGACTCAAAGAACCCCCTTGGCAGCCACAAGGACCGTCACGAGAGGATCGGCCAGGGCACGCTCGGCCTGGAGACCTTCCGCGCCGTCGTCTCCAACGAGCGCCTGCGCGACCTGCCCATGGTGCTGGAGACGCCACAGGACGGACTCGCCGGCTGGGCCGCGGAGATCGCGCTCCTGCGCCGGCTGGCCTCGGGAGAGGAGGTCGAATAGTGGGCATCCTCATCGGCCTCGAGCACGTAAGCCACGAGTGGCCGGGCAAGCGCGTGCTCGACGACCAGACCATAGGCATCAACGAGGGGGAGCGCATCGGCATCGTCGGCCGCAACGGCGACGGAAAGTCGACGCTGCTCGAGATCGTCGCGCACGCGCTCGAGCCGGACGCGGGCTCCGTCACCTGGCGTCGCGGCATCTCGGTGGGCTACCTCGGCCAGGCCGACCAGCTGGACGACGCCGACCCCGTCCGACGGGCAATCTTCGGCGACGTTCCGGAGTACACCTGGGCCTCCGACGCGCGCATCCGCTCGATCCTAGGCGAGCTCGTAGGCGACCTCGACCTCGACGGAGCCGTCGGGGAGCTCTCAGGAGGACAGCGCCGCCGCGTGGACCTCTGCCGCGTGCTCTGCGGCACCTGGGACGTCATCTGCATGGACGAGCCCACCAACCATCTCGACCTCGCGGCCATCGAGTGGCTCGCCCAGCACCTGCGCGGGCGCTGGCCGGCCGGCACGGGCGCCCTTCTCGTGGTCACGCACGACCGGTGGTTCCTCGACGAGGTCTGCGAGCACATGTGGGAGGTCCACGACCGCCGCATTGAGCCCTTCGAGGGCGGCTACTCCGCCTACATCCAGCAGCGCGTCGAGCGCGACCGCCAGGCGGCCGTCATGGAGGAGCGCCGCCAGAACACGCTGCGCAAGGAGCTCAACTGGCTCGCCCACGGCGCGAAGGCGCGCACAAGCAAGCCGAAGTTCCGCGTCGAGGCTGCGCGCGCCCTCATCGCAGACGACCCGCCGCTCAGGAACCCGCTCGAGCTCAAGCGCCTCGCCGTGAGCCGCCTGGGCAAGCAGGTCATCGAGATGAAGGATGTGAGCTTCGCATACGATGGTGGCCCGCGCGTGATCGACGACGTCTCGTGGATCATCGGACCCGGGGACCGCTATGGCATCCTCGGCGCCAACGGGGCAGGCAAGTCCACGCTGCTCGCGCTCATGACCGGGTCCCTCGAGCCCACCTCCGGCACCGTCAAGGTCGGCGCGTCGGTGCGCTTCGGCTTCATGAGCCAGCACCTCGACGCGCTCTCCGAGCGGGACGGCTGGCGCGTGCTCGAGGTGCTCGGACGCTACAAGCGCAGCTACCTCGTGGGCGGGAAGATGCAAAGCCCCACGCAGCTCGTCGAGCACCTCGGCTTCGAGCAGCGCGAGCTCCAGAACTTCGTCCGCGACCTCTCCGGAGGACAGAGGCGCCGCCTGGCGCTGCTCTGCGTGATCTTGGAGGAGCCGAACGTGCTCGTGCTCGACGAGCCCGGCAACGACCTCGACACCGACATGCTCGCCGTGATGGAGGACCTGCTCGACAGCTGGCCCGGCACGCTCCTGGTGGTGAGCCACGACCGCTACCTCATGGAGCGCGTGACCGACGACCAGTTCGCCCTCATCGACGGCCACGTCCGCCACGTGCCCGGAGGCGTGGACGAGTACCTGCGCCTGATCTCGGCGGGCTCGCCCGAGGGCGAGGCGTCTGCCCCAGGCACGGGCGACCAGAGGGCCGGGGGCGAGAAGGACCCCGCGACACCACGACCGGGGGACGCCCTCACCAACCAGGAGCGCCGCGAGCTCAAGAAGCGGTTCGACGCCGTAAGCCGCAAGCTCGAGAAGACCACCGGGGACCCCGCGCGCCTGCGCGCCGCGATGGCGGAGGTGGACGCGAGCGACTACGCCGCGCTCATGGCGGCCCAGGCGGAGCTCGACGCGTGCCTGGCCGAACGCGAGGCGCTCGAGGACGAGTGGCTCGAGCTGTCGGAGCGTCTCGGGATCGAATAGGGGAGAGGGGGGCGAGAAGGACCGCGTGCCTCGTCGACCGACTAGGCGCCCGCCCCTTCTCGCCCCCCGGCCTCAGGAGCTATGACAGGACGCCGGCGGCGCGCAGCGCGTCCGCGAAGGCGTCGAGGTCGGCAGCGTCGGGGTGTCCGAGCGCGCGGTCGAAGTTCTCAATCATGGGCTGGAACCGCTCCGGGTTGGCCTCGGCCATCGTGACGTAGCGCTCGCGGACAGCGGGTGGCATCTGCCCCTGGCACATGAAGCGGCCGACCACCTCGACGTCATCGGGCAGCGCCGAGGCGAAGTTGTCTAGGACGCGCGCGTAGTAGGCGTCGTCCCCGCCGAAGCCGCAGGTGCCGAAGAGGAACACCCGCTTGCCCGCAAGCTGGCCCAGCGCCTCCGCCAGGCCCTCGTCAAGCCCGCCTTTGTCCGTCCAGGACCCAAGGAGCACCACGTCGGCGCCCGCCACGTCATCCGTGAGCGCCTCCCCAAGCTCAACGCGCGCCCGCTCCGCGAGCTTCTCGGTATTGCCCGTCCTCGACGCGCACACAACCGCCACGCCCATCTCACGCCTCCCATCCGTAGCCTTTCAGGTCAACGCGGCCGTCCGGAAGAAAGCCCACGCCCTCGGCCTCAAGCATGCGACGCTGCTCCCCGGGCCCGCCGAAGGCGAAGCCCGGGGCGAGCCGCCCGTCGGCAAAGACCACGCGGTGGCAGGGGACGCCGCCGGCCATCCCAGGGCTCGCGTGCATGGCAAAGCCCACGAAGCGGGCCCTCCCCGGCTCGCCCATCATGCGCGCCACCTGGCCGTAGCTCGCCACGCGCCCCGCGGGTATCTGGCGCACCACGTCATAGGCGCGCACGAAGAAGCCCTCCTCGGCCATGTGCCTCCCTCCGGAAATCCGCTATCCTCAGGCTACCCAATACGCGAGCCTCAGGAGGCCTCCCGTGAAAATTGACAAGAACGCCTGCGCCCTGCTCGTCATCGACGCCATCGAGGCCGTCGGAGACGACTCCCTCTACGACCCCGACGCCGCCACGGCCGCCTACCGCGCCGCCGTGGCCCGCTCCGTCGACGCCTGCCACGCCGCGGGCGTCCCCGTGGTCTTCTGCAACGACGCGCACATCCGCGGCCTCGACCGCGAACTCGAGCTCTGGGGGGAGCACGGCCTTGCCGGCGAGACCCGCGTCTACCCGGAGGTCGAGGTACGTCCCGGCGACATCACGGTCCCCAAGCGCCGCTACTCCGGCTTCTTCCAGACCGACCTCGACCTCACCCTGCGCGAGCTGGGCGTCTCCACCGTCATAGCGGTGGGGTGCGACACCAACATCTGCGTCCTGCACACACTCGCCGACGCCTACTTCCTGGGCTACGCCTCGGTTGTCGTCGCCGACGCCACGATGACCTTCCTCTGCGGCACGCAGGAGGGCGCCCTCGAGCACTGCGAGAAGTGCTACGGGTCGGAGCTCGTGAGCGCGGAGGAGCTGGAGGCGGCGCTCTCCTAGGCGCCCCAGCGCCGCCGCACCTCGGCCAGGAACGCCTCCGCGACGGGCGAGAAGCTCTGGTAGCGCTTCCAGGCGACGAAGACGTCGGCCGTCACCTCAGGCTCGAGCGGGCGGAAGGCGAGCCCCGAGCCCTCCGTGGTGTCAACGATGCCCTCGAGGCTCACCACGCACCCGACGCCACGCCGCGCGAGCAGCGCCGCGTTGTAGAGCAGGTTGTACGTTGCGACCACGTCAAGGTCCTCGAGGTCGCGTCGGAACCACGCGCCCATCTCGCGCCCGGCCTGCTCCGAGAGCACGAGCGGACGGGACGCAAGCTCGTCCGGCGTCACGGCCACAAGCGCCGCCAGGGGGTCGTCCTCGCGCACGAAGACGCCCCAGCGATCGTGCGCGGGCAGCCGGAGCGACTCGTAGCGACTCAGGTCCGCGTGCCCCACGAAGACGCCGAAGTCGACCCGGCCCGTCTCGAGCCGCTCGGAAACCGCGGCGGCGTTACCGCTGAACAGGGAGAACCGAACGAGCGGGTAGCGGTCCTTGAGGTCCGCCACCACGTCGGCGACGAGCCCCATCGCGGGCGTCTCGCCGCCGCCTATGCGGACCTCGCCGGCAAGCGTGTCCGCCGAGACGCGAAACTCTTCTTCCGTGCGCCCCACGAGGTCGACGATCTCCTCGGCACGGGCCCGCAGGCGCATCCCGGGCTCCGTGAGGGTGACGCGACGGCTGCCGCGCTCAAAGAGCGTGCACCCGAGCTCGCGCTCGAGCTCCTGCATCTGGCGGCTGAGCGAGGGCTGCGAAACGTGCAGCACCGAGGCTGCGCCGGATATGGTCCCCTCACGGGCAACCATGAGGAAGTACTGCAGATGTCTGAGCTCCACGCGGACCGTCCTTCTCGCCATTTATGCAATGGACGCATAACTCAAGACTCGTTATGGACATCCTACATAAGAGCGGATCCCTCCCGCAATCCGCCCGCCGGGGCGTAGCATGGGCCTCGGGTCATGGCGCAGACTCAGGCGTGGGGGCGCGGCCCTCTCGCGGGACCGGCCGTGCCCCGGCCGTCGCTCACGAGGACAGGGTGTCTATGACGGTCGCGCCGTCGCTCTCGTATACCGGGACGTCCCCGCCGCCCACGCGCTCCAGGTCGGAGCGCAGGACGTAGCCGCTCGCGCCGCCCCGCCCGACCGCGGCGACGAGCTCCTCGCCCCCGCGCAGGTAGAGCTCCCCGAAGTTCTCCATGGCGTAGTGCTGGCCGGCGGGGTTGAGCCCGAAGAGGACGGAGCCGTCAAGGTCGCTCGTGGCGCAGAGCTCCGCCTCACCGGGAGGGTTGTCCCCGTCGACGTTCGCGTCGACCGCGGCGAACGTCCCCACGACGGTCGTGCCGTCGGAGGCGTAGAGCGTGGCGGCCGCCGCGTCGTCGCCCTGCAGCTCGTCGTAGTAGCAGTAGCCCCGCTCGCCTCCGGCGCCCAGGCAGGCGACGAGGTCGAGGCGGCCGGCAAGGTACTCGACCGCGTAGCCCTCGGTCCCGAAGTACTGGCCGGACCCGTTCATCCCGAAGAGCGCGGAGCCGTCCGCGGCCCGCGCCGTGAAGGGCACCGACGCCGCCTCCGCGTTGAGGCCCATGTGATTCCCGGCGGCGACCTGTGGCGCAGGCTGGGGCGCGGACGACTCCCGGCCGCGAACCCCGCCGCCCCGCCGAGGGCGAGTCCGGCGACCAGGTGCCCCGCTGCCAGCGCGCCCCTCGAGGCCCCGCGGCTTGTACCTTTCTCCATCTCCCTCACCGGCCTTCCCAGTCTCGTCGGCATGCCAGGCACATGGCTTGACGTCAAATCTATCATTCGGCCAGAGGGTCTCCGCACTCTCGGCAGCGCTCCCCGACGAACGGCATGGGAAGCCCCATGGGGAGGCAGGGGCGCCCCAGGCCCGCCGAGGTGTCGCAACGTGCCGCACGGCCAGGCCGGCCCATGCGGCACGTTGCGACGCTTCTCAAATTCTCGCTTGCAACCCGTCGACGATGGTGTTAAATTACCTTCTCGTGCGAACGAAGCACGCATTCGGGTGGTGGCGCAGTTTGGTAGCGCACTTGACTGGGGGTCAAGGGGTCGCTGGTTCGAATCCAGTCCACCCGACCA
>CALULO010000006.1 GCA_944321515.1 uncultured Atopobiaceae bacterium | reverse complement strand
TCCAGATCGTTGTTTTCGCCCGCTGAGCTGGGCCTATGCCGGAATCTCTCCCACAGAAACCACCGAAGAGCCCAAAACTGTCACTCATCAAACTCTCCTCCCTACTCGATGGCTCCCAGTTTTGCATGATCGAACACTTGTTTGATCAACTAAAAGACTCTCCGATCAATAGACACGATCGGCCGACTCCAACGGCTATTCATCAACCCCTCGAGAGGCCAATTGCTTACAGAAATGCATTTGTAGCGGGGCAAAGCCCGTAGGCCGCTTAGAAAACGCAAGGTGATGCAGTACGCCGGTAAGAAGGTGCTTAGAAAAGAGGGTCTGGCACGCGACAAGGAAAAGCGGAGGGGGCGCCCATCGGCAAAACCGCAGGATACGAGGGCGCTTCAATCGGCGAGAAGAACGGACAGCGCGGAACAGGCGTCGTTTCTTAAGCGGGTTCTTCTCGCCAGGCGCGTCAGCCGGGGTTTTGTAAGCAGGTTCTTCTCGCCAGGCGCGTCGCCCGGGATTATGTAAGCGTGCCCTTCTCGCCGTGTGCGTCAGTCGGGATTTTGTAAGCGCGCCCGACGTGCCTAGCGACATCAACGGCAATTCCGTAAGTGCACGCTCCGCTCGACGGGAGCACTGGGCAAACCCCAGGGGAAACCTCACGCCTCGCGGTATACTTTCGGCAACCAACCGCAGGAGGGCGCCATGACCAGCAGAAAGCCCATCAGAAACGTCGTCTTTGACATGGGCGGCGTGCTCATGAGATTCGACGGGCCGTACTTCGCCTCGCTCTACACGGACACGCCCGAGGACGCGGCCCTGCTCAACGCCGCGCTCTTTGGGTCAACCATGTGGTCCCTGCTGGACTCGGGGACCATCTCCCACGAGACCATGTCTCGCTACGCCCGCGCGCACCTGCCGGCTCGCCTGCACCCCAACCTCGCCGAGTGCGTAGCCCACTGGCCGGAGCGCTCCGACCCCATCGAGCCCGTAAACGACCTCGCCATCCGCCTCAAGGGCGAGGGCTACGACATCTACGTCCTCTCCAACGCGTCCACTCGCATCATGGAGCAGCTCTCGCACGCTCCGGTCATGCCCTTCCTGGACGGCTACGTGGTCTCCGGCAAGGAGCGGCTCATGAAGCCGGACCCGGCAATCTACCAGCTGCTCTGCGGGCGCTTTGAGCTGGACCCCTCCGAGTGCCTCTTTGTGGACGACAACGCGGACAACTGCGAGGGAGCTCGCGTGGCGGGCATGCACGCGTTCCACTTCACCGGGGACGTCGCGGCGCTGGAGGCAAACGTCCGCCTGCTCAGCTAGGCCGCACGATTCCGAGCCATCAGAAACGAATCGGCACTTCTTTCCGGTAGCCTGTTTGCAGAGAGTTCTTATCAGAAAGAAATAGCTATTTCTTTCTGATAGAATAGCCAGAATCCCCTATGAAAAGAAAGAAACTCTGATTTCTTTCCGATAGGATTAAGGGAGTGAAATGGCCTACCCAACGCTCGAGAAGACCTTCTACAAAGATACCTCCTCGGAGCGATTCCAACATCACGAGGAGCACTATCATCAGAGGCTTGAGGCGGAGTCGACCTTCCGCACTGGCATCATGCTTGAGCATGGCGAGCTCTTCTGCACCGTCCCGCGCGAGCTCTCTGTGATGACGGAGCGGGTGCTGCGTCGCGAGCGGAAGGTCTCCTCGCTATGGAGGGCCCTCCCCACAGCCGCCCTCGGAGCATACCTGCGGAGCCTTATCCTTGACGAAGTAGTCTCCAGCAACGACATCGAGGGCGTCCACAGCACACGGCGGCAGATCGAGGACGCGCTCGAGGAAGCCGAGCGCGACACCGCCGCGCTCAGTGGCGCAGCCGAGAGGCCCCATGCGCCTTTCAGGGAATTCGCATGCCTTTACCTTGGGCTGACCGATCGGGACAACCCTCCCTCACTCCCCCACACGCTCCAAGACATCAGGGACATATACGACGCCGTGACGAGGGGCTCCCTCGACGAGCGCGACCGCATCAAGGAAGGCCTCTTTCGCTCTGGCCCGGTGATCATTGAGCATAAGGGCAGAATGATACACCATGGAGTCTCCCCCGAGTCTGCGATCTGCTCCATGCTCGAGCAGATGATTTCCTTGCTGAGCTCAGAGGAAATACCTGAACTCTATAGCTCTCTGCTCGCCCACTTCCTCTTCGAATACATCCATCCGTTCTATGACGGAAACGGAAGGACGGGGCGCTACCTTCTGGCCCTCAGCCTGAGCCGCCCCCTTTCCCAGGCCACGGTACTCTCGCTCTCGCGCACCATCGCGGAAAACAAGCGCGTCTACTACAAAGCCTTTGACATCACGGAGAAGCGGGCAAATCGCTCGGAGGCCACGCACTTTGTGCTGACCATGCTCGACCTCATTGGGCGCGCTCAGGAGGGAGTCATCGCAGACCTCGAGGACAAGAGGCGTTCCCTTGAAAGCCTTGGCGAATGCGTCGACCGGCTTACGAGAGACTTTTCGGAACGCGAGAAGAGCCTGCTCTACTTCCTGGGACAGGTATGCCTCTTTGGCGCCTTCGGCGAGGCCAAGATGCGCGAGGGCGCCTCATACCTGCACGTGTCACTCCCTACGGCGCGCAAGGCGTTTGACTCGCTTGCACAGCGCGGCCTTGTCGTCAGGACGTCAGGGCGCCCTGCCGTCTACCGCCTGAGCAGCGAGGGGCAGAGACTCCTTGACCTGAGCTAGACACGAGCCATACCTGACGCCCACCACGCTAGAACGTCGGCTGGGCGACTAGGGAGACGACGATCCAGAACGCGATCAACGCGCAGATGGCGAGAAGCCCCATGCGAGTCTCACGCGCCACGGTCAGGCGCGCGAGCGCGGGAATCTCCCGGCGAAGCGGTCGACGGTCCATCAGCAGATAACCGCCGATAAGAAACACCAGGCCACAACAAAGGTACGAGAGCACGAGGTACCAGGAGGGCCAGCTTGCGTTCTCCGGCGTTGGATCAACGACCGCCATCACGCAGCCAATCACAAAGACCGCGGTCACGCCCACTACGGCCACGTCCCAGACGACGCCAAGCCAGCGGGGAACGCGAGCCAACAGCCGAGAGACCGTCTCGCGCAGGGCGTGCGGCTTATCGAAGGTGGGGGGCTCGAGGGGCGTCGTCGAGGCGGCGGGACGCTGGGGTAGGTTCTTCTCGCCGTGCGGGGCGTCCGCTGTCTTGGAGGCGTCGACTTGCACGAGAGCCTGAAGCACGGCGTCACGCAACACCCGGGCGGACACGTAGCGTCGAGCCGGGTCGAGTTCCGTCGCACGGACGATAACCTCTCGGAACGCCACCGGAACGTCCGCGACCGCAAAGTGCGCCTCACGGTCCGCGGACGTTGGCTCACGACCCGCAAGGCAGAAGAGGAGCAGCATACCGAGGGCGTAGACGTCGCTCGTCACGTCGGTCTGCCCGAAGCCGAACTGCTCGGGCGGGGCGTAGGCGCGCGTGCCAAAGTGGGTGGTGTCGCGCTCGGCCCCCTCCCGGAACCTGCGGGCAATCCCCAGGTCGATAATGGTGACGGCCGCCGGACCCCCTCCCTCGGGCAGGCTGACCATTACATTTGTCGGGGTGAGATCACGATGGATGATCGGCGGATCGAAGCGCTCGTGCAGCTCACCTACCGCGTCACAGAGGTCGGGGAACACGCGGCGCACCAGGTTACGGCGGGCCGACGCATCGCCACAACGCCTTACACACGTAGCAAGGGTCTCACCCGTGACGTACTCCATCACCACCACGAACCGGTCGTCGCGCCGGTGGCACTCGATGACACGCGGAAGGTGCACCAGCCGCGCGCCGTGGCGTTGGGCGTCAAAGAGGGCCTGGTATGCATGGCCCAGACCGGTCTCGGCATCAAGGTACTTGCGCACGAACGGCCCGAGCTCTACGCCGTTCTCGCCCACAAAGTAGACGAGCTCGGTCCGCTCCAGCCGCCCATCCTTGAGCACCGCGTCCACGCGATAACAGGCGTCACGATCAAGGGAGGCGAGGTAGTCGGCGAGCTCGTCATCATTTTGGCGAGTGTCTGTGCGCGTGTTCATGGGCCCATCTTAGCAGAGGGCGGCGCGCCCCCGGTCGCGCGACGGGGGCGCCCTTGGAACTTCCGGCCCACAGCCGCCGCGGCCAGTGGCGAGAAGAACGTGCGCGTGAGCGCAAAGGCCCCTAGCAGATAGTGCGCTCCCCGAAGCGGTAGAGCTCCTCGTTGACCTTCTGCAGCGAGCAGCCGCGGTCGATGCAGAAGATGATGATCGCGTCCCGACGGTCCTTGCAGTAGAGCTCGGAGACGCCGGCCGCCGTGAGCGCACGGCTGGTCTCCCGCAGGGTGAGCGCCATCGCAAAGGCTATCTGGAGCACCTTGTCGCGACTCGGGTGGCGCGTGCCCTGGAAGATCTGGTAGCCGAACGTGTCGTTGAGGTCGGCCATGCGCACGACGCGCGAGCGCTCGAGGCCCTTCTCGACGAGGAGCTGCTGGAGGTACTCGGAGAGCGTGCGGCTGCCGGGGTCGTGCGCCTCGAGGTAGCCCTCGATGCTCGACGTGTTGAGAAGCTCGTCGAGGAGCTCCTCGGTCAGCGGCTCGCTCATGGTTCTCCCCTCCGGCCAGACGTCAACTAGAAGCCCGTGACGTCAATGAGCTCGAAGGACGCCACCTCGTCGGGCGAGGCGGTGCCCATGGCCTCGAACTTCCACACCCCACCCGGCTGGAGGTTGTTGGTGTTGGCCAGAGCGGTACCAACCTGCGCACCCTCTGCATCATAGAGGTTGTACTCGACCTGGATGTAGCCGACCTCCCTGTCGGTGTTGTTCGTCAGGGTCCCGTCAATGAAGAGCGAGTAGGGGTTCGACGCGTCGATCGTCTCGTCGGAGACCGTGTACGGGTCCTGGTCGGGGACCGGCGTGCTGGCCTGCTCCTCCGTCTGGGCGCCCGTGTCCGCCGAAGAGTCCGTGGACCCGCCGCCGCCCATTGCGCCGATCACCCCGGCAACCACGACGACGATCACCACGATGAGCGCGATCCTTCCAAAGCCCTTCTTGCCTTCCTTTGCCATAGCTTCCCCTTCCGTTGACGGGCGGCTCGCCGCCCTGTTCCTGGCATGCCAATTATTGGAGAGACGGGGGGACGTTTCATTAGCTGGCAGCTAATGGCAGGAGACGCGAACCTCGTCGCCGGCGGCGCAGGTGTGCGGAGTGCCCGATACCCGTCGACGGGCTACAGGCAGGCTGCTCCCCCACGGCAGAGCAACTAAGCCGGCTTAGGGAATCGAAGCCGAGGCGGCAATGGGCGGCGGGGCGGCTTAGAAAAACGAGGGTGAGGCGGCAAGTCCCCCAAGCGCGCTTACAAAACAGCGAGCAGTGCAGCTCCCAGGATCCGCATCGACAAACGGGCGAGAAGAACGCCCAGTTGGCGACGGCCCAGAGGTTCTTCTCGCCAGGAAAACGTGAGAAAGGCGCGGTTGGGATCGCATCAACCTCAAAATGCTAAGCGCCACTCTGCGCGAAGGCTGCACCGCCCTTCATTTTGAAAGCAACCACATCGCCGCCGGCGCATCAACCTCGTAAATGTAAGCAAAACCAAGCAGGCGGAGCCGGAGAGGCACGGAAAATTGGAGCAGAGCCGGAAGGATGCGCGTGGAGACCACTTGGGCCAGGCCGCGGAGACCGTTTGGCCGGGACCGTGGAGGCCGCTTGGGCCGACCAGGGCAGGGTCGTCGCGACGAAACCCGTTCCGTCGCCGCCAAGCCGTGCGGTATGCTGAAACACAAACTCAAACGGAAGGCACCCCCATGGCACAGAAACTCACCGAGCAGGAGCAGGCAGCCGTCGCCGCCCTGGCCAAGCGGCTGGGCAAGGAGCTACCCGGCGCCGCTCGCAGCTACGCGGGAGGCATCGCAAGCGGCCTGGTGCGCCTGCGCTCCCCCCAGGCCACGCGCGCCGAGCTGATGACCCTCCTCTCTAGGTACGACGCCGGGCAGGAGACGCTCGACGCACTCGTCGACCTTGGGATTCTCTCCCCCGCCACTTCGGACAGCAGAGGTGCCGGCAGGAGGGCCGCCGCAAAGAACGGCGAAAAGAACGCGCTCGTAGACGCCGATCTCTTCGCCCTAGACCTCGCCGTGGCTGCGACATCGGCGGCATCCGGGGCATCCATGGCATCCGGAACGCCCACGGCACCCGGGACACCCAATGCGTCCGCGACACCCGAGGCGCCGGCGGCCGCCGAGCCCGCCTCCCCCCGCTCCCGGGCCATCGCCAAGACCGAGCGCCCCAAGCCCCCCGCCCGACGGGACACCCCCAAGCGCGAGGCGCGCACGCTCTCCCACCTGGACACGATCCGCAAGCAGACCCCCGAGCTCAACGACGTCCGCCGGCAGATCATCGGGCTGGACCCGCGCCTGTGGATCAACGGGTGGCTGCTCAGCACCCCCGACGCCTTCATCCGCTACGAGCGTGAGCTGCGAGCCCTGGACGAGGCCCTCTCCGGCTCGGCCCTGCTGGGGGACGGCTCGCTCAGCTGCCGCGAGCTCTCCTACCGTGTCTTCGGGGACGAGAAGTTCCTGGCGCTGGACTCCGACGGCCGCAAGCTCCTGCACCTCATGGGCCTCTCCGACGTTGTGTGCTGTCACCCGCAGGTCAAGCTGGAGCTCCTCCACCACATCCCCAAGTACCACCGCCACCTGCGCCTGGTGGTCTCGGAGAACCTCGACCCGTGGGTCAACATGAGGAACGCAATGTTCATGGACGGCCGAAAGCGGCTGCTGGGCGAGAAGGTCCACGGCGTCGTCTTTGGCAACGGCTACCTGGTGGACGACCCCCACAAGCTGCCCGACCTGCTGGCAGCCCAGTACGCAGAGGACGTGTGCGTGCTGTACTGGGGAGACCTTGACCGTGCGGGCCTGCAGATCCTGGCGAAGCTCACCGAGATGGCGGACGGCCGCTTCGAGGTGCGCCCGTTCACGGCTGCCTACCGCCTCATGCTGCAGCGCGCGATGACGCGCTTCCCGGACCCGCTGGACAACGAGGAGACCGACCAGGCGGGCGTACCCCTGCGCGGACTCGACCTGCTGGAGGGCGAGCTCAAGCCGCGCGAGGCAGCCTACCTGCGCGAGGTGCTGGACAACGCGCGCCTCATCCCGCAGGAAATCATCACCGCAGCAGACCTGTAGACAAGGCCTGGCCGACGGAATAGGGCTAAAGGCCAGCATGCCCCCTCATCTCACACGCGCCGTCGGCGTAGCGGCACCGCGAGGCCGGGGCCATGGGGGCGGGGGCTCGGGGGGCACCCCGCCCCATGGCCCAGCCTCCCGCCCGTGGCGCTGCGCGGGGGGAGTCGCGGCGCCACAATCGGGAGGCTGGGCCTGACCAGCAGGGGGTTACACGGCCCTGACGCCGCGCTCCCCCGTGCGGATGCGCACGCACTCCTCAACGGGATAGACGAAGATCTTACCGTCGCCCACCTCACCGGTGCGCGCCACGCCGCAGATGAGCTTGATGAGGCCCTCCACCTGCGCGTCGTTCACAACAAACTCGACCTTGACCTTGGGGATCATGTTGAGCATGACCTCATGGCCACGATAGTACTCCGTCCAGCCGTGCTGGCTCCCGCAGCCCATGACCTCAAAGACCGTCATGCCGTGCACGCCCTTCTCGTTGAGGGCGTCCTTGAGCTCCTCGAGCTTCTCGGGACGAATGATGGCGCTGACCTTCTTCATTTTCTCTCCCTAGGAGTCGAGGCCGGTGTAGGCGGGGTAGGCGCTCTCGCCGTGGACGGCGACGTCGAGGCCAAGGGCCTCCTCCTGCGCGCTCACGCGCAGGGTCCCTCCGAAGGCGGCGCGCACCACGAACAGAATCACGAGGTCGAGCACGACCACGATGACGAGCGTCACGAGGATGCCGAGGACCTGGCTCAAGAGCAGCGACGGGTCTCCGGTGTAGAGCAGGCCGCCCTGACCCGTCCAGGACAGCTCCGGCACGCAGAAGAGCCCCGTGAGCACGCCACCGAGGATGCCGCCCACGCCGTGGCAGCCAAAGGCGTCAAGAGCATCGTCATAGTCGAGAAGGGACTTGAGCCGGGAGATCGCGAAGTAGCACACCGGGGAGACGACGATGCCCATGACCACCGCTGCCCAGGGCTCCACGAAGCCCGCGCCCGGCGTCACCACGACGAGGCCGGCAACAAGGCCGGTGCACGCCCCCACGAGGGTGGGCTTGCCCGTGGCCACGCGCTCGACCACCATCCAGGAGGCGAGGCCCGCCGCGCTGGAGACCACGGTGTTGAGGATTGCGAGGGCGGCAACGCCGTCGGCGGCGAACTCGGAGCCCCCGTTGAAGCCGAACCAGCCGAACCAGAGGAGCGTGGCGCCGAGGGCGACAAACGGGACGTTGTGGGGTCGGTAGCTCTTGAGGCCAAAGCCCCTGCGACCGCCGAGCGCCAGGCACAGGATGAGGCCAGTCACGCCGGAGCTGATGTGGACCACGTCACCGCCCGCAAAGTCGAGGGCGCCGATGACCTCGCCGATGAGCGAGCCCTCCCCACCCCAGACCATGTGGGCGAGAGGGGCGTAGACCACGAGGGCCCACACCACGAGGAAGGCGACGATTGCGCCGAAGCGCACGCGCCCGGCCGCGGAGCCGGTGATGATGGCGGCGGTGATCATGGCGAAGGCCATCTGGAAGGTGACGTCGATGATGGAGGGGTAGAGGGTGCCCTCCGGGGTCTGGGTGGCCTCGGTCATCATGCCCTTGACCAGGCCGGAGAGTCCCAGCTGGTCGAAGCCGCCGAACCACGAGAGGGAGCCGTCGCCGCCGTAGGCAAACGACCAGCCCGCGATGACCCACGTGAGGCCCACGACCCCGATTGCCGCAAACGACATGAGCATGGTGTTCACGACGTTCTTACGCCGGGAGAGGCCGCCGTAGAAGAACGCAAGGCCGGGAGTCATAAGCAGAACGAGCATCGTGCAGACGAGCATGAACGCGGTAGAGCCGGAGTCGTACATGGGCGGGCCTCCCCCAAACGTCGAAACAGCAGGACGTCGGCGATGTTGCCACCTCTTTTTGTCGCGACATCCGTCGGAGAGCGTCTGTTTACGCCAGCGCGCGCGTACCGTAACGTTGGAGGTCATCTTGAAACAGTAGGCAGCACGCTCGAAACGCCGCCGTCATCTGCACGCCTCCTTAGGTGAGACGGGCACTTGATGCCTCTTGTGCCCCCTCCTGGTTAATTGTGGAGGATGCTCCACAATTCGACTTTCCTCTTGCGAGAAGAACGAGCGGTCGATATAGTTACTTCTTGCACACGCGATGTGCACCCAATTGCGGGGTGGAGCAGTCTGGTAGCTCGTCGGGCTCATAACCCGAAGGTCGTAGGTTCAAATCCTGCCCCCGCGACCATAAATCAGCAGGTAGGGGACCGAAAATCGGTCCCCTACTTTTATCTTGAAGTCACTACGAAAATCACGACTTTATTCGGCGCGCCCAACAAGGAGCCCGCCTAGCGGCGGGCGTCTTGTTGGGCATTTTGGGCTAATCCTCATCCGGTAAATCAAACAGCCACTTGAGCCAAGCACGAACCGTTTGAGCACGACGGTAGTACATGGAATCCGCCTCGCTATCGAGCACCTTAAGCTCGACCATCGTGTCTGCGACTACCTCTGTGCTCGGTATATCGCCGTAACGATGCACGGACTCGCCGTACAGGCGGTGAAAAATCTCATGGCGGAACAAGAGCCTGACCATTTCCAACAGACGTTCGCGCCGATTCTTCTTGAGCAGCGCGGCCCCCTCGCGAGACAGGGTGATGCTGTTCCAAGACCGCTCGAACACCCCGAGATATACGCCCGCGGCAGGATAGTACGCCGCCTGCCTGACTACGGTTCCCATGAACTCCGCAATTTCGACAGTAGTTGCCGATTGTTCCGGCTGGTCTCTCAGAAACTCGAGCAGGCTGAAGATACGCTCAATCTTGTCCGCCTGCGGAAACGGCGGCTCGCCTTCGATTTGATGTTCGTTGTCGTCGTAAATGACCTTCGTGGTCTCCCAGACACGCATGACGTCATCAGCGGTAACGCGACAGTCCTCGAATGCGTAAGACGCGGCACCGACCAGCTGAATCGAGTTGAAGTCGTCGATGTCGGCAAACTCGTACTCATAGAGCGTATACGTCAGGTTGTCGTACTGAGAAAACACGAGGCGAATGGGCTTGGTCACGAACGTGCTGTACTTTTTGAGCGGATAGTAGAGCTGTCGCACGTTGAAGTCGTCGTGCAGACGGTTCTTCGCCTCCATGATGACGACGCACTCGTCGTTCTCGAAGCCTCCGTCAATCTCAAGCTGTGCGCCATTCACCTCAAGCCAGAGCGGGTCGCGCCTGCGCAGACCGATGCCGAAGTCGAATCGCCCTGTGCCCATACGCCCGTTGAATGTCTCCGTGAGTTCGTCCGTGCCGAGGAACCGATTGAGCACGCCCGAGATAATCAGGGCGTTTATCGCCTTTGACTCGGTCGTGATGTCATCAACGCGCAGGGTCTCGAACGGCGGGAGCGTGCAAAACTCAAGGCGCGACGGCTTCTCCTCTGGGAACTTCTGAAACACGTCGAACTCGCCGAGCACATACGAGTGTCGCGTGACCGACAGCACGTTGACGTGACGACTCTTCAAAGGCGACGGCACGCTGTCCAAGAAGTCGTGCTTGGTCATCAGACGGGGCTCGCGTTCCTCCTTGATGGTATCAGCCTTGACCTCACAGTAGCCCCGCTCACGGATGGCCTGCATGATGTCAGGGTGTTTCCGTAGTACCCGGCCCCACGCGTCACTTGCCATATCGATGCTCGACTTAGCCACTGATAAGCACCTCGTTCACAGCGCCACGACGGTCACCACGCGAGTTGATTGCGCGCTTCGCCTGAACCGTCCTGATGGTGAAGTCGGCATACAGCTCGCGAATCTCCGGGCAGTCGCTGTTCGACTCAAGGAAGTGGATGCCCTGCTCGCGGAGCTTTACGCACTCGTCGCGCAAACGCACCTGCTCGTCGTAGTCGAAGCCGCCCTCAGTGTAGCCAGTGAAAGCCGACGTCTGGGTGAGCGGCATATAGGGCGGGTCGAGGTAGACGAACGCGCCCCTGGGGAGGCTGCGCAGCGCCTCGGAATAGTCCCCACACATGAGCGTCACATCACCTTGCAGGTACCTCGACAGGGCACGGATGCCCGGCTCGTTGACGATGTTCGGGTGCTTGTAGCGACCATAGGGCGAATTGATTTGACCTGCGGAGTTGACACGGTACAGGCCGTTGAAGCACGTCTTGTTTAGGTAGATAATGCGCGCCGCGCGCTCCACCTCGCCCATATCGACGAAGGACGACTCACGGTCGAGTGCCCGCACCTCGTAGTAGTAGTCGCTCGTGTTGTTCTCATCATGCTCGCGCAGCTTCTCAAGCAGGGCGTCCGGCTCGTCGCGCACAACCTTGTAGACGTTCACAAGCTCGGCGTTGTAGTCGTTGACGCGCGCGTGCGCGGGCTGCTTGGCGAGCAACACGGCGGCACCACCCACGAAGGGCTCGACGTAGAGCTTTGGGTCCTTGGGGAGAAGCGGCAGGATGTCGTCAAGCAGCTGACGCTTGCCGCCCACCCACTTCAGAATCGGTTTAACGAGAGCGTTCTTCCTTGCCATGACCCCTCCTTGGTTATCCGTTATTGTATCAGCGCCATGACTGTGCTCATGCTGCGCATCGGCGCCTGATAAACAAGACACGACCATACCTCCTCGTCCGGACACGAATTAGGGCGCATGCCCGAACCCGTGTTTCACATGGGCGCTCAAGACAAAAGCGTCAAAGCTCGGGGCCGTCGTGGCCACGACGCGGTTTCGGAACGTAGCTTTCGGGCCACACCTCGCGCACCGACTGCTGCTCCGGCTGCTGTGTGAGGCGCTGTTGAAGCGTCTGGCGCGTCATCTTCGCGGCGCTCTTGGCGGCACGCTTGCGGCGGCGTTCCTCAGCCCACGCATCGACGTCGAAGACGGGCCCGCTGCGCTCGTCCTCGCGCAGTGCTGGAGCGTCCGGGGCACACGCCTCGCGCATCCTCGGGTCGCCCGGGTGCGCGTACATGAGGCGCGTCGCGTCGGCGATGGCGTCGTTCATCATCTCGTTGGTCAGCCGCTGGCTGCGCGTGGTCCCCTCGGAATGCGCGACTTCGGCGATGTAGCCCTGGACGCGCCGCAGGGCGTCGGCGACGAACGTCACGGGGTCCGCGATGAAGGCGCGCACGGCCTTGAGCAGCGGGACGAGTTCCTGCTCCTGCCGGGTCAGCTCGGCGTCGCGCTCGCGCAGCCCCGGGACGTGGACGGTCGGGGGCTTGAGCCCGTGGCGGAAGCACGCACCCGCGAACGCCTTGCGCGCCCGCTCGTCGGCGGCCGCGCGCTCGCCCTCGTCGGCGTCCGGCGGCAGCTCGGGCGTGAAGTCCGCGATGGTCGCCTCGCGGTCGTAGCCGTCGAGGAGGCGCGTCGCCTCGGCCTCGCGCTCGGTGACGGCGTCCTCGCGGCGGCGCACGTCGTCGCTGCGCTCGTTGACGATGGCGACGCGCTCGTCGAGCAGCTGCTCGCGCTCGGCCACGTCGACGCGCTTGCGCGCGAGCACGTGGCGCTCGTGGGCGGCCTCCAGCTCGTCGCCCTCGCGCTCCTCGACGAGGGCGAGGTGCGCCTCGGCGAGCGCGTCATCGTAGACGGCCTGCGCGTCGCGGGCGGCCTCCTCGCGCACGCGCCTCGCGTCGGCCTCGGCGGCCTCGCGCACGCGCTTCGCGTCCTGTTTGGCGGCACGCTTGGTGCGGGCTGCGAGCACTCGCGGCGCGTGATGGACCTCGACGACGGTGCTGCCCTCCGGGCCCGGTCCGCCGACGCGGAACACGCGGTCCATCCGGTCCCCGAACGCGGCGAGGTCGCCGTCCTCCGGAGTGTTGAGTGTGCGCGTCTCACGCGCGCCGTCGCGGTCGAGGACGACGTAGCCGTCGCGCTCCCGCGTCGCCGTGCCGTGCTTGGCGACGGCCTCGTCGAGCAGCGCCTCGGACCGTGCGAGCCTGTCGGCGATGACCCCCTGCGCCTTGGCGAGCTGTTCGCCCGCGACCAGCGCGAGCGTCTGCTCGGTCAGCTCCTCGACGGTGTAGTCCGGGCGCGTGCGCTCGGGCGTCGGGTCGTCGGGCTCCTTCTCCATCCAGTGGAGCCCGTTGAACTTCTCGCGGGTCATCTCCTCGGTCATCTTGTTGAGCGCCTGCATACGCGGCTTGGTTTGGAAACGGCTCGTGAGCCCGTAACGCTTCGCGGGCTTCTCCTCCGGCGGCGCGTACTTGATGGAGCCCTTCTTGCCGGGCGTCTTCGACTTGTACCGCGCGTAGACCGGGACGGTCTTGACGTCCACGGCGGCCTCGGCAACGTCGAACGTGTCCCCGCCGTCGGGCGTCACGTAGACCGGTGCGAGATTGCCGTCGGGACCCTCCTCGCGCACGGCGTGGCCGCGCTCGTCGCGCTTGCGCCGAGGCGTGCGCACCTCCTCGGTCGCGGCCTCCGACTCGTCGAGCGTCTGCTCGCCCGAGAGCGTCAGGTAGTACGGGCGCTTGCCGACGTTCGGCGTGTACTCGCACGCGTTGACCACGTCGGTGTGCATGTGGATGCGGCTGCGCCGCGTCGTGCCCTCCTCGCCCGGGAGCGCCGAGGTGTACTCGCGGACCTCGTCCGCGTCGACGTACATGCCCATCACATTCTCCTCGCCGACGAACTCGGTGATGAGCTTTGCGGTCTCCTCGAACCAGCGGCGCAGCTCCTCGGGGTGCGCGCCGTCGTCCAGCTCCTTCGGCGGGTAGGTGATGATGCACTGCATGCACTGCGTGCCGTCGTCAGCGTAGCCCAGCTCGTCGAGGCGCGCGTCAAAACGCTCGCACTTCTCCTCGTAGGTAAGTCCCGCCGTCGGACCCAACTCGTAATTGAGATGCGTCCTGCTCTTGTCAATCGCGAGATTGGCGTGGTTGACTTGCGGGTCCCCCCGGCGCGTCTTGTCGTTGTGTCGAAAGCGCGCCTTGGCCTCGCGACGAGACGTGCACTTGCCCGTGTGCGTGCCGTTCCGGCGCGTGTTGCCCCAGTTGTGACTGGCCATGCGGCCTCACTCCTCTCTACTGTCAAACGCCGTCCGCGCGAGCGGATGGCGTTTGCACCTAAGCACCCTCGCTCCGCGTCGGGTGCTACGGTGCTGCTCCTGGGGCGGGCTATCGCCCGCCCCGCCGCAGGGGCGTCCCCACCCGCTCGCGCGGCCTCGGGCGGGACG
This sequence comes from uncultured Atopobiaceae bacterium, assembly GCA_944321515.1. Classification (GTDB taxonomy): domain Bacteria; phylum Actinomycetota; class Coriobacteriia; order Coriobacteriales; family Atopobiaceae; genus Thermophilibacter. The sequence goes on along the minus strand of CALULO010000006.1, from coordinate 151,629 downwards.
CGGCTGGTCGCCGCGATCCGCCCTCGCCTGCGCTCGCCTAAGCCTCGGCGCAGCCGTCGCCGCGCTCGCGCGCGGTCTCCGGCATCGCCTCGGCCGGATGCTCCGCGCGCCATCGCGCGAGCATCCCCGCGACCTCGCGACGCAGAGCGTCGTCGGTCGCGTCGCCGAGCGCGTCGCGGACGTCCGCGAGCAGCGCGTCGGCGAGGCGGCGGTCCGCCGCAGCCTTGGCGGCCGCGCGCTCCTTGGCCTCGCGGCGCTCGGCGGCGCGCAGGGCCTTGCGCGTCTCGTCGGCCTGCGCCTTTTGGGCCGCCAGCTCAGCGCGCAGCTCGGCGACCGTCTTGTTCTTCTTGGTCATCGTCGTTACCTCCTGTTGTCTCATTCGCTACTCGACTGCGATGCCAAACTCCTCGCAGAACCTCGCTGCAAACTGATTCACCAACGTCTCGCCTAGAAAGCAGTAGGCGGGACCGGGGTCGCAGGTCTCACATTCACCATCAGCACGGCCGTCGCAGCCCGCGCAGGGGTGTTCAACGTACTCATCACGCACGAACTCCGCGACCTGCTCAAAGGTCGGGTCCTGTCCGTGCTCCTCCCGATGGAAGCGGATGTGATTGCGCACATGCCGCGCGTGAAAATTGCGCTCGAAAAGCTCGTTGGTGATGGAAAACACATAATCAATCGCGTTCCCGTACTCGTCATACACAATTTCCATGACTAACTCCTCCTGTCTGTTGATTTGCGTTTCCTCGGTGTCGCGGGCGGCGGGTCGCGTCCCGTCGCACCGCGTGCGCTAGGCGCACGGGCACAGTGGTCCAACCCACGCCTCCTCCATGTCCTCGACCCACGGCATCCACACGGCGGGCTCGGGCAGGTTCTGCCGCGACTGGCGGCCCGCGTTCTTCCAGTCGCTCGACGTGAACGGGCGACCGTCGTGGATGAAAGCGTTGATGAACCGCAGGCGCTCCGCGCCTTCGAGGTCGCTCAGGGCGCTGATGCGCACGCGCCCGCTGCGATGCGCGGTCACGGCCCAGCGCACGAAGTCCGTGTCGGTCAGCTCGCGGCCCGTGTAGTTAGCCGCGCGCTCGGCGGCCTTGACGTAGTCGGCCGCGAGCACGAGCTGGTGCTCGCCGACGGTCGCCTTGTGGCGTCGGAACTCGCCCAGCGTCTCCCACGGCGCGGTGTCGTAGTTGGCGACGCGCACCACGTCGCCCGCGCAGGCGAACTCGACGTCGGCCATCGTGTCGAGGAGCGGGCGGCGCTTCATGTCGAAATTGGGATTGGCCGCGTGGCGGCCCTCGTAGACGTGCATGTCCTCGTCCCAGTCGAGCATGTCTGCGGGGCTCACCCAGTCGCGCGAGGTGTAGGCGAGCGGCGAGGTACGCGTGACCACGTCGTGCACGAACCGCTCGCGACGCTCGCCGCTCACGTCCTTCTCGCCGGGCAGCGGCTTGTACCCCTTGAAGCCGCCGCGAGCGAGCACGCCGCCGGGCTCGAAGCCGACGTTCAGGCGCGTCGTCTGGTTGAGCAGGCGGCGCTGGACGTGCTTAATCTCCCAGATTTTGTCGTCGGCTCCGTCCGAGTAGTACGACCGCACGTAGTGCATGCGGTCGGCGAACCCGTACAGGTCGAGTGCGGTCAGCACGTCGGCGGGCGCGTCGCTGATGAACCCGTCCGTCGTCTCCGAGAAGACGCGGTAGCCCAACTCGTCGAGCTGGTTCGCGGCCGCGAGCAGGCACACACGCGGGAGCGCCGTGCTCATGGACGCGACGACGGGGTTCGTCACCTCGGACGTCCCCCGGTCCCTCATCTCCAGCGACCGCAGGTCGCGGTAGGTCTTCGGGCTCACGTCTTGGCCATGTTTACCGTACCCGGCGCTGTTCATGAGCTTGTCGCCCAGCTCCTGCGGCGACTTCTTGCCGTACGTCGCGGCGTCGCGGGCACGCTGCTCGATAAGCCCCTTGTACGCGGCGAGCAGCACGCCGTCGCGCTCGTGGACGGCGGGGATGACGAATCGCACGGCGTGGACGCGCGCCCCGAAGCGCAGCGCGAGCACGACCTCGGGCAACGTCACGTAGCAGCCGCTCGTGCCCTCGGACGTCCTCGGGTAGACGATACCGTGCTCTGTCTGGAAGCCGAGGCACGGGTACTTCACCGTGTCGGGGAACTCGAAGTGCACGCACCCGAAGCCCGGGCGAAAGGCCGACCACGGCGGGAGCTGTTGCAGGGCCATGTCCTCGTTCTCCCACGTGCGGACGAAGGGCTTAAACCAGTCGGGGTCGAGGACCGCGCCCGAGGCCGTGGGGTAGGCCCCGCAGAGGTCCGCGTCGTAGGTCTCGCCCTCGAAGTAGCCGACGACGTTGCACCCGTTCCACCCGCCCTTGAACGAGAACGCGGCGAGCGACTGCGTGTCGCGTGCCACCTCGGTCACGGGAATCAGACGCTCGTCGACGACGAACTCGCGCGACCCGTCCACCCCATGCATCGCGACGAGGCCCTTGCGCTTGCGCCTGACGCCCCGGTAGAACGCGTCGTAGGCGTCGGTCTTCTGCGACTCGACGTCGCGGTAGGTCTCCGGGAAGCCGAGGCCGTCCAGCGCCTGCGTGCAGCGCCTGCGCAGGTAGGTCGCCGACAGCGAGGGGATGGTCGGCTTGAGCTTGACGTTCACGAGGCCGAACACTGAGGCGAGGTAGCGGTGCGCCACCTCGACGTCGCGGATCGCGTAGGCCGCGAACCGCTCGAACTCGGCGTCGCGCACGGCGGCCATGTCGCGGTAGTCGTCCTCGCTCATGTCGAGCTTGGGCAGGCCCACGGCCTCGCCGAGCACTGCGAGGCTCGTGCCAGCCGCGCAGAAGTTCATCGTGTCGCGGACCGCGACGCGCAGCTGGTAGAGCTGGTCCTTGCTCGCGTCGGGCTGGACGCGGCGGCGGCTCACGCGGGCGTTCCACGCCGAGCGGCCCGTGAACAGCCCGCCCGCCGCAGAGCAGAGGATTTGCAGGACGCGCTTGGAGCCCTTGAACGTGGTGATGTCCGCCTGCTGGCTGTGGGCCACGAGCGTCATGCTGAACGCGGGGTTAGACTCCCTGCTGTAGTACCCGACAGGCGCGCCGGCGCGCTCGGCCACGAGCGCGCAGAACTCGTCGATGTGCGGCGGCTGCGCCGTGCGCGGGAGCAGCAGCCACTCGACGAGCTGCTGACCGACCGTGAAGCAGCACTGCCACGAGACCACGCGCCGGTGCTCGCGCGTGCGGGCCTCGCCGCGCTCGCCCTCGGGGCTCACGAACTCCGTGTCGAGGGACACCCACAGCGAGTAGTCGAGGCCGCCGCGCGCCATCGACTGCGCCTGGCCGAGGCCCGGCAGCTCGTGCTCGGGGGTCGGGAGACAAGGGAGCTGAGACTCAAAAAATGTGCGTCGATTCCGCGATGGTGTCACGATTTGTTCCCCGCGCACCAAACGGTTTGACACCATCCCTGCGTTTTCGCAGGTAGACCCCCTTAAATCGGAAGGGGTCGAATTGGGGTTTTTACCAGAAAACCCCAATCCCAAGGTACCTTGCGAATTTTCAAAAAAACCTACGCTCTCTCCCGATTTCGGCAACCATTTCAGGTATCCGAAATCCTCGAACCGGTGCACGTCGTCGAACGCGACACCGTCGTCCGTGACGCCGGGCGCGACGGGGTTGTCGATGACCCTTTCGTAAAGTTCGAACCGCCCGCCGAGCACGTGGGCGTGCTCCCAGCCGTCGAGGTCGGGCGTCTCGGCCATCGGCGCGGCCTCGACCCACGCCTCGTTGCGCCCGTAGTAAAACCCCTGCTTGTCGGGGGTGCGGCCCGCCTTGTTGCGTCGCGCGCCGCCTTCCTTCGCCACCATCGCGACCACCGGCCTAGCGGGCCATGTGCTCGGCTAGGTAGCGCTCAATCTCGGCCACGGGGTAGACGACGGCGCGGCCGACGCGCGAGGGACGAGGCCCCTTAATCGGGGTCATGTAGCGCCAGTTGCGCAGGGTCTTGACCGAGACGCCGATGGCCTCGGCGGCCTCGCGCTCGCGCAGGGCGAGCTTGGGCGCGGTCTTGGTCTCGTTCGGCATGAAAATATCGCCTCCGGAAAAACGGGCCTAGCACCAGCTAGGCGGCTCGTTTTCCGTGGCGACCGACGTTTCCACGAGTGCGGGGCTTTTTGAGCCGGGACTTCGCGACAGCGCCCGGAACGGTCTCTAGGGCTCTTTGCCCTCCCGCATCTACGATTCTACCCCTATTTGCCCGTCAGTCAACTACTAGAACCAAATTTCTCTGACTCGTGTTAAAGTAGGGCATCCCACGAGTTCAGGAGGCGGCATGGCGAACCGAGGACGCCCGGCCACGAAGCCGGGTCACTACCGAATCAACGAGCGGAGCGTCAAGGACGCGCCGGGGCGACCGGGGTGCCTGCGGCTCCAATGGCGCGTGTGTCTCTGGGACGGCACCATCGAGAAGCACGAGACGGTCATGAAGACCACGCGCAAGGAGGAAGTCGTCGACCGGGCCGTCGAGACGGCGACGAAGCTGCTCGGCGGGCGCACCGCCGACGACGAACTGGACGCCGACAGCATGCTCGCCGACTACATCGCCCGCTACGCCATCCCGGGCCTCACGGACACGGACCTCAAGCCGCGCACCGTCGAGCGCTTCGAGCACGAGCTCAAGCTCTTCGCCGAGGCCGTCGGCGGCCGATCCATCCGGGCGGCCTGCCGAGGCTCGGCCCTCCGCGCGGCGCTCCACCGCATCGAGGCCAAGCACGGCACCGCGACCGCGAAGCAGACGCTCAAAGTCGTCTCGAAGTACGTGATGGCGGAGCTGGTCAGCGACGACATCATCAAGCGGAACCCGCTCGCGCGGACCGAGTTCAACCCTCGTTTCCGGGGAGACGTCGTCGCCGCGAAGAAGCCGCAGGGCGGTCAGGCGCTCACCGCCGAGGAGCGGGAGCGCATCATCGCCTACCTGCTCGCCCGCGACCCCGAGCGCGAGGACCCGAGGCGCGGGCGCTACACCAAGGGCGTCCGCACGGCGCTCCAGCGCGAGGTCGCCGACGTGACACTGCTCCAGAGCGTGACCGGGCTGCGCATCGGCGAGGCGTGCTCGCTCACCCACGCCGACGTCTCGGACGAGGGCGGGCGGCTCACGCTCACCGTCCGCAAGGAGAAGTCCAAGACGAAGAAGGGCCGGTCGCTGCGCGTCTACGACGACCGCGTCGCCGAGCGCATCCGGGAGCGCATCGCAGGACAGCCCCAGAAGCCGCTGACGCTCGTTTTCGGGTCTCCGGGGGCTCCCGACCGCGAATGGGACCCATCGAACCGTCAGCGGGCGCTGAAGGCTCTCTATCGCGAAGTAGCGGACGCCTGCGACGTGCCGCTGCTGCGCGAGGTCTCGACGCACGTGTGGCGCACCACGGTCAACGAGATTTGGACTGCGCAGGGCGTGCCGGAGGAGCTGCGCGCGCGGCACCTCGGCCACACGCCACAGGTCAACCGCGAGAGCTACACCGACGGCGAAGACCTCGCAGCGATGGACGCGTACCTCGCTTGAACCGCCCTACAAAAATCACGACTTTAATGCGGGTAACACAGGGGAAACGAGGGTAACACAGGGTAGTCAGAACCGAAGAATAATGCAGGTAGCTGCTGGTATATAGCGGTTAAGCAGGGGTAACGCAAAACTGCGATTAAATCCCGAAGGTCGTAGGTTCAAATCCTGCCCCCGCGACCAAAAGTCCAGCTCAGAGGCTATGCCCTCTGGGCTTTTTTGTTACCTATGCGGCCTATGGTGACGGTATGGGTGACGGTATGAGAAAAAACGCGACGCGTGTCAGATGGCGAGACGGCAGGGCGGCGTCGCTTTCATGTCGCGACACTGCCGCCCCGCTACCGGCCCGGAGCGGTGGGGGCGCTCAGGACGCGCCGCCGCCCGTGCCCGTCACGAGCGCCACGAGGCCCGAAACGTCAACGTGGTCCGTGTAGTACTGGAGGTTGGTCTCGGGGCTGTGACCGAAGTAGGCCGCCCGTACCTCCGGAAGCACGCCGCGGTCGCGCCACTCGGTGTTGAGGGTCGCGCGCCACACGTGGCTCGACACCTCGCGCAGGAGCGGGATGCCCAGGTCATCCGCCATCTGATCGTAGAGGCGCCTGAGCGTCTTCGTGCAGTTGGCGGAGTCCCACACCCTGTCAGGCGCGGTCGGCGCCGGGAACACGAGCGCGTCGGGGTCGTCGGCGACGCGCGCGAGCCTCGCGCGGACGCGGTCGGCGACGCGCGCGTCGGTCACGGGGCAGATGCGCCCGCGGTGCGTCTTGCTCGTGTCGTTGGTCACCTCGAGCGCCACGTGCTCCCCGTCGTCGATGACGTTGCGACGTCGCATGTTGCGGACCTCCGCGATGCGCAGGCCGCAGACCGCCTGGACGAGCGTCACGTCGATGGCGAGCCGGCGGCGCTCCGCGCGCTGCTCGGGCGTGTAGCGCCCCTGCTTGGGCCTGGGGTCCACAGACGGGTCCAGCGCGAGCAGATAGTCGATCGCGCGCATGTGGTCGCCGTGGGAGAGGGCGCGGCCACCGGGGCCCCGGTGCCCCTTGTTGACGTCCGGCAGTCTCATGGAGCGCCCGCGTATGACGTTGTGCTGGACGACGCCCGCGTCAAGCAGGCGGTCGATGACGTAGCCGGAGACCACCTTCTTCAGGTTCTTCGCCGTCGAGGTGCCGTGCTTGCGCGCGACCTTGCGGAGCAGAGCCTCGAGGTTGTAGCTCTGGACGGCGTCGTAAATCCGGAAGCCCTTGACCTCCTCGAGGTAGATCCTCAGCAGACTGTCGTACCTTGCGATCGTTCTCGGCCTGAGCTCGTCGGCGAGCTCCTCGGTGACGTAGGGCAGCACGTCATCCCTGACGTAATTGGCCATCTGCGACGACGGCTTCCACTTAGCGGAGCGGCCGACCGTTCTGAGCTCGTCCGCCTTGGCCTTCGCCCGGCGCCTGATCTCGCCCGCCGAGCACCTGCCCTTCGTGACGTGGCGCTCGAGCTTGCCGTTATGCAGCCTGATGTGCCAGGACATCGAGCGCGTGCCGTCCGACGCCGTGCTCACCTTCGACGTGGCCGTGCTGTCCTCGCCCGGCTCTAGAGCCACCCTCATGGTCACCACCCCCTCGCCACGGACTTGACGAGCGGGCCCCCGTCGCCGGGCCCCGGAAGGGGGCGGCGAGCGACAGGCGGCGTCATCGGGCGCCCCTCCCAGCGCCGACGACGCGCGAGTCGATCCATGCCTCGAGGTCGCGGACGCGGTACATGACCGGCGAGTGCTTCTCGCCGAGGCGCACGTACGCCGGGCCCTTGCCGCGGTTGCGCCAGTTCACGAGCGTCTTCGGCGCGATGCCGATGATGCGCGCGGCCTCGTCGGACGTGACGAGGATGGGCGCAGCGCTTGGCGCGCCGTCGTTCCTTTTTGTCATGATTGCCCCCAGCATCAGGCGCGCTCTCGCGCGCTCGCGGATGCTGGGCGGTGCGTCCGGAAGGGTGCCATCCGAGCACCCGCGCTCCCAGCCGGGGAGATTTCCGCCCGCCGACGACTTAGGCGGGACGGTGTGGCTCCGACCTCTCGTTGTGGCTCCGCCGAGCCGGCGCGTGGCCGACAGGGCGCGACGCCGACGCGAGCAGCCGATAGGTCACGGCTCTCGGCGGTCGACGCGGGGGAGGCCTCCCTGAGCGTCTTCTCATGGGTCCCGGACAGACCCATCGTCTTTATTTTAACCCTTCCGCGTCTCTCTCAATAATATTGTTTTCAACATTCATGTATCAGTTTTCTACATTGTTGCTGAGCCACGACTGGGTGGCCTAAAGCAACGCGTGCTACAATTCAGGCCAGCAAGTAGGTATAGGCCGCACTGGTTTCCAGATAGGCCGAGCGCGACGCCCGAAAAACGCGCGTCGCGTCCGCGAAAATCATCACCGCAGGAGGCGGGGGCTTACCGTCCCGCCCGGAGAAGATAAGGGGCATCGCGGAATCAGCTGCTTCGACGCCTTGCGTCGAGCCCGATTCCGCGGAGGCCCCACTTGTTAGTTAACGACTTTATCACAATCAAAACAGCAGTTGCGCGCGGTCACGCGTCGCGTCACACGCTCATGCGCTGGGCCAAGGACGGCTCGGTGCGCTCGTACGTGCGCGGTCGCAGCCGCTTCGTCTCCGAGGGCGACATCAAGGCGAGGATCGCGCTGCGCCATGCGGGCACGCGCTCCATCACCAACGAGGAGCTGGCCGACCGCCTCGCGGCGGAGATCGCGCAGGCGATGCCGGCGCTCACCGACGCGCAGATCGCCCGCCTCGCGGCGCTGCTCGACGAGGGACGGCGGTCGGCATGAGCGGGAAGAGGGCGAGGACCGAGCGCAAAGCCCTCAGGGACCTGGAGGGCCTAGTGGGGACGAAGGTCGTCGTCCCCGAGAAGCGAGCCAGGCAGAAGCGCGCCAGGACGGGGGCAGTTCCGCTGGATCCGACGCGGGAGCAGCTCCGGGCCGCGAGGGAGCGCGGCTGGCGATTCTCCTACTTCTGGCCCGGGAAGGGGCGCTCCGCCGACCCCGAGCGCAGGGAGAGGAAGCCCGACGGGCGCGACCACTGGGCCAAGGCGCCCATCGGCGTGTTCGAGCGCACCGTGAAGCTCGCCGACGCGGCGATGGTGACGGTCGATGCAGCGAGCCTTGCGACTCCTGCTACAGGACGCTTGGGAAAAGACCCCTGCCCAAGCGACGCGTCGCAGGAGTTGCAGGGCGTCTCCGCAGGTAAACAGGCAAATCAGGGGGTGGTGTCAACTTCGCAGTTGGGTGAACCCAACCGGCGGAAGACCACCACCAGCGCGTGCAGCAGGAGTAGCACGTCCTCCGTGCCCGCGCCCCCGGCGCTGCCGCCGCTCCCCGTCCTCGCCAAGGGCGACGCGAGCACCGCCATCGCGCGCCTGGGCGGCGGCTTCGGCATCGAGGCACTGGACGCCCTGCGTGGGCGCGAGTACGCTGGCCTCCACGTCGAGGTGGGCGACGACACGGAGTACGTCGAGCGCGCCGGCGCGCGCCGCATGCTCTCCTACCAGTTCGTTGTGCTGGACCGCGACGACGCCGGTGAGTTCGTTCTGCACGAGTGGGCGCTCGTGTCACGCGACGGCGGCCGTATCGCGCGAGACGACGCCCTCTCCCTCGTCATCTCCGGGCTTTCCCGCAGGTACCGGTACGCGGACTACCAAGGCTGGTGGGTCCATCTCCCCGCTGACGGGCCCGACGAGGCAAAACGTGCGGACGAGGAGGGCAACGTGCTCAAGTTCGTCCCCGCGCCGCCCGCGAAACCGCTCAGGGAGCCCGACGGCTACAGCAGCTGCCTGGCGCGCGCCGGGGCTCTCGCCGAGCTGTGCAGGTGCCTCCCCTACGAGGAGGAGGCCCGCGAGCTGCTCGCGTGGGCCCCCGTCGATGAGGACTCTCCCAGGTGGCTGCTGTCGAAGGCGTTCGACAGCGCTTGGTTTGTGCACCGAGAGGGTGGGCGGCGCTACGCGCTGCGAGGGCTGCTGCGCGCCGACTCGTTCTACGCCGACGACCTCGATCCGGATGCGTTGAGCGACGAGCAGCTCGCCGCCCTCAGGGAGGGTCGCCGCTACCGGGACTTCTTCGAGGGCACGCGCGCCTCCGGCTGCTCCGTCGGCTACACCGCGAACTACGCGGGAATCGGCGTGGACCCGAACGACGCCGACGGGGCGAAGTTCCCCGATTGGAAGCTCGACGTGACGCTCGTCAGCCACTACGGAATGGCCGGCCTCACGGGCTTCGACTCCGCCGGTTATGAAAAAGACCTGCTCGTGCGCACGTCAAAGGTGCAGGGCGGCCTCGTCACGCTGCGCCCCATGAGCGCCCTGGTCTCCTGCGCCACGGCCGGCTATGAGTTCCAGGACGTCCTCATGAGCGTCCGCGACACGATGTGCTACGCGCCCCCCGGTAAGAAGTCGCTCGCCGCGCTCGGCGAGGCGATCGACTTCCCGAAGATCGACGTGCCGCAGACGTACAAGGAGCAGATGGACCTGCTCTTGCGCGACGACATCGCACTCTACCTCGACTACGCCGTGAACGACGCCGTGGTGTGCCTGCTCTACGCGAAGGCACTGTTCGGCGTCGACCGCGAGCTGCCCGTGACCGCGAACAGCGCCGCCGCCAAGGTCGCCCGCCGGAGCATCATGGACTACCTCGGCTGCGACACGGTCGCTGACTACAACCGCCGGTATCGTGGGATGTGCAAGGTCAGGCAGGGCGGCGTGGCCTACACGGCCTCCGGGATGGTCCCGTTCGCGAGGCTCGCGCCCATCTCGACCGACGCCGCGATGGTGATGAACATGGGCTCCATCGCCTACCACGGCGGCAACAACGCCTCCATGCTCATCGGCTACCACGACAAGCTCACCTACGACGTGGACGTCCAGAACGCCTACCCCACGGGAATGCGCCTCGTCCCGGACGTGGACTGGGAGCGCCCCGTGCTCTCCGAGTTCCGCGACCGCGACCTCGAGCGCGACGACTTCGACGGGGCCCTCGGCCCCTGCACGCCACTGCTCGCCGAGGTCTCGTTCGAGTTCCCCAGCGGCGTCTACATGCCGTGCCTGCCCATCGCCGCCGACACCGCGCTCATCCACCCCCGCACCTCCGACGGGGCGGGTTGCGTCGTCGCCGCGGCCCCCGAGCTGTGGATCGCCCTGCGCCTCGGCGCCCGCGTGCACGTCAAGCACGGCGTGCGGCTGCGCCCGCTGCGCCGCGACGACGGGTCGTACTCGATGTGCCTCTCGAACGTCGTCGGGACGTTCGTCGAGTCCCGTGCCGAGGCCAAGCGGAAGTACGGAAAGGGCTCGCTCACTGAGCTGCTGGCGAAGCTCTGCATCAACGGCGGGGGCTACGGCAAAGTATCGCAAGGGGTCGCTCAGAAGTCTACGTACAACGCCTTCAAGGGCGTAATGGAGGACCTTGAGGGCTCCGCCGTCACCAGCCCCTACCACGCCGCGATGATCACCTCGCTCGTGCGAGCCCTCCTCGCGGCAGCGATGAACCAACTGCACGAGCTGGGCCACGAGGTCTACTCCGTCACGACCGACGGGTTCATCACCGACGCTACCGTCGACGAGCTCGAGGCGCTTGACCTCCACGGGCTCGCGCCGTACTTCCATCAAGCGCGGCTCGCGCTCACCGACGGACAGGACCCGTCCATCTGGGCGCTCAAGCACGCGCAGGACGACCTGCTCAACTTCTCGACGCGCGGCAACGTCTCTCTGCACGTGGGCGGCGAGGACTCCGTCCTCGACGGGCTGCCCGGCGTGTGCGCGCACAACTCGCTCGTGACCGGCGAGGTCAAGGACTCCCGAGCCGACCGCGAGGCCCTGTTCCGAGCAGTCGCCGCGCGCACGGGCAAGGTCGAGACCCACAAGCCACGCCCCACCGACTTCCGCAAGCTCACCGACCGCGACGACCGCGCTGACTTCACGTTTCGTGACCAGGGACGCTTTCTGTCGATGGACTTCGACTGCAAGCGCCGCCCGCTCCGCGACACCATGCGCGACGTGGACGTGCCCGTGGACGGTCAGAGCTATCCGGTCGCACGATTCGACACCGAGCCGTGGGGCAGTGTTGACGACTACCTCAAGGCCAAGGCCGTCGCCCGGCGCATCGCCGAGGGCTCGTGCCTCCGAACCCGTGCCGACTGGGAGCGGTTCTTCCTGCGCATGGGCGCAACGGGCAGGTTCTCGGCGAAGGACCCGGCGTGGGCGCTCGTGAAGGGCGCCGTGGCGCTCTACCGGATGGGGCGGGCCGACATCCCGCCGCTCGCCGCGCTCAACGACGGTTCCGACGGCTCCATCGACCGCTGCGTGGCATGGGTGAACCGCTTCGTCCCGGCGACGTCGAAGCACGCCGGCAAGTTCACGCGCGACACGTGGAAGGGTCTCGGCCGCCGCAACCGCAACGTGACCGGCGTGCCCGTCGAGATGCTGGACGACGTGCTCGGCGCCATGCGCGCGGACGACCCCGCGCAGTGGCTCGCGCTCTGGGCCTAGGTGATCTCGATGGCGCCGAGCCTCTCCCCTCGACCCCCGCCACCCCAAGCGCGCCGGTCGCGTCCGTGCGACGGGTGACCAATGGCTGCAACCAGCAAGGGAGGGTCTTGGCCCCCTCCCGAGAGAACGTACCCGAAAGTAAAGGAGTGACAACGATGACGAACCGCAGCAACCACAACTACCGGAGCGACCGGAACGACGCCCCCAAGCACGAGTACGCGCGCTCGATGCTCTGCGCCCTCGGGGCCACGCTCGCCTCGCGCTACTCGGGCGAGGACGAGCTCGTCGCGATTCTCCTGCGCACCCTCGAGGTCGCACGCCGCAGCAAGACCGACATGGAGGGGCGCTGCGCGGGCTACCTCGAGGCCGCGACGTGGGTTCGAGACCATGCCCGCTGCGTCGAGGACCTCGTCGTGGCGAACCTGCTCATCGCCGCGGCCGAGGCGGACCTCGCACGCCTGCGCGGCGACGAGGAGGGCGCCCGCTCCGCTCAGCAGCGGTGCTACGAGGCCGCCTGCGCGGCGCGGCGAACGATGCGCGAGGAGGTCAGCTCGCACCATCTCTCGGTGCTCTAGGCGGGCCCCGTCAATCCGAGACGCGACGGGAGGATGCGAATGAAGGCGGACGAGGAGATTGTCGTGCGCGAGGAGGCGTCTGGCGTCACCGCCGCTGCGGACGCGTGGCGCGCCGAGGACGACGAGCGCGTGGCTGCGCTCGACGCGAAGATCGCAGAAGTCAAGCGCGCGCACCGCGCGCGGCTGAAGCGTCTGAACGCCGAGCGCGACGCGCTCGTGAAGGCGGTCGAGGGCGAGCACATGCGCGCCGAGCTCGAGCGCCTGCGCGCGGAGAACGCGAGCCTCCGGGCTCGCGGCTCCGACGCGCGGAGTGCGTCAGCGCCAACGGGCGTCTGACGCACGTGGCCGGCGCCCGCGCGAGCCGAGCCGTCGACGCGGCCCCTCGGGGCCGCGAGCACGGCGAGGCGAGGGCGCGGTGCGTCCGGCCGGGCACGGCGAGGCCGCAGGAGCCACAAGGCGACGGCGGCCGTAGACGCGCCCAAGGGCACGCCTCGGGGCGTGCCGGGGGTGCCCCTCGCGGCGGGGCGATAGCCCCGAGAGCGAGGCCCATCGGGGTTTGGAGACGAGCGGCCCCTAGGCCGCGAGCCGGAAAACCCCTATGGGCGCTAACCTTAGGAGTTTTCCGGCGCCCCTGTGCGCCCACCAGGCGACCGCTCGCGCATGCGAGCACTCGGCGCGCAGCGCCCGCCCCTTTTGGGGCACACGGGTTTGGCGCCCTTTTGGGCGCGCATGGTCTGCCGCCCGCAGGTGCGGGCGCATGGACGGAAAGGAGGCGGCACATGCCGCAGGTGGGAGTCGGCGTGAGCGTGATGACGCTCACCAACAACGGCAAGTCGACAAAGTCGTCGATGCCGGTGCAAAAAGCCGCGCCGGAGTTCGGCGACGAGCGCGCGTCCAAGACGGCCCACATCGACAAGACGCGCTCGGCCGGGAACACCTACGATTTCCCCGAGGGCTGCGGGACGTCGGGCGAGGCGCTGGCCGACTGGTTCGTCCAGAAGTTCGAGGACTACTCGCTCGAGCAGCAGAGGGCCGGCAGGCGCAAGCCGTCGTCGCTGACGGCGGTGGGCGTCGCGTGCGTCATCACGCCCGACGAGGAGGCCGTCGCGCAGTGGGACAAGCCGTTGCGCGACAAGTTCATGCTCGACGCGCGCGAGGTCTACGAGGTATGGTTCGGCGCGCCGCTCGACGCGTGGGCGGTCCACGTCGACGAGGGCGCCATGGAGGAGCGCGGGCTCACGCGCGACGACGAGCTCGGCGACGAGGGCCTGCACGGGCACGGCACCGGGCGCATGCCCGACCTGCTTCCCGACGACGAGCTCCTGGTCGAGGGGTTCGGCGAGGAGGGCGCAAAGAACTTCAAGAAGCGGTATCGCGGCAAGGACGACGGCTGTCTCTACCGCACCGGATCAATCCTGAACAGCGGCCGGATCAAGCTGCTGCATAACATCTTCCCCATTGAGATGGCGAAGCGCGGCTGGCGCGAGCCCGTCGACGAGAACGACCTCGAGGCCACGGGCTGGACGGTCAAGCCGCACCTCAGCTACGGAGAGAAGCGTGAGATTGAGAAGAAGACCGGCGAGGTCTTCAAGGAGCCCGCGCAGCCCGCGAACAAGTACGCGCGGACTCAGCGCTGGCAGCGCAAGCAGCAGGAGAAGGCCGCACGCAACGCCGCCGACGCCGAGCGCAACGCCGCCGACGCCGAGCGCAACGCTGCCGAGGCGAGGAGGAACTTCCGCGACGCCGAGCAGAACATCGCCGACGCGGCCGAGCTCGACGCGCGCGCCGAGGAGGTCGAGCGTGCCGAGGCCGAGGCTGACGAGACCCGCGCGGCGGCCGAGCGCGACGCCGCCGAGACCCGCAGGGAGGCGCAGCGCGCCGCCGTCGAGGGGTTCGAGCGCCCGAAGACCGTCGAGGACTACCTGCCGCGAGACCGCGAGCCCACGAAGGGTGACAGGGACGCCGCCCTGATCGACCACATCGCCGCGCTGGCCACGGCGAAGCGCGCCGGGACCGAGCCGCCGACCGTCCACGTGCCGGGCACGCGCGAGCTCGCCGAGCAGCGGGCCGCGCTTGAGCGGCAGGCCGCCGCGCTCAGGGCCCGCGAGAACGCCCTGGGCGAGCGCGAGGGGCAAGTCGACGAGCGCGGGCGTGCGGTGGAGCGTGCCTGCGCCGACCTCGAGCGCCGCGAGCGGGCCGTGGGGACGGCAGAGGCCGACGTCGAGCGAGAGCTGGCCGGCAGGCGCGCCAAGGTCAGGCGGCTCGACGGCGAGATCGCGTCCAAGGGCGCCAGGGTCAGGCGCCTCGACGAGGACATCGCGGCCAAGGGTGGGGAGTCCAGGCGCCTCGACGCCGTGATCGAGTCCAAGCGCTCCGAGGCGGCCCGGCTCGACGCCGAGGCCGAGGAGACGAAGTGCTGGCTCGAGGGCGCTGTCAACGACGTCAAAGAGGCCGACGCCCACGCCGAGCGGGTGCGCAGGCAGGCCGAGAGGGACGCCGAGGACGCCCGGAGGGCCGCGGAGGCCGACGCCGGACGCATGCGGGCCGAGGCGGCGGCCGAGCGCGAGGCGGCGCGCGCCGACCGGCGTGCGGCCGCCGAGGACAGGGCCGAGGCCAGGCGCCTGCTCGAGCTCGCCGGGAGCGCCTACGACGTCGTGAGCCAGGGCGTGCGCGCGCTGTGGCTCGCCGCCGACCGCGCGGCCGCCGAGACCAACCGGTTCAAGTCCGCGCTGGACCGCGACAAGCGCCCCGCGATCGTGCACGGGCTCCGCGACGTGGCGGAGTGGCTCGACAGGCCGGAGACCCGCTCGCGGTTCGCGGCGGCAGTGGGCGAGGCCGTCGGCGGCGCGTTCGCCCCGGCGCGCGAGGAGGTCCGCTCGACCGGCCGGGAGGCGCCCCGGGGCGCGGGCCGCCCCCGCGACGACGGGCCGGGTCTCTGATGGCCGCGAGAGGCCGCTCCAGGACGCTGACGGCGCGCTGGGAGCGCGGCCCCTAGCGGCGGAGGCTAGTGGGTGCAAACGGCCCGTCAGCGGGCCGTGAGGCAGGCCAGACGCGTTTCACGAGCGCAGGCGATGATTCGGGATTCCCGAGGTCGTCGCCCGCCCGACGGGGAACAACACCGGACAAGCGACCACTGAAGAGAGAGGAGCTCTCATGCACGACGAGATGATCAGCGCCACCGACGCGCTCGCGATCGAGGGCCTGGCCAACCTCGGTCTCGAGGAGGAGGAGATCCTGAAGAACACGGGCCTGCGCGCCGAGGACCTCCACGCCATGCTCAGGGAGAGGGACGTCGCCGCGGCGCGGGAGCGCGGGCGCGTGCTGGCGCTCGCGGCCGAGAGGTCGCGGCTCTCCCGACGGGTGAGGGTGCTCGAGCTCGCGCTCGAGCGCGCCGGCGTGGAGCCGCCGGAGGAGTAGCGACGGCGAGGGCGCCGGGGGCGGCCTCATCCCTCGGCCCCACTCCCGAGCAGGCGCGCCCGCCAGTCGGCTGACATGTGGAAGAGGCGCATGAGCGTCACCCTGCGCGCCGCCTCGTCGACGGAGTAGACGGCGACGTAGCCCTCGAGCGCCCTCCAGCGGTAGGGGGCGCCCTCCACGCCCCCGGCCATGAGCGGGAACTCGCCGACGACGGCGACGAGCGCGTCGTAGGCGTCGAGAAGCCGGGCGGCGCTCGACGGCCCAACGTTGGCGAGCCTCCACGAGGCGGCGGCGCCGAGGTCGTCGTCGAACGGCTCCGTCGTCTCGACGGCGAACCTAGGCAAGGCCGTGCCTGGCCCTCAGCTCGGAGGACACCGCCCGGGCGTCCCTCACTCGGCCTGTCGCCCGCGCTCCCTCCGCCTCGGCGAGCCGGGCGTAGAAGTCATCCTCGCCCGTCACCTCCAGCGGGTCCGCCGGCGCGGCGGACACCCAGGCGCGGCGCCCGTCGAACGACCAGTACACGCGTGCGCCGTCCGCGATGCCGAGCGCCGTGCGCACCTCCTTGGGCACGGTCGTCTGCCCGCCCTTCGTGAGCTTCGTGCTCATCATGGTCACCATGCGCGGCCTCCTGTCATTGATTCCAATGCTTTCAATGATTCTAGCGCAACGTGGGCACGGGCGGGCCGCCCCGGCGGCAAAAGAACGGGAGGCCCGTGGCCTCCCGTTCTTTTGCGACGACATCGCCCCTGGTCCCGCCCAACCGTCTTTCCCGGGGGCGCCGCCGGCGCGGCCTATCAGGCCACCCGCTCCCCGGGCGCGGCGGGCGCCCCGCCGGCGGCCTCGTTGACCTGCGCGAGCCCGCGGTGGAGCAGGACCACGATCGCGACCCACGCCGCGACGGTCAGCGCCACGCCCTGGAGCGTGAGCGCGCCGCTCAGCCAGGAGGGGCCGGTGCCGAGCGTCGCGTCGAGCAGGCCGATCTCGCCCAGGATGGGCACCTTAACGTTCCAGAGCGCCGCGAGCGCGAGGCAGAGGCCGAGGAACGGGGCGAGCGCCCCCCTCCGGACGCGCGCGAGCGCGAGGGCGCCGCCCTCGATCGCGCCGAGCGCGGCGTGGTAGCCGAGCGCCGACAGGACGTGCGACGCTATCGTCGCCCCCGCGGAGCCCGCCTCTACCCCGACGCCGGAGAAGACCGAGTAGCCGGCCCCCACCGCCGCCCCGACGAGCATGCCGGTGAGCGCCCAGTCTCCGCGCCCGAGGCGCGGGAGGGCGACCGCCAGGACGGCGATCTTGGCAGCCTCGCCGACGAGCGCCCCCGCGACCGACGCGCCGCCAAATCCCGCGAAGGGCGCGGCAGCGAGCATGGCGAGCACCCCTCCCACCAGGAAGACGGCAAGCGCGAGCGGGAAGCTCACGTTCCGCGGGGCGTTGGTCTCGAAGAAGAACGTCACCATCGTGACGTTCACCAGCAGCGAGGCCACGAGCGTGAAGCCGGCCGACCCCGAGTAGTCTTCGATCACCGCCGTCACCGCCCACAGCCCGGCGAGCGCGGCTAAAAGGACGAGGAAGACGCGCGAGTAGAGCCACGGGTGCGGCCACTCGCGCGAGACGTCCCCGGGGGCCGGCGTCGTGGAGGGCGTGCCGCAGACGAACAGCTCCTCCGCCTCGCCCTTCCCGTGCTTCTTGAACACCTCGTCGAAGAAGTCGCCGAAGCGCAGCTCGACGTGGCCCGAGCCGCCCGCGACCTCGTTCAGACGGTCGGCCGCCGCCTGGACGCCCTGCACCGCCGCAACCGCCGCGTTGTGCATAACCCGCTTGGCCGCCCCTGCCGCCGCGTCCGCCACGTCGGACTTCTCCTCGGCGCATTCTGCGGAGGCCGCGACATCCTCGGCAGCGGGCTCCCCGCAGGTGGGACAGTACCTCGAACCCTCGGGAAGCTCGGCCCCGCACCTCTTGCATTCCATATGCCCTCCTCAGTCCGTTCAAAAAAAGAAGCGCCCGGCCTGCGAGGGGCCGGGCGCCGGTGACCTGATGCGCAGCCTGCGCTACTCCTCGCGACGGCGGCGGAAGTGCGCGCCGCCTGCGGCGGCGGCGAGGCCGGCGACGGCGAGGCCCGCGGCCCAGACGGCCGCCGGATCGCCCGTGGTGGGCAGGGCCTCGAGCCTGGACTGCTGCTCCGGCGTGCGCTGGGACGCCTGCTGGACGGGAACCTCCTCGCCCTGAGCGGGCTTCTCGGCCGGCTCCTGCTTGGCGAGCAGCGCGTCGACCTCGGCCTTGACGCGGTCGTATGCCTCCTGGGCGAGCGCCTGGTCGGCCATGGCCTCGGCGAGGTCCTGGGCGGTGGTGTCCTTGCTTGCCTTCGCGGCCTCGAGGGCCTCGTTTGCGGCGTCGAGCTTGGCCTTGGCGTCAGCGAGCTCCTGGAGCTTGTCGGCGTAGGCCCCGTGCGCGTCGGCGAGGGCAGCGGCGATGTCGGCGTCGGACGTCGTGCCGGCAAAGCCGTTCTTGACGATGTCCTCGGCAGACTGCTGCTCGAACACGGCGGCCCAGGCGTCACGCTTGGCGGTGGCCTCGGTCAGCTTGGCGTCGGCGTCGTCGATCAGCGCCTGCTGCTCGGCGATGGCGGCCTCGAGCCCGGACACGAGCTCGGCGTTGGCCTCGACGGCCTGCTGGGCCGCACCGGCGGTCTTCTCAGCCTTGTCGCGGGCCTCGATGAGCTGGTGCAGCTCGTCAGTGGCGGCCTTGAGCGCGGCGTCGGCGTCGGCGACGGCCTGGGCCTGCTCCGCGGTCGGGCCGGACTGGTCGTAGGCAGCCTGGGCAGCATTGACGGCCTGCTGGGCGTCGGCCACCTTAGCCGTGGTGTCGGCGATGGCGTCGTTGAGGTCGTCGACCGTCCCCTGGGCGGCGGCGAGGGCGTCCTCGGCCGTGGCGAGGTTCGCCTTGGCGGCGCGGTAGGCGTCGCCGGCGTCGATCACGGCCTGGTTGTTCTTCTTGGCCTGGTCGAGGTCAGCGAGCGCGCCCTCGGCGGCCTGGGTGAGGTCGGCGATGTCAGCGTTGGCCTCGTCGAGCTTGGTCTGGAGGTCGGACTTCTGGCCGTTCAGCTCGGCGAGCTTGGCCTCGGCATCGGCCTTGACCTGGGTCAGGTTGGCGTCGGCCTTGGTCTTCTCGGCCTCGGCCTGCTCGAGCGCGGCCTGGGCGTCGGCGACGGCCTGCTGGAGGGACTCGTCGGTCGGGCGCTCGCCGATGGCGGCGAGGGCCTCGTCGGCCTCGGTCTTGTCGGCGACGGCGCCGTCGTAGGCCCGCTGCTTGTCTGCGGCGGTCTGCTCGGCGGTCGCGAGCTGGGACTTGAGGTCTGCGAGCTGGGCCTCGAGCTTGTCGATGGCGTCCTGGTTGGCAGAGTCGCCCTCGCCGGGCTCGACGGAGTCGTAGACGAGGTCGGTGCCGTCGAAGTGATAGAGGACGACGCCCTCATCCTGAGCCTGCGCGATAAGCTGACGCAGCGCATCGGTGGTGTAGGTCTTGTCGTAGTACGAGTAGCCCATGGCCTTGTCGGACGAGCCGAAGACGTTCACGGCCGTGGAGCCGTAGGCCGTGTTCGAGGTCGGGCGGTAGGCCATGCCGGTGTAGCGGAAGTTGGACCCGATGATGTTCAAGTAGTGGCCGGCATTTTCCTCATCGCCCATTTTGCCGGGGGTTGGCGTGTAGCTTTTACCCGTGCTCGGATCGGTCTGGGACACACCGGTGTAGTCGGCCTTCTCCTGGTAGTACCAGCCGGTGTAGAAGTCGCGGAAGCCGTCCGCGGCGGTGTAGCCCCAGGCAGCGTTCTCGCCCCAGGTGCCGCCCCACTGCTGGCCATAGCCGTGGTTCACAGCGTGGTCGGTGGTGCCGGTCTCGGCGGACCAGTTGGCGTGCATCGCGGCCTCACACATGGCGAACAGCGACACCTCGAGCTCGTTCAGACCCTCTGCCTTGCGGATGGTATTCAGCTGGTCGATCATGTCGAGCGAGGCGAGGATGTTGTCGATGGCCGTGGCGTCGTCGGGGCTGTGGAGGTTCGTGTAATCCTCGATGTTGCCGGAGGGCGTGATGCCCCACGCACTAGCGAGGTAGCCGAGTGCGGCACCGCTGTCAGAGCTGTTCGTGTCAGCGGAGTAGGTGCCCTTGTGGAGCCAGACGAGGAAGTCGCAGAAGTCGTCGACGGCCTGGGTCTGGACGTCGCCGGCCTGGTCCTTCAGGTCGTCAATCTGCTTCTGCACCTCGGCGATCTGGTTCTCGAGGTTGGAGACCTTCTGGTTGGCGGCGTCGAGCTCGCCCTGGGCGGTCTCGACGGCAGTCTCGGCGTCGGCGACGGCCTGCTTGAGGGGTGCGGCCTTCTCGTCCCAGGCGGCCTGCTCCTCGGCGAGCGCGTCGAGCTTGGCTTCAGCCTCGGTGACGGCGGCCTCGGCCTCGTCGACCTTGGCGGCGGCGTCGTCGGCGGCCTGCTGGGCCTCGTCGATCTTGGCCTGCTCGGTCTCGATCTGGCCCTCGATGGCCTCGATGGCGGCCGGGGTCTCGTCGATGACCTGCTGGCAGGCGTCGCGGTCGGCGACGGCCTGGTCAAAGGCCTGCTGCGCGGCGTCGATCTGGGCCTGGGCCTCGGCCTGGGCCTGGGCGCCGGCGTTCTCGAGCGCGGAGTCGTAGTTGGCCTGCGCGGAGTTCAGCGCCTCAAGGGCCGCGGCATCGTTGGCGGGGTCGTCATCCGCGACGGCGGCGTCGTAGGCGGACTGGGCCTGGTCGAGCGCAGTCTTCTCGTCAGCGAGGATGTCGCCCTTGATGGCCTCGACGGCGGCCTCGTAGCCGTCGCGGGCCGCATTGAGGGCGGCCTCGGCGTCGGTCACGGCCTGCTGCTTGCCGGCGAGGCCGGCGTTGGCGGCGTCGAGCGCGCCGGTCTGCTCGGAGAGCTGGGCCTCGAGCCCCTCGAGGGTGGCGTTGGCCTCGTCGAGGGCCTGCTTCTTGGCGTTCTTATCGGCGACGGCGTCGTCGTAGGCCTTCTTGGCCGCGTCGTAGGCGGCCTGCTCGTCGGCGGTCGGGTCCTCGCCGAGCGCGTCGAGTGCGGCCTGGGCCTTCTTGAGGGCGTCGTCCGCCTCGTCGAGCGCCTTCTGGAGCTCCTCGGCCTCCGCCTCGGCGTCGGCCTTCTGGCCCTCGAGGTCGGACTCCTCCGCCTCGGCGTCGGCCTTCTGCTGCTCGAGCGCCTCGACTTCGGCCTTGGTGTCGGCGAGCTGCTGCTGGAGCGCGTCGATCTGGGCCTGGAGCTCGGCCTGGGCGGCCTCGTCGGCGGCGGAGACCTGGGCCTGGGACTCGGTCACGGTCTGCTGAGCGGTGTCGACGGCCTTCTGGGCCTCGGAGTCGCTGGTAGCGGCCTGGTCGTGGGCGGCCTGGGCCTTGGCGAGAAGCTCCTCGGCCTGGGCGAGCAGCTGCTTGGCGTCCTCGACGGACATCGAGGCGACGGTGCCGGCCGCGGCGATGAGGCGCTGGGCCTCGGTCGCGAAGCTGGTGTCGACGGTGCCCTGCTCGACGTCGACGGTGGCGCCGCCCTCGGCGTCCAGGTTCGCCGCGATGGCGGCGGCAGGCGTGAGTGCGGTCTGGGCGAGCATCACGCCGGTCAGGCCTGCGGCGACGAACGGCCTACATGCGATGTTTGGCAGCTTCATTCGATCACGTTCCTTCATATGCTGCGGTTGGTACTTTCGGCTCACCGGGACCCCTTTCTGATGCTCGCGTCGCTGTCACGGCGTGGTTAACGATATTGAACCACGGTTAATGATAGCGAACCAAGACGCCGTTGCAAGCACCTACGCTCGTGGAATGGATCAGCAACAGCGCCGCGAGCGCCTCGGAAACAACATCAAGATGCGAAGGGTCGAGGCGGGCCTCACGATGCGGAGGTTCGCCCAGATGGCGGGCACCTCGCACAACTACCTCTGGGAGGTCGAGCGGGGCGGCGTGAGCGTCGGGTTCGACCTCCTCTGCAAGTTCGCCGACGCCCTCGGCGTCCCGGTCTGCGACCTCATCGACTTCTAACCATTCGCGGGGTGGCCGGCGGGCTCTTCTGTGCACCCCGCCTCAACGCCAGCCGCCTTTCCTTCCCCTGCTAGCTCAAGGGCGATGCTCGCCGCGTTGACGACGCCCGAGACATAACCCCGCAGCCACGCCTCGTCCCACTTCTTCTCCGGCTTGTCCGCAGCCATCTTGGCTAGCTCCTCGAGAAGGGCGGCCGTGAGCCGACTCGAACTGATCATGCAACCACCTTCCTATCGTCCGACCTCCCATGCGTCGGGCATGACGTCGTGGATGTCCGTTTCAGAGCTCGCTATCCGGTCGAGCATCGCGACGGCGCACTGGGCCACCTCGAGCCCGACGTAGCGCGCCTTGACGTCCGTGCCGACCTCGTCCCACTCTGGCCACGTGCAGCCGTTCGGCTCCTCGGTCGAGGCGTTCCACGAGGCGGCGTAGCCGTCGAGACTGTCCTCGAACGTGAGCAGGTAGCGCCTGACCAGGGCCGACGCGAGGCCGGTGACGTCCTCGAAGGGCGCGACGCGCTCGATGGCGTAACCCGCGGCCAGGCGCTTGAGCCTGGCCGTCTCCCCGGCGTTCATCGCATCCCGTCCTCTCCCGCATCCGTGTAGTAGGCGAACTCCGGCTCGAAGGCCGGGCTGTCGAACAAGGCCTCGATCTGCTCGACGCTGAGGCGGCCGACCTGTTCGGCGCTGAACTGCCCGTTGTCCGCGAGCATCCAGGCCTTGGGCCACCACGCGGGGCGGCCCGCCCAGACGCGCTCCCAGTCCCCCTCGGATACGTACTCGCCGAGGTCGTTGATCCGGTAGACGCCCTCGAAGGGCTCGAAGCAGTCCTCGACGCAAGCCCTGAGCTCGTCGGTCACTCCGAGGATGCGGTTCATGGCCGCCTCTCCGATTGCCTTGCTCATGCGCTGGCCTCCTTCGGTACGCGGCGCACGGTGGGCGTGCGCAGGTAGTTGTTTACGTTGCCGGCGCACTCGTCGCCGTTGTACATCCGCACGTAGGGCACGCCGGTGGTGTCGAGGCCGTTCACGACGCGGCCGTCGCCGACGCCGACGACGGGGAACGCCTCGAAGCGTCCGTCGACCCGCCGCACGAATACCTCGTCGCCGGGGGCGACCTCTGAGACGGGCACCTCCTCGGCGTCGAGGTAGGCCCCGAGCCTCTGGTCCTCGGGCTGCGAGGCGTCGATCTCGCGCAGCATGGCGTCGAGCGGGTATTCGCGCTCTTCCTCGAACGGTGTGTACGGGTACACGCGGTCGACGATCTCCCAGCCCCGGGTCACGTAGACCCCGTTGTCGCCGGGGTCCATCTGCTTGTCGGTCGTGTAGCGGGAGATGCCGACACTGAGGCCCGACGCGCCCACGAAGTTCGCGACGACCTGGCAGAGCCTCGCCCACCCGTACTCGTCGGAGTCCGGCGGGCGGAACCCGCGCAGGTCGCAGTACTCGAGGAACGCCTCGACGCTGTCGCGCCCGCCGTTCCAGTGCAGATAGACTCCTAAGTCTCTTTTCTCAGTGGTGATGACGGCACGGTTGCCCATGGTTTCTTCCTTTCAATAATGAACTGCACGTTGCCGTTATAGGCGAGCGCCTGCCGCCGCTCTGCGGGTATAAGGTCGGTAATCGCCCGGACGCCCGTCTGGGCGAGTGCCCGATGCCGAGCAGCGATGGGAGCGCCCATGGATGACGAGGTTGAGAAGCTTACAAAGACCGAGGTGAAGGAGCTCGGTTTCTCCGACAGGCTCATCGAGGCTCTGCTGCCCGAGCCGGAGCTGCGGGACAACCCGCGCTACCGGTACGCGGGGGCACCCATGAAGCTGTGGCTCAAGTCGGACGTCGACCGCGCCATGGAGACCGACGAGTTCAAGGAGCACCTCAAAGTGCGCGAGAAGCGCTCCCTCGCCGCAAGGAAGGCGGCGGAGACGAGGCGTGCGAAAACGCTTGCGCGTGCCCGGGAGCGTGCCCCTTTGATTGAGGTCATTCAGGGATGGTCCGAGGACGAGATCAGGGAATCGGCACTCAGGAGCCACTATGAGTGGGAGGTGGCGAAGGGCAACTACTGGGACGACTCGTATCGCTGCGACGACGAGCGGACGGTATCCCGCTGGATGGTGAACTTCGTCCGCCATGAGCTCACTGATTATGACCACGAGCTCTATGAGATGAGCGGCAGGACCGGCATCGGAGAGGTGCACCGCCTCTACCACGACGCAGTGCTGCGCGAAATAGCGAAGGCCTATCCGTTCCTCGAGGGCGAGTGCAAGCGCCAGATGATCGGGCCCTCGGATGCCGGGGAGCAGGGGGAGGGCGGCGCCTAGCCCGCCCACCCCGGTCGACGGCGCGCCAGTGCAGGTTGGGCGCGATCGTCGCGCCTTCACCCCTCCCCCATGTCGAGGCTGAGGTCGAACCGGACTGCCCAAGCGAGTTGCCCGAAGCGGCCGTAGGGCAGGGTGTGGCCGACCTCGGCGAGTCCCTGCGCCTCGAGGGCGCGGGCGTAGGGAAGGCCGTCCTCGGGGACGAACGCCCAGTCGTCGCCAGGGAGGCCGTATTGCGGCAGGTTTACGGTGAGGGCGCGCCAAAGGCCGTCGTCGCCCTCCTCGGGCTCGACCTCGTAGAGCTCGATGGCGAGGCGCCCGTTGCAGCCGTAGCGGTCGACGACGGGCACGAGCAGCGGTGTGTCCTCGAGCTTGATGCAGGCGGATGTGACGACTCGCCTCATTCCGCGCCCCCTCGCCCCGCGGCCGCGCGGAATGCTACCGGCGTCTCGGTCGGAATCTCCCCAGAGCGCTTGGTGCGCCACTCGATCTCCTCGACCATGACCTCGACCTTGCTGCGGCGCTGGCCCTGGCGGTCGGTGTAGACGAGCTGCCTCAGGTGTCCCTGGACCATGGCGAGTGAGCCCTTCGCGAGGTAGCGGGAGAGCGCGTCGGCGCGTCTCCCGAAGACCGCGCAGTCGATGTAGCTCGGTCGCTCCTCGAACGTGCCGTCGGCGCCCTTGACACGCTCCGTGACGGCCACGGTGAAGTTGAGGACCATCGTCCCGTTTTTCGTCGAGCGAAGCACCGCGTCGTCGACGAGGTTGCCGGAGATGGCGACGCTGTTGATGGTTGACATTTGGAGTCTCCCTTCCATTGCAGCTCGGGCATTTCGCCCGCTTCGAAGGGGTTCCCGTGGGAGGCGCGGCTTGACGCGGCCCCCGAAGTAGGTCAGATTGGAATTGATTCCCGAGAGGATTGCGCGCCTTCATCGGAGGTGGCGGGAGGATAAACCCAGATCCTTGGTGACGGTATGGGTGACGGTATGGCTGGGATTTTTTCGGATTAAGCGTTATCCACAGGGAGACGACGGGAGACAGAATGTGGCTATCTAGCTGCGGTTATTCTCAGGTAGTATCCGTTTGACCTCGGTGTATCCTAGGGCGCTTTCCTGTGCCCGAAGGTCGTAGGTTCAAATCCTGCCCCCGCGACCATAAACTTGCTAGTCGGAGGCCTTCGGGCCTCCGACTTTTTTGTTATGCGTCTCCCAGATTGACCACTACTAGGAAAACACCACCGGGGCCCTATCCAAAGAGCCCGCCGAATCGCCCAGAGGCGCGCGATCTGCCCAGAGACCTTCAAGCTTCCGCACCCACAAGGACCACCACGCCAACGACCAGTTGACCTCACCCGAGAAACGTCAACCAGCGCTCCTTTGATTCCACTGTTACTCAACCGCATACTGGAGATGGCATCTGGCCACGCCGTCGATGGGTCGCGTCATGAGCACAGCCGTCAACATCGGTCGCACGATAGCGCGGGAGCGCCGGCGCAGGGGCGTCACACAGGAGGCGCTCGCAGCCCACCTGGGCGTCTCGAAGGCCGCCGTGTCCAAGTGGGAGCTCGGGCAGAGCCTGCCGGACGTGAGCCTGCTGCCACGCATCGCCGCGTACTTCTCGCTCACGCTGGACGAGCTCTTCGACTGGCATGATGAACTTACGGCGGAGGAGTCCGCCGCGCTCTACGCAGAGGTCTACGCGCTGGCCAAGCGGGACCTTCCCGCGGCGCGCGAGCGGCTGCGTGCGATAGCGGCAGAGCACTATTCGGATGCGAGCCTGCTGCTCATGCTGGCATCGCTCCTCACGCTGTGGGCCGCGGGCACGGCCACACCGCTCGCGCCGGCGGGCGAGAAGGGCGACGCAAACGGAGCCCCGTCCGATGCCGCCGATCTCACCGACGAGGCGCTCACGGCGCTGGCTCGGGCGGTGGACGTGGCGGGAAGCATGCTGACGAGCCCAGACACGCCCGGCTCCCCGCTTTGGGATTGCGTGGCCGAGCGACTCAACCCCACTCGTGCCGGCGAAGCCTGGGCCGAGCGCAAGACGCGCCAGGCGGACGGGGTGCGCAAGGCGCTGCAACAGGAGGCAGAAGAGAGGACGACATCACCAGAATGGCGCGAGCTCGCCATCGACGACCCGCGCTACCAGGAGATTGTCGCAACAGCGGAGCGCCTGAGCGACAAGAAGACGTGACGACATGCGCCGCCGCGAGGCCGACAAGGGCAAAGCCCCGAGCCCCTACCCGAGGAGCCACTGCAGCAGCGGGATGCCGTAGTACGCGCAGAGAAAGCCGACCGCCGCGGCGAGAAGGACCATGCCGACCGTGCGCACGGCGCGCATCCAGCCCGGCAGTGCGCGCTCGCGGCGCCCCCGCTCCGTGTTGCGGTCGACCTCCCTGCCCTCCCAGAAGTCCACCACCTCGCGGTAGGTGACGAGGTCGTGGTCGCGCTTGATTCGCTCGGCCCAGACGGAGGCGAACATCGCCCCGCCCCAGAGCACGAGCGCAAGCAGGAGCGTCGGCAGCGCGTAGCCGAGGCCCCAGTCCCAGACGACGCACTGCACCGTGAGCCAGGCCGTTGTCGCCAGCGAGAGCAGGAGCAGGCCCGCCATGGCAAACCCCAGGCGGCGAATGAGGACGACGTCCCTCCGGATGGTCTCGTTCATGGTCTCCACGTCTCCTTTGATAAGGGAGTCCACGGTCACGCCGAAGATCTCGGAGAGAAGGAGCAGGCTCTGGACGTCGGGGTAGGTCTTCCCCGGTAGGCAAATTGACCTTACATGGCTGAAAAGCTAAAATATAGCCAAATCCCTGCGACTTTGTAACCGAATCGACCTTCGGGGTGATGCAGTCGTGGGGCGGAAATCCAGCAACGAGACAATTGAGCAAACGAGCCGAGACGCGGCGATCTACGTCCGAATCTCGCTCGACCAGGGTATGGGCGAGCTCGCGCTCGACCGCCAGGAGAAGGAGTGCCGCGACCGCGCGGCCAGAGACGGCGTCGAGGTGAGCGCCGAGCGCGTCTACTCGGACCTGTCGATCTCGGCGGCCGACGCCCGCAAGCGCCGCCCCGCCTACGACCGGCTGCTCGCGGACGTGCGCGCCGGCGAGGTCGGGAGCGTCTACGTGTGGGACCTCGACCGCCTCACGCGCCAGCCCGGGCAGCTCGACCAATGGGTCAAGCTGGCCAAAGCAGGTCTTTGCCACGTCGTCGAGGCGCACGGAATGGATCTCGACCTCTCGCGCTCGGGCGACCTGCTCGTCGCCCGCATCCGCGTCGCCGTCGCCGAGAACGAATCCCAGCACAAGGGCGAGCGCCAGAGGGCGGCCAACCGCCAGCGGGCGCGCATCGGGCGCGTGCCCGTCGGCAACCGCCCGACCGGCTACACACACGCCGGCGAGGTGATCGAGGAGGAGGCCGGGGCCGTGCGCGCCGTGTTCGCCGCCTTCCTCGCGGGGGCGTCGCTCAAGGCCATCGCCCGGGCGCTCTCGGGCGAGAGGGACGAGCTGACCGCAGGCGTGCCCACGCTGCCGCGACCGTCGTACCGCGCTGCCGTCGAGTGGAACGAGCGCCACCCCGACCGTCCGCCGCACGAGCTACCCGCCGAGCAGCCCTGGAACAGCTCGGCCGTGCTCAAGATGCTGAGGAACCCGCGCTACGCCGGCTTCGCCACCTACATCCCCAGCGAGGTCGGCAAGAACGGCGACAAGAGCGCGCCCTGGCACAACCGGCGCGTGCGCGACGAAGGAACCGGCGAGTGGGTGCGCGGGCAGTGGGAGCCCATCGTGCCCGCCGAGGACTGGGAGCGCGTGCAGGCGGTGCTCGACGACCCCGACCGGCGCCCGAAGATCTCGGGCAAGGGGCCGGCGGCGGCGCGCACGCACCTGGGCAGCGGCCTCTACCGGTGCCCCGTCTGCGGCGGCCGCGTGCACCTGCAGGGGGTCTGCTACACCTGCACGGGCCACGTCACGCGCAAGGCCGACCTCGTGGACGCCTACGTCGAGAGCGTCATCGAGGCCGTGCTCGCCCGCCCCGACCTCGCGAGCCTCGTGTGCGTGCGCCACGAGGGCGACGCCACCGAGGCCAAGGAGATCGAGGCCGAGGTCGCGCGGCAGCGCGGGCGCATCGAGCGAGCCGAGGCCGACTACGCCCGCGACCTCATCCGCGCCGAGGACTTGAAGCGCGCCCGCGACGTCGCCGAGGCGGCCATACGCGAAGCGGAGGCGCGCCTGCGCGCGCTCGCCGACGCGCCGGAGCCACCGGCGATCGTGCGCGAGGTCGCGCCCGCCGAGGCGTTCCGCGAGGCCGACCTCGACGCGAAGAGAGCCGTCGTCGACCTTTTGTGCGACGTCTACCTGACCAAGACCGACCGGTCGGAGAACGCGCGGAGAAACGCGCGGGGCGCCGGACTCGACCCGTCGAAGACGGTCGAGTTCCGCTGGAAGACCGGCGCCGCGCCCGCAGAGGGCTGACGCGGCAGCAGCGGCGCGCGAGGGCGCCCGTCCCGGGAGACCGGGGGCGGGCGCCCTTTCCCGTCCTGCGGCCGCCGAGGCGCTGCGCGCCTCGGGCCGCTCGAGAGGGATGACGCAGTGATGAGGCGTTCAGCGAGTTCCCCTGAGGCGGGCCGCCCGGCGCGGGACCCACGCAGCGGCTGGGTGGGGCGGCACGTGCTTACATGGGTTACAAACGGTCGTGTAATCAACGTTTCCGCAGGTCAGAGCACCTGTTTTCGAGAAAATGACCGAAAAGCCGTGTAATCAACGTTTCCGCAGGTCAGAGGGCATTTTTTCCGGAAAATTACACGGATTACACGTTTTCGGGCGTTTTTCTTTTCCACGTTAACAAACGGTCTTTTGCTTTCGCGCACGTCTAAAACCTTCGAAAACGTGTAACTCATGTAATATTCGGACTTTTTAGCCCGTTTACCTGCGGGTTCGTTGATTACATGAACACTTGTTCGCTTTTAGGGTAAAAGCGCCGTTTAACTGCGGAAACGTTGATTACACGGCGATTTGTAACTTTTGTAATCAGATATGCGGAAACACCGCTTGGAGACGTCCTTCGAAACACCTCCCCGCACCCGCACCACCTTGCGTCATCCCTCACCGGCGGCCCGCCCGCGCAGCGGGCGGCGGCCGCAGCCCCCGGAGACGGGCCGCCGCGACCGCCACGGTCGCCGCCACTCCGACGCCACGGAAAAGGGCGCCCGCCCCGGTCTCCCGGAACGGGCGCCCGTCGTCCGTCATGAACGTCCCGCCTCCCGCTCGACTCGGGCGCGGTCCTCGCGCATAAGCAGCTTCACGTACCCCGACCGCGTGAGCCCGAGCTCGCGCGATCGGCGGTCGAGCCACCTGCGCTCGTCGACCGTCAGCGACATCTGCCAGCGGGTGCGCTCAGCCCTCGGCTCCGGCATCGGCGCGCCGTCGCGTATCGCGTCGGCGACCGTCTCTTGCTCGTCGCGGTTCCGCTTGCCGAAATGCTTGACTCCGTCCGTCATGCCAGCACCTCCCCGACGATGACCCCGCACAGCTCGTCGACCGCCACGGACACCCGAGCGCGCTGGTTGAGCTCGACGACGCTTTTGCGCGTCTCCTCGGCCTGGACGACCAGCTCGGCCTGCGGCACGTGGAACACGTTCCAGCCCCGGGCGTCCCACTCGTCCTCGTGGCGCCTGAACGAGCGCGCCGTGCGGAAGCGGTTCCAGCAGTTGACCACGAGGAAGCCCGCAGCGCCCTCGCAGACGTCCTCGACGAGCCCGAGCATGCGCTCGGTGGCCGTGACGCCGCGCTCGCTCGGCCTCACCGGCACGACGACCGCGTCGGCCTCGGTGAGCACGTCGCGCAGCTCGGCCCGCAGAGCGCCCGGCGTGTCGATGATGCGCACGCGGGCGCCCTCGACGTCGTCCGAGGCGTGGGACATGCCGCCCTGCGGGTCCAGCTCCACGAGCTCGCAGGGGACGTCGTTGCGGTCGCACCAGAACGCGAGCTCGTCGGCGATGAAGCTCTTGCCGACGCCGCCCTTCTGGTTCACGACGGCGATGGTGGGGATGTGGTTCGTCTTTGTCATGTTCACCCCGTTTCAACTGCTATTATGCGATTTAATTATACCATTTGCTAATATATTCCCATTCAGCATGCCATGACTTTTTCAGCATTTTTTGCGCACTAAAAGCGCTGTAAGTCCGCTGTTACTCCGCCGATTTTCCGCCTCGTCCCGTCAAACGCCCCGCAAACAGCCCTTCATCGTCCACCGATCCTCAAAGCGCCGTTGGGCGTCCGTCGAAGCGCCTATCAAAGGACACGCCCCGCCCCGCGCCCCTCGCGTCCACCCAAAGGCCCCTCGGGCGCCCGCCAAACGACCATTGAACGGCGACGCCCGCCCCGCATCGCCGCCGCGTCCATTCAACGGCTCTCAATCGTCCCGTCAACGTCCGCGAGGGCCCCGCGTGCCCGCGCGGCCACAGACGGCCCCTCGACGGCAATCGGAGAGAGGAGCCAGCCATGCTCACGTTCACCACGATCCAGATTCACGTCCCCGGCGCCCCCGCGCTCACGCCCGCGCTCGGCCGCTACGAAACGAACGGCCGCCCCGCGGTCCTGCTCTACGAGGTCGAGCCCGAGGACGAGTTCGACGACGGCCTGTGGTGCGACCTGACGGTCAACCTGCCCGAGCAGGCGCTCCCCGGCGATGACTGGGCGTTCGTCCCTACAGACAACCTCAAGTACCTGCGCGAGCTCGAGCGCCAGGGCCTCGCCGAGGTGGGCACTGCCGTGCGCTACGGCAGCTTCGGGCAGCTCGCGGTCATGGCGCGCCTCGCGCCCGCGCTCATCGCAAAGGGGTGACGGGGATGCTGGTCAGCGAGGTCATCGCCGCCCTCGGGGCCCGCCGCGACCGGTCGGCCTGGGACCGGGGCGTCACCGCGTACGCCCTCGACATGCTCGCCGACCTCGACGGGGACACCGAGCTCACCGCGCGGACCGTCGAGAGAGCCCTGCTCGACGGCGCGCCGAGCTGGCACGACTACTCGTGGGGCGGGTGCGCCCTCATCTACGACGCCGACATCGCCGAGCGTCTGTGCTGCCCGAGCGAGCTGCGCCGGTGCAGGGGCGGCGAGCGCCGGCCGAACGCGGCCGAGGAGTGGCTGGACACGCAGGCGCGGGCCTGCTTCCAGGCGGCGCAGCGCATCAAGAGAATCGTCTCACGAGGTCAGGAGGGATGACCATGGGAAACGCAATCGGATCCGAGGCCATGGGTCGGGTCCTCGACGTGACCGACGAGCTCAGGGCATGCGTCCGCGACGAGTTCGAGCCCTACGAGGGCGTGTACCGCATCAACGACTTCGGCGAGTACGTGAGCGAGGAGGACTGGCTGAACGTCTGGGCCGACCGTCCGAGCTGGTGGCCGAAGGCGTGGATGCTCGCCGACAACGGCCAGCACACGTCCGACGAGGTCAGCCGCATGAGCGTCGAGGAGATCGAGGCGGCATACGCCGACCCGGGATTCGAGCCCGAGTACGCCTTCTACACGGAGGCCGGCGAGGACGGTCTGCCCTAACGGCGAAACCCCTGCTCAGCAGCGCGCTGAGCAGGGGTTTCTTTTCCGCTTGCTCGCTCGGCCTAGCCGAGCGCGGCGTCCACCTGCGCGCGCATGTCGTCGAGCAGGTAGAGCTCCTCGCGCAACACGGGTGCGTCGAACTCGTCGGGGATGCCCTGTTCGAGCGACCGTCGTCCCGTGTGCGAGACGGCGAACAGGCCTTCGGCGATGAGACCGAGCTCGTCGCGGTTGCAGGTGAGGATGAAGCGGTCGTTATCGCAGGCTATGCGCATAGGGCTACGCCTCCATTCCGATTGACTCTGACGACATATCAACTGCTGACAGGGCTCGGAGCGTATGCCGCGCGCTTTCGCGCCACGAGCCGCCCATGTCGCTTATCAGGTCCCAATCGGGCGTTTGAGGGTCAATCGCCGGCAGCGGGATCTCGGTCTTTTCCATGACGTCCTTACCCCACTTGTCGTCGAACGCGTAAGGTTTTCCCGCCTCCCAGAACAGCGGGATGAGGAAGAGCGCGATTTCCTCGGTGAGCTCGAACTTGGGGTACAGCACGTTGACATCATCTGACGCCCAAAACGGTTCAGGCTGGTAGAACGCTTTCCCCGTTGCCTTCTGGCCGTTGTATGCGACTGTCATCACGCCGCCCGGGTGGATGTGTCCCGTATTGCCTATACGGGCTGTGATGCCGTTGTTCTCAAGCGTAGCCCCGATGAACGGAGTATCTCCCGGTAGCATATTTGACCTCGTGAGACGAGTCCCCTTCTCGATTCGAAACAGGCTACCGATTTGGAACTTCTGCCAATTCGAAGAGTTCACCGGCTTAACGTCCGGCCGAACGCTCTTAAATACGTCTAACGCATTTTGAGCCTGACGCATAACCTTTGACATGAACGCATCCATGTACCCCCAATCGGGGGCATTGGATGAAGTGACTGGCAGCATGATTTCGAGATCAGGTAGGACTGTACTCGAGATTTGGTCGGAGTATTCGACGCTGCCCAATGCCCGACGAATCAACGTGACCAAAAAGCCCGCTATACGCTCGTTCAACTCGATTCCAACAGGCTTGAGGCAATGCACCTTCATGTCAAGCGATGCACGTTTGGCCTGATAGAACACAGTTCCAAGGAAACTGACGCTGATGAAGTTCTCGTATACGCGATAGTTCGCGTCGTCTATATCTGCGTAGTAGCCAACAATGCCGTTGTTGATGCCCGACACTGTGATGCGCGGCGTCGCGCCCTCTTCAAACCGTTTCGAGGCAATCCAGCCGCCGGTTGGAACTTGAATCGCGCTGTTTTTGAACTCCGTTTCAAAAACGTCACCAATCTTGAAGGGCTTCCAAAGATTTATGTCAATCTTTGTCATTGTTTGCTCCGCTTCTGCGCATGGTCACGGTAACGCACTCATCGCTCGCTTCTAGGTGACTAGAGTACATAGTGACTTTGAGCAATTCCTCTCCAAAGGCTTTCGGATCAATGCCCTGCTGAAACATCAGGTAATCCATCGCTGTCTTGAGGAAATCCTCTTCACCGACCTCGAACGGCTTTTGCGGGACTTGGTACGACAAGCAAACGGCAGGGTCATTCCATTGAACGGACTCGTCACCACTCTGACGATGAATGACTTGCACCCAATAATCTTCGATAGCATCCCATCGTCCATGAACGTCATGACGACCCTTGTTCTTGACCGTCTCGAGACCGTCTTCCGTCATATAGCACGCAAAGAATGCCTGGTCCTTCTGAGGGGTACCCGATTCGAACACGAAAATCGACGTCGTCACGCCCGTTCCGGGGAACAGCGTCTCGGGCAGCTTGATGACCTTGAGCAACCTGTGATGCTTGAGCAGGCGCTTCTTTGCGGTCTTCGACATCTTCTCGAGCTTCTTATCGGGCAGGATGAAGCCGCACAGGGTGTGCGCGGGCACATGGTCGAGCACGTTCTCGACGATTGTCATGCACCCGTACTTGTTCTCGAACGGCGGGTTCATCATCACCTTGGTGATGCCCTTGCTCGCGATCCAGTCCGCAGCGGTCTCGTAGCGCGCATCGAGCTGCTCGAGGTTCGTCTTGCCGTCCTTGTGGATGAGCATGTTCGCGCAGGCAAGGGCGTAAATCTCCTTGTCGAGCTCGATGCCGAACAGCTGCTTCTGCTTGATCGCCGTCGCCTTGTCTGTGTGCAGGCCGCCGGCCTCCTGAATCATGTTGGACATCGCCTTCACGAGGAAGCCACCGCTTCCGCACGCCGCGTCGAGCACGCGGTCGTTCATATCGACGTCGAGGATTCGGTACATGAAGTCGGTGATGTGCTCGGGCGTGAACACCTGGCCTCGCTCGGACTTCTTCTTGTAGCGGTTGAACTCGTTGAAGAAGATGCCCATGACGTCCTCGCCGCGCCATGCGTCGGAGTTGATACAGGAGGAAATCTCCTCGATCCATCCGATGAACTGGGCGATGAGGTCCTTCACGTGCTCCTGCTGCTTCTCGTCCTCGCTGTCGACGTCGAGGTTCATCTCAATCTTCGAGAACTCGTCCGTGAGGATGCTGAGCTTGCGATTCTGCTTCTTGTCGTTGATGAGCTCCTTGTTCAGGCAGCTCAGAATCGAGTTGTGGAACACGCTGTAGTCCATGCCCGCGGACATGAACGCGTTGTAGCGCTTCGCCACGAGCGCGCAGGCGGTGAAGATCATTCGGCTGTAGAGGTTCTTGATGCCGAACTCGACGTGAAGGCAGTTGTTGATGCGCGCCGTGAGCTCGTAGATGTGCTCCTTGTCGATGTGGTCGACCGCGAACAGCGCGAGGTAGTGCTCCTTGTTCTGCAACGCCGGCGCGTCGTCCACCTCGTCCTCGCCACGGAAGACGCGGACGTCCTCGCCGTTGTAGAGCACGCCCACGACGCGCTCGTATCGCTCCGAGACGATGCGGACGTTCTTGAGCAGCTCCTCGACCTGCTTGTCGCCGAGCGCGACCTTCGAGGCCTTGACTTCGAGCACGAGCGCCACGTCGGCGTGGTTGTGGGGTAGGTGCCAGCCGTCCGGCTTGTCCGAAATGCCCGGGAAGCCGAGCTGGTTGAAGGTGGTCAGCTGTCCGACGCCCTCCACGGCGTCAGGCGAGCCGTTCAGTCCAAGAACGTCGCGCGCCTTGTCACGCGCCTGATCCTCGGTCAGATTCACGGCCATGTCAGGCCCCCTTCCCGAACGCCGCGCGCCTCTCGCGCTCGCGCCCCATCATGTCGTGCATGAGCATCGCCTTGGTCACCCCGGCCTCGTCGGCCCATGCGCTGAACTCGTCGTACTCGGCGGCCGTCATCGAGATCAGCGCCTTCTTGCGCGCCTGCGGCTTCGGCCCGCGCCGAGGCTTCTCAGCCTCCTGAGCTGCGGCTTCAACCATGGCGACCCTCCTCTCGGCGATTATAGATATCTAAGTTATATTTTAGCAGAATAGAAGAGATATCTAATTAAGAATAGAGCGCAGTTAGCAGACAGCAACGAAGCTCAATTCAGTTGCCAGCTGAATACGTCGAGGTCGATTCGGTGCGATAATGGTTTTCTAGGGAAACGAGGAGGTCGCCATGGGTCGCATGTCGGCAAGGATGATAGGACGTGAGCTGGGCTGCATGACCGCCCAGGAAGTCAATATGCTCCTCTGCAAGGAAGGTTTTCTCGAGGGGGAGCCCGGAGACTACACTGTCACGGAGAAGGGCGCACCCTACGCCGAGGAACGCGACTACCATCGCGGAACCGGCGGGTACGCAACCTACAACCGCTATTGGACAACGCGAAGCTGGGACGACAGCATCCTCGATGCAATCGGAGACGTGTCCCCCGAGCGTCGTCGAGAACTGACCGAAAAGGTCGCCCAGCACCGCGATGAAGCGCATCGTCGTAACTTCGGCCTTGATAACACCGTCGATGACGAGGATGAGGACGATGATGATTACGTCACGACGACCTCGTCGGACGACGACTATGTCGACATCGACGGTAAGAGCGCCGCGATCATAATCGGCGTTATCGCAGGCGGTTTCCTGCTCGTCAAGGGCGCCAAGGCTGCCGCTCCGCACGTCCAGAAGTGGTGGGGCGAGACGGCAAAACCAGCCCTCACCGCAGCCAAGGACAGAGTTGCTGCGAAGTTCGGGCGCAAAGGCGCCGCCGAGCAGGCGGAGGAGGCGTCCGAGGATCCGGTCGAGATGAGTGGCGACGAAGCCGAGGCCGATACCGAACG
The DNA here is from genome assembly GCA_944321515.1 of uncultured Atopobiaceae bacterium. Taxonomy (GTDB): domain Bacteria; phylum Actinomycetota; class Coriobacteriia; order Coriobacteriales; family Atopobiaceae; genus Thermophilibacter. The sequence goes on along the minus strand of CALULO010000006.1, from coordinate 115,418 downwards.
CGACGAGTAGCCAAACACGCAAAAGAGGCCCCGCGAACGTCCGGCACAAACACCGGTCGTCTCGCGGGGCCTTTACGTCGCTATCTCTCCGCGCCTACAGCCAGCTCTTCTCGCTGGCCTCCTTAGTGAGACCGCCCTCGCCCTTCTGGCACTCGTTCGTCACGACCCAGCCTTCCTCGACGTCGCCCTCGACGGAGACCAGGCGGAAGCCGTCCGGCACATCGCGCTCGTCGAGCGAGTAGGTGACCCAGTCACCGTCGGCGTCCAGCTGCGGCAGCTCGTCGATGGTCGCCGACCAGTGGTTCGCCTGCGTGAGCGTCACGGGGCGGTCGGAGCCGTCGGAACCCACGACGTGGACGACGAGCTCGTCGGGGATGTTTTCCTCCGCGCCCTCTCCCGTCCAGACCTTGCGGATGCTGACGTTCGCGTACAGCGGGGCCACAAGCGCGTTCTTGACGGTGAACCCGACCGTCTCGCTACCGGTGACCGTGGCCGTGAACTGCGCGACCTCGTCCTCGCGGACGACGTAGGAGATCGGTTGCCAGAACCGGTCGACCTCGGGCAGGTCCTCGAACGCGCCCTTCCAGTCGTTGTCCTCCGAGAGGGTGAGCGAGCCGACCTCTTCGCCGTTGCCGTAGAGCCTGACCGTGATCGACTCCGGCCAGAACTTGTCGTAGCCGGCGCCCTCCCAGACCTTCTCAACAGGGACATTGATGGTCGGCACCACGAACGACCCGCGCCACGGCACGTTGTGGTGCTCCCAAATATCGAGCTGCATGTCCCCCGAACAGAGCACGTGACCGTTGGTGTCGCCGACGAGGGTGACGTTGCCGTTCGGGACGAGGATGGTGCCGGGCATGAGGACGCCCGTGTTGCTCTCCTCCCAGCCGTTGTTGGACGACGTCCCGCTCGCGCCACAGACGGTGAGTTGGGAGGTGTCCGCGAAGTTCCAGAGCATCGCGCTTGCGATCCGCACGTACGCCTTGAACCCCTCGCTCGACGGGACGTCGTTGATCCAGGTGTCGCACTTCTTGCCGTTCCACCTGTTCAACCAACCGGGATGCCAGTCGCCGACCTCACCGCGCACGTTCACCACAACGCTCGCGTCCTCGGGAACGTCCTCGAGTTCAAGTGACCACTGCACGCAGCCGAGCGCGGCGAGCTGGCGGTCCAGCTCAGCCGCGTCGACCTCGAACACCTGCAGCAGCGACTTGCCGTCGCCCGCGAGCCTGAGCCACGCGTCGACGTCCGAGTCGACGGTGTAGTCGTTCCAGTAACGGTGCCCGACGATCGAGCCGACCTTTGAGTAAAAGACGGTTCCGGTCACGGGGAGGTTGAGCAGCGTCTCGCTCATCGGCCGCAACTTTTCGTCGAGGTAGGTGCTGTAATCCAGCTTGTCACCGGCGTCGCTGATCGTCGCGGTGAGCGCGGGCGCCCGTCCGAGATTCGACTGGACGCGACACGCGTTCTGAACGTCCTGATACTGACGGCGCACCGATCGGTCCAAGGTCAGGTTGTCAAAACCGTACCGGGAACCGTACCAGATGTCACTTGCGTCTTCGGACTGATAGTAGTAATAGAGCCAGGCATATGCCGGCATATTGCCGTTGTTCATGCCCGCGTCAATCCACGCTTGAACTTGATTTTCACTGACGTTGAGCAGGTCGCCTGCGCCGGGGTCGCGCACGACGCTGCCGCCGATGCGGGCGTTACCCGTGATGCCGACGTCGATGGGGCATTTATGGTAGAAGGACCCGCCGACGACCAGATGGTCGACATAGGGCGTGGGCACGGATCCCATACCCCACGCCACCTTCGCGCAAAGCTGGCGTGCGACCCGCGTGCCGTTCCGAAGGTCGTAGGTGAGGTCACCCAAGCAGACGGTGACACCCTCGGACTCGACGCAGCTCTTGACCGTCATGTTCCCGCCGCAGAACAACGACGCCTCGTTGTCAATCGTGAGGTCGACCGTCGTATCGGTCCAGCCGTCGGCAGGCGCGGCCTCGGCCTTGCGCGGCACAGCGCCCAGCCCCGCGCAGATCACGAGCCCTGCAGCGCCCGCGCAGGCGTAGAGGAGTCCGCGCCTGGTGACGCACGGCCCACCATGCCTCTCGTTTGTCATGTTGATCACCCTTCCTCTCATCTTCAAACTAACGCGCGTTTGCGCTCGTAAAACGCGTTAAACCGTCCTCACGGCCCGCTGACGGGCCGTTTTCCTACTGCACCCTCCCGGACTACGGCCCGTGCCTGCACCGCGCCGTCAGCGCCTTCGAGGCGCCCCGCGCGGCCATCAGAAACCCGGCCCGTCGTCGCGGGAGCGGCCCGCCTGCGGCGCGTCGTCGACCTCGCGGACGGCCGCGTCGCGGCGGGCGTCGCGCGCGAACGCGCGGGCGAACGACCTCGCGACGCGGCCCTGCACGCGCCCGGCGGTCGTCTGGCTGAACGGGCGGCCGATCGCGTCCTCGCTCATCGCGTTGATGACGTCCATGCACGTGCGCGCCGCCGAGGCGAACCGCTCGCCGCCGACGCCCATCTCGACCATGACACTGAGGGTGCGGTAGGCGATGAAGCTCACGTCGCCCACGACCCGGCCGAGGAAGCCCGTGATGCGCTCCTCGGCGCGGTCCGTGATGCCTCGCAGGGCCTCCTCGCGCTCGGCGCGGGCCTCCGCGCGCGTGCGCTCGGCGTCGGCCTCGGCCTGCCTGCGCGTCGCCTCGGCGTCGGCCTTGGCCTGCTCGACGCGGGCGTCGGCCTCCTTGACGTGCTCAATGGCGCCCTCGAGCCAGCGGACCGTCTCGTCGGTCTTGGCGTCGAGGCGCGCCGCCTCGGCGCGCTTGGCCTCGTTCGCCTCGTCGAGGCGCCTGGACTCGGCGCCCTTGACCTCGAGCTCGGCGTCGATGCGCTCGACCTCGGAGCGCTTCCGCGCCACGACGCGCTCGAGGGCGGCCTCGCGTGCCTCGACGGTCTTCTCGCGGCGCTCGACGTCGGCGCGGGCGGCCTCCACGGCGGCCTCGCGCTCGTCGATGCCGGGGTGCGCGACCGTCGGGTCCAGGCCGAGGAGCTGGGCGTCGGCGATGCGGAGGGACGCCTCGTCCCAGTGCCGCTCGGCCATCGCCTCCAGGTCGCCCTCGCCGAGCTCGTCCAGGCTCTTCACGCCCTCGTAGCCGGGCTGCTCGCGGACGAGCTCGAGCGGCGGCGTGACGAGCCAGACGCCGTACCTGTCGACGTAGCTCCAGGGGCAGCCGCGCGAGCGCGCGAACTCGTCGGCGAGATCCATCACGCGCTCGTTGGCGGCGTCTAGATCTGGTCTGCCGTCCTCGCCCAGCAGGTCGCCGGGGATGTCACCGGCCGCGTCGTCGCCCTCGTCGCCGTCGGTGAGGCGCCACAGCGCGCGCAGCTCGGGCGGCATGGCGGCGGGCGGCACGAGCTCCACACCCGCCGGGGGCTCGTAGCCGTGCAGGGCCACCTCGGCGCGGGCCTGGTCACGGTCGACCTCGCGCCGGGCGCGGTGGACCCGCTCGAGGTCGCGGTCGGCCTCGCGCCTCGTGTCGGCCGCCTCGCGCCTCGCCTCGTCGGCGTCGGCGCGTGCGACCTCCACGGCGTCCTCGGCCTCGTGGAGCTCGCTGCGGACCTCCGCGAGCTCGCTGCGCGCCCTCTCCGCGCGCTCGGCGGCGCGCTCGCGGTCGCGACGCGCCTGGAACTCGTCGACCGCGAGGTGCCGCTCGTGGTTATTCTTGAACTCGCGCCCGACGTCGTGCGCCTTCATGACGGGCACCATCACATCCTGGCGTAGGTGCTCGTAGAGCTCCGGCATGGCGCCCTTGCCCTTGTAGCCGCCCTGCTCGAGCGCCTTGGCGAGGCCGATGCGGCGGCGCATGCCACGCGTGTAGCCCTCCGCGATCGGGCACACGGCGACGTGCAGGTGCGGCGTGCCGCACGGCTCGTCGTCGTGCAGCGTGACCTGCATGACCTTGAAGCCCTTGGGAATCGGCCGCTTGCCGGTCCTCGAGTCGGGCTCGTTCTTGACGATCGCCTCGGCGACGTCGAGCAGGATCGCGACCGCCTTGTCGTGCGCCTCGGCCTTGAGGCCCTTGGCGAGGTGCCGCTGCACGTACTCGCTCGCCTCGTCCTCGCGACCCTCGGCCTTCATCTGCTCCCAGCGCCGCCCGTCGAAGTGCGTCGCCTCGTACTCGTCGGCCCGGTGGCCGCCGTCGGCGAGGTCGGCCGCCTGAGCGGCCTCGTACTCCTCGTCGTCGAACGGGTCGTCGCAGACGCCGCACGTCTCGCGGCTGCCGACGCCAATCACGAACTCGTAGACGGGCTCCTGCTGCGCGCTCGAGGCGACCTCGGCGTAGTAGTCGAGCGACTTGTGCCGCTCGACGCGCTTCTGCCCCGCGTTGTACGCGAGCACGTCGTCGCGGAACTCCGCGTTGATCGCCGCCTTGTAGTCGCCGACGTCGTAGACGACGACGTTACGGCCGCCGAGCGACCGGTCGGCGTTCTTGGGCACGTACTCGCGCCTGTCGTGGCGCTCGGCGACGTCCCCCGAAGAGACGTGCGCGCTCGCCTTGCTCAGTGCCTGCGCCATGTCGGCGCACCCCCTTTCTGTCAATCTATCCGGCGCGAATCTGCGCGCCGTGTGCCTGCGGCCTGATGGCCTCGGTTCCCGAGTTTCGGCGCGGAGCGCAGAAACTCGCCCAAAGGTGGTTTTGGCAGGAGCCAAAACCCCTTTGGGCCCATTCGGGGGAGCGGGGCCTCCGGCCCCGCGCTTGCGCCGCCGCCCGGCCTCGCGCATGTGCGCTCGCCGGTCGCGGCTGGGCCGGGTGCGCCCGCCCATGAGGGCGGGGCGGCACCCTGCCTAGCGCGGGAGGCCCCCGTCCCCGACGACGGGTCCGGGCGCTCCCGCCCCCTGCGGGCGCGCGGTCGCGGTCTCGGCGGGAGCCTCGTCCGCGCCCTCGCCGCCCGCAGGCCCGCCCGCCGCGTCCCGTCCGCTCACCGCGCCCGGGACCGGCTCGGAGCCGACCGCGAGGTCGACGCCGGCGAGCTTCGCGGTCATCGCGAGCTCGAGCGCGAGCTCGTCGCGCGCCTTGACCGCGGCGGCGTAGCGGGCGCGGGCCCGCCTCGCCTTCGCCTCGGCGGCCGCCTTGCGCTCGAGCATGAGCTCGACCTCCGCGTCGGCCTCGGCGACCCTGCCGCTCAGCTCGCCCACGCGCTCGGGCGTCGCCGCCTCGAGCATCTGCGCGAGCTTCGCACCCGCCGCGCCGTCGATCCTGATCTCACTCATCGTTCGCTCACTCCCTACTCGTTCGTTTCGTTAGCGGGCTCGCCGTCGTGCTTCCCGGCTTCGAGGGAACCGAAGCCCTCGAGCGCGCGGAACTCGCCGTCGCACATCGTCCCGACGACCAGATGCTCGTCGCACGTCTCGTTCTCACGGCGGATGAGGTGCAGCGCGGCTTCGAGCCCGCTGCCGCACCCGTCCTCGTCCGCGACGAAGCGCGCCAAGAGCTCGCACGCCGCGTGGTAGACCGCCTCGACCTCGAGCACCTCCGGGTCGAGCGGGTCGCCGCTGTACCCGTTGAAACCGGTTGCGGCGACCGCCGCGTGGAACCGCTCGTCGTTCACGCGCTCGCACAGCTCGCAGAACTCCTCGTAGCCCATCGCGTCGGGCGGTATGGGCTCGTCCTCGATGCTGCGACGGTGCAGCTCCACGAGCTTCATCGCCGTCGCGTCCGGTGACGCGGTCCACGGGCCCTCGTGTATCTCCTCGCTCATCGTTCGATCACTCCCTTGAGGTCGTTTCGTCTCGCTCACCGCCCGCCGGCGGGGCCGCGCGACGCAGCGCGGGCCCCGCAACGGACGTATCGACACGCAGGTCGTGAGACCTGCGGGGTCGTCACTCGACTGCGATGCCCTCTTCCTTGCAGAGGCGCTCGGCGAACTTGCGTATGAACCACTCGGACAGGAAGCAGTGGCTCTCAACGGCCATGCCGCCAAGACACTCATGGCAGTTGCGCTCTTCTTCGCTACAGGCGGTGCCGTCGCAGTACTGGCCTTCGATGGGCGTGATCGCCGTGTAGTAATGCCGGACCCACCCTTCGACATCGCAAATGGTCGGTGTCCGCCCATCAGCGAGGGCGCTTCGAATAAACCAGCGGACCGACGCGTCATTGTTTCCCAAATGGAAGAGGTCGTCGGCCCATCCGTTGAGCAAACTAAGACATTCGTCACGCTCTTCAAGGGCGTGTACTGACGTACGATAGTGCGGCTCCTCAAACTCACCACTCACGATTAACTCCTCTCGTTCGTAATCTCGTCCAGTCAATGCACGGCCGCCTCTCAGTCGATCAGCGGCAACCTCTCGCCGTCGACCTCGACCGTGCCGCGAAGCTTCACCGGCCGGCCGTAGGCGGCCCACTCGTCATCGGGAATCACCTCGCAGCAAACCATCGCGCCCTCGGGCCCGCCGTCGTAAATCACGTAGCCGCCCGAGTGCTCCACGGCGCCCTCGGCGTGCCGACGGAACGCCTCGTAGCCCGGATCGGGCGCGCCCGGGGCCTCCTCGGCCGCGTCACCGCCCTCCACGGCCGCAGGCGCGGCCGAAACGGGCGTCTCAGCGGGCGCTGACGGCCCGTTCGTGGCCGGGTCCTCACCCGAGGGCGCGGGGGCCTCGTGCGCGCCGTCAGCGGGCGCTGAGGCGTCGCACGTGCCCTGAGCTGCGGTTTCGTCGGGCGTTTTCACGTCCTCGGGGGCGTCCGACGAGGTCGGGGTGCCACCGGGGCCGGGCGTCGGGTCGTCGTCGGGGTCGTAGGGCGAGAGATAGGCCTCGAAATGCGCACGCGTGTCGCGGATGATGACGCGGGAGCGCGTGCGGCCAACAAGAACGCCAATTACCTGCATGTAGCTGATCGTGGGCGCGACGCTGTTGCCGCCCACGACCTCGCTGGGACAGCCCTGCTCGAACCACTCGCAATAGGTCGGCACCAGGTAGGGCAGGCCGGTCTCCGACAGCGCCTCACCGTAGGTGCCCCGGGCCGTGCCCTCGAAGTCGGCGCCGAAGGAGGCGAAGTCGCCGAAGTCGGGAGCCGTGGAGCCGAAGCCGTAGCCGAGCAGGCTGCTGACGAAGCGATCGTAGGCCTTCTTTCCCTCGTCGGTGGCTCGCGCCCAGTCGCGCGCGTGCTCCTCGGCGCGCTCGGCGAGGTGGGCCTGAGCGGGGGTGACGCCGTCCTCCTCGTAGCGCTCGAGCGCCGAACGGCGGTAGAGCACGCCGCGCACGGAGCGGTAGCGCAGACCCTTCGAGCCGTTCAGGGCGTCGCCCGTGAGCTCCTGGCCGTTCACCCAGCGCATGAGCCGCTGATTGGAATAGATGACCTGGCCGTCGCAGTCGTGGCCGCGCGTGGTGGTGTAGCGCGCGAGCACGCCGTGCAGGCGCTCGGGCTCGAAGAAGCCCCGGCGTAGCGTCGAGGTCTTCCACTGGCCGCGCTCGTCCAGCTCAGCCTCCCAGCCCAGCTCGTCGGCAATCTGGACGAGCGACAGCTTGAACTCGCCGTCGAAGGAGGCCGACGCGCCCCGCTGGGAAATCTTCTCCTTGAAATACTCCTTGAACGCCTCGTGGAGCGCCGGCATCGGCACGCAGTCCACGCTGGCCTCGTCGAGCTCGGCGGCGAGCTGACGCATGAAGAGACGCACGTAGTCGTTGGCGTCCACGAACTCGTCGTGAGCCTGCTTGAGGACGCGGTTGCCCTCGATGTCGTAGTGGCCGAACAGGCCGTTGCAGCGGATGGCCGACTGCTGGGCGGCCCAGCGCTTCCATTCGGGGTCGTCCGGGAGCTCGCCGGTGACGTGCTCGTTGTGCGTCTCGTCCTGGTAGAAGCTCTTCGTAAACGGGCAGATGACGAGGCGCGACGCCACGGCGCCGGAGCGGTCGTCCGTGCGCGGCCTCTGGTTGCCAGCCTGGATGAACGAGGCGTGGGTCACGAACTTCTTGCGAGTCTCGTAGAGCGGATCGACCGAGACGGTGCCCTGGTCGACGGCATTCTTGAATCGCCGCGTGCCCGTGCCCTTGATCTTCTCGTCGGGCGCGTTGTCCTCGCCGATGACGGCTGCCTTGCCGGGGATCGTCGCCACGGCCTTGTCGTTCCCGAAGTCGCCGAGCGAGAGCTCGGCGAAGTCGCCGCCGCAGAGGCTCTGGCACGTGCGCACGATGAACGACTTGCCCGCGCCCGCCGGGCCGAAAAGGTAAGGGCTCGTGCGGTCCGTGAACGACCGATTAACGAACTGCTCGAGGACCTGCCAGACCATGGCCACGCCGTCCTCGCGGTCACGCTCGTCGAACATGTTCGCGAACAGCTCGCTCGCGCGGATGTGCTGCATGTTGCCATCGGTATCGGGGAAGTCCCACTCCGGCTCGTCCACGACGACCGCATGCCCCGTGCCGTCATCCTCCATGTTGACGCCGAAGGCCGTCTTCTTGTACGCGAGCTCGCGGACGTCGCCCGTCGGGTCGCTGAGTTCGAAGGTCTTGCGATTCCAGATCTTCGCGCCGCCGTTCGTGATCGAAAGGCACGGATCGACCTCGCCGGCCTTGATCATGGCCTCGACGTTCACGACCTCGACGTGGTTGCGCACGTAGGCCCTGAACTCCTTGAACTGACGGTCTCCCTTCCCGAAGCACAGCTCGTCGAAGGCGTGGCGAATGTAGCCGATCACGTTCGGGCCGTCGGCGAGCTCGGCCATCTCCCACATGTGGCGTGTCGCGTTGAAGTGCCACAGGTAGCCCTGCGCGGCGGCGTCCTCGGAGATCTCGTCGGAGCCCTGCGTGGGCGCCGCGACCATGACGAGCTTGCCGTTCTCGGGGTTGGCGTGCCAGCCCAGGAGCATGATGGCGCCCTCGATGCCGTTGGGGCCGGTGTAGTCGTACTTCCAGCGGCGGCGGGACCTCTCGGCGTTGCTCCCGACGCTCACGAGCCGCCGGTCGTTGCAGATCTCGGTCCAGCGCTCGAGCTCGCTCGTGAACGCGGAGGCCACGAGGGCGAGGCTGTTCGTCAAGTCAGCGGGGGACGCCACGCCGTCGGGGCCGCCGAACTCGCCCGGCTCCGCCCCGATGAGCTCGTCGAAGACCCTCACGCCCGGCCTCGCGACGACCGTAGCGATGTGGCTCGCGACGGCGCGCCTGAGCTCGGGCAGGGAGCGCGCGAACATCATCGCGTGGCGGTCGCGGTCGACCGACACCGCGCGCGAGGGCGCGACGGGGGCCTGGTCCCCGGCTCCGCCCTCGGGCGCTGCCACGCCCTCCTGAGCCGGGATTTCGTTGATATGCTCTTCGGTTATAGCTTGACCGTCACCATACGACATGGTAATATTGTCGGTGACTTCAGAGGAAGTGTTGGCCGTTCCCATTTCGCTGGCAGGCGCGGGGGCGGCCTCTTCCATTTCGGGCGGCCTCTGCGCGCTCAGAAACTTCTCGTCAGACATGTGAATCACCCGCCTCCCTAGTTCGAAAGCAGCTCGACGAGCTGCTTCTTCTGTTCGGGGGTGAACGCGGGCGCCACCTTCGCCAGGCGCTGTGCGACGGCGTTGTAGGCTCGGCGAGGCTGGATCACGCGGTTCTCGCGCATGCGGGCCTCGCAGTCCTCGGCGCAGACCCTGAGGCGACCCGCCACTGTGATCGAGCGGATCGAGCCCTCCTGTGCCCAGCGGTGGATGGACGCGCGCGAACCGTAGCCACGCTCGCTCGCCTCAGTCGGCGAAACGTACTCGACGTCCTCGGTCGGTGTGATGGGAATGGCCATGAAAAACGCCCTCCTCGAGAATCAGGTCCGCGTGAGCGGACTCGCCAGATTCTCGAGAGGGCGGGCAGTTCGACTCGATACGTGCGACTTCTTAGAGGCAGCACCCGCGCCCGGGTGCGCTGTGCCCGGTTAACCTAATGTCCGGGTCCACCGCAATGTGATACGCCCGCGCGTGCGTGGTTGCACGGACGCCTTGTCGCACATCTTTATTCTAGGTCAGTTTGCGTCGGCAAACAAGCGAGTTTTCAACTTTTCGCTGTTACCACGTATCGTCTCACTGTATCATCAGTGTATCGTCGCAGGGCAAAACCCTGTAAGACCATTTTGCCTGACGCCGTTCTCCCAGGAGCTGATCGTCTGGCGGCTCACGTACACCCGGGCCGCGAGGTCGTCCTGCGACATCCCCGCCGCCGTGCGGCGCTCGCGTATGCGTGCCCCGATCTCCATGCCCTTTCTCTCCCATCGCCTCGGCGCGGCCCCTACGGGCCAGACCATGCCGCATCGCGACGCATCGTACCATCAATGGTTCCCGACATCGGGCCCCTCTGGGCGTGAATCGCCTGTCAAGAGTTCTTTACATGCCCCTGAGCTGGGAAAACACAGTGATCTCCAGCGCCTGAGGGACCTCGGCCGTACGTTACAGCTGAGGTCCCAGTACGCCCCCTCCACGGTGCTTGCGCTAGACTGTCGCGCGGAATCCCCCACGAGAGAGCGAGCGAAAACATGAGCACCAGCATCGACAAGACAACAACCGACGAGAAGGGCGAGGGGGCGTCGCACGTCTCTCCCGGACATGCGCGCCTGTGCGTGGCGCTTCTCGTCCTGCTGGGCTTCTCGCTTGGTGCCTCGGAGTTCGCCGTCATTGGAATCGAGCCCGAGCTCTCCGAGGCCTTCAACGTGAGCCTTGCCCGTGTGGGCGAGCTCATCAGCTGCTTCTCCATCACCTATGCCGTGTGCACACCACTGCTCGCCGTTGCAACCGGCCGTTTCCGCCGCTTCACCCTGCTCGTCACCTATGCGGTCATCTTCGCCCTCGCCAACCTGGCCATGGCGCTCTCCCCCACCTTCGAGGTCCTTCTCGCCTCGCGCGTCATGCTCGGGGCCGTCTGCGGCGCCTTCCTGGCGGTGGGAGTCACCTTCATCCCGGAGCTCGTGGGGGCGGGGAGCACGTCGCTCGTCGTGTCGGTGGTCTATGCGGCGTTCTCCGTCGCCATGGTGGTGGCCACGTCCGCAGGCAAGATGCTCGCCGAGACGGTCGGCTGGCACGCCGTGATGGACGCCACGCTTGTCTTCTCCCTCGTCGTCGGTGTGTCCCTCGTGCTCGTGCTGCCCCGCTCCGGAAACACCGACGAGCCCGCCACGGCGCGTGAGCAGGCCGCCATCCTCCTTGAGCCCCAGGCGCTCTGCACCATGGCCGTCTTTGTCTTTGGCGTGGGGTCGGTCTACGTCTTCTACGGGTACGTGAGCCCCTACCTCGAGAGCTTCCTCGGCATGGACGCGGTCAGCACGAGCGCCGTCCTGATGGCCTACGGCGTGGTGTGCTTCTTCTCCAACCTGCTCTCCGGCTGGGTGGACTCCCGCTTTGGCCTGCGCGCCCTGGTCCCCTCCTTCATCGTCCAGGCCGCCCTGCTGCTGGCGCTCTGGCTCGTGGGGACCTCCATGCCGACGGCGCTTGCCCCGGTCCTGCTCATCGGCCTCAGCATGTACGTGGTCTCGGTGCCCTGCGTCACGCTGTTCATGCGCATCGCCCGCCAGCGGCACCCCAAGGCCCTCACGCTTGCCAGCTCGCTCGAGCCCATGTCGTTCAACATCGGAATCGCCTTCGGGACGACCGTCGGCGGCGCAGTCGTGAGCGGGCCGGGCCTGGGGTCCGTGGGGCTCGTCGGCGGAATCTTCTCGCTCGTGGCCTGCGCCCTCGTCGCCCTTGACGTGGCCCTCGGGCGCAGGCCCGTGCGTCAGAGCTCCCGGGTCTCGTAGAGCCTGAGGGAGAGCGCCGCGGAGACACAGAGGAGCGCCGCGGAGAGCGCCACCATCGCCGCGCACCCCAGCGCGGTGCCCTGCGCGGTCCCCAGGAGGTCCAGGAGCCGTGAGACCAGCTCAAGCCCAGGCAGGCCGCCGTCGAGCAGGCCGCTGTTGCCGAGGAACACCACGGGAAGCACGAAGAGCATGACGATGACGGTGGGCAGGAGCTGCGTCGCCTTGGTCTGGCCGAGCCTGAAGTAGACGGGCGTGACCACGGAGGCCACGGTCGCCCCAATGAGCAGGCAGAAGGCGGTCACGAGGGCCATGACCCTCATGAGGTCGGCGTCGAGCCGGAACGTCTCGGAGAGCCCGCCGGGAAGAAGCCCCGCCGAGGCGGCGGCCCCAAGCACGAGGGCAACGGCCACGCCAGCCGCCATGCCGCCCAGCCCCAGCGTCACGATGGCCCCGTAGCGGCCGAGCACCACGTCGCGTCGTGAGAGCGGCATCGTGAGGCGGAAGAGGCCCCAGCCGCTCTGCTCGTCGTAAGCCGCGGCGCCCATAGCGCCCATCATGAAGAACATGCAGCTCAGAACCGCAGGTGCGGCAAGGGCGGTCTGCATCCCCACGCTGATGAGAACGGCCACGAGGAGGCCGAGCCCAAGGAGCTGGGTGCCATAGTCACGGAAGATCGCAAGCTCGATGAGGTAGGCACGCTTCATTGCCGAACACCGCCCTTCAGGGTGAGAGCCATGTAGTCGTCTATGGTCATGCGGTCGCAGGGGATGTCGGGGAAGCTCTCCGCAAACGCAAAGCGGTCGGGGACAAGAACGTCGACGCCGTAGTCGTTTCGCAGGTAGCGCAGCTCGGGGACAATGCCGCTCGCCGCCACGCGCTCGAGGTCAGCCGCCCGGCAGCGTGCGATGCCCGCCTCGTCGGTGATGGCCTCCCTGGGCAGGTCAAAGACGATGCGCCCGGCGTCCATACACACGATGCGGTCGGCGATGCGCTCGAGGTCGCTCGTGATGTGGCTGCTCATGAGGATCGCATGGCCAGGCTCGGCCACGAAGTCTCGCAAACGCTCGAGGGCCTCGTCGCGCGCCATGGGGTCGAGGCCCGCCGTCGCCTCGTCTAGAATGAGGACCTGCGGGCCGTGCGAGAGGGCGCAGGCAAGGCTGAGCTTCATGCCCATGCCGCGGGAAAGGTCCTTCACAGCCTTTTCGGCAGCAAGGCCAAGCTCCCGCGTGAGCCGGGAGAACCCGCCGGCGTCCCAGGAGGCGTACGCGCAGGAGTAGATTCGCCCCACGTCCGAGACGCGCAGGTGCCCGGGCAGGGAGACGGTGTCAAAGACGACGCCGACGCGCTCCTTTGTGGCGGCTCCGGCAGGGCGGGCAAGGTCCTCGCTCGGCGTTCCCAGGACAAAGCCCTCGCCCCCGTCTACCCCAATAAGGCCGAGCAGCGCCTTGATGGTGGTGGACTTGCCGGCGCCGTTCTGGCCGACAAGGCCCACGACCTCCCCCTCGCCCACGGCGAGGTCCACGCCCTCGAGCGAGAAGCCGTCGTAGTGCTTGGTGAGCCCGCGCGCCTCGATGAGGACGCCGGCCGAGCTGGTGGTCATTGCGTTCACGTCCCTTCGTCCCGCGCCCCTTCCGGGCGCTACTCGAGCACCAGCGAGAGCATCTCGGCGAGCTCCTCGTCGGTGAGGCCGAGCGCGCGGCCCCGCTCGACCGCCTTGGCCATAAGGCCCTCGACCTCCCTCATCTGCTCCTCGCGGATGAGCTCGGCGTTGCCTCCCGCCACGAAGCTCCCCTTGCCCTGCACGGTCTCGACAAGGCCGGCCGCCTCCAGGTCCGCGTAGGCGCGCTTCGTAGTGATCGCGCTCACGCGCAGGCTGTTGGCAAGCGCCCTGATCGAGGGGAGCTGCTCGCCCTCCGCGAGCTCGCCGCGGACGATCGCCGACCTGATCTGGTCGAAGATCTGCTCGTATATGGGCCTGCCGCTCGAGCTTGAGATGATGATGTCCAAGACCCTTCCTTCCTGCTTCCCCTCGGGCGTCCCCTCGGGGACCTGCCGCGTCGGGACGTCTCCCTTGACGGCTGGGAAGGTGAAGAGCGTCCTCGCACCTTCCCGGCGGGCATACTGTGTATGTCCGATAGATACAGTATATACACACCTATACACAGCGCAAGCGTTCTTTTTGGGGTGAGCGCCCGCGAGCCACAGCCGTCGAGAAGGTCGCGGGACCTGGGGCCACCCCGGAGAGAAGGGCGTCAGACCGTCGGGCACGGTGCCCGCCTCCCCCGCCGTCGTTCTTCTCGCCAGCAACTACACTGGGAGGGGCTCGACGTCATCGTCACATTGAGGGAGCATGCACGATATCTGGAACCCGTGGCACGGCTGCCGCAAGGCAAGCGAGGGCTGGGACAACGTCATGCTCAACGTCACCTGCGAGAACCAGCGTCGTGCCGACGAGCGGCTGCCCGTGCTGCTGGCCACGCCGGCACGCCACAAGGGCGTCATGTGCGCTCCGCTCATCGGACGCGTTGACGTCGAGAGGTACCTAGGGCTGAGAGGGCGCGGCGACAACGTGCGCGGCTGCGGGATCGAGCAGGTCGTCTGCGGAGGCGAGAACTACGAGGGCTCCCGCCCGTGCGACTTCGACTGGGTGCGGCTGCTGGCAGCAGAGCACTACGCCACCCCGGACGTCACGGCCGACGCGTGCGTGGGCTGCAGCCACTGCAACAGCCGCTGCCCCTTCGGCGTGGACCAGGTCGCGCGCATGCGCGAGATTGCGCCGCACTTCGGGCGGTAGTCGAGAGGAGGTCTCGTGATTCTCACCGGCAACGAGGACCTGCGCGTGCAGAAGACCGTCGGCGCGATCCAGGACGCATTTAAGCAACTGCTGCTCGAGAAGCCCTACGAGAAGATCACCGTGCGGGAGCTCTGCGACGGGCGCGCATCAACAAGAAGACGTTTTACCGCTACTACGAGACCCTCGACTACCTGCTGGCCGAGCTGCAGGGCACGTACATGCAGGCCTATCTGGACCGCGCGGCCAGATGCGCATTCCAGAGGACATCGAGACCATCACCCGGGCGTTCGTCCTGTTCTCGTGCGGGCAGGACGAGGTGTACGAGCGCATCACCTGCGACCCGTCGTTCGCCCGGATTCAAGGCCAGATGACCGAGGGCGTGCTCGCGTCGCGCAGCTTTGACAAGACGGCGTTCGGCGGTGTTCCCGAGGGCGAGGCGAGCCTGTTGGTGACGTTCGTCCAGACGGTGCCGCTCACGCTCTACCGGCGCTGGGTAGCTGACGGCAAACTCGTGTTGCCCGAGCGCCCGGCCGACATCGCCTGCGCGCTCGTGCTCGGCGGCGTGCGCGGCGTGCCGCGCCTTCAGGATTAAAGCGCCTCTTTCGCGCAAAGCGTGGCATAAGCGCCGCTGCGGGAAATAGTGTCCATCGACCTGGGGTTCTTCTCGCCGTTAAATGAGGGGCGAGAAGAACCTCGAGGAAGGGGGCGCAACATGAGCAAGCAGACCTACATCACCCTGAACGACGGGAACAAGATTCCCCAGTTCGGGCTCGGCGTCTACATGGTGCCGGCCGGCGAGGAGACCGAGACCGCGGTGCGCACCGCGCTCGACCTTGGCTACCGCCATATCGATACCGCGCACGCCTACCAGAACGAGCGCAGCGTGGGCAAGGCGGTGCGTGAGAGCGGCGTGCCGCGCGACGAGGCGTGGATTACCAGCAAACTATGGCCGAGCGAGTGCGGCGAGGGCAAGACCGCCGAAGCGATAGACAAGATGCTCGACCGCCTGGGCACGGACTACATCGACCTCCTGCTGCTCCACCAGCAGTTCGGCGACTACCTGGGCGCCCGGCGCGACATGGAACGCGCGGTCGCGGCGGGCAAGGTGCGCTCGATCGGCCTCTCCAACTTCGAAAGCGACCGTCTGGAGGAGGTGCTCGACGCCGCCACGATCAAGCCGTCGGTGATGCAGGTGGAGTGCCACCCCTGCTACCAGCAGGGCGAGCTCAAGAAGCGCCTGGCCTCGTACGGCACGGTGCTCGAGGCGTGGTACCCGCTGGGCCATGGCGACGCGGGGCTGCTTGCCGAGCGGCTCTTCACCAAGCTGGGCGAGAAGTACGACAAGAGCCCAGCTCAGGTGATTCTGCGCTGGCACATCCAGGAGGGCACGATTGTGTTCCCCAAGACCACCAATCCGGCGCACATGGCGGACAACATCGACATCTTCGACTTCGAGCTCACCGATGACGAGATGGCGCGCGTCCGCGCCCTCGACTGCGGCCGGCGTTACTTCACGCTCGGCCTCGAGGAGCAGGAGGCCGCCCTCTCCGCCTTCGTGCCGGCGGACTAAGAGCGAGGGGCAGCGACCTGGCCTGACCGGCAAGCCGGATTTCGGCCCCATGCGTCTCCGCGCGATTCTCGAGACATCTGAAGGGACGGTAAAGATTCCATGGCACAGGCACTGATTGCGTATTACTCGCGCGCCGGAGAGAACTACGTAGGTGGCAAGATTCGCAGGCTCGAGGTGGGCAGCGCCAAGGTCGCGGCGCAGATGCTCCATGGGCTCACCGGGGCAGATCTTTTTGAGATCAAGCAGGCGGAACCCTATTCCGATGACCACATGACCTGCATCGAGGAGGCGAAGCGAGACCTCGAGGCAGACGCTCGCCCAGCGCTTTCCTCCTATCCGGAGAGCCTTGATGGCTACGATACGATTTACCTGGCCTATCCCAACTACTGGGGCACCATGCCCATGGCGGTGTGGGCCTTCCTCGAGCACTTTGACTTCACGGGCAAGGCCATCCGGCCGCTGTGCACCAACGAGGGGAGCGGCATGGGCAGGAGCGAGTCCGACATTCGCAGGCTCTACCCTGGTGCCCTGCTGGGCGAGGGGCTGTCAATCATAGGCGGCGAGGTCCATCGTGCCCGCCCCGCCATCAAGCGCTGGGTCACAGAATCGTAGGTCAGTCGAGTGGTGACGGGTGCTTTTTAACCCCCTGTGGCGAGGTGCGTACTGCCGTGCTGTCCGTGTCGGCCGGTTACGTACACTGTTGCGACTTCTATGCCGAGAAGCCCAACGCTCTGACCTGGGGCTTCTCGCCAAGCGGCGAGAAGTACGATTTTGGATTGTGTACGTAACCGGTCGGAGTGTACGTAACCGGGGCGCGGACGCGCGTTAGCGGGACTGCTGCATGGCAAGGAAATGCTCGTAGGCGCCGATTAGGTTAGCGTCGTTGAAGAACCTGCACGCCACGATGTCCGTCTCGGGGAACACATCGCCGAACGAGGCGTTGAAGCGTCGGTGCGCGTCCCTCACGCCCTCTACGAAAAGCGGGTTCTGGCTGATGCCGCCGCCGAGGCAGATGCGCTCGGGATCAAGCCAGCACTGGATGTTATGTATCTGCACGGCAATCTCGTCGCACACCTGGCGGAACACCCCGGAGACGACCTCGTCCCCGTCCCCGAGCCAGCCGAAGAGCTGCCTCCCGTCGCAGCCGTCGACCCCCCTTGCCCGGGCGACGCGCTGGCAGAGGGACTTCGTCGAGCAGGAGGACGACCAGAGCTGGTCGCTCGCGATGGGGTCCCGGGGATCCTCGGGCCAGGAGGTGAGAACCTTCGACGCCTCCCCCGCAAAGAGGTGCGCCCCTCGCAGGACCTTGCCGCCGGCGATAACCCCGCCACCGATTCCCGTCCCGAACGCGAGCACCACGCCGCAGTCGACGCCCTGCAGGTTGCCACGAGAGAGCTCGGCGATCGCCGAGCAGCGCGCGTCGTTCTCAACCTCGATCGAGACACCGAAGCGCCTCTCCCACTCCGTCACGTCAACGTCATAGTTGTAGAGCAGCGCACCGCCCGTCCGGATGTACTTCTGGCGCGCATCGATCTCCCCGGGCATAGAGAGGGCCAGACCCTCGACGTCTCCCATGCGCTCAAGGATGCCCTCGATGGTCTCGAGGAACGCCTCGGGGTCGTGGCTTTCCCCGTCGGGAGTGGGCACCTGCCCCTTACCCTCGATATCCGTACCGCACATGGTGCAGTACTTGATTGCGGAGCCACCTACGTCGAGAACCGCCAGCCTCTTCATGTCTTTCTCCTGCCTTCGCCTTCTGCCTATATGACGTTCACGTCGCGCAGCTCGGAGCGCTTGCCGTTGCTGCATGCGACAGAGAACTCGAAGGGTGTCCCGTCGTCGAGGAAGCCGACCTGGGAGATTTCGAGCAGGGGGGCGCCCGCATCGAGCCGCAGGCGCCCGGCCTCCTCCTCGGTTGCGCCCACGGCGCGGATGATGCGATGGAAGCTCGAGATCTTCAGTCCGAGCGTGTCCTGCACAAACGCATAGACGGAGTGGTAGAGCTGGTCGCGCTTGAGGCCGGGCGTTACGTCGATCGGCATGTAGGTGTACTCGATCGTAATCGGCTCGTTCTCAAGGCAACGCACCCGGCAGAAGTAGTAGGTGAAGTCGTCGGGGGAGATGCTCAGGTGCCGCGCGACGCTCTCGGGCGGGTTCGTGACCGAGAAGTCGTAGACCACCGAGCTCACGCTCCTCCCGCGCGCGCTGTGCGAGGCGGTGAAGCCGATCGGCTGGTCGGACCGGGTGAACCCGAACGCGTCCTCCCGCGCGCCGTCCTCGCCCACGAGCAGCGGGTCGACGGTTCCCGTGTCAAAGAGCTCGGTGGTGTTCTTCACGTAGGTGCCCGACCCGCGCTTGCTGGCGATGAGGCCCTTCTCGGTGAGGATCTCGAAGGCGCGCTTGACGGTGATCTTGCTCACGCCGTAGCGGTCGCAGAGGTCCACGACCGTCGGCAGCTTGTCGTTGGGCGCGAGGTCGCCGCTCTCGATTCGGTTCTTTATGTCCTGGGCAATCGTCTCGTACTTGAGCATGGCGGCCTCCCTCGTGCTTTCTGTGGTTCTCGGCGCTCACCGCGAACGGTCTATTTTTGGCCGTGAACGGTTTGCTTTGGCGGTCAGGCAAGAGGGCGCGAGCTTGTTTCCCAGAGGGCCCGTCGGGTTCGTCGTCCGTGAATCCCCAGCTCATCGACGTGGTTCTCGTCTGACGTAATCCATTATCTTCCTTTGTCTCCGTCTTTGTCGGCAATAAATCCGCTACATAGAGAAAATAAAAGCGCTACAATTTAATCAACAAAGCGCGACAAATAGACGCGCGAAAAGGAGCGAGGAAAAGGAGGCGTCATGGCAGAACTGACCCTGCCCGAGAACTTCTTCTTCGGAGCGGCGATGTCCGGTCCGCAGACGGAAGGGGGCTGGAACGTAGGCGGCAAGCTTGAGAACGTGTGGGACACCTGGTCCAACGAGGACATCGAGGCGTTCTACAACCGCGTGGGCTCCTACGTGGGCAACGACTTCATGCACCACTACAAGGAGGACCTTGCCATCCTTAAGAGCCTCGGGCTCGACAGCTTCCGCACGTCGATTCAGTGGAGCCGCCTGCTCGATGCCGACGGCAACATCAACCCAGAGGGCGCGGCCTGGTACCACGAGCTCTTCCGTGCGGCGCGCGAGGAGGGGCTCGAGCCCTTTGTGACCCTCTACCACTTCGACCTCCCCACCTTTCTCTTCCGCCGCGGCGGCTGGGAGAGCCGCGAGACCTGCGAGGCGTACGCCAACTACGTCGAGAAGGCGCTTCACGAGTTCGGCAAGGAGATCCGGTACTGGTTCACGTTCAACGAGCCGAGCGTCGAGCCCGAGAACCGCTACTGGCACGGCGGCTGGTACCCGCAGCACCACAGCTTCCGCGAGGCCGTGGTGGCGCAGTACAACATCTCGGTCGCACACGCGCTCGGCGTCGCCCGCTACCGCGCGGCGCGTGAGGAGGGCGCGCTCCGTCCGGACGCACGCATCGGCATCGTGTGCAACTTCAGCCCCTCCTACACCAAGGAGAATCCGAGCGAGGCCGACCTCGAGGCGCTGCGCATGAACGACGGTCTCACCACACGCTGGTGGCTCGACCTTGCGACTAAGGGCAGCCTGCCCGCCGACGTGCTCGAGACCCTTGCCCGTCTTGGGACGCCGGTCCCGGCTCGCCCCGGTGACGAGGAGGTCCTGCGCTCGGGCGT
Source organism: uncultured Atopobiaceae bacterium (assembly GCA_944321515.1). Lineage (GTDB taxonomy): Bacteria > Actinomycetota > Coriobacteriia > Coriobacteriales > Atopobiaceae > Thermophilibacter. Next base: position 95,565 of record CALULO010000006.1, on the reverse strand, counting down.
CGTGGACTGGCTCGGCTGCAACTATTACCAGCCCTGCCGCGTCCAGGCGCCGACCCGCGACCGCGACGAATGGGGCAATCCGCTCTTTGCCGAGCCCTACGTCTGGCCCGAGCGCGTCATGAACGAGAGCCGCGGCTGGGAGATCTACCCCAAGGGCATCTACGACTTCGGCATGAAGTGCCGCGACGAGTACCCCGACCTCGAGTGGTTCGTGTCCGAAAACGGCATCGGCATCGAGGGCGAGTACAAGAACCGCGACGAGAGCGGCCAGATCCAGGACGACTACCGCGTCGACTTCGTGCGTGACCACCTCTCCTGGATCGCCCGTGCAATCGAGGACGGAGCCAAGTGCCGCGGCTACCACTACTGGGGCCTCATCGACAACTGGTCCTGGGCGAACGCCTTCAAGAACCGCTATGGCTTCATCGAGGTTGACCTCATGGAGAACTACGAGCGCAGGCCCAAGAAATCAGCCGCTTGGCTCAAGGAGGTCACCACGACGCACGTGGTGAAGTAGGTCCTTGGTCCGGATCGGGAGGAACGGTCCCGGGCTCCCTCCCCCTGGTTCGGTCATCGGGTACGCGTCCCCCTGGAGGGGGAGCGCGATGGTACGGCTAATGTTTCCAACAGTTCAGTTAGGAGTGAAAGACATGGCCAACGGACAAAGCTTCCTCGACAAGTTCGCGGAAGTCTCCGCCAAGGTCGGCAACCAGGTGCACCTGCGCAGCCTTCGCGATGGCTTTGCCACCATCATGCCGATCTTCATCCTCGCCGGCATCGCCGCGCTGCTCAACAACGTGGTCTTTACGTTCCTGTGGAGCGCGGATCCGAGCAGCCCCGGACTCTTCCCGAACGCGGACGTGCTCGCCACGGCCCAGTACTGGGGCAACGCGCTCACGCAGGGTGCGCTCTCCATCTCGGCCATCCTGCTGTGCGCCATGGTGGGCTACAGCTTCGCGAACAACAAGCGCTTTGACAACCCCGTCTCGTGCGTGGTGGTGGCGCTCGCGGTCTTCTTCATCATGATGCCGCAGTCGGTGACCGCCAACCTTGCCGCCTCCTCGCCGCTCTACGTGGCTGACGAGGTGACCACCGCTCAGGTCTCGAGCGCGTTCATCACGGACTATACCGGCACCAACGGCATGTTCACCGCCATCATCATCGGCCTGTTTGCGCCCACGCTCTTCATCAAGGTCTCGGGCATCGAGAAGCTGCGCATCAAGATGCCCGAGGGCGTGCCACCCGCGGTCGAGAAGTCCTTCAACGTCCTGATTCCGATGCTGCTCACCCTGGGCGTCTTCGGTGTGCTCTCGATGGTTCTCTTTGCGTGCTTCCAGACCGACGTCACCGCCCTTATCAACACCTTCATCCAGACCCCGCTGCGCTCCCTCACCACTAACCCCGTCGGCCTCGTGCTGATCTACTCGCTCGGCGTGTTCCTGTTCACCCTCGGAATCCACCAGTCCACCATCAACGGCGTGCTGGTCGAGCCCATCCTCACCATCGTGCTCGTCGAGGCAACGAGCGTGTACAGCGCCGGCGGCATCGACGCGGTCATCGCCCGCCCGGACCTGTGGCTCAACATGAACGTCATCAACGTCTACGCGCTCATGGGCGGCTCGGGCTGCACGCTGGCACTGCTCCTTGCCACCTTCATCTGGGGCAAGTGGCGTCCCTCCCGCGAGGTGGCCAAGCTCGGCATCCTGCCCGCCATCTTCAACATCAACGAGCCGGTCATCTACGGCTACCCGATCGTGTTCAACATCCCGCTCATGGTGCCGTTCGTGCTGAACACCATCATCGGTATTCTCGTCGGTTACTTCGCCACGGCCGTCGGCCTGGTCAACCCCACCTGCATCCAGGTGCCCTGGACCACCCCGATCATCGCCTCGGGCATCCTGTCCACGGGCGGCGACATCCGCGCCGGCATTCTCCAGATCGTGCTGCTCGTAATCTTCACGCTGATCTACCTGCCCTTCATGAAGGCGTCCGAGACCGCACAGCGCAAGCAGTTCGAGATGGCCTCCGAGAGCGCCGAGAACTAACCCCCTCAGCGTGCGCGGGGCTCTCGGGCCCCCGCGATCCCCCGGCAGCCCTTTCCGGACGCGCGTCCCGCGCGACCTTCGGATTTGAGCTGCTCGCAGGAGTGCCCGTCCCCGCGCACGCACCCCGTTCCACCTCTGTCGTCCAGCATGACGAAAATGGATGCTGGCACAGGAAACCAATTCGGACGCCCAAGCGTCCGGAATGCAAGGCCACCCGTGCGTGGCCGGAAGGGAACCACCATGAAGAAGATCATGCTTTGCTGCAACGCCGGTATGTCCACGAGCCTGCTCGTGCAGAAGATGCAGAAGGAGGCCGCAAGCCGCGGCGAGGACGTCGCGATTGAGGCGCGCCCGATGAACGAGGCCATGGACCACATCAACGAGGCCGACGTCATCCTCCTTGGGCCCCAGATCGGCTATGCCAAGGGCGACTTCGAGAAGGCCGTCGAGGGGCGCGTTCCCGTCGCCGTCATCCCGATGGTCGACTACGGTCGCATGAACGCTGCCAAGATTCTCGACGACGTCAAGAAGATGCTCGGCTAGCCAGCGAGGAGGCTGCGATGGAAGACATGGACGAGCTCGAGCAGATCTGCTTTGAGATCATCAGCTACGTGGGCACTGCCAAGTCCTGCTACGTCAACTCGATTGCCAAGGCCAAGGAAGGCGACTTCGACGCGGCGGCCGACCTGGTCAAGCAGGGCGACGAGGCGTACAACGGCGGCCACGAGGTTCACATGAGGCTGCTCCAGGCCGAGGCGTCCGGCGAGAGCAAGAAGACGCTGCCGCTGCTTCTGCTCCACGCCGAGGACCAGATGGCAAGCGCGGAGACCTGCAAGCTCATGGCGCTGAACTTCGCTGACACCTATCGCGAGCTGATTTCCCTCAAGGAGAGACTCGGCGCGTAGGCGCAGCGAGAAGAGACTGACGGGCCGGGGCCGCCGAAGGTGGACCCGGCCCTTTTTGGGTTGAGTCGGCCTCCTTGCGGCGAGGTGCGTACAGTCCCGCCGTCCGCATCCGCCGGTTACGTACACTCCGACCGGTTACGTACACAATCCAAAATCGTACTTCTCGCCGCTTGGCGAGAAGCCCCAGGTCAGAGCGTTGGGCTTCTCGACATAGAAGTCGCAACAGTGTACGTAACCGGGGAGCGGCTGCGCGTTAGCGGGACTGCTGTCTGTAAATTGGGGACAGTCCCCAATTTACAGACCGATGGCGTCTACAGCTTGGCCAGGAGGCCGGCGATCGTGGTCTGCGCAAGGCTCGCGCGCAGGGCGTCCTGAGCGGCAAAAAGCGGACCGTCGAGCACATCGTGGATGTGGCCGCCCACGGGGCAGGCGGGCGAAGGGTGCGCGTGGGCGACCACGCTGCGCGAGCTCACCTGTGAGGCCATCCCAGCCCTGGAGGCGCGTTTTGGCCTTGCGCCCGCGCGCCGGGCCATTTGCGGTTACTCGCTCGGTGGGCTCTTCTCGCTGTATGCGTTTACGCAGGATGTGTACTTCTCCGCGTGCGCGTGCCTCTCGGGGTCGCTCTGGTACCCGGGATGGGTGGACCACCTCCGTAAGGCGTCCCTCGCGGGCGCGGGCCGCTACGCGTACTTCTCGGTTGGCAAGAAGGAGCGCAAGGCCGGACCGCCCATCATGCGCACGGTACAGGACGACATGGAGGCCTGCGCGCAGGTCTGCCGCGAGCGCGGCTGTGAGGTTGACGTGACGGTGGGCCCCGGCAACCACATGCAGCACCACACCGAGCGCCTGGCCGCGGGGCTTGCCACTCTTGACGCCTTCCTCTGACGCGAGCGCTGCAAAAGCCGTACAGAAAGCTGCCCCGTACGTTTCCGCGCATCGTTTAACGGAATGCCAAGACGGAAATAATGAAATCAGATGGCATCGTGGAGAGGGGCTTGACATGCAGGTGGTTCAGATTGCCTTCAGTCCAACGGGCGGCACGCAGCGGGCGGCGGACATCGTGACGGAGGCGCTGGGCTCCCCCGGCGAGAAGATCGACCTCACCGACCCGCACGCAAGCTTCTCGACGATACGCCTTGACGAGGAGGACGTGGCCGTCATCGCCGTGCCGTCGTTCGACGGACGCGTCCCGGCGCTTGCGGCCGAGCGCCTTGCGCGGGTAAGCGGACACGGTGCTCGCGCGATCCTCGTGTGCGTCTACGGCAACCGCGCCTACGAGGACACGCTCGTTGAGCTGGAGGACGTAGCGCGTGCGGCGGGGTTCCACGAGGTCGCGGCCTTGGCGGCGGTGGCCGAGCACTCGATCCTGCACCAGTACGCCACGGGACGGCCGGACGGCACGGACCGTGCCGAGCTGGAGGATTTTGCGCGCCGGATTGCCGAGAAGCTCGCGGGGCCAGACGCCGCGACCGCTCCGACGGGCGTCCCGGGCAACCGCCCCTATAAGAATGCAGGCTCCTCGACGATGGTCCCCAAGGGAGACTCCTCCTGCGTGGCGTGTGGCCTGTGTGCGCGGCGCTGCCCCGCGCAGGCCATTGACCCCGCCAACCCGCGCAAGACCGACGCCGAGCGCTGCATCGGCTGCATGCGCTGCGTGAGCGAGTGCCCGCAGGGGGCGCGCAAGCTCAACGGTGCGCTGCTCAAGGCCGCCGGCCTGGCGCTGCGGAAGGCCTGCTCCGAGCGTAAGGGCTGCGAGTTCTACCTGTAGGCAGGAACGCGGACAGCCGGCGGGGAAGCGCAGCTGCGGCAGTGTCGGCAAGCGCAAGGGTCGCCCAGCTAGCACTGGCCAGCGCCCCGGCGCGCAGGCCCCGTCGCCACATCGCCCCTATACCACGACGGGGAGGACTCCCTGGAAGCCCTCCCCGCCCGATGGTTCTTCTCGCCGCGTGGGTCGTGACAGCCGGCCGCAGCAGCTCAGCGGCTACTTGACCTCAACGCCACCGACGAAGGTGGTGGCGAGCGTCATGTCCGCGTTGAAGACCGTGAGGTCGGCATCGCGGCCAGGGAGAATCTTGCCGAAGCGGTCGTCCACGCGAGCGGAGCGGGCCGCCACTTCGGAGGCCATGCGGATGGCCTGCTCGGCGGTAACGATCTGCCAGTCCACCATGTTCTTGACGCCCTGGGCGAGCGTCAGCACGGACCCTGCGATGTTGCCAGAAGTGCCATCCTCGTTGCGGAGGTAGCAGAGGCCGTCCTTGAGGACGACGGGCAGGCCGCCGGACATGTAGTCGCCGTCGGGCAGGCCGCCGCAGCCCAGACAGTCCGTGATGAGCACCGTGTGCTCCCAGCCCTTGGCGTCTACGAGCGCCTTGATGGCGGCGGGCACCACGTGGCGGCCGTCGCAGATGATCTCCGCGTAGGTGCCGTTGGTGGTCATGGCGGTCCCGGTCACGCCCGGGTCACGGTGGTGCAGGCCACGCTGGCCGTTGTAGGTGTGCACGAAGCAGGTGGCGCCCGCGTTGACGGCAGCAACGGCCTCGTCGTAGGTGGCGTCGGAGTGGCCGATAGCGGTCACCACGCCCATGGCGGCAAGCGCGGCGCAGTACGGGCAGGCTCCGCTGCGCTCTGCGGCCAGGGCGCTCTTGACGATGCGGCCGCCCGCAGCCTCCTGCCAGCGGTCAAAGGCCTCCAGGCTCGGGTCGATGAGATAGACGGGGTTCTGAGCGCCCACGTGCGCCTCGGTGAAGAACGGCCCTTCCAGGAAGATGCCCGCGATGCGCGCGCCCACAAAGTCCTTGTCACGGCCCTCGTCGGCCTTGGCGATGGCGGCGCAGGAGTCCGCGATCTCGTCCACGGACTCGGTGAAGGTGGTGGGCAGCCAGGCCGTGGTGCCTCGACGCGCAAGCTCCACGCTGGAGGCGTTGATGCCCTCGGCGCTGCGGTCGGTGGTGGCGTGGCCAAAGAAGCCGTGAATGTGAGTGTCAACCAGGCCCGGGCCTACGATGCAGCCCGTGAGGTCATGGACCGCAACGCCCGCGGGCGCCTCGGCCGACCATGCGCCGAACTTCCCGTCCTCGATGGTGAGGTAGCCGCCCTGCATGGTGGCTCCGGCAAGCACGAACCGGTCCGCCTTGATGGCAAAGGTGCTCATGACGTCACTCCTAACGGTATGCCGGGCGAGCCCGGCGTCAAATGGACCTTCACACACGATGTCATATACAAGGGTACCCACCTGCACGAGTCGTACGGACGGACACCAAATCTCCGGGGGCGGTCATGCGGCGAAGAGCTCGACGGGGGGCCATGGCCCAGCGCCACCCCCTACGGAAGGCGCCGGTGGACGGTCTTGTACTTGAACTGGTCGGCACGCGCCACAGACAGGGTGTACTCGATGATCTCGTTGCTGGTGTTGTAGGCGGTGCGGACGAGGTCGAGCACGGGGTCCCCCTCGACGATGCCGAGCAGGTGAGCGTCTGAGGAGCGGGCCACGCTGGCGAAGAATTCCTCCTCGGCCATGCGAATCCTCTCGTGGTAGACGTTCTCGAATATCTCGTAGAGCGACATGCTGTCGAGCAGCAGGCGCTTGAGGGAGGGAAACTTGGAGGTCGGGAGGTAGGTCTTCTCGACCATCATGGGGACGCCGTCCGCCGCGCGCAGGCGCTTGAGCCTGAAGAGACGGTCCCCCAGGTGAACGCCCATGCACTCGGCGAGCTGCTTGTCGGCGTCCATCTCGGAGAACTCGAGGATGGTGGTCTCGGGGACGCGCCCCATCGAGCGCATCTGCCCGGTGAAGCTGTACAGCTGGGAGAGGTTGGTGGCCCGCGCGGAGCGGTCGGCCACGAAGGTTCCGCGCCCGTGTTGGCGCACCACCATGCCGAGCCGCTCAAGCTCCTGCAGTGCCAGGCGGACCGTGGTGCGCGAGAGCCCATAGTGCTCCGAGAGCTCGCGCTCGGAGGGCAGGAGGTCGCCGGGACGGTACTCCTGCTCAATCCTTTCGGTCAGGGTGTCGACCAGCTGGTCATAGAGTGGCTGCCGCCGCGCCCTTGGCCTCATCATGCGCCTCCCTCCACGTTGTGGCGCCAAGCCCGCCCGTCCCCGCGCTCCGCAGACCCGCCGTGTCTCGTCACCCTCATTGTTCCCCTTTTCTGGGCTATTCCACCGAGGTAGGCTCCGTGGCAGACGTAGGCTGCCAGCTGCCGTCGCGCACGCCTTCCCACGTGGCGAGAAGCGACTCGCGGGCAACCTCCCGCGGGGCCCCGACCTCTGGCAGCCCCGCCGGGTCCCCCACGCCCTCGCGGACGGGGCGGGAGCAGGCCTGCTCGGAGAGGATGCGCTGGCACCCCTCGCCGCACACGAAGTCGACCCATGCCCGCGCCTGGGCAAGGTGGGCGCAGTCGCGCACCACTGCCGTGCACCCGCAGGCCACGAAGGCACCCTCGGCAGGATAGACGACGCTCACCCCGAGCCCCTCGGCGGCGAGTGCCGCACAGGCCTGCTCGGAGGAGAGGGCCGCCACGGCGTCACCCTCAAGCACGGAGCTCAGCGCCGCCTCGCCGTCCCCGAGCTCGTCGCCGGAGGCCTCCTGCGCCACGGCAAGCAGCTCCCTCGCAAAGGCCCAGGGCGCGTCCGCGCCCTCCGTCCCAAGCCCCGCCTCGATTGCCGCCACGTGCGCGAGCGCCACCGCGCTGTCCTCCGGCCGCTCCAGGGCCACAGGACCGCCAAGCCTGGGGTCGACCAGGTCGACGTAGCTGGCAGGCACGAAGGCGGCGTCCGAGCCTTCGGTCGAGCCCGCGCCTTCGGTCGAAACCGCGCCCGCAACCGAGCTGGACTCCGCAACTACGTGCGAATCGGAGCCGGAGTCCGAGGTCGCGGCGCCGGCGTCTGTCGCAGCCCCGTCCCCCACGGAAGACGCCGCGCCGGCCCCCGTAGAGTCGCCCACCGCGATCACGGTCACCTCGCGGGTCACCGGCGTCGCGATGCCGGCAACGTTGCCGCAGCCCTCGCGCGCGGCGGCGTTCTCCGCGGAGACGTAGGACTGGAAGAGCCCCGCGGCAGAGCCGCCGGACTCCCCCGCGGCGGCACCGCCCTTCTCGCCGGAGTCGGAGACGTACCAGCTGGCGTCGCCTCCCCAGAGCACGTCGGCCACCGGCTCGCCGGCGGCGAGCTCCTCCCCCAGGCGCGACAGGAGCTCGCCGATCGTGCCGCGCACCACGCGCACCGCCACGCCGGAGTCCTCCATGAAGGCGGGGACCACGGCGTTTATCAGGCTCTCAGTGCAGGAGGTGTAGAGCACGAGCTTGCCGCCGAGCTTGTCCTCGGAGGGGTTGGTCGGGGCGGGCTCCGTGGTCACGCCCTCGTCCCCGCCCGAGCAGGCGGCCAGACAGCAGGCGCCGGCGCAGGCCAGCGCGGCGCCCAGGGCGGCCCTCCTCGTCAGAAGGGAGGCACCCGACGGGCGGGGCGCTCCTCCCCGCCCCCGAGGCCCGCGCCCCGGCATCTGAGACGAGCGGGCCATCTAGGACAGCCCCTCCAGGATCTTGCGCATCTCGGCCTGGACGGCGTGTGCGGCGTTGGTCCCGATGACGCGCTGCGCCACCTGCTTGACGGCGTAGCGCGCGTTCTCCATGACGTAGGGGTGGCCCACGTAGCGCAGCATCGCGTAGTCGTTCATGGAGTCGCCGAAGGCCACCACGTCAGCGGGGTCGATGCCGTAGTAGTGCAGCACCTGCTGCAGGCCCGTGGCCTTGTTGACGTGACGTGGCACCACGTCGATCCAGCGCGAGCCGCTCGGCAGGAAGGTGAGCCAGTCCCCGAGCTCGCGCTCCAGGACGTAAGCCATGTCCATGATCTGGTCGGGCTGGTCGCAGCAGACGGCGGCCTTGATGATGCTCACGTCCGGCGAGGGCAGGTCGTCCACGCGACGGGCGTTGGGAAGGTCCTTGTCAAGCTCGCGCAGGTAGGCGCTGAAGTCGTTCATGAGGTAGGTGTTCTCTGCGTCGTAGAGCGCCAGGTGCAGGCAGTCGAAGAGGTGACAGGTCTCAAAGAGGCGCATCACGGAGATGGTGGAGAACACCTCGCGGTCGAGCAGGAGCCCGTCGGCATAGACCTGCGTGCCGAGCGAGGCCACGTAGTCCATCTCGTCCGCAACCGGCGAGAAGAACCACCGCAGGGTCTCGTAGCGACGGCCCGAGCTCGCCACAAAGCGCACGCCCCTCTGCGCGAGCGCGTGGATGAGCTCGAAGGTCTCCCCGGGAAGCTCCGAGTTCTCGTCCAGCAAGGTGCCGTCCATGTCCGTGGCAATGAGCTTGATCATGTGGTCCCCTCTCGTCCTTCCTGGGCACCGGCGAGACGGCGCCCCCGCACCCGCGCCGAGGCCGCGCGGCGACCCTCGGCCCTGACGCCGCCTAGTCTCGGAGGAACGACGGCATCTCCCCGGCGCGTGTTGCCCGGGCTATCTCGACGAGCGCGTCCGCCACGCCCTCGTCGGCGCTAGCGCCCACGCGGTGGCGGGCGACGGCGAGCACCTCGTCGCTGGCGTTGGCCACGGCCACCGAGTGCGGCACCTTGCGCATGATCTCCAGGTCGTTCTCCGCGTCCCCGAAGACGGCCACCTCGTCAATGCCGATGCCCAGCGCGTCGAGCAGGACCTCGAGGCCTGCGGCCTTGGAGGTGCCCACCGGGAGCACGTCGAACCACTCAGGGATAGGCGAGACGATCCTCACCTCCGGGACCGCCTCGGCGATGAGCTGGCGGCAGCGCTCCATGCGCTCCGGTCCGCCCGGGCAGGCGATGGTGGCGGCCACGAAGTCGATGTCCGGGACCTCGTCAACCGTGCCGCCGTTGAAGCTCGTGCGCGCCTCGAAGACGGCAAGCTCCGCACTGGACACGCCCACGCCGTACGCCGGGTTGAACAGGTTGGTCTCGGCCGGGTAGCAGACGAGGAACATGCCCTTCTCGGGGCGCAGGACCTGGTCGATGCGCACGAGGACGTCATGGTCGATAAGGGTGGTCTGCACGTAGCGACCGTCGGCGCGGACACGCTTGCCGTTCGAGAAGATGCCCGTCATGAAGCAGGTCTCGTCCATCTTGAAGAAGCGCATGAGCTCCACGTAGTCGCGACCGGTGTCCGGGCCAAAGCGCACGCCGGCGTCGAGCACGGCGTGGATTGCCTCGATGGTGCGCGGGCTCGCATGGCGCGCGCCAAAGGGCACCAGGGTGTTGTCCATGTCTGAGAGGACGAGCTTGATCACGGGAAGGTCCCTTCTTGGACGGTGGGCCGGGAGGGGCACGGACGGTGGGCTAGGCGGTGCGAGGCAGGAGGTCGAAGCGGTCGACGCTCATGATAATCTGCTCAACGTCCACGATGCCCCTCAGGCGGACGGCTCGGTGCCCGTCCACCCAGACGTCGAGCGTGCGGAAGCCCGACTCCATTCGCAGGCCGGACCAGACGAGGCGCTCAATCTGGTCGTAGCGAACCCAGACCTCCCTGCCCACGAACGGCGTGACGGCCATGCAGTCGCGAAACGTGGAGACGCGGTAGCGGCAGAGCACCCAGCGCATGACGAAGCACGTCAGAACGAAGGCGTCGGAGAACCCAAGCACCACGAGCGGGCGGGCAAACAGCACGTGCGCCTTGCAGAACAGGGCCAGCAGCAGCCCGAGCGCGCTCATGAAGAGCATCGCGAGGGTGATTGAACGCGTGAAGGACGCGGGGACGACATAGGTGTCGTGGTGGCTGTGGTGGCGCTCCGACATGCGGACGGTGCCCGCACGCTCATGGAGGAGCGCCGAGAGGGGCGCCACCACTGCAACGATGACGAAAAGGACGCCGGTCACGGGCTAGGCCTCCGCGGGGGCGTCGGGCGCGACCGCGGGCGTCGCAAACTTGGCCACGAGGCGCTCCAGGTAGTCCACCACGGTCTCCAGGCTCGCCACCGGCACGAACTCGCGGACGGAGTGCGCGTTGTAGCCGCCCGTTGCCAAGTTGGGGCAGGGCAGGCCGCGGAAGGTGAGCTGGGCGCCGTCGGTGCCACCGCGCACGGGGACGGCCACCGGCTCCAGGCCCATCTCGCGCGCGGCCTCAAACGCGTTGTCGATAAGGCGCTGGTCGGACGGCCCGAACTTCTCGGCCATGTTGCGGTACTGCGGGCGGATGTCAACGGTGACGGTGCCCTCGCCATATCGATCGTTCAGGAAGGCGGCGATGTCGCGCAGCGTCTGCTCGCGGCGGTCGAAGTCCTTGGCGTCAAAGTCGCGCAGGATGTAGGTGAGCGTAACGTCCGAGGCGGTGCCGGAGATGTCCGTGGGGTGGTAGAAGCCCTCGCGGCCGGCCGTGTGCTCGGGACGCTCCGCGGCCGGGACCATCTGCTGGAACTCGGAGGCAACGGTGATGGCGTTGACCATCACGTCCTTGGCGCTGCCCGGGTGGACCATCACGCCGTGCACGGTGACGGTGGCCTCGCAGGCAGAGAAGCACTCGTAGTTGACCTCGCCGGGAGCGCCCCCGTCCACGGTGTAGCCGCCGCACGCGCCGAGGGACTCCACGTCAAGCAGGGCCGCGCCGTGGCCAATCTCCTCGTCCGGGACAAAGGCCGCCACGATGCGCGGGTGCGGCAGGCTGGGATTGGCCGCCAGGCGGGCCAGGAGCGCCATGATCTCGGCCACGCCGGCCTTGTCGTCAGCGGAGAGCAGGGTGGAGCCGTCCGAGCAGACGATGTCCTGGCCCACGAACTGCTCAAGGTCCGGGACCTGCTCAGGGGTAGTCTGGACAACCTCGCCGTCCACGACGCCGGCCACGAGGGGGCCGCCCTCATAGCGGACCACGTGGGGCTTGACGCCGTGAGCGGGCGCGTCCGGCGAGGAGTCGATGTGCGCGCAGAGCACGAGGGCCGGCGCATCCTCGGAGCCGGCGCTCGCGGGCAGCGTACCGACGACGTAGGCGTGCTCGTCCGCGCGGGCACCCGCGCAGCCAAGCCCGACGAGCTCCTCGGCAAGCAGGCGGGCCATGTCGTGCTGGCAGGCGGTCGAGGGCGTTTGGTCAAGGTGATTGGGATCAGACGGCGAGTCCACCTGCACGTAGCGCAGGAAGCGCTCGAGGACGTCAGATGCTGGCATGGTGCCTCCCTGGAGTTTGGCGTTCTTATCGCCTGCTAGTCTAGCGCAGGGCGGGCGAGAAGGCGCGCGGGCATCGCCATACGCTCACCTAACACAAGACAGAGAAGCCCCGCGGAGAGGCACCCCCTTGGGCTGAGCGCGACGGCCGGCAGCGCTAGGCCCAGAGAGCGCACAGGTAGCGCGCGACGCCGGAATCCGAGCAGCTCGGGCACGTGTGATCGGCCGCGGCACGGCACGCGTCGTTGGCGTTGCCCATCGCCACGCCGTCACCGGCCTCCCTGAGCATCGTGAGGTCGTTGTCCGAGTCCCCGAAGGCCACGGTGTCAGACACGTCAACGCCCAGCCTCTCGCAGAGCCAGCGCAGCCCAGCGCCCTTGTGCGCCTCGGCGCGCGTGATCTCGACGTTGCACGGCAGCGAGCTCGAGCGGATGAGCTCCGGACGCGCGTCTACGGCATCCCACACGCCCTGCGCGCCAGCCCCGTCCAGATAGAAGACGTTGATGCGACAGATGGAACCCACGCGCTCGATGAGCTTGTCGACAGGCTCGTCGCAGCGAGTCCGGACGCTCTTGACCTGCTTCAGGCTCGCCGGATCGATGGCCATCTTGTCCAGAACGTGCCAGCGGTCCGCCGCGGCGTAGACGGTTCCGTCCGCAAAGAGGTCAAAGGTGATGTCCAGCGCACGCACGTCCTCGTAGAGCGAGCGCACGAGCTCGCGCTCGATGGCCACCTCACGCAGGACCTCGTTGGTGCGCACGTCATAGATCAGGGCCCCATTGCAGCAGATCGCATACCGAACGCAGGGGTGCTCCGCCAGCTCACGCGGGACGCCGGTGACGTTTCGACCGGTGCAGGGCACAAACTGGACGTCACGCGCCGCAGCCTCGTCTAGAATCGCCAGGTTCTTCCTCGAGATGGTCTTGTCGGGCGAGAGGAACGTCCCGTCCATGTCCACAAAGACCAGCTTCGTCATACACGCCCCTCTCGTTGATTTCCAGGGACAGATGATAGCGAAGCTCGGCAGGAAAGGATGCCTGCGCCTGCCCTACTCCGCGCCGCGCACGTAGGCCTGTATGACGGCCGCGACGCCGCCGCCCGTGTTCACCACGCGATAGCGCCCCACGCTCGCAGGCACGATGAAGGTCTCCGCGTAGTGGACCTCAAGCGCAGGCCCGCCGTCGACGGGCTCGACGCGCGCACTGACCCCCTCCACGAGATTGAGCATGTTCACGCTGCCGTGGCACTCAAGCTCGACGGCGTCCTCGAACCAGTGTCGACGCGTCTCGATGAACTCGAGCCTGTGCAGCCCCGTGCGCTCCTCTCGTGGGACAGGCCCGTCGGAATACCTCGACACCAGCTCGTGTTCCACAAACGTCGTGTCCCGCGTCATCTGGATGTTGGACTCGCCATGGTCAAGGTGGACGGGGCGCGGGCGCCCGTCCAGGCCAAGCCTCCCCCAGTCCCACAGCTTGAACGTAAAGATGTAGGGCGTGGCGCTGATCTCAAGCACCACGGTGTCCGGCCCGGCCGCGTGAACGGTGCCCGCCGGGATGAGCACGTGGTCGTGCCTGCGCACGGGAACGCAGTTGACGTAGCGCGCGTCATCGAAGGGCGCGCCGCCCTCCTGGGCGCCGCGCAGGGCAGCCATGAGCTCGTCCTTCTCGACGCCGTCACGAACGCCAAGATAGACGCACGAACGCTCCGTGGCGTCCAGGATGTAGTAGCTCTCGTCCTGCGTGTAGTGGATTCCAAAGCGGTCCTGCGCGTACTCCACAAGAGGGTGGACCTGCAGGCTCAGGTTCTGCCCGCCCATGGTGTCCAGGAAGTCAAAGCGGATGGGAAACTCCGCGCCAAAGCGGGCGTGGACAAGGGGGCCGAGAAGCGCGTCAGGCTCTCGAAAGACCACGTCGACGGCCGGCACCTCCACGCGCGTGACCCCGAACCGCAGGATGATCGAGTTCTCCTCGGGCACGCCGTCGAAAGCCCAGCCGAAGTTGGGGGCGTCCGGGTCAAGCCCGAAGCGCTCCTGCATCCAGTGACCGCCCCATACGCTCGTGTCGAAGTACGGCACCAGCCGAAAAGGCCGTCGCGCAACCTCGGCGAGCGCCGAGCGGTAGCCGGCGCCGTCCACCATAGTTGGGCGCCCGGGACGGTTCGCGTCAATCACGTAGTCCATGCGATCAAAGAGCGCCCGCTTGGCGCGGTCCGCCATGCGCCACTCAAAGAAGTAGCCTCGCTTGAACTTGCGCAGCTGGTCCTCGTCCGCGTTGTCCGCGCGCCAGCTGGGTATTCCCGCGCGTTGGCGCAGCTGGATCTCCCAGCGGGTAAGGCCCACGTAGACGAGCAGGTCCGGCTCGCAGAGCAGGGTCGCCCCCGTCCCTAGGACCACGCGCAGCCCTGCCGGGGCATCCCGCAGGTCGGCGCGGGCCCGCGCGACGAGCTCGTCGTCAAAGAACTGGTCAATCGTGTAATGGGACATGACGCCAAAGACGCGGTCGTCCGTGAGGGTGTCCGCAATACGGGCCTCCAGCCGCTCGGGCTCCCAGGCGTAGTCGTCCGCCACAAGCGCGACGGCCGGCGCAAGCGGGCCAACAAGCTGGGAGCGCAGCTCGGCGAGGTCGACGCCGGGATAGCACTCAACTGCCAGGACGGGCGAGGGGGCGCCCAGCTCGGAAAGGCGCGCTCGCAGCTCGCAAACGATCTCCTCGTAGCCGTCGGCCGTACGCGCCGGAGCCGCAACCGCGACCTCCGGCCGAAGCTCGTAGCTCTTCTCGCCCATGGGTCCTCCCCTGTCCTCGCAACGCCTTCCGTGGCACCAGACTAGCAGGGGCAGGCCGCACATGCTCGCCTCGGGCGGGGCGGCACGTGGATTGCGCGCGGCGGACAAGAGGGCAAGCGGGGCGAGCGCCTCGGGCGGGGTCGCGCGGCAGAAAAACGCCCGCGCCCCGGACGACCCCGAGACGCGGGCGAGCAGAGCGTCGATGGCGCTGACGGCTACTTCACACCGGCCTTACGCTTGGCGTCCTCGATCTGGGCGAGCTGCTCAGGGGTGAGCTGGATGCCCGAGCCGCCGTGCGAGCCCACTCCGCAGGAGCTCCCGTCACCGCGGGCCACGCTGTCCTCAAAACGCGTGCTGCCCGTATAGGGCGCCACGGCGTCGTTGGTCACGGGGTCAGCGGGGTTCTCCAGGCGGAAGCCGCCCTCGCGGTTGGTGCGGTAGTTCTCCTTGGCCACGGAGATCATGAGCTTGATTCGGTTGAGCTGGTTGACCTCGGAGGCGCCCGGGTCGTAGTCCACGGCAACGATGTTGCTCTCCGGGTGCATCTGGCGCAGGCGCTTGATCACGGACTTGCCCACAACGTGGTTGGGCAGGCACGCAAACGGCGAGCAGCACACAATGTTGGGCGTGCCGGTCTCGATGAGGTCGCACATCTCGGCCGTGAGCAGCCAGCCCTCGCCCATCGTGTTGCACAGGGACAGCACCTGCTCGGCCTTGGCGGCCAGCTCAAAGATGTCAGGGTAGGTCTGGAAGCGCGTGGTCTTCTCCAGCATCTTGTTGATGGGCTCGCGCAGGCCCTCGATGAGCTTGATGCCCGCCATGTGCGTGGCACGGCTCGTCGCCTTGGTGCCGAGCTCCTTGTTGGTGTTGATGGCGTTGGTCATGCCGAAGAGGAAGAAGTCCACCAGGCCCGGGACGTTGGCCTCGCAGCCCTCCTGCTCGATGACCTTGACCACCTGGTTGTTGGCCGTGGGGTGGAACTTGACCAGGATCTCGCCGACCACGCCCACGCGAGGCTTGGAGCGGTCGTTCACCAGCGGCAGGGCCTCGAAGGCGTCGACGGTGCGCTGGCAGAGGTCATAGAAGCGCTTGCGACCGCCAGCCACCAGGACGCCCTTGGCCTCGGCCATCATGCGGTCGTAGAGCGCGTCGGCGGCGCCGGGCTCGGCCTCGTAGGGGCGCACGCGATAGAGCAGCTGCATGATGAGGTCGCCGTAGAGCAGGGCGTTCACGGCCTTCATGAGCAGCGAGGGGTCCTTGAAGATATTGAAGCCGGGGTTCTTCTCGTCCAGGCCGGAGGCGGCGGTGAGGGAGATCACCGGAATGTCCGGGTGGCCGGAATCCTTGAGCGCCTTGCGGATGAGGGCGATGTAGTTGGTGGCTCGGCAGCCGCCGCCGGTCTGCGTGATGATGACGGCCGTGCGGCTGAGGTCGTACTTGCCGGAGAGGACCGCCTCCATGATCTGGCCCGTGACCAGGATGGATGGGTAGCAGATGTCGTTGTTGACGTACTTGAGGCCCGCCTCGACGGCGCCCTGGTCCACGGAGGGCAGAAGCACCACGTTGTAGCCGGCGCTC
This sequence comes from uncultured Atopobiaceae bacterium, assembly GCA_944321515.1. GTDB lineage: Bacteria > Actinomycetota > Coriobacteriia > Coriobacteriales > Atopobiaceae > Thermophilibacter. The sequence continues at coordinate 79,147 of CALULO010000006.1, read as the reverse complement.
TTGAGCAGCTCCTCGAGCAGGTCAAAGTGAATCGGCGCCATCTGCGGCACGAGGATGGTGTAGCCGGCCTTCTGCATGTCCTCGGTGTAGCGGACCTTCTCGAAGGCGGCACTGGCGGCCTCACGGTAGACGGGCACGCGACCCTCCTGCGTGGAGCGGGCGCGCTCCAGCGAGCCGTCGGCCATGTGGACGCCCACGGGCTCGACCTCGCGGACCTTGCCCTGGCTCGCCTCACGGCGCAGCTCCTCGCGCTGCTCGGAGAGGGCGGCCATGAGCGAGCGGATGCGGATGCGCGCCGCGCCCAGGTTGGACACCTGGTCGATCTTGAGGACGGTGTAGATCTTGCCGGAGGCCTCGAGGATCTCCTGGACCTGGTCGGTGGTCAGGGCGTCAAGGCCGCAGCCGAACGAGAAGAGCTGGATGAGGTCGAGGTCGTTTCGGGACGCCACGAAGCGCGCGGCACGGTAGAGGCGGCTGTGGAACATCCACTGGTCGATCACGCGAATCGGGCGCTCGGGGGCCATCTTGTGGGCCACGGAGTCCTCCGTGAGCACCGCGAAGCCGAAGGAGTGCACGAGCGACGGGATGGCGTGGTTGATCTCCGGGTCGTTGTGGTACGGGCGGCCGGCCAGCACGATGCCGTGGGCGTCGTGCTCCTCGATCCAGCGCAGGGCCTCGTCGCCGGCGCGGTGCATGGCGTCCTTGAACTGGAGGTCGGCCTCCCAGGCGGCGTTGACCGCCTCGTCGATCTCCCGGCGGGTGATGTGCTCGCCGCGCACGCGGCCGCGGCCCTCGGCGGCGTCCTTCTCGCGCTGCTCGGAGATGATCTCATAGAGGCGACGCTTGAGCTCCTTCTTCTTGTCGTACGGGATGAACGGCGAGAGATACTCCACCTTGGAGCCCTGGCCGAGCTCGTCGACGTTCAGGCCCAGCGCCTGCGGGTAGCTCATGACGATCGGGCAGTTGTAGTGGTTGGTGGCGCCGTCGTCCTCCTGGCGCTCCCAGCGGATGCAGGGCATCCAGATGAAGTCCGGGTCCTTCTGGATGAGGTTCATGATGTGGCCGTGGGAGAGCTTGGCCGGGTAGCACACGCTCTCGGACGGCATGGACTCGATGCCCGCGTCATAGGTGGCCGCAGACGTCTGGTCGGAGAGCACCACCGAGAAGCCCAGCTTGGTGAAGAACGCGTGCCAGAACGGGTAGTTCTCGTACATGTTGAGCGAGCGGGGGATGCCCACCGTGCCGCGCGGGGCCTCCTCGGGGTCGAGCACCGGGCGGTCGAAGAGCAGCTTGTTCTTGAACTCAAAGAGGTTGGGGGCGTCGTTCTTCTTGGCCTTGGAGCCACCGGCGCCCTTCTCGCAGCGGTTGCCCGTGATGAAGCGACGGCCGCCGCCGAAGTCGTTGATGGTGAGCAGGCAGTTGTTGGAGCAGCGCCCGCAGTGGACGTTGGTGTGCTTGACCTTGAGGTTGTCGATCTCCTCGCGGGAGAGCAGCGCGGAGGTGCCGTACGCGCCGGCACGGTCGCGGGCGAGAAGGGCGGCACCGTAGGCGCCCATCGCGCCGGCGATGTCCGGACGGATGACGTCACGCCCGGTGAGCAGCTCGAACGCGCGCAGGGTGGCGTCGGACATGAAGGTGCCGCCCTGGACGACGCAGTACTTGCCGATCTCGTCGAAGTCACGCAGCTTGATGACCTTGAAGAGCGCGTTCTTGATGACGGAGTAGGAGAGCCCGGCCGCCACGTCGCCGATGGTGGCGCCCTCCTTCTGGGCCTGCTTGACGCGGGAGTTCATGAAGACGGTGCAGCGCGAGCCCAGGTCAACGGGGCTCGTGGCCCGCACCGCGGCGGCGGCGAAGTCCTGCACTGACATGTTCATGGACACCGCGAAGCTCTCGATGAACGAGCCACAGCCGGAGGAGCAGGCCTCGTTGAGCATGATGTGCTCGATGACGCCATCCTTGACCTGGAGGCACTTCATGTCCTGGCCGCCGATGTCGAGGATGAACTCCACGCCCGGGACGAAGGCCTTGGCGCCGCGGAGGTGGGCGACGGTCTCGATCTCGCCGGAGTCGGCGCGGAGCGCCTCGATGAGGATCTGCTCGCCGTAGCCGGTGGTGGTCACGTGGCCGACGGTGCAGCCCGCGGGCATCTTGTCGTAGATGTCGTCCATGATGACGCGGGCGGTGCCCAGCACGTCACCGTTGTTGTTGCCGTACCAGGTGTAGAGCAGCTCGCCGTCCTCGCCCACCACGGCGGCCTTCATCGTGGTGGAGCCGGCGTCGATGCCGATGAACACGCGGCCCTGGTAGCTGGCAAAGTCGCCCTTGGGGACCACCTGCTTGTCGTGGCGCTCCTTGAACTCCTGATAGTCCTTCTCGCTGGCGAAGAGCGGGTCGAGGCGCTCCACCTCCGAACCCTGGACGTCCTTGAGGCCCTCGAGCGCGGCGATGACCTCATCGAAGGTGACGTACTTGTCCGACTCGCCGGCGAGGGCCGCGCCCGTAGCGACGAAGAGGTGGGCGTTCTCCGGCACGATGATGTGCTCGTCATCGAGGTTGAGCGTGAGGTAGAAGCGCTTGCGGAGCTCGGAGAGGTACTGGAGCGGGCCGCCGAGGAACGCCACGTGCCCGCGGATGGGGTGGCCGCACGCCAGGCCGGAGACGGTCTGGTTGGCCACGGCCTGGAAGATGGAGGCGGCGATGTCCTCCGGGCGCGCGCCCTCGTTCAGCAGCGGCTGGACGTCGGACTTGGCGAAGACGCCGCAGCGGCTGGCGATGGGGTGAATCTGCGTGGACCCCTTGGCGAGCTCGTTCAGGCCGGAGGCGTCCGTGTGCAGGAGGCTCGCCATCTGGTCGATGAAGGCGCCGGTGCCGCCCGCGCAGGTGCCGTTCATGCGCTGCTCGATGCCGTTGTCAAAGTAGATGATCTTGGCGTCCTCGCCGCCGAGCTCGATGGCGCAGTCGGTCTGCGGGATGAGCGTCTCCACCGCGCGCTTGGAGGCGATGACCTCCTGGACGAACTCCAGGCCCAGCCAGTTGGCGAGCAGCATGCCGCCCGAGCCGGTGATGGAGACGCGCATGGGCGCCGCGCCGATGACGCGGCGAGCGCGGGCGAAGAGCTCCTTGGCCGTGGCGCGGATGTCGGTGTGGTGGCGCTCGTAGTTGGCGTAGACGAGGTTGTCGTTGTCGTCGATGACCGCGAGCTTGACGGTGGTGGAGCCCACGTCAATGCCGAGGCGCAGGTGCGCGTGCGAGAAGTCCGTGCGATGCGCCGGGGAGAGCTCGGCGCCCTCCTGCTTGAGCTCGAGCGCCTGACGCGCGGCGCGCTCTGCCTGGATGGATGCGGCGGTCTTATCGGTCATTAGTTGTCCTCCTCAGGGCACATGACGGCAAGGGCGAAGCTCGGGATGTCGAGCTCGATGGGGTTGTCATAGAGGTCGCCGGGACGCACGAACATGAGGGCGGTCATGAGGCGCGCCATGGTGGCGACCCCCTCGCGCATGCCGCCGTCGAGCCAGCGCAGCAAGACGCCCACCTCCGCCGAGATAGCGAAGGTGAGGTAGTAGTCAAAGAAGGGGCCGAGGGCGCGCAGGTCGAGCCCGTCGAGGGCGCGGGCGGAGATCACCTCGTGGGCGAGGTCCTTGATACGCTCGGCAAAGGCCGGGTCTCCCCCGTTGCCCAGGAGCGGCCGCAGGTAGTCCCCGCACTCCCGTATGGCGGCGAGAAGCTCCGTGGAGCCGGGTGCCGCCTCGCCGTGGGCCAGGGCCGCACGCAGGTCGTCCAGATGACAGGCCGCAAGCCTCGCGAGCGGGGCCCGGAGGTCTGCGAGGGTCTCGCCCTCGATCTTGTTCACGAGGTCGGGGATGTCACGGTAGTGGGAGTAGAAGGTGCGTCGGGTGACGCCGGCGCGCTCGGTCACCGCGGTGACCGTGACGCGACTGAGGTCACCGGTGCAGTCAATCTCCTCCGCGAGCGCATCCCGGAGCGCCTGGCGGGTGCGCACGCTTCGACGGTCGGTGCTGAGCACGCATTCCTGCATGTAGCGGGCAGTCCCTTCGTACGTTTTTACACAACCTGCGTAGTATTGCACAACGTGTGCAGAAACAGCTTGGCGTAGCGCGCGGCACAAGTTCTCCACGGAGCGGGACGAGGGGGACGGAGGCTTTTGTCCCACCTCCGCCCCCCTTGTCCCACAGCACGCCGCATGCCAGGTACCGCTCGCCAGCCGCCGACCGTAAATGTGACAAAAGCCTCCGTCCCCTTCGTCCCACGTGGGAGAATTGAGCTGTCGTGGGGAGGTCGCCATGAAGACAAGGGCAGTCTCGATCGTCGTCGCGCTTCTCGCCGTAGTCGCCGCAGGGGCGCTTGTCGCCACACGGGGGCTGACCGGCGCGCCCGGGACCGAGCCGGCGGCGCTGGAGGAGACCGCCGAGCCCACGCAGGAGACCCCGGAGGTCATCGACCGCATCGTCGAGGACGTGACGGAGGGGGCCGAGCCGGAGCCGGAGCCGGAATCGCAGCCCGCCGAGCCCTCCTTTGACGCCTCAGCGCCCGTGGCCAGCGAGACAAGCGCGTCCGGCGTGAGCGTCACCGCGCCGGAGGGGTTTCTCTCCACTGACGCGTTCGCGCGGGTCGAGGCCGAGATATCGGCACTCACCAGCGCCGGTCACCACGTGGGCATGGTACTCCACGACATTACCACGGGCAACTCAGTCACCTACAACGCCGACGAGCGGCTCTACCCCGCCAGCTCCATCAAGGCCCTCTACAGCGCGATGGTCTGCGAGGCCAACGGCGGCTCGGGTGGAATGGCGGACGTGATGGAGCGCTGCCTGGTGGACTCGTCCAACGAGGACTACGAGGCGCTCATAGACGCATACGGGATGCCCGCCTTCGGCGCGTGGCTACGTGCGCACGGTGCCGTCGAAGCTGCTAACGACGGATCGGTCTGGTACTACCCCTACATCTCTGCCGGCGAGCTGGCCGCATGCTGGCAGGAGATCTACCGCTACGGCACCTCCGGCGAGGCGGGCGGCGCCGAGCTCTCCGGATACCTTGCACGCACCAACTACACGCCGATGGGCGCGCTGCTGCGCGGCAAGTGCGAGGTGTGGGCCAAGCCCGGCTGGTTCCCAGACAACGGGGAGCTCGTGGCCACCAACGACGCGGGCGTGGTCTTCTCGGAGAGCGGGCCGTACGTCTTCGTCGTGATGACGGACCTCTCCGCGGACCTCGACGGCCTGACGCCCCTTCTCGCCGCCCTCGACGAGGCGCACGACGTCATGTGCGGCAGCGCAACTACCTAGCTGTGGGACGAGGGGGACGGAGGTTTTCGTCCCAGGTGGGACGAAAACCTCCGTCCCCTTTGTCCCAAAAGGGGGTGGGAGCCGAAGCTCCCACCCCCTCGGTGAAGGCCTTGTACGAGTACTGCCTACTCGTTGTCGCCCGCGGTCATCTGCGTAGCAGAGATGTCCTCGCCGGCGTCGGAAGCGTCACGCCACTTCCAGTCGGTGAAGGCGGGGTGATCGTAGCCGTTGTCAACGGCAAACTGGAAGGCCTCGACGCGGAACTTCTCCCACTCGTCGATCTGGTCGGCCCACTTCTCGGCGTCCAGCATACGGAGGGCGTCGGCGGCAAGGGCCCAGCGGTCCATGTCGTTCAGGCGAACCATGTCGTACGGCGTGGTCGTGGAGCCCTGCTCCTTGTAGCCGTGGACGTTGAAGTTGTCGTGGTTCGGACGGTCCCAGATGAGGCGGTGGATCGTGCCGGGGTACGCGTGGAACGCAAAGAGGACGGGCTTGTCGGCCGTGAAGAGCTCGACGAACTTCTCGTCGGACATGGCCTCGTCGTTCTCGGAGGCGTTCTGGATCTTGAGCAGGTCAACCACGTTCACCAGACGGACCTTGACGCCGAGCTTGTCGAGCAGGTCGAGGGCGGCCATGGCCTCGCCGGTCGGCACGTCGCCGCAGCAGGCGAGAACAACGTCGGGCTCCTCGCCGTCAGCAGTGTTGGAAGCCCACTTCCACTCGGCGGCACCGGCCTCGAGCTCCTCGCGGGCCTCGTCGAGCGTCAGCCACGTGGGGGCGGGCTGCTTGCCGGCGAAGATGGCGTTCACGCAGTTGGTGGACGTGTAGATGCGCTCGCCGACGGCCAGCAGCATGTTGGCGTCGCACGGGTAGTAGATGTTCACAACGTGGTCGTTGTTGAAGCACTTGTTGAGCAGCACGTCAACGAAGCCGGGGTCCTGGTGAGAGAAGCCGTTGTGGTCCTGACGCCAGACGTGGCTGGAGAGCAGCATGTTGAGGCCGGAGATCGGGGCACGCCAGTCGATGTGGCGCACGGTGGCCTCAAGCCACTTGCAGTGCTGGTTGACCATGGAGTCGACGATGTGGACGAACGACTCGTAGGAGCTCCACAGGCCGTTGCGGCCGGTGAGCAGGTAGCCCTCGAGAAGGCCCTCGCACTGGTGCTCGGAGAGCTGCTCGATGACGTTGCCGACCGGGGAAAGGTGCTCGTCGTTGGCGGGGTCATCGTACACGCCGCCGCCGAACCACTGCTTGTCGGTCACCTGGTAGGACGGCTGGAGACGGTTGGAAGCGGTCTCGTCCGGCCCGAAGATGCGGAACTTGTCACGGTTGGAGTTGATGAGCTCAGCCGTGTACTCGCCGAGGACGCGAGTGGCCTCGACGGCGCCGAAGCCGTGGCCCTTCTCGGCCACCGGCACCTCGTACTTGCGGGCGTCGGGCAGGTCGAGCGCGGTGCGGAGCTTGCCGCCGTTGGCGTTGGGGTTGGCGCCCAGACGAAGGTCGCCGGAGGGCATGAACGCGGTGACCTCGGGACGGATGGCGCCCTTCTCGTCGAAGAGCTCCTCGGGCTTGTAGGACTCCATCCAGCCCTTCAGGACCTGGAAGTGGGCCTCGGTGTCACGGGCGGACGCCAGCGGCACCTGGTGAGCGCGCCAAGAGCCCTCGGTCTTCTTGCCGTCGATCTCCTTCGGGCACGTCCAGCCCTTGGGGGTGCGGAAGATGATCATCGGGTAGAACGGGCGGGACGCCTCACCGGCGGCCGCACGGCTCTTGATGTCGCAGATCTCGTCGAAGACGGCCTCGAGCAGCGCCGCGAAGCGACGGTGGATGGAGGAGTGGTCCTCCTCGTCGAAGCCGGCGACGAAGTTGTAGGGGTGGTAGCCCATGCCGCGGAAGAACTCGTCACGCTCGGCGTCGGAGATGCGGGCGAGAATCGTGGGGTTGGCGATCTTGTAGCCGTTGAGGTGCAGGATCGGGAGCACGATGCCGTCGGTCAGCGGGTCCATGAACTTGTTGGTCTGCCAGGACGTGGCAAGCGGGCCGGTCTCGGCCTCGCCGTCACCCACGACGGCAACGGCAAGCAGGCTCGGGTTGTCGAGGACCGCGCCGTAGGCGTGGGAGAGCGTGTAGCCGAGCTCGCCGCCCTCGTGGATGGAGCCGGGGGTCTCGGGGGCGTAGTGGCTGGGGATGCCGCCGGGGTAGGAGAACTGGCGGAAGAACTTCTGGAGGCCAGCCTCGTCATCGGTGATGTCAGGACGGATCTCGCGGTAGGTGCCGTCGAGGAGGGACTGCGCGGTGCCGGCAGGTCCACCGTGGCCGGGGCCCATGAGGAAGACGGTGTTCTGCTTGTGGTCGGCGATGAGGCGGTTCACGTGGCCGAAGAGGAAGTTGATGCCGGGCGTGGTCCCCCAGTGACCGACGAGACGGTGCTTGACGTCCTCACGGCTGAAGCCCTCGCGCATGAGCGGGTTGCTGCGGAGGTAGATCTGGCCGACGGAGAGGTAGTTCGCGGTGCGCCAGTAGCGGTCGACGCCCTTGAGCTCCTCCTCGGGCACCGGGCCGTTGAGCTTCTGCCACGGGGTGCCAATGGTGGGCTGTGCCATGTGCTTGCTCCCTTCTTCATGTCCCCGGTCTGGGGACATTATTTCCTACAGATTGCAGTATAGGTGGTAAAACGATTTACCACCAAGAGAATTCTTTGGAAGTGGGAGTCGTCGCCCTCAGGCCGTGGGCACGCACGCCGAGGACGAGAAGGACGGCGCAACCGCAGCCCTGACGCTGTCCTTGACGACCAGGCGGGGCGTGAGCACACGCCTCTCAAACGGGACGGGATTCTCCGACCCATCCTCTTCGAGCCTGCGAAACAGCAGCTCAAGGGCAGCATCGGCGAGCTCGTCGACATTCTGCTCTATCGAGGTGAGCGCCGGCTCAAAGAGGACGTCCGCAGCCGAGTTGTCGTAGCTGACCACCGAGTAGTCTCGCGGAACGCGCAGGCCCACCTCATAGAGGCGCTTGAGCAGGCCGAGGGCGATGTTGTCGCTGCTCGCGAAGACCGCCGTCGCGTCCGTCGTAACAAGGTCGCCCGCGGCCGCGTACGCGTCGGCGATGTAGTAGGCACTCTCAAGGACGAGCCTCTCGTCGAGGTCGATTCCATACTCCGAGAGGGCTCGCTTGTAGCCTTGAAGCCTTCGCGCCCCCGTGTTGGAGGACGTGTTCACGACGCAGGCAATGCGACGGTGCCCAGCCGAGAGCAGGTGGCGGCACGCAAGATACCCGCCATACTCGTTGTTGAAGGCGACCTTGTCACAGTCGAGGTCGTCAATAAGACGGTCAACGAGGACGAAGGGGACGGTCAGCTGCGACAGGGCGTCAGCGAGCGCGCCGTTGGAGCCAGGCTCGTCGGCAGCCACGACGAGAAGGCCGTCCGCCCCGCGATTCGCGAACAGGCGAACGAGCTCGGCGTCGGTCCCCGGAGAGTCGTCTGAGTTAGTGATGAGCAGGGCATATCCCCGCTCGCGGCAGCCTCGCTCAAGGCGACGCGCGAGAGACGAGAAGAACCGGCTCTCGATGTTGGGGACCACGAGGCCGATCGTCTGCGAGCGCTGCGTTACGAGGCTGCGTGCGATCTGGTTGGGAATGTAGTGCTTGCGACGCGCGACCTCCTTGATCTTGCGCCTGTTCTCCTCGGAGACGCGGCATGGGCGGTCGTTGAGGACGAGGGAGACCGCCGTCGGCGAAAGCCCCACCTCACGTGCGATGTCCTTGAGCGTCACCTTGCCTGCCACGAGCCCTCCCCCAGACGACGAGGCCTAACGCCTCTGGTTAATCCGCCAGAGGTGCCACAGCCCCCTGAGCGTGAGGGAGTCGTCGACGCTTGCCTTGTGCTTCAGGAGCACCGAGATCGCCTCTGCGCCGTCACCGGTCATGACCACGGGCGCCTCAGACCCCAGCTCGGCGAATATAGCGCTGAGCAGGCCGTCGATTCGCGCGACCTCGCCAAGGACGACTCCCGACTGCATCGCAGCGCGCGTGTTCCTGCCGATGACCGAGGCCGGAGCACGCAGCTCGATCATGGGGAGACGGGCGGCCGCAGCCGAAAGCGAACGGGCCCCAAGCGCCACGCCCGGAGCAATTATGCCGCCGGCAAACGCCCCCTCGGCATCGACGACCTCGAAGTTCGTCGTCGTCCCAAGGTCGACCACGACAACGGGGGCGCCGTAGGCCTCGCGCGCCGCAACCGCATCAGCCACGCGATCGGCCCCAACCTCAGAAGGATCGTCATAGCGCATGCGAACCCCGGAGCGGAGGCCCGGGCCGACGACGAGCGGGCGCGACCCGCAGGCCCTCCCCAGGGCCTTGCGCCAGGCATCCGCGAGCGTCGGAACCACACAGGCGAGAATCGCCTCGTCGGGATCGCCTGCGCCCATCATGCGGAGGGCCTGCGCGACCTGCGCGCTCGCCTCGTCCGCAGTGAGCCTCTCCGGGGTCGTGAGCTCCCAGGTCCCCGTAAGCTCCGACCCCTCGAAAAGCCCGAGACGGGTCGTCGTGTTGCCCACGTCGACGGCAAGCAGGTTCTTCTCGCTTCTTTCCGTCATGAGACCCCCAGAATCCTGGTCACGTCCAAAACTCCCACAGACTATACTTTAGCGGTCCGTGCCGTAACCCGACTCCCCGATAAGGGGGAGCGGATATACGAAGGAGAACATATGAGCAAGGCTGGCTCGAGCGCCTCATGGCGCGAGCAGCTGAGCCCCGTTGGCATCGCCATCGGGTGCGTCGGCTGCGTCATCATCACGGCATCCTCCGTCTACACCGCCCTCAAGATGGGCGCGCTGCCGTGGCCCACGATCTTCACGTCGATAACCGCCCTCTTCCTCCTGCGCGCCTTCGGTCACAGGAGCCTCAACGAGGCAAACGTTACGCAGATAGTCATGTCTGCGGGCTCCATGGTGGCTGGCGGGCTCGCCTTCACCATCCCCGGCATCTGGATGCTCGGGCTCTCCGACTCGGTCAGCTGGGTGGACATGCTCTTCGTCGCGCTCTCCGGAACGCTGCTCGGGCTGGTGTGCACGGCCCTCATCCGCAGGAGGTTCGTCGACGAGTCCGACCTCGAGTACCCGATCGGCACCGCTGCAGCCGAGACGCTGCTTGCAACGAAGACGGGCGGCGACACCGGCAAGAGGCTCTTCGGCTCCATGGGCATCGCGGGGCTGTGGTGCGTGGCGCGCGACGCGCTCGGCATCATCCCGTCCATGGTCCTCCAGCTCCCGATCCCCGGAGTCAGCTTCGGAATCTACAACTCCCCCATGCTGCTCTCGGTTGGCTTCCTCGTGGGCGGCATTGGAGTCGCATTCTGGTTCGCGGGAGCCGTGATCGGCAACTTCGGCCTCATCATCGGCGGCACCGCCGCGGGCCTGTGGGACACCGTCACGGCGCAGGGCATCGTCTCGAGCCTCGGGATGGGCCTCATGATGGGCTCGGGCGTGGGCGTGGTCCTCAAGGACATCCTGCCCAAGGCCGCCGGGGTCCTTCGCGGCCGTGGGTCCAAGAGCAGCGAGGGAGGCTCCCGCAGCCGCCTCGACGCGAGCGTCCTCGCCCTCATGGTCGCCGCGGCGGCCCTGCTCGCCTGCATCGGGCTTGGGTTTGGCCCCCTCGTCGCCGTCGTGGTCGTGCTGCTCTCGTTTGTGACCACCATCATGAGCGCCCAGTCCGTTGGCCAGACGGGCATCGACCCCATGGAGATCTTCGGCCTCATCGTCCTTCTCGCCGTGGCGGCGTTCTCCGACGTCAGCCAGGTGCAGCTCTTCTTTGTGGCGGGTGTCGTCGCGGTCGCGTGCGGCCTCGCGGGTGATGTGATGAGCGACTTCAAGACCGGCGCGATCATCGGGACGAGCCCGCGCGCCATGTGGGTCGGCCAGGCCATCGGCGCCCTTCTCGGCACCGTCATCGCGGTGGCGGTCCTCACGACGCTCGCAAGCGCCTACGGAACCGATGCCTTTGGGCCCGGCAAGCTGTTCGTCTCCGCGCAGGCAAGCGTCGTTGCGACGATGGTCTCCGGCATCCCGAGCGTCCCGGCCTTCGCCCTTGGCCTGGTCGCCGGCATTGCCCTGTACTTCCTGGGCCTGCCTGCCATGATGTTCGGCCTTGGAATCTACCTGCCGTTCTACATGTCCCTCTCCGCCGCGCTCGGCGCGCTCGTGAAGCTTGCCTACGACCGCGTCTGCAAGGCGCGGGGCGTCGACCGCTCGAGCTCGGGCGAGCAGGGCATCCTCGTGGCGTCCGGCGTGCTCGGCGGCGAGTCGATAGTGGGCGTGGTCATTGCTCTCGCGTCCGTGGTATCCGGGCTGGCTGGGTAGCACGGCCCAAAACCTGTGGCATCTCAGAGGCCTCGCCCTGCTTCAAGCGGGCGGGGCCTCTTCGGTTCTTGGCGGCCCGGCCCCCTGCACCCAGCGGAGCCCCGGCGGCCCGACGGCGTCCGCGAGGCCCGGCGAGACCTTATCCGCCGGTGCGACGTCGGACCTACGAATAGCGACGGGCCGTCGCGACCGCCTCGCCGAGGTACCAGCCTCCGAAGAGCACACAGTGGAGCAGCAGGGGCGCCAGCTGGTGGAGACCCACACGCTCCCGCCAGCCGTCCGCAAGCGGAGAGGCCTCGTCGTAGCCGGAAATGACCCCATCAAGATAGGGGTAGCCAAAGAGAGCAAGCATGGCGAGGTCGGTCTCCGCGTGGCCACCATAGGCCATGGGGTCGATGAGCACCCCTCCGGTCGGCGCGGCGGAGTTCGCGTCCCAGAGCACGTTGCCTGCCCAGAGGTCGCCGTGCAGGCGGGCGCAGGGCGCTCCGGACTCACGGACGAGCTCCGGCTGCGGTGCGTCAAACTCGCCGGACCCCAGGCGCGCGGCCACACGCTCAAAGAGACGCTGCTCGCTCGAGCCGAAGTCGCCCCGGTCAACAAGGGTGCGCACGTAGTTCATGACTCGATATTCGGCAAAGAAGCCTCCCCAGCTGTTGGGGGCATCCTCGCGCGCCACGTACGGCGTTCGGGCGCGGCCGCACCAGAGCTCCCCCGTCCAGCCCGTCGGCGCGCAGCCCAGCCAGGGCGCGCCCGCAGCGTGCGTATGCGCCAGGGCCGCCCCGATGCGCCGTGCCGCGGCGGCTGACGGCGCGCCCGTCACCACGCGCTCCTCCACGATCTCGTCCCTGCTCACGCTCAGCACGCGTGCCACGCGAATTCCGCCCGAGGGCTCCGCTTCCGCAAGCCAGCGCAGGGCCGCTGCCTCGCCGGGCAGGTTGTCCCCATAGCCAGCAGTCTTCACAAACGTCTCTTCGTCGGTCATGACACACCTCCGGCCTTCCCTCGCAAAGCACGCTCGTGCAAACCGGCGCGGGCATCGCTCGTGCACCTCGCTCACGTAAGGTGAATTCTACGTTTTGCGCGCGTTCGGACCCCTCGTGAGGCGGGCATTACGTTCTGCGCGCGCCCGTCCCCTCACGCGGAGCCTTCGCAGGTACAATAACGGGGCAGGCAAGCCCACAGAAAGGACGCCCATGGCATCCATCAACTACCAGACCGCACGCTTCGAGGCCTCCTATGGCACCGTCGAGCAGCTTCCGCCCTCGACCACGCCCGAGGTGGCGGTCTCCGGACGCTCAAACGTGGGAAAGTCCTCCCTGCTCAACAAGCTCTTCAACCGCAAGAACCTCGTCAAGGTCTCAAGCACCCCGGGCAAGACCGCCAACATCAACTTCTTCGAGGTCGACGGCGTCCGATTCGTGGACCTGCCCGGATACGGCTTCGCCAAGGTCTCGCAGAAGGAGAAGGAGCGCTGGGCGGGCCTCATCTCCGGCTACTTCGCCCAGGAGCGCAGCTTCAACCTCGTGATCGCGCTCGTGGACATTCGCCACGACGCCCAGAAGCTCGACCACCAGATGGTGAACTTCCTGCGCCAGAGCGAGCTCCCCTTTGTGGTGGCCCTCACCAAGGCCGACAAGCTCAGTCGTTCCAAGCAGATGCAGCAGGCCACGACCATCGCGCAGCAGCTGGGAATCGATCGCGAGCAGGTTATCGTGACGTCCTCCGCAACGGGCCAGGGCATCGAGGACCTGCGCCGTCGCATCGCCGAGGCCTGCCTGTAACCGGAGTCGCCCGTCCCAACGGCCCTGGGCGTGCCGCCCCTACAGCACCAGGATGCCGAGGTGCTCCAGCAGCACCTTCAGGCCAATCAGGATGAGCACCACGCCGCCCACGATACTCGCCGGCTTCTCGTAGCGTGCGCCGAAGAAGTGCCCGACGGCCACGCCCGCGAAGGAGAACGCAAAGGTAACCACGCCGATAAGCGTCACCGTCGGAACGATGTCCACCGCCAGCGCCGCAAACGAGATGCCTGCCGCCAGCGCGTCGATGGAGGTCGCCACGGCCAGCACCACAAACTCGCGCAGGTCGACGCGGCTCGTATCCTCGACCGTCCCGCACCCGCAGTCATCGTCCTCGTCGTGGAGCGCCTCCCAGAGCATCTTCCCGCCGATGAACGCCAGCAGCACAAACGCGACCCAGTGGTCCACCGGGCCGATCAGCCACATGAACTGGCTGCCAAGGGCCCAGCCGATGAGCGGCATCAGGGCCTGGAAGCCTCCAAAGAACAGCGCGAGCACCGCAGCCGTGCGCAGGTTGAGCCTTCGCATGCCCAGCCCTCGGCAGATGGAGACGGCAAACGCGTCCATCGACAGTCCTACCGCCATCAGCAGCTGCTCAATAAGCCCCATAGCGTCCCCTCTCCCGCCGAGCACGCCCAGCACCACGTCAAGCCACAAACAAAAAAGACTCGCGACGAGAGCCCTCTGCCCCTCGTCGCGAGTCTCGTTGATTAAGGCGCGCCAGGCGTTGCCGCCAGCATGTTGACGCGCCGCACGCCTGTTGTCAGCGTGCCACTACTCCCTCGTGGCGCAGCATCATACCATAGGCAAACGCGACGCCGAGGCGTCCGCGTGTTTCCAACCTGAAAACCACCCCACACCCGCCTTGCACTCCATCAGGCTAAAGCGTATATTCCACGATGCGCTTTAGTAAAGTAAAGCACGCTACATCCCGGGCCAGGAGGCAGCCCCAAGAACGGCGCCCCAACGCCCGGCGAGAAGAACCTCGGGAAAGGAACCCGCAATGACCACTGCCAACCTGAGCCGACGCTCCTTCGTCCTCGCCTCGCTCTCCGCAGCCCTCTCCGCCACCGCCCTCGCCGGCTGCGGCGGCACCCCCGCCGCCGTCGATGACACCTCGACGACCACCGACGACGCTGCGGAGGCCGGTACCGGCGCCGTAGACACCGGTACCCTCATCGTGGGCTTCGACTCGGCCTACCCGCCCTACGGCTACGTCGGCGACGATGGCGAGTACACCGGCTTCGACCTGGAGCTCGCTCAGGAGGTGGCCTCCCGCAACGACTGGGACATCCAGCTCGAGCCCATCGACTGGGACGCCAAGGACACGCTGCTCGACAGCGGTGCCATCAACTGCATCTGGAACGGGTTCACCGTCGAGGGCCGCGAGGATGACTACACCTTCTCCGAGCCCTACATGCTGAACGCCCAGGTTGTCGTCGTGAAGGCCGACTCCGGCATCTCCACCTTTGACGACCTCGCCGGCAAGGCGGTGGTCACCCAGATCGACTCTGCCGCGCTCGACGTCCTCGAGGGCGATCAGGCGGACCTCGCCGCCACCTTCGCCAGCCTGGAGACCATCAGCGACTACAACACCGCCTTCATGCAGCTTGAGTCCGGCGCCGTCGACGCCGTTGCCTGCGACCTCTCCATCGCCGCCTACCAGCTTGCCGCCAAGCCCGACGCCTACGCCCAGCTCGACGAGCAGCTCTCCGCCGAGCACTACGCCGTCGGCTTCAAGAAGGGCGACGACGCCACCGCCACCACGGTGACCGACACCCTGCGCGCCATGGACGAGGACGGCTTTGTCCAGCAGCTCTGCGAGAAGTACGCCGACCAGGGCATCTCCTACGAGAACTGGTGCCTCGAGTAACCGCACAATGACCTAGGGGACGTCCTCTGGGTTACGACCTCCCCAGGCGCCGTCGCCCCCATCGGGCGGCGGCGCCGACCGCTTCAGAGAGGAGCGCGCGTGGACATACTCACCATGACCGGGATGCTGGCCGAAGGATTCCTCATCAGCCTGCAGATTTTCGCCCTCACCCTCGTGGGGTCACTGCCGCTGGGAATGCTCGTGGCCTTTGCGCGCATGAGCCGCATCAAGCCGCTCGCGCTTCTCGCCCGCTTCTACATCTCCGTCATGCGCGGCACCCCGCTCATGCTGCAGATGTTTGCCATCTACTTTGTGCCGTACTACGTCTTTGGCATCGGCCTGACCACGGACAGCAAGTGGTACGCCACCATCGTGGCGTTCATCGTCAACTATGCCGCCTACTTCGCGGAGATCTATCGCTCCGGAATCCAGTCCATCCCGCGCGGCCAGCACGAGGCCGCCGAGGTCCTGGGCTACTCGCGCACGCAGACGTTCGTGCGAATTGTGCTGCCCCAGGTCGTCAAGCGCATTATGCCCGCAATGACCAACGAGGTCATCACGCTGGTCAAGGATACCTCGCTCGCCTTCTCCATCGGCGTCATCGAGATGTTCACCGTGGCCAAGCAGCTCGTCGCAAGCCAGGTCTCAATGCTGCCGTTTGCCATCGCGGCTGCGTTCTACTGGATCTTCAACCTGCTCGTCGATGCCATCGCCGGGCGCATAGAGAGAAAGCTGAGCTACTACCATGACTAACTCCGAGCGAGCATCCGGAGGGCAGAGCCCGCAGCCCGTCGTCTCTCTCGAGCACGCGCGCAAGAGCTTCGGCGACACGACCGTCCTGCACGACATCTCTCTCGCCGTGAGCCCCGGCGAGGTCGTGGCTATAATTGGGCCCTCGGGCGGCGGCAAGTCGACGCTGCTGCGCTGTCTCACCCTGCTCGAGCGCCTCGACGGGGGCAACCTCTCGTACGGGGACCTCGTTGTGGCCCGAGACGGCTCCTACGGCGAGAAGAGCATGCTCGCAGCCGCCCGGTCCAGCTTTGGCCTGGTCTTCCAGAACTACAACCTCTTCCCGCACTTCACGGTGCTGCGCAACGTGATGGACGCACCGATCTGCGTGCAGAGGCGCGATCGCTCCGAGGTAGAGGCTGAGGCCCGGTCGCTGCTCGCCAAGATGGGGCTCGAGGGCTGCGAGGAGAAGGTCCCCTGCCAGCTCTCGGGCGGCCAGCAGCAGCGCGCGAGCATTGCCCGGGCCCTGGCGATGCACCCAAAGATCATGTACTTCGACGAGCCGACGAGCGCCCTTGACCCCGAGCTCACCGCAGAGGTGCTTCGCGTCATCAAGGAGCTCGCGGCGGAGAACATGACGATGGTCATAGTGACGCACGAGATGTCCTTCGCTCGCGAGGTCGCCGACCGCGTGGTCTTCATGGACGGCGGTGTCATCGTGGAGCAGGGCACGGCAGAGCAGGTCATCGAGCACCCGCGTGAGGCGCGCACCCAAGCCTTCCTCGCTCAGCGAAACGTCTAGACCCGAGGCGAGGAAGGCGCGGGGCGTCAGCCAAGCAGGCCGCGGCCGTCGAAGTCCGCAAGCTCGACGCCTGCGGCAAGCGCGCGTGCGCACGCCCGACCGGCCGACTCCCCCATGTCAATTGCCGTCTGCTGAATTCGCACACTTGCCTGGACAAGGAAGCTTGTTGAGATGCAGCGACCCACCGTAAGCATGTTACGAACCACCTGGTTAGTTAGGCACCGATAGGGAATCTCGTAGTACTCTCCCGGCTGGTACTTCTCCATGTGAACGAGTCCCTTTGTGGCAGAGTGCACGTCGATGTACCACGTCCCCCGTGCAACCGCATCATCAAAACGAGCGCGCGCCACGTAGTCGTCCACATCAAGCGTGTACGTGCCACAGATTCGCCAGCTCTCACGAACGCCAAGCATACTTGCCTCGCGCACAAGAAACGCATGCTCAAAGCCCGGCATATAGCGCGTAAGGAAGGTAACGAGCCTCCTGATGCGACGACGGCCGTCCGCCAGAGCCTCCGAGCGTGCCATGGCAGAAACGTTATTCTTGAGCTCTGGCAGATGGGGACAGTTGAACGCCATGACACCAGGCTCACCAGGCAGAGAGAAGCACTGGTAGTAGACGAGATCGGACTCCTCAAGCACACCGTCGGCAACGCCCTGGCGGAAGAGCGGTTCGAGCTTGAACCCCTTCCCTGCAACCATGGCCGACTCCCAGAAGAACCCGTCGACCATCGGGGAAAAGTTATCCCCTAGCGAGAGGCAATACTGGCGGTAGCGCTCCACGTCGATGCCGCCCATCTCAAAGCGTAGGGAGCTCATTTGGTTGTTACCGGCGTCATCCCCCGCCGCGCAGGGAACGCCCGCCATCCGCGAGAGGACCGCATCACCCGTGGCATCCACGAACTGCTGGGCCACAACGGCACGCAGGCCCTCCACGGTCATGACCGCGATTGCCGAAATCCTCCCGTCAACCACGTCGACATCGACAAGCGTGGCATCAAGCAGCTCCTGACCACCCGCCTCGAGCAGCATCGTCTCAAGCACCTCAGAGAGGGCCTCAGGAGTAAACCAGACATAGCCCATCCGGTCGCCGTCCTCGCGCGTAGTCACGCCGATCTCGTTTAGGCGTCGCTCAATCTCGTGCAGATTGCGCCCGTGTGGAGCGCGCGAGTCCATCATCGGCGTCACGAGCGCATGCACTGGACTGCCGCCGAGCGAGCCGTAGCGTTCCACCACAAGCGTACGGTCGCCTTCGCGGGCCGCGCTTATCCCAGCAGACGCACCGGCAGTGCCACCCCCCACGACAACGGTATCCCACGAACCCAGGACTTCAACCTCACGGGTGCCGAAAGTGTGCGTAGCCATAGCCTCGCTCTCCAATCAATCGCAAGCCAGATACGTATCGAGTAGGTCGAGTGCCCATGCCGCACGCTTCCGCAGCTCCCCGGCAGCCAACGAGCCCGACGCCACAAGAGAGAGGGCGTCGATAAGCACCGGATGCGGACCGTGTCCCAACCAGGCCCGGGCAAAAGCGTGAGCCGCCACCTCCGAGGAGCGCCGCGCAGGCCGGGAACGAACCCCCAACAAACCACGTACCCTCATCGGGGGAACCAGTCTCTCCGTACGACGACCGCTCGAAAACTCAAGGACGTGATAGAACTCATGCGCCAAGTGCAGCTCGACAAGATCGTCTAGGCTCATCTCCACCCCCAGGCCGAGGAGAGCCCCATGCTTGCGAGCTATCTCGCCCACATAGAGGTCCACACGCCGCATTCCCGCCGGACGCGAATCATAGGTAGTGAGCGCTGCCACCCTCACGCTCGCTCTCTCTCCACCAGGGGCGTCGCCAAGTCGTCTAAGCTCGACGCCCATTCTTACGAGCTCCCCCTCGAGGGGACGCCCGGCCCAGCGAGCAGCCTCCTCTCGACCGACGTACGCCGCGTCCTTCGCCACGGCAGCAGCGTCGGCAGCCTCCATCCCCTCGAGGTTGCACCCACCCACCAGCTCGAGCAGGTCGAGAACGGCATCAGGTGCATAGGGAAGGCTGGTGTGCGAAGCCATGGCTAGCTCCGTGCCGCCACGGCAATGACAGGCTGATCCCTCTCTGCAAACTCAAGCTCCATTTCGGCAAGACTTAGCAGCTGCTCTTTGTTGAGAACGCCTGAGAGGTCGGACATCCGCTGACCGAAGAAGAGGTAGGTCTTGGGCAACGTCGCTCCGGCATCCGAATAGAGGGTCATCGAGTCCACGAAGCTCGAGAAGGACGTTGAGATCTCTTCTTTGGTGAAGACCATCACCCTGGCGTCATCCTTCTGCAGCCGGATTACCCCCTCGTCATCGATCACGCGCACTACCTGACGGCGGGACTTGAGCAGCCCAAAGAACGACTTCTTCTCAACGCCAGCCTGATAGACGTGCCAGCGCCCTTCCGCTGCGACTCGCTCAACCAATGAAGGCTCTGTCCCCGTGGCCTCGGCGACCACCGCAACAAGCTCCTCCTCGCTTCTCGCCGCACTCGCACGGTCCTTGGTGCGCAGCTCCGTCGCACCCGTTGCAGTGGCTCGCAGGATGTTTCTCTGTGCGTCAATTTCTACAGTGATGTCAACCGTCTCAGCGGCAGCGCCGGCACGCGTAACGGCATCCATCACGTCATGGCGAATCTTCCTGATGTCTGCGTCGGTCGGGTTGGGAACGTTACGCTCAACTTGCTCGCGCACGAGCGCCAAGGCTACGCCAATTGTAGAGATGTACGGAGCGTTGGTTGCAATACGGTGTCGAATTCCCATGCTCTCGCCAAGGGCTGGCGCCACCACCGAAGCCGACCCACCGCCGCCCACCAGATAGATGAGGTTGGGGTTAAGGTCATAGTCAGAGATAAGCCCGCGCACAACCTCGGCGACCTTATCCATGGCGATGTCCATAGCCTGGCGGCAGAGCCCCTCAACGGTGCTGCCGGTCTTCTCTGCAAGTGCACCCCAGGCAAGGCGCGCCGCCTCGACGTTCCCGGCCGCGTAGTCATCCTCGGGAACATACCCGAGGATGTTTGCAGCCCCCGCAAGCGTGAGCGCATATGACTCGCCGTTTGCACAGGTCACCACCGCATAGTTAGACTGGTCGTCCTCACGCGGAGCGATGAGCTCCACGTGCGGGTCAACAATGTTGGCAGACGAAGTGAAGACCTCGTATTCCTTGTCGGCGATGTGCGCCGAACGGGGCCCCACGTCGGCGATCTTGCCGTCCTTAACCACAATCATGGAGCCGCCGGCAATGCCAAGCGTACGGACATCCAAGGAAGTAAGATAAAGCTTATGCCCTCCTACTTGGGCATTCTTTATCATTACCTTACCGTCCTTGATGGCAGAGATATCCGTTGAGGTACCACCCGCCTCAAGGAAGATGCCGTCGGTGATCTTCTCGTACATGAGGGCACCGGCAACACCGGCCGCGAGGCCCGAGAGCATGGTGAGAATGGGACGCTTGCGGACCTCGTCAATCGACATCACTCCACCGTCGCAGCGCATAATCATGAGCGGCTTGGAGATGCCGGAGTCGCGCACCGCGGCCTCAGTCATGTTGGCTGTCTCCATCATCTTGGGGATAAGCGCCGCATTGACCGCTGCCGTACGCGTACGTGCAGCAAGCCCATAGAGCTGGGAAATCTCATAGCCGCCAGTTGCCACCATGCCCATATCATTTGCCACGGATATGACGCGCCGCTCATTGGTGGGGTCATCCACCGAGTAGCTCTCCGACGCAACGATAACCTCACAGCCCCGAGAGCGCAGAGCTTCCACGGCGGCGCGAATCCCCTCGTCGGTAAGCCGCGAGCCATCGAGAAACTCGTGATCTGTCTCCAGGTATTTGCCCGGAGCAAGCTCGATATTGCCCACGGTTGTCTCTTTACGGGCGCGGCCCGCCTCCGCTCCTCGGCCCATGCCGATGACGCCGACCTTTGCCACATCTCCCTCAAGCAAGGCGTTGGTTGCCTGCGTGGTGCCATGCGCGATAAAGATGACGTCGTCCGGTGAGATATTGTTGTTTGTAAGAACCGCGTCAATAGCTTGAACAATGCCTGCCGCTACGCCCTGCTCGGCGTGGTGGGTCGTAGGCACCTTCTCCTTGGCAATGACCTCATAGGTCTCGTTGTCAACGACAACGGCATCGGTGAAGGTGCCACCGACGTCGATGCCGATTCTCGCGGTTCTTTTACTCATGGGCTTCCTTTCCTGACGGGAGGGGCGGAGCGTATTACGCTCCGCCCCCTCGGGGGAACCTTAATGTGTGATGAGCAGATGACGCACTAGAACAGGACAACCGCCGTGTAGATAAGAATGCCGAGTGTCATGACCATCGTGTAAGGCAGCGTTGACTTGAGGATGTCGTTCACATCCACACTCGCATAATCCGCCACGATGACGTTTTGGGTGTTGGTGGGATCGGCGACGGTCTGGACAACGCTCGTAGAACGCAGCGCCATGCCAACAGCAGCCGGAGAGAGCGTCCCCGCAGCCACGAAAATGTTAGCAAGACCAGACCCGAGGCCATACATGTTGAGCGGGCCGCGATAAAGCGCAAGCGGCGAGAGGATCGTGAAGACGAGCACGTACACGATCGGGTTGGACGGAAGAATCATCGAGATGATGGGCTGCATAAGCGCAGACGTCTGCGTGGCGGAAACGCCGTTAAGCAGGATGCCAATACCCACCATAAGACCAATGACGCCAGCGATGTCCTTGATGCCCTCGACAACGGAGCTGGAGAGAACCTGCATGGCCTGGCGCGGCTTAGTGATGAGCGCCGTCACCACAAGGGTCACAATGAGCGCGGTCTCAGCATTCCACTTGAAGAGGAACACGAGAACGATGGGCACAAGCGGCATGAGGAGGGCGATGGGGTTGACCTTCTCGGCCTTGGCATCCGTAGCCGGCATCGCCCACGCAGCGGCACTTGTCTTGCGGGTATTCACGACGATGTACACCAGGGTCACGACTGCGCAGACGACACCCATCACCACAGAGGTGGAAGTGATGACGCCCATGTCCATGCCAATCGTGTCAACGTAGAGCTGGTACTGAGACACGTTGAAGAGCAGGCCAATGTTGAGTCCAAACAGGATAAGACTGCCGGCTACAACCGGCGCAATACCAGCCGAGAGCATAAGCGGAATCGCAATCTGCGAGACCATAATGACGGGACCCGCACCGCTCATCGCCGTAAAGATGAGCGCAATGGCCGCAGTCAGAGCAATAGCAATTGCAAGCGGCTTGTCACCAGCGAGCTCGGCAGCTTTGCGAATAATGGCATCGGAGATGCCTTCCTTCTGAACCACCTTCGCAAAAATCGCGCCAAAAATGGTGACTGTGATCGTGGTCGCAAGACGAGCGGCGCCCGTACCAATCACATAAGTGGTGATGGACTGGGTTTCCGGGTCGCTCGAGATGAACGGGACACCCGCGATGGCCGCTATCAGAATGCCCATAAGCGGCAGCGCGAGAATGGCCGGCATCTTTTTGGTCATCATGAGGACGACCCCAGCCACGAACACGACGAGGATCAGGACGACTTGCAAGGTTGCCATGTTCCCCTCCTTTTTCGTCTGGGCGCGTATGGCCCGCCAACCTGACGCGGCACAATCTAGCACGCGTTTTTTGCCAGTCGCCTCATTTTGTCGCAAGCGTTTCCGAGCGATTTCGGGTGCACGGAGCCTTCGCAACAGCCGAGTCCTCCTCCCACCTCCTCTGAATCTGCATAAGAACGGCCTACTATCTCTGTAGAGATAGCTTATTCCGTAAAGCCAATTAACGTCATTTCACCTGCCTGTCCATTGATTTGAAACAAGAAGTAAATCCGCGAACGGTAACCCGAACAGTCATCAATACATAATTTCTACATATCACTGAAGAGGTATAGAGTGTCGCATTCCTACGACGAGAGCCTGTTGTCACAAGCCGTAAACACCCTTGGTAAGGCATTCGACTTCGCCGACAAGCACCTGCCCGGAGGTATGGAGCACTTCTTTGACCTCTTTGTGGTCTCACCCACGGCCCGTACATTCGACGGCCCTGACGCGCAGCCCGCCGTGGGCATCTCCGGAATCGAACTCGTGCTGTCTGTCTGTGACAGCGGTCAGAATTCCGGCCTTGACACGATGCTCATGAGCGGCCGTCGACTTCCGCGCGACCAACGCGACCGCGCGCGCTGGTGTGGCGAGGTCCTCGCCTACCATCAGTGGGAGACTGGCCGAACCTTCCGCTCAATCTCGACATACCTCTCCGCTGCAGATCTCATTGCACTTCACGCAGACTACCGCGTTGCCTCCCCGCGCGTTGTCTCCGCAGTCATAGAAAAGAGTTTCGCCCGCACCTCCTCACCCACGCGCCTGAAGACGCTGCGAGCGGCGGCAGGGCTCACCCAAGCCGCGCTCGCAAGCTCATCGGGAGTCTCGCTGCGATCAATTCAGCAGTACGAGCAGCGCAAGAAGGACATCAATCATGCACAGGCAATCTCAGTCTACCGTCTGGCTCAGACGCTCTCCTGCCGTATGGAGGACATGCTGGAGCTGTAGGCATTCACCATTCGTGCCGTCTGCCCTCTCCCGGCCGCACAGCCCTTTGCCGGAATGACCGGGCAAGTCGCCTACTCCGCGGACTTGAGAGCGCCCACCATGTCTATCCGGTTGAGCGAGCGATTGGTCATAAGGTTCACGACCACGGTGAACGCAAACGCGAGCACGGCCGAGATGACGTATGTCGGCGGGTCCACCACGACGTCGAAGTAAAGCGACGGCATCCGGAGGATCCACGTGAGGCTGCGTGCCAGGACGTAGCCCACGGGCAGCCCAACGAGCACGCCGATCCCGGTGAGGATGAGCGTCTCCTTGTTGATGTAGCGGTGCACCTCGGGCGCCTTGAAGCCAAGAACCTTGATGGTGGCGAGCTCGCGCTCGCGCTCGGAGATGTTGGTGTTGGACAGCGTGAACACCACCGTGAACGAGAGCGCCGCCGCCAGCACGATCACAACGTAGACCACGGTGTTGATGAGCGTGAAGGCGCTGGAGAAGTCGTCCACCAGCTTCTGCGTGGAGACCACGGAGAGCCAGGTTCCGTCCTGGGAGAGTCGCTCGGAGAGGGCGACCTGGTCGTCCGCCGAGCCCGTCAGGTGGGCGAGAACCCCGTTGGGGCGGAAGTCCACGCCAAAGGCCTTCTCGTAGGCGTCCTGGGTCATGTAGAGGGTGTTGCCGAGATAGCTCATGACGACGGCATCCGCCGAGGTGGTGCCCTCGGCGAGCGTCGAGTCCTGGAGCAGGAGCTCGTCGCCCACGGCAAGGCCCATGACCTGCTCCGCGTTCTTGGTCACGGCCACCTGGACGCCGTCGCCCAGGGCAAGCGCGTTACCCGAGTCATCCACCAGGTTCACGTACCCGTCAAGGCTCTCGCCGTCCGGGACCACCACAAGCTGCACGCTCTCCTTGCTCCCCCCGTAGCTCAGCGTGAGGCTGTCCACGTAGACCCGCACGAGGTCCTCGACGCCGCCGTCCTCCTCGAGCGCGGCCACCGCCCCATCCAGGTCGTCCGCATTCGTCACGGCCATGAGGTCGTAGCCCACCACACCCGTCTCGCCGTACTGACGCGGAGAGAGCGAGAGCACCGTGTCTCGAATGCCGAAGCCTGTCACCAGCAGCGCCACGCACCCGGCGATACCAAAGACCGTCATGAGGAAGCGGCGCTTGTAGCGGAAGAGGTTGCGCGCCGCAACCTTGTTGAGGAAGCCGAGACGCCGCCACACGGGCCCGACGTACTCCAGGAAGATGCGCGAGCCCGCCTTGGGCGCCTTTGGCCTCATGAGCGAGGCCGGGGACTCACGCAGCTCTCGCCAGCAGGTGATCAGCGTGGCTCCCACGATGCCCAGGCCGAAGAGCGCGACCGCGCCGACGGCCCACGCCGCGTCAAACCCATAGAGGAACTCCGGCAGCGCGTACATGGTCGAGAAGATCGTGAAGAGGACGGCCGGCAGGGCAACATAGCCCAGCACGTTGCCCACCACTCCCCCGACCAGGCAGGCGGCCAGCGCATAGAGCGCGTACTTGGAGAGGATCTTGCCGCGACCGTAGCCGAGCGCCTTGTAGACGCCGATGAGCCCACGCTCCTCCTCCACCATGCGCGTCATGGTGGTGAGGCTGATGAGCACCGCCACCACGAAGAACACCACCGGGATCACGGTGCCGATGGCCTCGATTGAGGAGGCGTCGGAGTCAACGCTTGCGTAGCTGGACAGGCTCGAGCGGTCCTGGACGTACCACGTGGCATCCGGGATGTCCTCCACCTGCTCGCGGGCGTCAGCGATCTGGTCCAGGGCGTCGGCGCGCTCGGACTCGTAGGTGGCACGGGCGTCATCGAGCTCCGCCTGGCCGTCCTCGAGCTGTGCCCAGCCGTCGGCAATCTGCGCCAGCGCGCTGACGCGCTGGCTGGAGAGCTCCGACGCCCCGGAGTCGAGCTCGGCGCGCCCGGCGTCAATCTGATCCTGGCCCGCCCGGACCTGCGAGCGCGCGTCGACCAGCGCCTCGTACCCGCTCTGCGCCTCCGCAAGCCCCTTCTCGCCGGAGACCACCTGAGCCATGCCGGAGCCAAGGCCGCCCATCTGGGCGAGCATGTCGCGCAGCGAGGCAAGCCGTGCCACCACAGAGGCGGAGTCCACGCCCAGCGCCTCGCTGATGGCCTGTCGGAGCTCCGGGCTCAGTTGCTCAAGGAGCGCGGTAATCTGTTGGCGGGCCGCCTCGGGAAGGCTCTCCCAGGTGCGCTCCGCCTCGGGAAGGGCGTTTACGATGGCAATGACCTGGTCGATGGCAGAGGTTCCCTCCGAGACAAAGTCGGAGAGCCAGGAGTCCACCGCCGCCGCGGCGGCCTCGCGCTCCGCCTGCGTGGCCGCGGAGCCGATCTGGTTCCAAGAGTCAGACGGCCACTCAGCGCCCGCAAGGGAGGAGACCATTGCAGCCGTGGTCTCAAGGCTCGCCCGGGACGCGACGAGCGTGTCGTGCGTGGAGGAGAGCGCCGCCGGGATTCCGTCCACCGTGGTACCCAGGCCCGAGGCGATCTGCGCGAGGCCGTCCTCCACCTGGGCGCTCCGCTCGTCGAGCTCCGCCTGCGCCGCGTCGAGCTGAGCGTACCCGTCGTCGATCTGGGACTGCGCGTCGGCAAGCTCGCGATGGGCAGCGTCCTCTTGTTCGCTGAGCTCCGCACGGTTGCTGTCAAGCTCCCTCTGTCCGTCGTCAATCTGGGCCTGCGCGTCGGCGAGCTCTGAGAGCGCCTCCGACTCCGCCTTGTCGACCTCGGCCGAGGCGTCCGCGCGCAGCCCCTCGCCACGGGCCCGCTCCCGCTCGGCGCGAGCGCCCTCCACGCTCTGGTACACCTCGTCGACTATGTCCTCGTACTCCCCCGAGTAGCAAAGCGGCGCATCGGCCCCCTCCACGCTGAGGTAGGCCACCGTGAAGGTCTCGGGATCGCTCACGCAGTCCGGCAGCACGAAGAAGGAGTACTGCGAGCCACCGCTGGAGCGGAAGGACATCGTGCCCTCGCCCGCGTTGATCTCCATCGGGTCAAGGACCACGGCGATGATCGTGTACTCCTTGCGCTCGAAGACCTCCGTGGCGTCCTCGGCGCCGTCATCGGCCCCCTGGAAGGTCACGGTGTCGCCAAGGCAGAGCCCGGAGTCCTCCAGGAAGCGCCTGGTTACCGCAATCTGGTCGTCGCGTTCCGGCAGGTGGCCCTCAAGAACCACCGGCTCGTTCATGCCGTCGGAAGAGAGGGCCTTGACGTCGACCTTCTCGGAGGTCGATCCCACCGTGGTGTAGACGGTCTCCGACCAGCCGCCCTCGGCGGCCTCCACGCCCGGCAGCTCCGCCAGCGCTTCGACGTCCTCGGTGGTAAGGCCGAGCGTCGATTGCACCCGCACGTCAAAGAGCCCCTGCTCGTCAAAGAAGGCGTCCGCAGAGGAGCGCAGGTCAACGCAGGCGGCGCGCAGGCCAACAAGCATCGTCACGCCAAGGGCGGTGATGGTGGCCAGCGCGACAAAGCGCTTGAGGCTCCCGCGCACCGTGCGCAGGACATCGAGGCCAAAGGCGCTTCTCGCCGTGCGGGCGCCCCGGGCGCCGCCCGTACGTGCGCCGCCCTCCCCCCTCGCCATGTCAGCGCGCCGGGACACGTAGGCCCCCTACCACTCGATCTCTGCGATCGGCTTGGGCGCGGGGTTGACCGTCATGTCCGTGACCCTTCCGCTCTTGAAGCGGATGAGGCGGTCAGCCATGTCCGCGAGCGCCGCGTTGTGCGTCACGATGACCACGGTGATCTTCTCGGTTCGGCACATGTCCTGCAGAAGCTGGAGAATCTGCTTGCCCGTCTGGTAGTCGAGCGCACCCGTGGGCTCGTCGCAGAGCAGGAGCTTTGGGTTCTTGGCTAGGGCGCGCGCGATGGAGACACGCTGCTGCTCGCCGCCGGAGAGCTGCGCGGGGAAGTTGTCTAGGCGCTCGGAGAGGCCAACCTTGCCCAGGGTCTCCGCCGGGTCCAGCGAGTCGGGGCAGATCTGGGTGGCCAGCTCCACGTTCTCCAGTGCCGTGAGGTTGGGCACGAGGTTGTAGAACTGGAAGACAAAGCCCACGTCGGCGCGACGGTAGAGCACGAGGTCGCTCTCGCTGGCGTGGGAGATGTCGCGCCCGTCCACGATGACAGAGCCCGAGGTCGCGCTATCCATGCCGCCCAGGACGTTGAGCGCGGTGGTCTTGCCCGCTCCCGAAGCGCCCAGGATGACGGCGAGCTCGCCCTTCTCTACCTGAAAGCTGGCCCCGTCCAGGGCGTTTATCTTTGTGGACCCCTCGCCGTAGGTGCGCACGACGTCCGTGAACTCGATGTATGCCATCCCGGCTCCCCGCTGCGGCCCCGCCGCCTCTTGCCGCGACCCTGCGGTCGCCCCCAACGCGACCCCGCCGCCACATCACTCGACAGCGTGTTGTCTAGTTGGAAGTATACTTGGGGCATGCAGGCGCGTCATGAGCGACTCGACACGCACGGGCGAAGTGTCGAGCGCTCCTCTCCGCATCCACAAATCTGAGCAAGCCTGAATGTCCTCGCCCGAAAGTCCCGCGACCACCGTTGGAGGAGGCGAGAGGAACGTGAGGAAGCAGCCGCAGGTCACCGAGCAGACGCGCGCGAACCTCCGCGCGGCCTTCTGGGAGCTCTATGCCACGAAGCCTATCGAGAAGGTCTCCGTGCGCGAGATCGCGGACCGCGCGGGCTATAACCGCGCCACGTTCTACCTCTACTACCATGACGTCTACGAGGTGCTGGAGGAGATTGAGTCGGAGCTGCTCGAAGGGCTGGCACGCCTGGTGAACGACCGCCTCATGCAGAGCGAGAGGCTCGACTTCTCCCAGCACATGGGCATCATCCTGCAGCTTGCGCAGCGCTACCGCGGCTACTTTGCCGTGCTCATCGGCGAGCGGGGCGACCCCTCGTTCTCCCGCCGGTTCAAGGAGGTGGTGGCACCGCTGCTGGAACGCTTCGTGCTACCGCCCGAGGGGCTCACGGAGCCAGAGCGTCACGTGCTGCTGGAGTTCTACCTCTCCGGAATCGTCGCGGCAGTGAGCACCTGGCTCTCAGAGGGGGAGCCCATGTCAATCGACCAGCTCATCGGCCTGATCGTCGGCCAGGTGCTCTAGCCGGCGCGGGTAGCCGGCACCTCCTGACGCCGCAAGGGCGGGATGGCCACCCCCCGCCTACTCCTTGCGGAAGAACGCCAGTGCAATGCCGTTGGGGCCCACGTGCGTGCCGACCGTGGCGCCAACCGAGGTGATGGGCAGCTCGTCCTCGGGAACCCTGTCCTCCCAGATGGAGCGGCTGTCCTCCAGGTACTTGCGCAGCAGCTTGTCCGAGAGACCGGAATAGCCCAGCAGGACCGGCATGTCAAAGTCGACACCGTTCTTCTCGACCGCCTGGTGAAGCTGGTTTCTGCCGTTCTTGGAGCCGCGCGCCTTGCCGAGCATCACCACCTCGCCGTCACGCACCCCCACCACGGGCTTGATGCTGAGCAGCTCGCCGATGGCGCCCACGGACTTGGGGATGCGACCGCCGCGCTTGAGGTATTCCAGGGTGTCCAGCAGCGCGAGCAGGCAGACGCGGCCGCGCGCGGCCTCCAGCCGCTCGGCGATCTGGGCGGCGCCGAGGCCCTCGTCGACCAGACGCAGCGCATACTGCACCAGGACGCCCTGCCCGATGGTCACGTTGAGGCTGTCCACCACGTAGATGCCCTCGTAGTCCGCCGCCGCGGTAACGGCGCTCTGGTAGGTGCCGGAGAGCGCAGAGGAGAGCGTGACCACCACCGCCTCGTCACCGGCGGCGCGCACCTCGTCAAACACCTGAGCGTACTCGTAGGGAGTGGCCTGGCTCGTCTTGGGGAGCTCGTCGCTCTCGATGAGCAGCTCGTAGAAGCGGTCGTTGGTGAGGTCCACGCCATCCGCGTAGGTGGTGGTCCCAAAGGTGATGGCCAGGGGGATGATCGTGAGCCGCGGGTCAGGCTCGCCGGGGAGGTCGAGGCCGGAGTCGGTGATGATGCGGACTGCCATGGTGGATGCTTCCTTTCTGTCGGGGCGAGAAGGACGTGCGGCGGGACGGTAGACGCCACTTGCGCGGCGGGAGCGGGAGCCCAGGCGCAAATGGCCGGCGGCGGCTAGTCGCGCGCGAGCTGCCTCAGCCGGTTGAGAATCACGTTGAGCGACTCGTACATCCGCGCGCGCTGACGCATGTCGAGCACGCGGCTCGTCTCGTCAAGCACATCTTGGACGATTCCCCTGATCGGCCGGGCCACCTCGACGCCCTTCTCGGTGAGGCGCACGGGAACTCGGTATCTGGTCTCCTCGTCCTCGGCGGCCGCCTCCACGAGGCCGTCGGACTCAAGCCGGGCGATGGTGCGCGACATGGCCGCCCGGCTCACGTCCACGAGCCGGGCAAGCTCCGAACCCGTGAGCCCCTCGGGGTTCTTGGTGAGGTAGTAGAGGCACATGACGTCGGCACCCTTGAAGCCCAGGCGCTCGGCCTCGGCGGCCTTGATGCGCTGGATCTCCTTGTGGAGGGCGTCGATGAGCCCCACGAAGTCCTCGAAGCGCGTGTCCTCCTGCACCCCTGCTCCCTCCCCGCTACTTGTTGACTTGTTAACATTATAGGGCCATGAGCACGTAAAGGCGCGCCACCACGCGATAAGCACAAGCTGAGAGCGACAAGGCACCCGACTTCCGCCCGCTAATGTTTCAGCGAGAAAAACTTACTTGCGCACCCTTCCCGGGACGCGTATCTTGTGCAGCAACAACAGCAGCCGCTCGGCGGCAGACCGATGAGAGGAGCGCACACCATGACCAAGACCGTCGTCCGCAACGCACGCACGTCCATGAACTGGTGGTGGCGCGACTTCTCCTCGCTCGGTCGATGGTGAGTCTCACGCGCCATACCTTTTGCGCTTGAAGGGCTCCCGGTAGACCGGGA
The DNA here is from genome assembly GCA_944321515.1 of uncultured Atopobiaceae bacterium. Classification (GTDB taxonomy): domain Bacteria; phylum Actinomycetota; class Coriobacteriia; order Coriobacteriales; family Atopobiaceae; genus Thermophilibacter. The sequence goes on along the minus strand of CALULO010000006.1, from coordinate 48,760 downwards.
GCCCTTTTTCGTTGACCGGGCACACGCCCGACACCGTTCTCTCAGCAACACCCAGCGTCACCAACACAGACAGACCCTCACCGAAAGGAACCCGCCATGTCCGAGAACACCACCGCCGCCCGTACCACCACCGCCCGCACCGTCGACCGCGGCAAGCTCGACGTCCAGGCCCTCGTCCTTCTCGCCGTGCTCCTGGCCGCCGGCTTCATCCTCAACTTCACCGTGGGCCGCATGATCTCCAGCATCTCCGGCGGCCTCATCAGCCCCGAGTTCATCATCTCCGCGTTCTGCCTGACCATCCTGGTGGTGCGCCCCAACGTCGGCCAGGCGCTGATCATCGGCCTCATCTCCGCCGCCGTCATCCAGCTGACCACCACCTCGCCCTTCGTTGACTTCGCCGCCGAGGGCATCGCCGCCATGCTGATGGCCGTCATCGTGCGCGCCGGCATGGAGACGCCCGCCAAGCGCGTCATCCCGCTCGTGGGCTCCTTCGTCACCACCGCAGTCTCCGGAGTGATCTTCATGCTCATCCGCATCGCCATGGTGGGCGCCGCCTCCGAGCTCGCCGCCGCCATGCTGCCCGTGGTGCTGCTCACCGCAGTGTTCAACGCCATCCTCGTGAGCGCCCTCTACCTCCCCATCCGCAAGGCCCTCGGCCTGAGCGACTAGCAACCGCGCCGCGCGGGGCGTCGGCCAGATGGTCGGCGCCCCGCGCTCTTCTTGTCTGCACCGCCCGCGCGGCGGCCACGTCAGCCGCGCCTCCAAGCACCACCCAGAAAGGACCCCGCCACCCATGAGCTCGCCCGCCATCATCCGCCTCGACAACGTCTCGTTCTGCTACGGCCAGCGCGACGCCCGCGCCCTGGACGACGTCTCCCTGGAGATCCGCCCCGGGGAGTTCGTGGGCGTGACCGGCCCCTCGGGCGCTGGCAAGTCGACGCTTGCCGCCGCGCTCTCCGGCGCCGTCCCCCACCACTACCGCGGCAGCCTCTACGGCGCGGTCTACGTGGACGGCCAGGACACCTGCGAGGTCAGCCTCACCGACATCGCACGCACGGTGGGCAGCGTCACCCAGGACATCGACGCCCAGATGGTCGCCTCCGTCGTGGAGGACGAGCTTCTCTTTGGCCTGGAGAACTTCGGCGTGCCGCACGATGAGATCGAGGGCCGCCTCGCCGGCGCGCTCGCCACCGTGGGCATCTCGGGGCTGCGCGACCGTGAGATCGCAACGCTCTCCGGCGGCCAGAAGCAGAAGGTCGCCGTGGCCGCGATCTTGGCCCTGCGCCCGCGCGTCCTGGTGCTGGACGAGCCCACCGCCGCCCTCGACCCGGCCAGCTCCAAGCTCATCTTCCAGACGCTCTCCCAGCTCAACCGCAACAGCGGCATCACCGTGGTGGTAATCGAGCAGAAGGTGGCGCTGCTCTCCGAGTTCTGCGACCGCATCCTCGTGATGAACGGCGGCCGCCTCGTGCTTGACGGGACCCCGCGCGAGGTCTTCGCCCACGGGCCAGAGCTGAGGCAGATGGGGGTGGACAGCCCGCGCGTGGCCCGCGTCTCCAACAGCCTCGCCGAGCACGGCGTCATCGACCCCGGCCCGCCCTGCCTCAGCGTGGGGGAGGCCGAGACGCTCATCAGGGGGCTTCTCGCCGCCCATGGAGAGGAGTCCCTGCCCGCGGCGGGCGCTGGGCCGTCCAGCGCCGACCCGCTCTCCGCCCCCTCGCAGGTCTCGCCGCACACGCCCGTCCCCAGCGCATCCGAGCGCGCCGAGTCTCCCGTGGTGGACCTGAGCGACGTGAGCTTTTCCTACCCTGGCTCCGGGGACGGCGTGGCTCACGTGAACCTCTCGGTGCGCCCCGGCGAGCTCGTTGGCGTGGTCGGGCAGAACGGGGCGGGCAAGACCACCCTCACCAAGCTGCTGAACGGCCTCCTGCGCCCGGCCTCCGGCGCGGTGCGCATCGCGGGGATCGACACGCGGACGGTGCCGGTAAGCCGCATCGCCGCCCACGTGTCCACCCTCTTCCAGAACCCGGACCGCCAGCTCTGCAAGGACACCGTGCTCGACGAGGTGGCCTTTGGCCTGGAGCTCCAGGGGGTCGACGCCCGGGAGGCGCGCCAGCGGGCCCAGGCCGCCACGGAGCGCTTTGGGCTCCCGGCGGGCGAGTCACCCTTCTCCCTGTCGCGCGGGCAGCGTCAGATGGTGGCGCTTGCCTCCGTAGTGGTGATGGAGCCCCAGGTGGTCCTGCTCGACGAGCCTACGAGCGGTCTGGACTACCGCGAGTGCATGACCGTCATGGAGACGGTGGGCCAGATGGCCGAGCGCGGCTGTGCGGTCATCATGGTCTGCCACGACATGGAGGTCGTCTCGGACTTTGCCGAGCGCGTGGTGGTCATGGCCGGAGGGCGCGTCCTCGCGGACGGGTCGGCGGCGGAGGTCTTCGCGCAGCCCGGGCTCATGGAGGCCGCGAGCATCGAGGCGCCGCAGGTGGCACAGCTCTCCCAGGCGCTCGCCCGGAGCGCGTCGCCGAGGTTCGCCGGGATCAGCCAGGTATCTGGAATCGTCGACCTTGTTGAGGAGATGGTGCGCCCGTGACGAGCGTCATCGACTACGTTGCCGGGGACACGCTTCTCCACCGGCTGAACCCTGTCACCAAGCTCGCCGTGGCCGCGGCGGTCATCGTGGCCACGCTGCTTGCGGACACCTACCCGCTTCTTGTGGGCCTCATCGTCCTGACGCTGGCGATAGGCGCATATGCCGGGGCCCTGCGGCGGCTGGCGTCGCTGCTCAAGGTCCTGGTGCCGCTTGCCGTAATCATGCTCCTGCTGCAGACCGCCGTGGTGCGCACCGGGGCGCCCGTCGTTGCCTGGGTCACCACGGACGGACTGGTCACGGGCTCCAAGGCGTGCCTGAGGCTGCTCGGCGTGGCCATGCCGCTCATCCTGATGCTCTCCGTGACCAAGATGGGCGACCTCGCCAACGCCTGCGTGGAGGTGCTGCACGTGCCGTACCGCTACGCGTTCACGTTCACCACGGCGCTGCGGTTCGTCCCCGTGTTCAGCCAGGAGATGACCGCCATCATGGAGGCGCAGACCGCCCGCGGCGTTGAGTACGACACGCGCAACCCCTTCCGGAAGCTGCAGCTCATGCTGCCGCTGTGCGTGCCGCTGCTTGTGAGCTCGGTGGGCAAGACCGACGCCACCGCCCTCGCCGCCGAACAGCGCGGCTTCTACCTGCGCACGCGCGCGAGCAGCTACAAGCGCTATCCGATCGTCGCGCGCGACTGGGTCGTGCTGGCCCTGTGCGTGGCGCTCGTCGCCTTGGGCGCGGCCCTGTAGGGTCGAGGCGCCGTCGCACCGCGCCCTGGGCCGGGCGCCGGACGACAGCCGCAGCCCGCGCTCATGGGGCGGCCCGGGCCCGTTCCGGCGTCCTGCCCGAGGCGCATAATGGGGCGAGAAGACCCATACAACCCGGGAGCCCCATGACCGCACCCTCACCCACGCCCCTCGGCGTGCTCAAGACCACCTTCGGCTACGAGTCCTTCCGGCCGCACCAGGCCGAGATCGTGGACGCGGCGCTCTCCGGGCGCGACGTCCTAGCCGTGATGCCCACCTCGGCGGGTAAGTCCATCTGCTACCAGGTGCCAGCCCTCGTGCTGGCCGCGCGACGTGCCGGCGTCACGCTCGTGGTCTCGCCGCTCATCTCCCTCATGGCCGACCAGGTGGGCGCGCTGCGCCAGGCAGGCGTGGCGGCGAGCTACCTCAACTCGACCCTCTCCGCCTCGGAGCGCGCAGGGGTGCTGCGCGGCATTTCCGACGGGACGCTCGCGCTCGTCTACGTGGCACCGGAGCGCCTCGGCGACCCCGCCTTCCTCCAGGCCCTCCCCGTGCGCGGCGTAGCCCTTCTCGCCGTGGACGAGGCGCACTGCATCTCCCAGTGGGGCAACGACTTCCGCCCCAGCTACCAGCACATCATTGACTTCCTAGACGCCCTGCCCGTCCGGCCGCCCGTCATGGCGCTCACGGCCACCGCCACCCGCACGGTCCGAGAGGACATCCGCTCTGCGCTTGGCCTGCGCGACCCGTTTGTGGTGCTCGCCAGCTTTGACCGGCCCAACCTGAGCTTCGCCGTGGCCCGCCCGAGCAGTCGCGCCCAGAAGGACCGGGCACTCGTGGCCTTCTGCCGGGAGCGCGCGGAGCGCTCGGGCATCGTCTACTGCTCGAGCCGCCGCGCCGTGGAGGAGGTCTGCGACACGCTTCGGGACGAGGGGCTTCTCGCCACGCGCTACCACGCCGGCCTCACGGCCGAGGAGCGCTCTCGCAACCAGGACGACTTCCTCTACGACCGGCGCCGTGTGATGGTGGCCACCAACGCCTTCGGCATGGGCATCGACAAGTCCAACGTGGGCTACGTGGTCCACTACAACCTGCCCCTCAGCCTGGAGAACTACTACCAGGAGGCGGGCCGCGCCGGACGCGACGGAACGCGTGCGGACTGCCTGCTGCTCTACTCCCCCGGCGACGTCCACACCGCGGAGTTCCTCCTCTCCCGCAGCGAGCCGCGCGAGGACCTCAGCGAGGAGCAGCGCGCCCAGCTAGCCGAGCGCGACGCCGAGCGCCTCCGCCAGATGGTCTTCTACGCCACTACCACGGACTGTCTGCGCGCCTTCATCCTGCGCTACTTTGGCGAGGAGGCGCCCGCGTACTGCGGGAACTGCTCGAACTGCCTCACGGACTTCGAGGAGGTTGACGCCACCACCGACACACTCAAGGTGGTGAGCTGCGTGGCTCGCATGGCCCAGCGCCACCAGAGCGCGGGCGCGGCGGCGATCGTGGACGTGCTGCGCGGCTCGCGGGCGGAGCGCGTGCTGCGACGCGGATTCGACTCGCTCTCGACCTACGGCATCATGGCTGACGTGCCGGCGCGCCGCATCCGGGCACTTATCGACGAGCTGGTCTTTCGCGGGGTGCTCGCACGGACCGCCGGCGACTACCCCACCGTCGGCCTCTCCGGGGCGTCCGGCGCGTTCCTCCGGCGAGAGGCACCCTGGGACGAGCCGTTTGTGCTCAAGGTGGCGCGCGGCACCCCACGGGTGGCACGGGTCCCTGTCGCGCCGGACAAGGCACGCGCCGCCACGGACGTCTCCGAGCTGGACGAGCTTGGACGCGCGCTCTACGACGAGCTTGCCGAGCTTCGCGGCGAGCTCGCGCGCGAGCAGGGGGTGCCGGCGTACTTCATCTTCAACAACGCCACGCTCGTGGACATGTGCGCCAAGCGCCCGCGCGACCTCGAGGGCCTGCTCGGCGTCTCCGGCGTGGGCGCCAAGAAGGCCGAGCGCTACGGCGAGCTCTTCCTGGCACGAATCGCCGAGGCCACGGGAGCGGGGTCCGGGGCGTAGCGGACACGCCTCGCCCACGGGCCCTCCCCATGACTCTCCCGTCGCGCGCTACCCCAGGTTCACCGAGTAGAGCGGCTTGTAGCGGGCACCCTCCGGCTCCAGGATGCTGCGGAAGAGGGTGACGCGCGCAGCCTCGTCGGGCCGGGGGAAGGCAAGCCCCTCCAACGCCGAGCGCGGGAGGCGCGCCCGCCGCGCGAGCGTCACGTGCGGCAGGAAGTCCTTCTCGTCATAGGAAAGGCCGCGCGCCGCAAGCTCGCCACGCACGCGTGCCGCAAGGTCGGCAAGCTCGTCTGTACGCCGCACCCCCAGCCAAAGCGTGACGCCGCGTCCGCGCCCGAACGTGCCGAGTCCCTCGGCCACAAGCCTCACGGGGCCCGCACACGTGCACGCCGCGTCGAGCGCGTCCATCGCAAGCCGCGCCTCCGCCTCCCCCACCTCGCCGAGAAACGCCAGCGTCAGGTGGTGGCTTCCCTCTTGGACAAAGCGCCCCTCGCACGTTGCCGCCAGGGCGTGCGAAAGTCCCGCGAGCTCGTCCGCAAACGCCTTCGGCAGCTCAAGGGCAACGAACGCTCTCACAACGCCTCCCATCCGACCCGCCTGGCCGCCGGGAGCGCGCCCTTCAGGCCCTTCCCGACCATCGTGCTCCCCTCGCGAGCCCGCAGTGCACCGTCCCCTCCGGCTCTCCCGTCAGACTACCAGAACAAGTGTTGCAGTATTTGTGACGGAGCGGCGAGGGGCGGTTTCTGTCCGGTTGTCGGTTCAAGATGGGAGGCGACAAGAACACGTGTTTGTGGAAGTGCCGAAGGGAGCTGACCGTGGACCACGCCTACCTCTGTGTCGACCTCAAGTGCTTCTACGCCTCGGTCGAGTGCGTGGACCGTGGGTACGACCCCTTTGAGCGGCGCCTCGTGGTGGCGGACCCGTCACGCGGCGAGAAGACCATCTGCCTGGCCATCTCCCCGGCCATGAAGGCCCTGGGCGTGCGCAACCGCTGCCGCCTCTTTGAGATTCCGGACGGCATCGACTACGAGATGGCGCGCCCGCGCATGCGTCGCTACATGGAGGTCTCGGCGCAGATCTACGCCCTCTACCTGAGGTACTTCTCGCCGGAGGACATCCACGTGTACTCGGTGGACGAGTGCTTCATAGACGTGGGTCCCTACCTGGCGCTCTACGGAAAGACGCCACGCGAGCTGGCCGTGGAGCTCATAGGCCTCGTCCGCCACAGGACGGGCATCTGCGCCACGGCGGGCGTCGGGCCCAACCTCTTTCTGGCAAAGGTGGCGCTTGACGTCACGGCCAAGCACGCGCCGGACAACATCGGGGAGCTCGACGAGGAGCGCTTCAAGTGCGTCATATGGCCGCACCGTCCCATCACGGACATCTGGGGCATCGGCCCGGGCATCGCGCGACGGCTCGCGGCGATGGGCGCCACGAGCCTGGGGGAGGTGGCCCTCCTGCCGGAGGAGCGGCTCTACGAGGAGTTCGGCATCAACGCGGAGCTGCTCATAGACCACGCGTGGGGAATCGAGCCCTGCACCATAGCGGAGATCCAGGCCTATAGGCCCCGAGCGCACTCCATCGGCAACGGCCAGGTGCTCGCGCGGGACTACGAGTTCGAGGAGGCGCTCGTGGTGCTACGCGAGATGGTGGACTCCCTCGTGCTCGACCTCGTGGACAAGCAGCTGGCCTGCGGGCGCCTCTCGCTGTACGTGGGCTACGCGCACGTCCGTCGTGCCTGGGACGAGGAGGGCGCCGCACCCCCAACCGAGCGGTTCGTCGGCGAACACGGCACGCGGCTGATAGGGCGCGCGGCGGAGGGGGCCGGCGCGTCGCGCAAGCTCGCGGCGACCACGGACTCGCGCAGCGTCATCACAAAGCGCTTCGTCGAGCTCTTCTCGGAGGCGGTAGACCCCAACCGCCCCGTGAGGCGCATCAACATAGCGCTCGGCGAGCTCGTGCCGGTGGAGTTCGCAGACCTCACGCTCTTCACGAACGTAGCGGCCGAGAAGAGCGAGCGGAGCCTGGCGCAGGCAACCCTAGCGGTCAAGCGTCGCTTTGGCAAGAACGCGCTGGTTCGAGGTCTGAGCTACCGACCAGGGGCAACGGGACGAGAGCGAAACAAGCAGGTGGGAGGACACCATGAGTGAGCAGGGGGCGCCGCGGCGCCGAGCAAACCACACCACAGACGGGCGCCGTCACGCGGACCGCGCCGCGCAGTTCATGCCGTTTGCGGCGCTGACAGGCTACTACGACCTCATCCGGTCCGTTGCCGAGCGGCAGGCGCGCGGCGAGTCGGCGCCCGAGGGACAGGATGCCTGGCCTGGGGCCGCCGCGCTCGCCGGGAACCGCCCAGGGCGCCGACGACCCTAGCGCTGCCGGTAGTGGGACAGGAAGTCGGCCAGGTCCTCCATGCACTCGCGGAGCACCTCCATGCGCGGCAGGTAGACAACACGGAAGTGGTCGGGCTCCGGCCAGTTGAAGCCGCCGCCGCGCGTGACGAGGATGCGCTTCTCGTGCAGCAGGTCCAGGACGAACTGCTCGTCGTCGGTGATGTTGAATTTCTTGACATCGATCTTCGGGAAGATGTAGAACGCGGCCTTGGGCTTGACCGCCGTGATGCCGTCGATGGCGTTGAGCGCCTCGTAGACGTAGTTGCGCTGCTCGTAGACGCGCCCGCCGGGCTCTACGTAGCGCTCCACGCTCTGGTAGCCGCCGAGCGCCGTCTGCACTATGGACTGTGCCGGCACGTTGGAGCAGAGGCGCATGTTGGAGAGCATGTTGATGCCGTACATGAAGTCCTTCGCGCAGCGCTTGTTGCCCGAGAGGATCATCCAGCCCACGCGGTAGCCGGCCACCATGTGGGACTTGGAGAGCCCGGAGAAGGTGACGCAGAACAGGTCTGGCGCCAGGCTTGCAATGGACACGTGCTTCTCGCCGTCCATGCAGAGGCGGTCGTAGATCTCGTCCGAGAAGATCATGAGCTGGTGGCGACGGGCGATCTCGACGATTCCCTCGAGCACCTCGCGCGGGTACACGGCCCCGGTGGGGTTGTTGGGGTTGATGACCACGATGGCCTTGGTGCGGTCCGTGACCTTGGACTCCATGTCCGCGAGGTCGGGGAACCAGTCGGCCTGCTCGTCGCAGAGGTAGTGGACGGGCGTGCCGCCGGCAAGCGTGGCGCAGGCGGTCCAGAGCGGGTAGTCCGGCGCGGGGATGAGGATCTCGTCGCCGTTGTCCAACAGCGCCTGCATGCAGAGCTGGATGAGCTCGGAGACCCCGTTGCCGGTGTAGATGCCGTCCATGTCCACGTTGGGCAGGTGCTTGAGCTGGGCGTACTGCATGATGGCCTTGCGCGCCGAGAAGAGCCCGCGCGAGTCCGAGTAGCCCTCGCAGTCCGTAAGCTGCTGGCGCATGTCGTGGATGACCTCGTCGGGGGCCCGGAAGCCGAAGGGGGCGGGGTTGCCGATGTTGAGCTTGAGGATGCGCTGGCCCTCGGCCTCCATCCGGGCCGCCTCGTCGACAACGGGACCGCGGACGTCATAGAGCACGTTCTCGAGCTTGGACGACTTCTTGAACTCACGCATGGCTGAACTCCTCTTTGTGGCGAAAGATGTGGTGGGCTGGGCGGCGGTCTCAGGCCGCGCGGCAGCTCGTGCCGCGGCGGAGTCTGTGCCTGGCGCGCCCGCGCCCGTGGCGAGCCAGCCGGCGTCCACGCCCAGGATGGCGGCAATCAGGGCGCAGGCGTCTGAGCGAGGCGTAACCTTTCCACTCACGTATTGGCTGACCTGGCTTTTTCCAAGCTTTTCACCAAGCTCCGCAGCCGCGTGGATGAGGTCGGACTGCTTGAGGCCGCGCTCGGCCATAGCCTGCCGCAGCCGCTCCGCAAAGGTCTCCTCCGCCATCTCGCCCCTCTCAGTTCAATTTGGAGCCTAAATTGAACTTGTCACGTCGATAAGTTCAATGGTGCACACTCTATCACAACCAGAATTGAACTCATGCAAGAGAGCGTTCCCGTTGGGATGATCACGGGACTCCCACCCCTCCCGCAAAGACCCTGCAGAAGCCAAGTATTGCACGGAGTGAAGGCGGGGTACCATCTTGGTGCAGAGAGAGGAGGGGCCATGCCCAGAGAGACAAAGCAGGCCAAGGTGGAGCGTGCCGTCGAGGTGTGCCGGCGCCTTGACCAGAAGTACGGACCCGTCGAGTGCTTCCTCGACCACAGGAGCCCGTTTCGACTGACGATATCCGTGCTGCTCTCCGCACAGACCACCGACGCGCAGGTCAACAAGGTTACGCCGGCGCTCTTTGAGCACTTCCCCACCCCGGAGGCCATGGCGGCGGCCTCGCCGGAGGAGGTTGCCGAGTACATTCACAGCCTCGGCTTCTACAAGAGCAAGGCGCGACACTGCGTGGAGTGCGCGCAGATGATCGTCTCTGAGTTTGGCGGCGAGGTGCCGCACACGATGGAGGAGCTCACACGTCTGCCCGGCGTGGGCCGCAAGACGGCAAACATCGTTCTCAACGTGGGCTTTGGCATCGTTGAGGGAATCGCGGTGGACACGCACGTCAACCGCATCGCACACCGCCTGGCGCTCTCGCCCAAGACGCACGAGAAGGAGCCCCTCAAGACCGAGCAGGACCTGCTTCGCCTGCTGCCTCGCGAGCTCTGGGGCCCAGTCAACCACCAGTGGATCAAGCATGGGCGCGACACCTGCACGGCACGCGGGCCCAAGTGCGAGGGCTGCGTCCTCGAGGACATCTGCCCGAGCGCACACCGCTGCTAGCACAACGGGGGCGGGACGCGGCACACGCCGCAGCCCGCCCCCGCCCCTTGCGCGGATGCCCGTCGGATATGCCCGCAGGCTCTAGGGGTCCTAGATGAGCTTGCCCTTGCAGTGGTCGACCATGTGCTGAATCATCTGGGCCGTCCAGCCCACGTAGTCGCGGCGACGCGTCTTGAGCTGGCCGTCCACGAGCTCGTCGAAGGACACCTTGATCTTGGCGAAGCGCGTCACGCGCGTCTCCTCCTCGTGGGTGAGGCAGCTCTCCACGACCTTGGCGCCGCCGAGGCCCATCAGGATCTTCGGGTTGAGCATCACGTGAACCTGGTCGTTGTCATCCTGGTAGGCGATGACGGCCTTGGTCACACCAATCTGGTTGGCGGCAAGGCAGACGGCGTCGTCGATGGAGGCAAGCGTGTCCACGAGGTCGGTAACAACCTCGGCGTCCTCGGCGGTAGCGGGCTCGCACGGCGTGGAGAGAATGGCCTCGTCCTTCACCAGGTCCTTGATCATGGGACTCCCTTTCGGCTGGGCGCCTTCCTATCCGGCGCTTCCTGCGGTTTTGCAGAGGCAATTATAGCGGGCGTGCCGCAAAGGCGTGAGCAGAGCACGCCCAGGCCCCCGAGACTGCTCGGCCCAGGCCGCGGCACCGCAGCTCGACCCTGAGAACCGTATATGGGGCCTTGCATGGGACGGACCTGCTTATCCGTGCGGCCGGCCCGTGTGCATGAAATCGCGCGATAGACCCGCATGTTGGGGCCCTTCGTGAGGTGAATCCGCCCTTTTTCGCGTGTTGGGGCCCTTCGTGAGGTGGGAATATGTGCCACGCACGTCCATTTGAATACCTAGTTGTTGTTCTTTCCTGCGGTTTGACGATCGGACTACCCCACCGAGGCCAAAAATCCCACCTCACGAAGCACCCCAGTGCACAGTAGAATCCGTTCTCACATCACGAAGGCCGGTTTTGTGCACACGCGGCGCCCGCAGGACCTGCCCGGGAGGGAGAGACATGCTCAACGTCGTACTGGTAACGCCGGAGATCCCGGCCAACACAGGGAACATCGGACGCACCTGCGTGGTCACGGGAGCGCGCCTGCACCTCGTGAAGCCACTTGGGTTCTCGCTGGACGAGCGCGCCCTGCATCGCGCCGGCCTCGGCTACTGGCAGAGCCTTGACGTAACCATCCATGAGAGCTGGGAGGATTTCCTCATCGCGGCAGGCCCCGACGCACGGCTGCACCTGCTTACCAAGAAGGCGCGTCGCACCTACGCCGAGACGCGCTACCAAGACGGTGACTACCTAGTCTTTGGGTGTGAGAGCGTAGGTCTTCCCGAGGAGCTCCTCGCGGCGCTGCCCGAGTGCTGTGAGCGCATCCCGATGCTGCCAGACGCGGCCTCGCTCGAGAACGCCGCGTCGTGGCAATCCGGCACCCCCGCCGACCACCGGGCCCTGCTCGCACAGGACGTCTGCGGCAACTTCGTGAACCCCGAGGACTATCGCATCAGCGCGCTCAACCTCTCCAACGCCGCCGCCGTCGTGCTCTACGAGGCCCTGCGGCAGACGGGATTCCCCGGGATGGAGTAAGCCGAAGGCCAATCGGGCAGAGACCGGCACACGAGAGGGCATGCCTGCCCATAGGGCATGGAGGAAGCGCCCTATCCCAGGAAACGCACCTCGGGCTCCAGGCTCACGCCGAACTGGCGCTCGACCTCGTCCTGCACGTGCTCGATCACGGCATGGACGTCAGCCGCCGTGGCGTCGTCGACGTTCACCACGAACCCGGCGTGCTTCTTGGACACGGCCGCACCGCCCACCTGATAGCCCTGCAACCCGGCGTCCATGATGAGCTTGCCGGCAAAGTGGCCCTCCGGCCGCTTGAACGTGCTCCCCGCGCTCGGCAGCTCGAGGGGCTGCTTCTCCTCACGGCGAGCCGTGAGGTCGTCCATCTTGGCGCGGATCCTCTCGCCGTCGCCCCTCTGGAGGGCGAACGTGGCGGAGAGCACCACCAGACCGTCAGTGGCCACGCGACTGCGCCGATAGCCCAGGTTAAGGTCGGCCACGTCAATGGTCTCGAAGGAGCCGTCCGGGCGCAGCACGCGCACGCACTTGAGTACGTCGGCAATGCAGCCGTCGTAGGCGCCCGCGTTCATGAAGCACGCGCCGCCCACCGACCCCGGAATCCCGCAGGCAAACTCGAGACCGGAAAGACCTAGCTCACAGGCCATCTCGGACGCCTCGCGAAGGTCGACGCCCGCCTGGCACGTCATCTCGGTGCCGTCCACGGAGACGCCCGTAAGCCCGTCGGCCACCGCCACGATAACGCCGCGATATCCCTCGTCGGAAACCAGCAGGTCAGAGCCCCGCCCCAGCACAAAGCGGTCAACGCCGGCCTCGTCGCAGGCGCGCAGCACGTCGCGCACCTCGTCAAAGTCCTCTGGAATCACGTAGAGGTCAGCGGGACCCCCCACGCGGAAGGTGGTGTGGGCGCTCATCGGCTCGTTCTCGAGAACGTTCTCCTCGCCCACGATCGCTCGGAGGCGCCACGCGAGGGGCTCTCGGCCGCTTTCGGTATCGGACATGCTTTCCTTTCTGTGGCCCGACAGGCCCTCACAGTATAGCGCGCCGCCCGCGCCCCCGACGCAATGCCCGCTTCTCACAAGTGCTACACTGGCGCAGACAGTTTCAGGGCGGGGTGAAAGTCCCCACTGGCGGTAACGGGATACCGGGCGTGCGCGCCCGCAAAGCCTGAAGTCCGCGACCCGCTAAAAAGGCGGCTGACCCGGTGAGACTCCGGGACCAACGGTAATAGTCCGGATGGAAGAAACGGAGGCCGCAATGGCTACTTCCACGCACTCATCGCACGACACCCACTCCACCACCGCAGGCGGCGCCTGGTCCACCCGGCGCATCGCGACGACGGCGCTCTTCTGCGCGCTCGCGTTCGTCCTCACCTTTGTCGAGATCCCCATCTTCCCGCCCGCGCCCTGGCTGGAGTACGACCCGTCCGGCATCGTGGCGTTTGTCGCCGGCCTGCTCTTTGGCCCCAGCACCGGAGCCATCGTGGTGGTGCTCCCCTGGGTGCTCAAGACCCTCTTCAGCTTCAACCCCTACGGCCATCTGATGGCCATCGTCGCCGGGCTCACGCTCGTCGTGCCCGCCGTCATCATCGCCCGGCGCATGGGCGGCGCTCGCGGCCTGGCCGTCGGCATGATCGCTGGCGCCGTGGTCTCGCTTGCAGCCTGCATCCTCGGCAACATCGTGGTGACGCCGCTCTACACCGACACCACCGCCGAGGGCGTCGTGGCCATGATCGTCCCGATCCTGCTCCCGTTCAACCTCATCAAGGTCGTGCTCAACTGCGTGGTCACGGCCCTCATCCAGAAGCCCGTCTCGCAGGTCGTCTCCGCGTAGGCGCCCCGGCAAGAAGCTCGTGACGCTCGCAGCGGAAAACACGAGGCCCGTCGCCGCAGCCTCCTCGGGGGTCTCCGACGAGCCCTCTCCGGAGGCCCCGGTCCGGCTCTCGCACGTCGTCCTCGTCTACGAGGGCGGCGTGAGGGCGCTCGACGACGTCTCGCTAAGCGTGGCGCGCGGCGAGAGGCTCTGCGTGCTTGGTGCCAACGGTTCCGGCAAGTCCACGCTCGCCTCCGTGATCTGCGGGCTGCTCGCCCCCGACGAGGGCAGCGTGGAGCTCGTGGGAGAGCGCGTCTGCGTGAGCGGCACGCCCGACCTCGAGGCCTACCGCCGCGCGCGCCGCCGGCTGGGGCTCGTGTTCCAGAACCCGGACGACCAGATCGTCACGAGCGTCGTCGAGGACGACGTGGCCTTTGGCCCGGAGAACCTCGGCCTCCCGCGCCAGGAGATCGCAGCGCGCGTGGCCCGCGAGCTGCACCGCGTCGCCCTCGACGACTACGTCCACGCAGACCCCACCCGCCTCTCCGGCGGCCAGAAGCAGCGCGTGGCCATCGCCGGGGCGCTTGCCCTGGAGCCCGCCGTGCTCGTGCTCGACGAGCCCGGCTCCCTGCTGGACGTGCGCGGGCGCTCGGCCATCCTGCGGGTGATGGGACGGCTTGCCAAGGCGGGCACCACCCTCGTCCACGTGACCCACTTCATGGACGAGGCGCTCGAGGCGGACCGAGTCATCGTGATGGACCACGGCCGCGTGGCCCTGGAGGGCACTCCCGAGGAGGTCTTCTCCCACAAGGATGCCATCCGCGACCTCGGCCTTGAGGTCCCCTTTGCCCTTCGCCTCTCAGAGCGGCTCGGTCTGCGCCCAACCTGCAGCGAGGACGACGTAGTGAGACAGCTCTGCGCCACGCAGTCGACCTCGTCACGCACCTCGAGGCCAGCCATGCAGGCGCCGGGCGCGACTCGGGAACCAGGCTCGCGGCAGGGCGCCTCCGCCGAGGCCCCCGTCGTCAGCGTGGAGCACGTGAGCTTCTCCTATGGCCCGCGCACCCGGGCGCTCAACGACGTCTCCCTCGCCCTAGAGCCCGGCACCTCGACGGCCGTCATCGGCCAGACCGGCTCGGGAAAGTCCACGCTGCTGCGCCTGCTCTGCACCCTAGAGGCCCCCGACGAGGGGCGCGTCCTCCTCACCGGGCGGGACGTCTCGACGCGCGCGGGCCGCCGTGCGGCGCGCGCGGAGGTCGGCTACGTGATGCAGCACCCAGAGCGCCAGCTCTTCGCCGAGACCGTCGAGAAGGACGTCGGCTTTGGACCCCACAACCTGCGCCTTCCCGCCGACGAGGTCAGCCGTCGCGTCACAGAGGCCCTCGAGCTCGTGGGGCTGGCCGAGAAGCGCGACGCCTCGCCCTTCAAGCTCTCTGGCGGCCAGCGGCGCCTCTGCGCGCTCGCCGGCGTCCTTGCGATGAAGCCGCACGTGCTCGTGCTGGACGAACCCACCGCCGGGCTGGACCCGCGCGGGCGCGCCATGCTGCGCCGCGTCCTCTCTCGCCTGCGCGAGCAGGGCATCACGCTCGTACAGGTCACCCACTCGATGGAGGACGCCGCGCGCGCGGACCGCGTGGTGGTGCTCAACAAGTCTCGAGTGGTGGCCGAGGGCACCCCGCGCGAGGTGTTCTCGCGAGGGAGCGAGGGGCGCCTCGCGAGCGCGGGCCTCGGCGTCCCGCGCTCCCTGCGCGTGGCCAGAACCCTCGAGGACCGCGGTTTCGCCCCCCTTGGCGAGCCCGTCACCACCGACGAGCTGGTCGCGGCAATTGAGGCCCACTCCGCCAAGGCGGGCCTCGGGCGTGACGAATCGGCCCGCTCGAACCGTCACGAGGGGACCTAGATGGCGTTCCGGCTCGACATAGGCCAGTACTACCCGGCGCGCTCCCCCATTCACGAGCTCGACGCCCGCGTCAAGCTCTGCTGCGCGCTCGCCCTGCTCGTAGCGCTCTTCTGCCTCACCACGCCCGCACAGCTCGTAGCCGGCGCGGCAATCGCCGCCGCGCTGCCCGCGCTCGCACGCGTCCCGGCCGGGCGCGTCCTCGTGTCGGTGCGCCCGCTCGTGGTGTTCCTCGCGTTCCTCTCGCTGTTCAACCTGATCTTCGTGCAGACCGGCAGCCCGCTCATCGCGCTGGGGCCCCTCACCATAACCTCGGGCGGCGCGTGGGCGGCGGTGCTCTACGCCGTGCGCTTTGCCCTGGCCCTCGTGGTCGGCTCGCTCATCCTGCTCACCACCACGCCCACGCAGCTTGCCGACGCCTTCGACCGCATGCTCTCCCCGCTCTCCCACGTGGGCCTGCCCGGCCACGAGATCGCCATGGTCTTCTCGCTCATGATGCGCTTCGTGCCCACGCTCGCAGACGAGGCCTCCGCCATCATCGACGCCCAGTCCCTGCGCGGGGGCGCCTTCGACGAGGGCGGCCCCGTCCGGCGCGTGCGCGCCGTGGTGCCCGTGGTGGTGGCCCTCCTCGCGAGCGGCCTGCGCCACGCCGACGGCCTCTCTCGCGCGCTCGACGCACGCTGCTACGAGGGCGGCGCGGGCCGCACCCACCTTCACGAGCCGCGCCTCGGCTGGCGTGAGGCGGCGGCCGTGGCGGCGACTGCGGCGCTCGTGGCGCTCCTCGCCTTGCTGGGGGCGCTGGGCTAGGCCGTCAAGCGCCTTGCCACGCACTCGGTGAGCGGCGGGATTTTGCCGTAGAATGGTGAATACTAATCGGCTTCCTAGCACCTCAGGAGGTAGCAGCGCATGGTCTCTCGCATCTACGTGGAGAAGAAGCCTGGCTTTGACGGGGAGGCACGCAGCCTCGAGCGCGAGCTCAAGACGCTTCTCGGCATCAACGCCCTCACCGGCCTCAGACTCGTCAACCGCTACGACGTGGAGGGCATCACGCCCAAGCTCTTTGAGAGCTGCGTCCCCACGGTCTTCTCCGAGCCCCAGTCTGACATCGCCACCAAGGAGATGCCAGAAGTCGCACCGGGCTCGGTGGTCTTTGCGGTGGAGTTCCTGCCCGGCCAGTTTGACCAGCGCGCGGACTCCGCCAGCGAGTGCATTCAGCTCATCAGCCAGGGCGAGCGCCCCATCGTGCGCTCCGCCACCATCTACGTGCTGGAGGGCCAGCTCAGCGATGACGATGTGGCCGCCGTCAAGCACTACGTGATCAACCCGGTGGAGGCGCGCGAGGCCTCCCTCGAGCCGCGCGAGACGCTGCGGCAGGACTACCCCGAGCCCGCCGACGTGGAGGTGCTCGACGGCTTCCTGGACCTCACCTCCGACGAGCTCCAGGCCTTCATCGACGAGCGCGGCCTGGCCATGGACCTCGCGGACATCACCTTCTGCCAGAGCTACTTCGCCGGCGAGGGCCGCGTCCCCACCATCACCGAGATCCGCATGATCGACACCTACTGGTCCGACCACTGCCGCCACACCACCTTCGGCACGGCCCTCGAGCATCTGCAGTTCGACGACCAGGTGGTGGCCGCCGCGTTTGACCGCTACATGCAGATGCGCCACGAGCTCGGCCGGGACAACAAGCCCGTCTGCCTCATGGACATGGGCACCATCGGCGCCAAGTGGCTCAAGCACACGGGGCAGCTCAAGAACCTCGACGAGTCCGAGGAGATCAACGCCTGCACCGTCAAGGTCAAGGTCGACGTCAACGGCACCGACGAGGACTGGCTCTTCCTCTTCAAGAACGAGACCCACAACCACCCCACCGAGATCGAGCCCTTCGGCGGCGCGGCCACCTGCATCGGCGGCGCCATCCGCGACCCGCTCTCCGGGCGCAGCTACGTCTACCAGGCCATGCGCGTCACCGGCGCGGCAGACCCCACGGTCCCGGTCTCCGAGACGCTTGAGGGCAAGCTGCCGCAGCGCAAGCTGGTGACCACCGCCGCGGCCGGCTACTCGAGCTACGGCAACCAGATCGGCCTTGCCACCGGCCAGGTCAGCGAGCTCTACCACCCCGGCTACGTGGCCAAGCGCATGGAGATCGGTGCGGTCGTCGGCGCCACCCCCGCGAGCCACGTCCGCCGCGAGTGCCCCGCCCCCGGGGACGTGATCGTCCTGCTCGGCGGCCGCACCGGCCGTGACGGCATCGGTGGCGCCACCGGCTCCTCCAAGGCCCACAACGTCGAGTCCCTCGAGAAGGACGGTGCGGAGGTCCAGAAGGGCAACGCGCCGATCGAGCGCAAGCTCCAGCGCCTCTTCCGCCGCGAGGACGCCTGCCGCCTCATCAAGCGCTGCAACGACTTCGGCGCGGGCGGCGTCTCGGTGGCCATCGGCGAGCTGGCCGACGGCCTCGACATCAACCTCGACCTCGTGCCCAAGAAGTACGAGGGCCTTGACGGCACCGAGCTCGCGATCTCCGAGAGCCAGGAGCGCATGGCCGTCGCCCTCGCGCCCGAGGACGTCGACGAGTTCATGCGCTACGCCCGCGAGGAGAACCTCGAGGCCACGGCCGTTGCCACCGTCACCGAGGACCCCCGCCTGCGCATGAGCTGGCGCGGCAGGACCATCGTCGACGTGAGCCGCGAGTTCCTCGCGTCCAACGGCGCCCCCAAGTCGACCTCCGTCCGCGTCGAGGCCCCCGTCGAGTTCGAGCACTCCTGGGAGGGCGGCACCGTCGCCGAGAAGATGCACTCCCTCGTGACCGACCTCAACGTCGCCTCCAACAAGGGCCTCTCCGAGCGCTTCGACTCCACGATCGGCGCCGCCACGGTGCTCATGCCCTTCGGCGGCCGCACCCAGCTCACGCCCGCCATGGCCATGGTCGCCAAGCTCCCCGTTGACGGCGAGACCACCACGTGCTCCGGCATGGCGTGGGGCTTCAACCCCTACCTCATGAGCGCGAACCAGTACACGGGCGCCTACCTCTCCGTGGTCGAGTCCGTGTCCCGCATGGTCGCCGCCGGCTTTGAGCACAAGAACCTCTACCTCACCTTCCAGGAGTACTTCGAGAAGCTTCGCGACGACCCCCGCCGCTGGGGCAAGCCCACGGCGGCGCTCCTCGGCTCCCTCATGGCCCAGGTCGACCTCGGCATCGGCTCCATCGGAGGCAAGGACTCCATGTCCGGCAGCTTCGAGGACCTCGACGTGCCGTCCACGCTCGTCTCCTTTGCAACGGGCCTCGGCACCGTCGACCGCGTGACCTCCCCCGAGTTCAAGGGCGCCGGGCACCACGTGATGGTGGTGGTCCCGGACTACGCAGACGACGGCCTCACGCCCAACGCCCCGGCGCTGCTCTCAGCGTTCTCTCTGGTAGAGACCCTCGTGGGACAGGGCAGCGCGCTCGCTGTCTCCACGCCTGGCTACGGCGGCGCCGCCGAGGCGGCGTTCAAGATGTGCGTGGGCAACCGCATCGGCCTCGAGCTTGCGCCGGCCTTTGGCTCCGACGCCCTCTTCTGCCCGTCCTACGGCAGCTTCCTCGTCGAGCTTGCCAATGACGCCGAGCTCCCGGAGATCCCCACCGGCGTGACCGTCTCGCTCTTCGGCACCACCACGGCCGCCTACGAGCTCACCGCAGACGGCGAGAAGATCGACCTCTCCGAGCTCCAGGAGGCCTGGGAGGGCGCGCTCGAGGGCGTGTTCCCCTATCGCTCCGAGGGCGAGAAGGTCGAGACCATCTCGTACGACGCCGCGGCGGCGGGCACCTCTCGCCCCTCCCCGGCCGTCCACGTGGCGCGCCCGCGCGTGATCATCCCCGTCTTCCCGGGCACCAACTGCGAGTACGACACCGCCCACGCCTTCGAGCGCACCGGTGCCGTGGCAGACGTCTTCGTGGTCAACAACCTCACGCCCGAGGCGGTCGCCGAGAGCACCCACGAGCTTGCCCGCCGCATCCGCAACAGCCAGATCATCATGATCCCCGGTGGCTTCTCCGGCGGTGACGAGCCCGACGGCTCCGCCAAGTTCATCACGGCGTTCTTCCGCGCGCCCGAGGTCACCGACGCCGTGCGCGAGCTCCTCCAGTCGCGTGACGGACTCATGCTTGGCATCTGCAACGGTTTCCAGGCGCTCATCAAGCTCGGGCTCGTCCCCTACGGCGACATCCGCCCGATGGACGACAGCTGCCCCACGCTGACGTTCAACACCATCGGCCGTCACCAGAGCCGCCTCGTGCGCACCCGCGTGGCGTCCACGCTCTCGCCCTGGCTCTCCAAGTGCGAGGTCGGCGACGTCCACAACATCGCGATCTCCCACGGCGAGGGCCGCTTCGTGGCCTCCCCCGAGCTGCTGACCCAGCTGGTCTCCGCCGGCCAGGTGGCCACCCAGTACGTGGACGAGGACGGCATGCCGAGCATGTCCCTCGACGTGAACCCCAACGGGTCGGTCCTCTCGATCGAGGGCATCACCTCGCCGGACGGTCGCGTCCTCGGCAAGATGGGCCACACCGAGCGCTCCGGCGCCGGCCTCTACAAGAACGTGCCGGGCAACGCGTACCAGCCCCTCATCGAGGGCGGCGTGGCATATTTCACGGCGTAGCCTAACAGCAGGGTTTTGCTGCGCCCGGGCTTCTCAATCGGCGACCTCTGGCAAAGCCAGCGAGCCGGCGAGAGGCCCGGGCGCAGCTGCGTGCGAATCCAACATCTCGACTAAGGAGTTCACTCGTGAGTCATCAGCAGCCCAAGCCCTTTCTCTCCACGATGACGGGGGTAGTGCTGGCGTGCCTCGCGGCGTGCTTCCTGTGGGGCTCGGCGTTCCCGTGCGTGAAGATCGGCTACGAGCTCTTCGCCGTGGACGCGGCCGACATCCCCTCCATCATCACCTTCGCGGGGGTGCGCTTCCTTCTGGCCGGCATCATGGTGATCGTCGGCGTGAGCCTGGCAACCCGCCGGCCCCTCGTCCCCAGCCGGCGTGACCTCCCCGCCATCGGCGCCCTCTCCCTCTTCCAGACCATCGTCCAGTACGTCCTCTTCTACGTGGGCCTCGCCCACTGCGCGGGGGTCACGAGCTCGATCCTCGAGGCGAGCAACTCCTTCATCTGCGTTCTTCTCGCCGCCCTTGCGTTCCGGTTCGAGCGCCTCACCGTCCGCAAGGTCGTAGGTTGCCTCGTGGGCTTTGCGGGCGTCATCCTCGTGAACGTCGCCGGGGAGTCCGGCGGGCTTTCCTTCACGCTTGAGGGCGAGGGGCTCGTCCTTGCCTCCACCGTGGCTGCCGCCACCTCGAGCAACCTCGCCAAGCGGTTCTCGACGAGCCATGACCCCGTGCTCCTGTCCGGCTGGCAGTTCGCCTTCGGCGGCGCCGTCATGATTGCCATAGGCCTCGCCCTGGGCGGCCACGTTGCCCCCGCCGACGCCGCGAACCCGCTGCCTGCGTTCGCCCTTCTCGCCTACCTGGCCTTCATCTCCGCGGCGGCGTACTCGCTGTGGTCAGTCACGCTCGCGGCCAACCCCGTCTCCCGCGTGGCGGTCTTCGGCTTCATGAACCCGGTCTTTGGCGTCCTGCTCTCCGCCGTCCTGCTTGGCGAGACCAACGTGGTGAGCCCGCTTATCGCCGTGGCCGCCCTCGTCCTCGTGAGCGTGGGCATCGTCATCGTCAACCGCCCGGGAGCCGGCAGGGCGGAGGGCTAGCGCGTCGCTGGCAGACGGGAGGCCGGCACTCACTCGCTGGCGCGTGACGGGCCAGCGAGTGGCACGACCTCCGAGTCCTATACTTGCAGCTGACAGGACGGAACTCGTCAGGGAGGCAGCATGAAGGCTGAGGACATCAGGGTCGCCGCGTCCATCGGCGCGGGCGTCATCGGGTACAGCTGGGCGCTCAAGTTCGCCATGGCGGGGCTCACGGTCTGGGCCCAGAACAGGAGCGAGGAGTCGAGCGAGCTTGCGAGCGAGCGCGTGAGGACGTCGCTCGACGCGCTCGTGGCTAACGGCGTCTACGACGAGGCCCAGGCGGCCGAGATCGCCGGGCGCATCCGCTACACCACCTCCATCGAGGAGGCGGTGCGTGACGCACAGTTCATCCAGGAGTCGTCCTCCGAGCACTACGAGGTGAAGTGGGAGCTCGTCCGCGCCATCGAGGCCGCAGCCGCCCCCGACGCCATCATCGCCAGCTCCACCTCCGGCCTGCTCGTGAGCGAGATCGCCAAGGACGCCGAGCACCCCGAGCGCTTCTGCGGCGGCCACCCCTACAACCCGCCCCACCTCATCCCCCTCGTGGAGATCACCAAGGGCGACCGGACTTCGGAGGAGACCGTGGCCTACGCCAAGGAGTTCTACGCGCGTGTGGGCATGGAACCCGTCGTGCTACAGAAGGAGGCCCTCGGCTTCATCTGCAACCGCCTCCAGATGGCCCTCTACCGAGAGGTCGCGAACCTCGTGCTCTCCGGGGTGTGCACGATTGAGGACGCCGATAAGGCCGTGACCTTTGGCCCGGGCATCCGCTGGGGCATCATGGGTCCCTCGCTTGTCTTCGAGCTCGGCGGCGGCAAGGGCGGCGTGTCCGGCCTCATGAACCACCTCGACGAGTCCATCAGCCTCTGGCTTGCCGACATGGCGGACTGGAAGAGCTTCCCGCGCGAGTTTGCCCAGGTCGCACAGGAGGGGGTGGACGCCGAGCTCGCCGCGCGGCCCGCGGAGATCGGCAACACGCCGGAGAGCCTCGCGAGCTATCGCGACCACATGCTCATCGAGCTCCTCAAGCTCCACGGCAAGCTGTAGCGCACAACGAGCCGCAGCTCGTCGCAAGCCGTAGGAAGAGGCGGAAAGCATGTGGGCCGCCCACGCCGGGGATTCTGGCGTGGGCGGCCCACGATTTAGGCGCGCTGTACCTCAGCGCGTCGGGCGCCTGTGCGTGAGGTGCCAGCCGCCGCAGTACGGGCACTCGTAGACGAAGATCTTCGGCGCGTCCTTGCGCCGAGAGCTCTTCTCGGCAGCCTTGGCCGCCTCGACGCGTGTGGCATAGCGCTTCTTGCGCCCGCACGCGCGAAACTCCGCCGGGTCCTCGCCCGCCTTGATCTGCCGTTTCATGGCACCTCCCTCGTCACGCCCAGAATACGCCAGAATCGCGCCCTGGAGCCGGGGCCGATTCATTGCACGCGAGAGAGGATGCCCACCGACCCCGGCGGAGCGCCCCTGGCCGACTGCCCCCAACGGACCTTTGAAGTTACGCGTGCAATTTATCCAATCAATCCATGCGTAGCCGCGCCTTCTTGGTCAATTCCCGCACGCAAAACGAGGTTGCGCATGCGAAGGTTTCATCCTTTGCATGCGCAACCTCAACCGAAAGCATCTCATGGCCGAAGATACCCCGCAGCCGGGGAATCCTCACGGCGACTTGAGCCGCCTACAGGCGCGCGACCCCGCTCTTGCGAGCAGCCTCCGCGACAGCCGCGGCAACGGCAGGCGCCACACGCTCGTCAAAGGCACCGGGGATGATGTAGTCGGCGCTGCGGCTCTCGTCGTCCACGAGGCCCGCGATCGCGTAGGCGGCGGCCTCCATCATGTCGTCGTTGATGTCGGAGGCGCGCACGTCCAGGGCACCGCGGAAGATGCCCGGGAACGCGAGCACGTTGTTGATCTGGTTGGGGAAGTCGGAGCGGCCCGTGGCGGCCACGGCGGCACCAGCCTCGAGCGCCTCGTCGGGCATGATCTCGGGCACGGGGTTGGCGCAGGCGAAGACGATCGGGTCGGCGGCCATGGTGCGGACCATGTCCTGCGTGAGGACGCCGGGGGCCGAGACGCCCACGAAGACGTCGGCGCCCACCACGGCGTCGGCAAGCGTGCCCTTGACGTTCTCGCGGTTGGTCCACGTGGCGATCTCGGCCTTCTCGGGGTTGAGGCCCTCGCGGCCCTCGTAGATGGCGCCCGTGCGGTCGCAGATGATGACGTCCCTCACGCCCATGCGCTGCATGAGCTTGGCAATGGAGATGCCTGCCGCGCCGGCGCCCGAGAAGACCACGCGCACGTCGGAGAGCTCGCGACCGGTGAGACGGCACGCGTTGATGAGGGCGGCGCAGGTCACGACCGCGGTGCCGTGCTGGTCGTCGTGGAAGACGGGGATGTCGCAGACCTCCTTGAGGCGGCGCTCGATCTCAAAGCAGCGCGGGGCGGAGATGTCCTCGAGGTTGATGCCGCCGAAGCTGCCTGAGATGAGCTCGACGGTGCGCACGATCTCGTCGACGTCCTTGCTGCGGACGCACAGGGGGAACGCGTCGACGTCGGCGAAGGTCTTGAACAGAGCGCACTTGCCCTCCATGACGGGCATGCCGGCCTCGGGGCCGATGTCGCCGAGGCCCAGCACGGCGGTGCCGTCGGTGATGACGGCGACGAGGTTGCCGCGACGCGTGTACTTGTAGGAGTCCTCGACGTTGTCGCGAATCTTGAGGCACGGCTCGGCGACGCCCGGCGTGTAGGCCACGGCCAGCTCTTCCGGCGTGGTGATGGTGGCGCGGCTGATCACCTCGATCTTGCCGTGCCACTCCTCGTGCTTGTTTAGCGCGTACTGCTTGGCGTCCTCGGCCATGGCTCACTCCCATCTCGCGGGCCGGCCCCCGCCGGCCAGAACTCACGACACGCACCAGTCTAGCCGCGTCTGACCACGAGTGCGCCGCGTTTTCGACTTTCGGCATGGCGAGAAGGACCTCAGCGCCCGGACGTTCTTCTCGCCCGCGAGCGAGCGCCCTTCTCGCCGCCGGCCCGACGTTCTTCTCACCGGCAGCCTGGCACCCCTCTTGCCCGCAGTAGGACGCCCCTCGCTTGCAGTACGTCCCTCTCGCCTGCGTAAAAAATCGGCGGTTGGTGCGGCCGGGAAGGCCACGGCGCTTACGAAATCTCGGCCGATGCAGCGAAAACAACTGCGGTGCTTACAAAAACGCAGCTGATGCGACGGCGAACGAATGCGACGCTTACAAAATCGCAGTTGATGAGGCGACGGACGAGAGTGGCGCTTAGGAAGTTGCCAGTAGTGTTGCCTCGAAACCCAAAAGCGCTTACAAACCGCCAGCCAACGTCAGCGAGAAGAACGCCTTGGGAGCACCTGCCTCGATTCTGTAAGCAGCAGCGCGCCCCGTTCCCGCATCGTCCGCGACTCCGTAAGCGCGGCACCGCCCCGCCCCTACATCGTCCGCAATTCCGTAAGCGGCGGACCTCCGCAGCCGCGACTCAGCCCAGCGCGATGGCCCCGAGCCAGCCCCATCGGGGCTCGGACGCCACGCCGTACGCGGAGAGCCAGGGCCCAAGCGGCACCGTGCGCACGCGGCCGACCGCGCAGTCGCGCACGACACCGTCGCCCACGTAGAGGCCCACGTGTCCGTGCGCCCAGCCGGCCGCGTCGTAGGGGTGGCGCCCCACGGCGACGACCATCCCAACAAGCAGCTCAGACGGGTCCGTGCGGGAGCAGTATCCCTCGTAGAGCTCGCGCGCGTCCCCCACCACCACGCCACAGCCCAGCCGCGCGAACACGCGCTCGACCCAAGCCGCGCAGAGGTCCTCGCCCGTCGCCTCGGTCCCGTAGGCGCACGCCACGAGCCGCCGCTGCAGCGCGCCCGCGTCCATGAGCGCCTGTGGGCCGCCGCCCGAGGAGACGTCGCGCCAGGCGGGCTGCCCGTAGGTGGTCGTCACCCCGTCGTCAGCAAGGAGCCCGCGCGCGGCGAGCGTGGCGAGAATCCGCTCACGCATGTCGTTCTTCTCGCCCAAGCTCTCGCCCAAAGGCCCTCCCGCAGGCACGACGCAAGACGCCGTCCAGTCTACCAGTGGCCGCCGTGATGCCCCTCGTGCCCGGACGTGTCATCGTCCTCGGCACCTGTGCCAAACCCGGCACCGCCCCCGGCACTGTTCTCATCGTGGTCGTCGCTCTCGGCGCCGACGTCAGCCTCGTCATCCGCCGCATCCGAGCCCCCGAGCGACTCCAGCAGGTCGAGCATCTCGCGCATCGAGAGGTCTCGCACGTCGTCGGCCGTGACGCTCGGATCGAGCTCCTGGATCTCAAGCAGCAGGCGATACTTCCCGTAGGAGAGCCCCACATCGCGCGCGGCGGAGACATCGTCCTCGTCCGCACCGTGGCAGTGCGTGTTCTCATGTTCCGAGGCGCATGCCTCCACGCCCGCGAGTAGGCGCGCGCACTGGTCGGAGTCCCCCTGGTCGACCACCGTGACCTCGGCCTGCCCGCCCTCCGCGAGCAGCGTCGAGACGTTCGAGCTCGCCAGGAGGCGATCCACGGCCTCGTCGTAGGTTGCCCCCCAGACGTCCACCTCGGACAGCAGCGCCCTCCCGTCGTCGTTCACCCCCCGGGCGGAGACCACGCGGTCGAAGCGGTTGATTCCCAGCTCGACGGACGGGTTCACGTCCACGCTGATCGTGGCCGTAGGCGTGAGCCACGCCCAGCCGCCAGCCGCCAGCAGCATCACCACCAGGCACGCCGCCACCGCCAGGCGGCGCCGAAGCGTAACCACCCGAGCCTGCCGTCGCGCCCCGTGCCTCGCGAGCAGGCCGCGCTTCTCGCCGTCCTTCTCGCCGTTCTTCTCGCCGGCCGCCTGCACGCGCACCGCCTCGAGCGTCCGCTCCTTGAGCGCGTCCTCGGCATGGATGGCGTCGAAGGCGTCCCTGATCTTGTCCTCGCTCACCCCAGCTCACCCCCAAGGGCGTCGCGCAGGCGCTCCCTCGCGCGCGTCAGGTTGGTGTATACGGTATTCACGTTGCGCCCGAGCAGCCGTGCGATCTCCGGCGCCGAGTACCCCTCGTAGTAGTGCAGGTAGACCACGTCACGATACTTCTGCGGCAGCGCCAGGACCGCCGCGAGCACCTCGTGTGCCTCGGAGCCGCCCCCGCATGACGGGTCCACCGCCTCGAGCACCTCGTCGAGCGGCACCGTACGACGCCTGAACGGGCTCCGCAGCAGGTCGCGACATACGTTGATGGTCACACGGACAAACCAGGCGCGCTCGTGCTCCGGGCTCTCGAACGGCTCGTCGCGCCGGGCGTAGCGGACGAAGACGGTCTGGAACACGTCCTCGGTGTCCGCGTAGCTCTTGAGGTGCACCACGCAGAGACGCCGCACGGTGTCCGCGTGGCGCCCCATCGCGCTCCTGATGTCCTCGTCGCTTCGCATGGCGCAGGTCTACCCCCGTCCTAGCGTCCGCCGTGACAGCGCCCGTTTGCGCGGGCACCGTCGCACGCCCCGTCCTGCGTGCGCAGGTGGAGGCGCTCGTGCGTGCCGTCGCAGGTCGCGTTCCCGCAGGTGCCGCAGACCGTGGTCCCGTCTGCGCGCGACTCAGCGCCCGTGCCGTCACAGGCTCCCGTGCCGTCGCAGGTCGCGCCGCAGTTGCCGCAGGCTCCCGTGCCGTCGCAGGTCGCTCCCGTGCCGCCAGTGCACGCCGCCGATCCCCCGTACCACGCGCCGCAATTGTCGCAGACGCCGTCGTGGTTCGCGTCCACGTAAGCGCAGGCGGCCGCGACGCCTCCGTCGGCGCAGCGACCCGCGCCCGCCACGCTGCTCGCCCCGGCCACGCCGACCGTCCCCAGGCACGCCACCAACGCCGCACCTGCCGCACACGCAATCGCCTTTCCAGCAAACATAGCCCCTCCTCTTTCCGTTTTTCGCCTTCACCCCTAATACGTTTCAACCGACCCCATCCATTCACGCTGCGAGAAAAATTATTGAGACAGGCGGGGACACGGCAGATGCCTGCGGGCAGGCATGAAGCCCCGCGTCGCCCAGCCGGCGCGAGGTGCGTGCCCTTCTCGCCTGATGCGGGGCTACGCGTCCTTCTCGCCTGATGCGAGGTTGTGCGTCCTTCTCGCCTGATGCGAGGTTGTGCGTGCAAGAAATGAAATCTCTTCATGCACAATCGCAAGGATCTGGCCAAGATGGCGAGAAGAACGACGTTTACGCATGGGGTAGTTCAACAGCTTGCACGCACGACCTCGCGTCACGCGGCGGCACCACGCACGACCTCGCGTCACGCGGCGGCACCGCGCACGACCTCGCGTCACGCGGCGGCACCGCGCGCAACCTCGCGCCGCGCGCCGGCACCACGCGCAACCTCGCGCCGCGCGCGCCACGCCCCCCACGCGCCGCGCGCCGCACACCCCGCCCACCGCCCGCCGCGTCCTTCTCGCCAGCCCCGCACACGGCTCTCACCCGCAGGACGTATACTGTTCTCCGGCCAAAAGCGCGCCTCGGCACGCCCTGCGCACCTGCAGAAAGGACCTCTCATGAGCGAGAAGATCGAGCCCCAGGACACCTGCGTTCTCGTCACCGGCGGCGCCGGCTTCATCGGCAGCCACACCGTGGTCGAGCTCCTCCAAAACGGCTACCAAGTCGTCATCGTGGACGACCTGTCCAACGCCTCCCCGAAGGTCTGCGACCGCATCAAGACCATCGTCGGCGAGGACGCGGCGACCAACCTCACCTTCTACGAGGCCGACGTCAACGACCGCGCCGCCCTCACCAAGATCTTCGACGCGCACCACGTGGACCGCGTGATCCACTTCGCCGGCTTCAAGGCCGTGGGCGAGTCCGTCACCAAGCCGATCGAGTACTACTCCAACAACATCGGCAACACGCTCACGCTCGTGGACGTCATGCGCGAGCACGGCTGCAAGTCCATCATCTTCTCCAGCTCCGCCACCGTCTACGGTGACCCGGACAGCCTCCCGCTCACCGAGGAGAGCCCCAAGAAGCCGGCCACCAACCCCTACGGCTGGACCAAGTGGATGATCGAGCAGATTCTCACCGACCTCCACACCGCCGACCCGGAGTGGAACGTCGTGCTGCTGCGCTACTTCAACCCCATCGGCGCGCACCCCTCGGGCCTCATGGGCGAGGACCCCAAGGGCATCCCCAACAACCTCGTGCCCTACGTCGCGCAGACCGCCATCGGCAAGCGCGACGCCGTCCACGTCTTCGGCAACGACTACGACACGCCCGACGGCACCGGCGTGCGCGACTACATCCACGTCTGCGACCTCGCCTCCGGCCACGCCGCGGCGCTGGCCTGGATGAACGGCCGCACCGGCGTCGAGGTCTTCAACCTCGGCACCGGCAAGGGCACCTCGGTCCTGGAGATCATCGAGGCCTTCTCCAAGGCCTGCGGCCACCAGATCCCCTACGTCATCGAGCCGCGCCGCGCCGGCGACGTCACGGCCAACTACGCCGACTGCACCAAGGCGCGCGAGCTCATGGGCTGGGAGGCCAAGTTCAACATCGAGGACATGTGCCGCGACTCCTGGAACTGGCAGTCCAACAACCCCAACGGCTACGAGGGCTAGGCGCGGAAAGGCGAGAAGAACCATGTCCCAGCTGGCCCAGCCCTTCGTCGACTACCTGACGCGACGCCTGCCCCTTGTGGAGCAGGCGCTCAGACAGGCCGCGGACGCCCCGCTCACCGAGGGCGGCTGCGCGTCTGACCTGCGCCGCTATCTCTACGAGCCGCTCGCGCGCTTCACGGCGTCGGGCGGCAAGCGCGTCCGCCCGGCCCTCTGCCTGCTCGGCTCCGAGGCCGTGGGCGGCCAGGCCGAGGACGCCCTCTCCTGCGCGGTGGCAGTCGAGCTCTTCCAGAGCGCGGCCCTCGTCCACGACGACATCGCCGACGAGGGCGAGCTCCGCCGTGGCGAGCCCTGCCTGCACCGAACCGAGGGGACGGGCCTCGCGATAAACGCCGGGGACCTGGCGCTCACCCAGGTCTTCGAGGTGGTCCTCGCCGACCCCAGCCTCGACGACGCCCGCAAGCTCCGCGCGCTCGCAGAGCTCGTGCGAATGGAGCGCCACACGCTCGAGGGCCAGGCGCTCGACCTCGGCTGGGTGCGCGACGCGCGCTGGGACGTCACCTCCGATGACTACCTCTACATGGTCACGAGCAAGACCGCCTGGTACTCCGCCGCAATCCCCCTCTACGTGGGGGCGCTCGCCGGAGGAGGCTCCGAGGAGGCCGCACGCGGCCTGCTCGAGCTCGGCCTCACGGCCGGCGTTGCCTTCCAGCTGCAGGACGACCTGCTCAACCTCGTGGGCGACGCCGAGGCGCAGGGAAAGGACTTCCGCTCGGACATCACCGAGGGCAAGCGGACGCTCGCCGTGGTCTGGGCGCTCGAACACCTTGACGGCGAGAAGAACGCCCAGCTCGTGGACCTTCTCGCCAGCGGGACCACCGACCCCGCAAAGCTCGCGCAGGCCGTTGAGCTCATCGAACGGGGCGGCGGCATCGAGCGCTGCCGGAAGCTCGCCCGCGAGCGGGCGGACCAGGCCAAGGCGCTCGCGGACGAGCTCGTCGCCGCGTCTCACATCACGGTTGAGGCGCACGACCTGCTTGTTTCTATGGCAGACTTCTTCGTGGAGCGTGCGGGCTAGCCCGCCTCCACCCCACTTACGCTAGGAGAGACGCGATGGATCCAATTTGTGAGGGAGCGACGGGAGCGGCCGTCGACGACATCCAGGAGAGGCTCACCTCCATCGGCTACGAGATCGCCGTCGACGAGCGCGCCGACAAGCGCTTCGGGCGCTCCACCGCCACGGCGGTCGCGCGCTTCCGACTTGACCACGGGCTCTCGCTGGGAGACGCCGTGGACGCCCCCACGTGGGCCGCGCTGGTCGACGAGTGCTACCAGCTTGGTGACCGCACGCTTTACCTGCGGCTCCCCAACTTCCACGGCAACGACGTCCGCCAGCTCCAGGAGCGCCTCAACATCCTCGGCTTCTCCTGCGGAGCGCCGGACGGCACCTTCGGCGTCCACACCGAGGCAGCGGTCAAGCTCTTTCAGGAGAGCATCGGCCTGCTGGCCGACGGCATGGCCTTCCCCGACACCTTCGACGCCATCGAGCGCCTGCGCCACGTCTGGGGCGGCAAGCCCGCGGACGGCCCGCACCCCATGGGCGGCATGGGCTTCGCACGCGCCGCGAGCGTGCTGGAGAGCGCACAGATTGCCATCACCGCGGGCGACCCCATCTCCCGCAACGTGGCGGGCCGCATCTGGAACCTCGCTCACGCGACCGTCGAGGACTGCGCCCTCGAGCTCGTGGACACCCCCGACCACGCGGCACCGGACACCCGCGCGCTCATCGTGCTGTCCGCCACGCCGCTGCCCGAGCACGTCCAGCCCGAGATCGGCAGCGTGACGCTAGACGACTTCGACACGCTGCCCATGCGCCTGCGCACCGCGATCCAGAGCTCGACCACCACGCCGCGCGCCACGCGCATCGAGCTGCCGGTGGGCAACGCCGCCTTCACCATGAGCGACGCGCAGACCTTCGCCGTGCTCCTGCTCGACGCCATCTGCGCCGCGTTCGACCACCTGGAGCTCTAGGGCAGGGCCGGGCCGCAAGACGGGGCGCGCCGTCACCGGGGGCGGCCCGTCACCTGGGGAGAACTTGTCAGCTTAGAAAAGACGGGGGCGAGCCCAAGGGCCCGCCCCCCGCTGCGTTCGGTGGCAGGGGTAGTAGGATTCGAACCCACATTCCAGGCACCAAAAACCCGTGTCCTGACCATTGGACGATACCCCTGTGCGCAAGCATTGTATCAAGAAGCCGGTGCCGTCGGCCGGGGCGTTCTGGGTTATGATGGAAAGGCAAAACTGGGACACGCGTCGCTTGGAGGCTATACATGCCCATGACCGCGATCATCCTCGCCGCAGGCGAGGGAACGCGCATGAAGTCCCGTCACCCCAAGGTAATGCACAAGCTTCTTGACCGCCCGCTCGTCTCCTGGGTCACGCGCGCCGCGCGCGAGGCAGGGGCCGAGCGAATCGTTGTGGTGGTCGGCTGCGGCGCAGACGAGGTGCGGGCCCATCTTGCCGGCGAGAAGGACGTCGAGTGCGTCGAGCAGACCGAGCGCCTGGGGACCGGACACGCCGTCCGCGTGGCGCTCGAGGGTGCCGACGTGCGCGAGGGGCAGGTGCTCGTCTTGAACGGCGACGGCCCGCTCGTGGAGCCCGAGACGCTGCGACGCCTGGTCGCCCCCGTGGCCTCCGGCGAGGCGGCCGAGGCCATCCTCACCTGGACGCCCGCCGACCCCTTTGGCTACGGGCGCCTGGAGTTTGACGCCGAGGGCAGCGTGACGCGCATCATCGAGCAGAAGGACTGCACGCCCGAGCAGGCTGAGCGCCTCACCGCGTGCAACCCCGGCTTCTATGCCTTCGACGTGACGCAGCTGCGCAGCCACATCGGCGAGCTCTCTACCGAAAACGTCCAGCACGAGTTCTACGTCACGGACATGGTCGAGATCCTGCGCAGCCACGGCGAGCGCGTCGCCGCCGTGCACACCGATGACGCCGACGAGCTCCTCGGCGTGAACAGCCGCGCCCAGCTCGCCCAGCTCAGCGCCATCGCGCGCGACCGCATCAACAACCGCCTCATGGCCGAGGGGGTCACCATCCTGGACCCGGCCACCACCTGGGTTGGCCCGGACGTCACCGTTGGGCGTGACACGGTCCTGCTCCCCATGACGATGCTCTGGGGCACCACCACCGTGGGCGAGGAGTGCGTGGTGGGGCCCAACACGCGCCTCACCAACTGCACCGTGGGCTCAGGCGTCTCCCTCGAGGAGACCGTGGGCGTCGACGTGACCATCGAGGACGACGTCACCTGCGGCCCGCGCTGCTACCTGCGCGGCGGCGCGCACGTCCGGCGCGGGGCCCACGTGGGCACGCACGTGGAGATCAAGAACTCCGACATCGGCGAGGGCTCCAAGGTGCCGCACCTCTCCTACATCGGGGACTGCACCATGGGCTCCGGCGTCAACATCGGCGGCGGGTCAATCACCTGCAACTACGACGGCGTACACAAGAACCGCACCACCATAGGCGACAATGTCTTCGTCGGATCTGACACCATGATGGTCGCCCCCGTCACCATCGGCGACGGGGCCCTCGTGGGCGCCAGCTCCTGCGTCACAAGGGACGTCCCTGCAGACGCGCTCTATCTTGAGCGCGCCGAGCAGCGCATTGTAGAGGGGTACGCCAGCCGGCGGCTCGAGCGACTGAAGAGAGAGGCCTAAATGTACGAGAACCTGAGCGAACCCATGCCCCTGAAGAAGGAAATCAAGCTCTACACCGGTACCGGCAACCCCACGCTGTCCCAGAAGATTGCCGACATCCTGCACCTTGAGCTGCAGGGCCTTCAGATCGAGAAGTTCGCCAACGGCGAGCTCTACGCCCGCTTCGACGAGTCCGTCCGCGGCGACGACGTCTTCTTCATCCAGTCCCTTGCGGGCGCCAGCGTGAACGACCTGCTGATGGAGACCCTCGTGGTGGCCGACGCGGCCAAGCGCGCCTCCGCCTCCAAGTTCACCGCCGTGCTCCCCCACTACTGCTACGCGCGCCAGGACCGCAAGGCCGCCGCGCGAGAGCCCATCACCGCGCGCCTGGTGGCCAACATCCTCGAGGCCGCGGGCGTCGACCAGGTCATCACCATCGACCTGCACCAGGGCCAGATCCAGGGCTTCTTCGACATCCCCGTGACGCACCTCACTGCGCTCTACCTCATCGGCGACTACTTCAAGGAGAAGAACTTCGACTGGTCCAACACCGTCGTGGTCTCCCCCGACATGGGCCGCGCCAAGCACGCCAAGAAGCTTGCCGACTACCTCGGCTGCGAGGTCGCCATTGCCCACAAGAGCCGTCCCAAGCACAACGCGGCCGAGGTCATGGGCATCATCGGAGACATCAAGGGCAAGACCTGCATCGTCAACGACGACATGATCGACACCGCCGGCACCCTCTGCAACTCCGTGCGCAAGCTCAAGGAGATGGGCGCCGGGGACATCTACGTCTCCGCCACGCACGGCATCTTCTCCGGCGAGGCAATCCAGCGCCTTCAGGACGCCCCGCTCGTGGAGTGCGTGGTCACCGACATCATCCCCTGCGCGATGGCCAACGCGGAGGGCTCCAAGATCAAGACCGTCTCCGTGGCCAACGAGCTCGCCGAGGCCATCAACAGCGTCTACATGCGCCGCTCCGTCTCCGAGACCTTTGGCGGCGGCGCCGAGATGTAGCGCCGAGCTCCACATCACCGATCGTCATCGCGGGGCCGTCCTTGGGCGGCCCCGCTCCGTTAGCCGACCACGAGCCGGCCAATCTGCCGCAAAGGAGAAGCCCCATGCCCGCAAAGCCCGCCGGGTCCCCGGCAAGACCCGCCGCCATCAAGATAGTCTGCGGCCTCGGCAACCCAGACGCCGAGTACGCGCACACCCGTCACAACGCCGGATTCGCCACCATTGACGCACTGGCCGCGCGCCACGGCGTGCGCTACTGGAAGTCCGAGTCCGGTGCTCAGGTGGCCTCCATCACCGTAAGCGGCACGGACGGCGAGAAGCGCGAGGTCCTTCTCGCCAAGCCGATGAGCTACATGAACACGTCCGGGGGCCCGCTCTCCAAGCTTGCCCGCGCCCACCACGTGCGCCCCGCCGAGATCCTCGTGGTGCACGACGAGGTGGACCTGGCCGCCGGCGAGGTGCGCCTCAAGGTCGGCGGCGGGCTCAACGCGCACAACGGGCTGCGCTCCATCGCCGACAAGCTCGGCAGCCGCGACTTCGCGCGGGTGCAGTTTGGAATCGGCCGACCACCCGGGCGCATGGCCGTGGCCGACTACGTCCTGCGCGAGCTCAAGGGCAACTTCCTCGCGGACTTCGAGGTCACCGTGGAGCGGGCAGCCAGCCTTGCGGAGGACGTCCTCGCCGGGGCCGGCGCAGCGCGGTAGGCGGCCAAGGCACCGCCGACGCGGCCCGCGAGCAAGCCAGCCGCTTCTCTCCCAAGCCCCTCCGCAGCCTCACGCTGCCCGTGGCGCCGTCCCGCCCTGCGGCGCCGTCCCGCTCCGTGGCGCCGTCCCACCCTGCACCGGCGCGCCGCCCGCCGGGCTTCTCGCCCTTCCAGCCAGCACCCTCAGCTCCCAAAACGGGCTCTAGAGTACAATTACAAGTTGGTTGAGCCGCGAGGGGTTCGGCGGCTCAGGAATGAGACTTGCAGGAGAGGAGTGCGGTTAATGTACAAGATCCTCGAAAAGACGCAGTTCTCGGAGAAGGTGTTCAAGTTCCGCATCGAGGCGCCCCAGATGGCCAAGCACGCTCACGCCGGCCAGTTCCTGATGGTGCGCGCCAACGAGACCGGCGAGCGCGTGCCGTTCACGCTTGCGGGCTGGAACGCCGAGGAGGGCTGGGTTGAGTTCATCTTCATGGTGATCGGCAAGACCACCGAGATGCTCTCGAGCTACGAGGCCGGGGACAGCATTCAGGACGTGACCGGGCCGCTGGGACAGCCCACCGAGATGGCCGACGGCCCCTGCGCCGTCATCGGCGGCGGCGTCGGCCTGGCCATCGCCTACCCGGTTGCCCGCCACCTGGTGGAGACCGGCCACGAGGTGCACGCCATCATGGGCGCCCGCACCAAGGACCTCCTGCTGCTCGAGGAGCAGTTCCGCGAGCTGCTGCCCGAGGATCACATCCACATCACCACCGACGACGGCTCCTACGGCGAGAAGGGCGTCGTCACCGCACCGCTCGAGCGTCTGCTCGAGTCCAAGGCCGTCTCCCAGGTCTTCTGCGTCGGCCCCGTGCCGATGATGAAGTTCTCTGCCCTCACGGCCGAGAAGTACGGCACCCCCATCACCGCGTCGCTCAACCCGATCATGGTCGACGGCACGGGCATGTGCGGCTGCTGCCGCGTCGAGGTCGACGGGAAGACGAAGTTCGCCTGCGTCGACGGCCCCGACTTCGACGCCACCAAGGTCGACTGGAACGACCTGCGCGCGCGTCAGGCCGCGTATCTCACCGAGGAGGGCCAGTCCCTCAAGGCCTACGAGGAGGCGAACTGCGCATGCCACAGGTAAACGGTCGCTTTGTTCCCGACATGAAGTCCCCGCGCACGCCGGACAACGAGGAGCCGGCGGAGGAGCGCGCGTGCGACTTCCGCCCCGTCGACAAGGGCTTCACCAAGGAGATGGCGCTGGCCGAGGCCGAGCGCTGCATGGACTGCAAGAAGCCGCTCTGCGTCGAGGGCTGCCCCGTCAACATCAACATCCCCAAGTTCATCGAGAAGATCCGCGAGGAGAAGTTCGGCGAGGCGCTGGACATCATCCGCGAGGACTCGATGCTGCCGGCCATCTGCGGCCGCGTCTGCCCGCAGGAGAACCAGTGCGAGGGCAAGTGCATCCGCGGCAAGAAGAGTCAGCCGGTGGCCATCGGCCAGCTGGAGCGCTTCCTCGGCGACCAGCCCGAGCTCGCCTCCAAGCCCAAGATGGCCCCCAAGAACGGCAAGAAGGTCGCCGTGGTGGGCTCCGGCCCGTCCGGCATCACCTGCGCCGGCGAGCTTGCCCGCAACGGCTTTGACGTCACCGTCTTCGAGGCGTTCTTCACCGGCGGCGGCGTGCTCGTCTACGGCATCCCGGAGTTCCGTCTCCCCAAGGCGGTCGTCAAGCGCGAGATCGACGGCCTCGAGGAGCTCGGCGTGAAGTTCGAGTACAACTCCGTCGTCGGTCGCATCACCGACGCCGACGAGCTCTTCGAGATGGGCTTTGACGCCATCTACATCGCCACCGGCGCCGGCCTGCCCAAGTTCCTCAACGTCCCCGGCGAGAACCTGCCCAACGTCTTCTTCGCCAACGAGTACCTCACGCGCGTGAACCTCATGAAGGCGAACAAGTTCCCCGAGTACGATACCCCCACCAAGCACGGCAAGCGCGTCGTGGTCTTTGGCGGCGGCAACGTGGCCATGGACGCCGTGCGCACCGCCAAGCGCCTGGGCGCCGAGCACGCCATCATCTGCTACCGCCGCACCGAGGCCGAGATGCCCGCCCGTCGCGCCGAGCTGCACCACGCCAAGGCCGAGGGCGTCGAGGTCAAGGAGCTCGTGGCGCCGCTCGAGTTCGTGAAGGGCGAGGACGGCTGCGTCTGCGCCGTGCGCGTCCAGAAGATGGAGCTCGGCGAGCCCGACGAGTCCGGCCGTCGCCGCCCGGTGCCCATCGAGGGCGCCATCGAGGAGATCCCCTGCGACGTGGCCATCTCCGCCATCGGCACCAACGCTAACCCGTTCGCCAAGATGATCGGCGACATCAAGCTCAACAAGTGGGGCTACATCATCGCCGACGAGGAAGGCCGCACGTCCGACCCGCGCATCTGGGCCGGCGGCGACATCGTCACCGGCGCGGCCACGGTCATCCTGGCCATGGGCGCCGGCAAGACCGCTGCCGCGAGCATCACCAAGACGCTCGTCGGGTAGCGAGAAGAACCTGACGCTGTAGCTGGCCCCGCCGGCTTCCCGCAGGAGCGCGTTTCGCGAAGCTCCTGCTTGGGAGGCCGGCGGGGTCTTTTGCTGCGGCGGCAGGTTCTTCTCGCCCATTTGGCGGCGAAGCCGCGCACCGTCATTCAGCGGCAGAGCCGTGCATCGTTGCGCGCCGTTGTGCATCGTAGCCGAGCCGCCGTACATCGCATCGTGGCTGGCTGCTGAGTGTATGCTCCTACCACGCACTCAGACAGGTTTCACCGCAGGCATCATGCACTTGGCGCTCATTTGCCGTTCCAGCGCATACACTTGCCGAGGAGCGTCGACGCGCAGTCCGCGCAGCCTCGGGCGCCCCACCTGCGCGGCCCTCCAACGCGCTGAGCAGCCGCGGCGCGTCTGTCTACTCCAGTGAGATGGTGACATTGTCGCCGTCGGGCCCGGCCACCTCGACGAGGGTGCCAGGCTCGCCGTTCTTGATTGCGTCCGCCAGCAGCTTGGTGTCAACGTCGTTGTCAAAGACGCTTACGCCGACGCCGGTGCGCAGCACGATACCAGCCAGGCCCAGCGGCACGTTGATGTTCACGTCATCGCCGTCCTCGGCGTCATGAATCTGAATGTGAAGGCGGCATGCCTTGGCAGTCGGCTCCTCGGAGGTGGGCCCAACCTGCGAAGCAGGCTCCTCGACGACAGGCCCCTCAGCGGCCTCCGTACCCCCGGGCTCGGCCCCCGTACCCCCGGGCTCGGCCCCCGTACCCTCCTCCGGCACGGAGACAACCGCTGTCTGCTCTGCTGCGCCCAGAAGCTCGTCCACGGTCACGCCTAGCGTGCGCGCCAGCGTCGGAAGGGACATGATGTCCGGCGCGCTGAGATCGTTCTCCCACTTGCTCACGGCCTGCGCCGTAACGCCAAGCTCACGTGCCAGGCGCTCCTGCGTCATGTCGCGCTCAAGCCTCAGCCGCGCGATGCGCCTTCCCAGCGTCTCGTTCTTCTCGCCCACGGTGTGTCCTTTCTTTGGGGTCTCCTGGCGCCACCCACTGTGCCACCGCCGGCGGTTGAGTTCCACCAACCATTCGGATACCCCAGTCTACCTGCAAGCTCAACCATTGGTTGTGTCCGGGCGCCGAGCGGCGGCCGGCACCGCAGAGCGAGAGCGCCACGTCACAGACGGGCTCTGCCGCGCGGCAAGTCGGAGGCCTCGGGCGCAGGTCGCAAGAGCCGTGGCCCCGAGGCAACGGTCGCAAACAAAAAAGCCCCGGATTTCCGAGGCAGAGGCTTTGCGAAGCGTACCTCTGCGCGGAAACCCGGGGCCCTGGGTCATGTCAGCTCAGACGCGGGCTTAGTACATGCCGCCACCCTGGCCGCCCTGAGCGGCAGCCGCGGAGATGGCCTCCTCGATGGTGGTGTTCTTGGGCTCGTCGGAGACGGTGGCCTCGGTGATGAGGATGAGCGACGCCACGGAGGCGGCGTTCTGCAGGGTCACGCGGGCAACCTTGACCGGGTCGAGCACGCCCATCTCGATCATGTCGCCGTACTCGCCGGTGGCGGAGTCGAGGCCCTGGCCGGCGGGCAGGCTCTTGATCTTCTCGGCCACGACGGAGCCCTCGAAGCCAGCGTTGTTGGCGATGGTCTTCACGGGCGCCTCGAGGGCCTTGCGGACGATCTCCACGCCGATCTTCTCGTCGGAGTCGGCGGTCTCGACGCCGTCGAGGACCTTGGAGGCCTCGAGGAATGCCACGCCGCCGCCGGCGACGATGCCCTCCTCAACGGCCGCGCGGGTCGCCTGCAGGGCGTCCTCGATGCGGTGCTTAATCTCCTTGAGCTCGACCTCGGTGGCCGCGCCGACCTTGATGACGGCCACGCCGCCGGCCAGCTTGGCAAGGCGCTCCTGGAGCTTCTCCTTGTCGAAGTCGGAGGTGGTCACCTCGTACTCGGCCTTGATCTGGGCGATGCGCTCGTCGATGGCGTCCTTGGAGCCGGCGCCGCCCACGATGGTGGTGTCGTCCTTGGAGATCTTGACGGACTTGGCGCGGCCGAGCATCTCGGCGGTAACGTCGGTGAGCTGGACGCCGAGCTCCTTCATGGCAACCTGGCCGCCGGTCAGGATGGCGATGTCCTCGAGCATGCGCTTGCGGCGGTCACCGTAGCCGGGGGCCTTGACGGCGCAGACGTTGAGGACGCCGCGGAGCTTGTTGAGGATCAGCGTGGCCAGGGCCTCGCCGTCGACGTCCTCGGCGATGATGAGCAGCGGGGCGCCCTGCTTCTGGACGGCCTCGAGGATCGGCAGGATGTCCTGGATGTTGGAGATCTTCTGGTCGGTCATGAGGATGTATGGGGAGTCAAGCTCGGCCGTCATGTTCTCGTTGTTGGTCGAGAAGTACGGGGAGATGTAGCCCTTGTCGAACTGCATGCCCTCGACGGTGTCGATGTCGATGCCGAAGGTCTGGGACTCCTCGACGGTGATGACGCCGTCCTTGCCGACGACCTCCATGGCGTCAGAGATCTTGGCGCCGATCTCGGGGTCGGACGCGGAGATGGTGCCGACCGAGGCGATCTGCTGCTTGGTCGAGACGTCCTGGGCGACGCTGCGCATCTCCTCGACGACGGCGTTGACGGCCTTGTCGACGCCGCGACGGATGGCGATCGGGTTGGCGCCGGCGGCGACGTTGCGGAGGCCCTCGTTGACGATGACCTGGGCGAGAAGCGTGGCGGTGGTGGTGCCGTCACCCACGGCGTCGTTGGTCTTGGTGGCGACCTCCTTCACGAGCTGGGCACCCATGTTCTCGATGGGGTCCTTGAGCTCAATCTCCTTGGCGACGGAGACGCCGTCGTTGGTGATGGTGGGGGCACCGTAGGAGCGCTGGAGCGCCACGTAGCGGCCCTTGGGGCCCATGGTGGTGGTCACGGCGTCGGCAAGGGTGTTCACGCCCTTGGCGAGCTTGGCACGAGCGTCGGTGCCGAAAAGAATGTCCTTAGCCATTTCTTTGTCCTCTCAGAATGTGATTTCGCACGTAGGCGCGGCAGTGCCCGCCAGCTAGTCCTCGATGACGGCGTAGATGTCGTCGGCGCGGAGCAGCAGGTAGTCCTCGCCGTCGATCTTGACCTCGTTGCCGCCGAACTTGCCGTAGAAGACCTGGTCGCCCGGCTTGACGTCCATGGCGACGCGCTCGCCCTTGTCGTTCATCTTGCCAGCGCCCACGGCGATGACCTCGCCACGCTGAGGCTTCTCCTGCGCACCACTCGAGATGTAGAGACCCGTAGAAGTCTTCTCCTCCTTGGGGGCCGGCTTCACGAGGACGCGATCACCCAGCGGCTTCAGAGTCATGTTCAAGAACCTCCTTCTGAGGCGCCCGTGCGGGCGCGTTTGCGCGGTGCCGTGTTGTCTCGCACCGCTCTAGCCAACGTTCAGAATCATACCCACACGCGCTGGCTTATACCACCTCGCTAGAAAAAATCTTAGTCGCAGCACTTAGATTTTCTGAGGGCAAGAAGCGCAGGCGAGAAGAAAGGGGGCCAGCCGGCGAGAAGAACGCCAGAATCGCGGCCGTGCGCTGCCGCCCACGGGCACGCGAGCGCCACACGGGCGAGCCGCACGCCGCACCCGCCGCCTGCGGGCATGGCGTGCGGCTCGCCTCCTCCCTACAGCTCCTCGAGCTCCGCAAGCCAGAGCGTGGCGCAGGCGTCCGACGGCATGCGGAGGTCGCCGCGCGGACTCACCGCCGCGGAGCCGACCTTCGGGCCATCGGGCAGGCAGCTCCTCTTGAACTGCTGGGCGAAGTAGCGGCGGTAGAAGACCTTGAGCCAGACGAGGATCGTCTCGTCGTCGTACTTCTCGCCCAGGGCATAGCGGGCAAGGCGGTAGACCTTGTGAGGGGCCGTCCCGCGGCGCAGAACCTCGTAGAGGAAGAAGTCGTGCAGCTCGTAGGGACCAACAAGGTCCTCCGTCCGCTGCGAGATCTTTCCGTCCCCCGTCGCGGGCAGGAGCTCCGGCGAGACGGGCGTGTCCAGCACATCCAGGAGCACCTCCGCCTCGGCGGCGTCCCCGCAGGTGTCGGCCACGTAGCGCACGAGATGGCGCACAAGCGTCTTGGGCACGCTCGCGTTGACGGCGTACATGGACATGTGGTCCCCGTTGTAGGTGGCCCACCCCAGCGCCAGCTCGGAGAGGTCGCCGGTGCCGATGACCAGGCCGCCTTCCTGGTTGGCAACGTCCATGAGGATCTGCGTGCGCTCACGCGCCTGCGAGTTCTCGTAGGTGACGTCGTGGACGGACTCGTCGTGGCCTATGTCGGAGAAGTGCTGGCGCACGGCGTCGGCGATGCCGACCTCGCGCAGCTCCGCGCCGACGGTACAGGCGAGCTCGCAGGCGTTGTTGTAGGTGCGATCCGTGGTGCCGAAGCCCGGCATGGTCACGGCGATGACCCCCGAGCGCTCGAGTCCCAGCAGGTCAAAGGCGCGCACGGTCACGAGCAGGGCAAGCGTGGAGTCCAGGCCGCCCGAGAGGCCGATCACCGCGCGGCGGGAGTGCGTGTGGGAGAGCCGCTTGGCCAGGCCGTGCGCCTGGATGTTGAAGACGTCCTCGCAGCGCTCCGCACGACGCGCGGGGTCGGACGGCACAAAGGGGTGTGGGTCCACCCAGCGAGTGAGCTTGGTCTCCTGGACGGCGCGCTCCCCCAGCGAGAAGTACACCGTGCCATAGCCAGACTCCTCGGGAGCCGGGGCGCACTCGAAGGTGGACATGCGCGTGCGCTCCTGGGCGAGCAGCCGCACGTCAAGCTCGGTGACCGCCCGGCCGCCGCCGAAGGGCGCACCCTCCGCGAGCAGCCGACCGTTCTCCGCGACGAGGTCGTGGCCAGAGAAGACGAGGTCCTGCGTGGACTCCCCGGTACCTGCGCTGGCGTAGACGTAGCCGCAGATGAGACGGGCGCTCTGGCTGGTCACGAGGGCGCGCCGATAGTCCGCCTTGCCCACGATGGCGTTGGACGCAGAGAGGTTGCAGACGAGCGTAGCGCCCGCCTGGGCGTGGGCCACGGAGGGCGGGTTGGGCACCCAGAGGTCCTCGCAGATCTCCGCCGCCACCACGAGCTCGGGCACCTCCTCACAGGCGAAGAGCAGGTCCGTGCCCATGGGCACGTCAGGGTGCCCGGCAAACGAGACGAGCACGGGCTCTGCCGGGCCGGGAGTGAAGTGACGCCCCTCGTAGAACTCGTTGTAGGTGGGGATATGCGTCTTGGGAACCAGGCCGAGCAGCTCGCCGTTCGCCAGGACGGCGGCGCAGTTGTAGAGCTTGCCGCCGGCGCGCACGGGGACTCCCACCAGGACGAGCGCGTCAAGGTCCTCCGTTGCTGTGGCAAAGTCGGCGAGCCCGTCCTCGGCGGCGCGCAGCAGCGCCTCCTGCCAGAAGAGGTCCTCGCAGGTATACGCCGTAAGCGCCAGCTCGGGCAGCACGACGACGGCCGCGCCGTCCTTCTCGACCGCCCGTCGGGCCGCCTCGACGCAAGCCCCCACGTTGAAGGGGACGTCCGCGACGCGCACCTCCGGCGTTACCGCCGCGACCTTGACGAACCCGTCCCTCATGCTTCCTCCTCGCTGTCGGCTCAGGCAAATCCTACCATCACCTCGCGCCCGACGCCCATACGACGGGGCGCCCACGCCGAGAACCGGCGGGGCGCCCCGTGAGCCGTCAGCGGCAGGCGTTCTCGAGCACGCGTATGAGGAAGCGAATCCCCTGTGCGTAGGCTCGGCGCGTGATGCGCTCGTCGGTGCCGTGCACCCCGCGCTCGACCTCCTCGTCGTCGGCGACAAAGGGCGAGAAGCGCAGGCAGGCGTCACAGACGCACTCGTACATGCGAGAATCGGAAGCCCCGAGCAGAAGCGAGGGCACGAGGGGCAGCGCCTCTCCCGTGGCCGGCTCGCGGAAGTACCTCCCGCAGGCGTCCTCGAGCGCCTCGCGGGCAACCCCGTCCAGGACGGACACGTGCGAGGGGTCGTTGCTCACCTCCTCGATGAGCTTGACCTCCACGGGGAGGTCGGCCACGAGCGTGCGCACGCGCTCGAGCACGTCGGCGCAGGTCGTGCCCTCGAGCAGGCGGAAGTTGATGGTTGCGGTCATATCCTGGGGCATGACGTTGGCCTGGGAGGACGAGCCCGTGATGATGTCCGGCGCGATGGTGGTGGTCACGTACGGGAAGAGCTCTCGGTCGGCCCTGAGAACCTCTGGGTCAACGTCCGTGCAGCCCCCGGCAGCCTCGAGCATCTGCCTCGTGAGGTCGGTCATCTCGCTCGGCCAGCCGTTCTCGACCACGCGCGCGATGGCGCGTGCGAGCGTGGCGAGGGAGGTGCCGCCAAAGGGGTTGGACGAGTGCCCTCCGGCGCTGCGCACCGTGAGCCTCACGTCCGCATAGCCCTTCTCGGCGAGATAGACCATCAGGCCGTGGCGCCCGGGAGCGCCCAGACGGCCCAGGTCGGACACCAGGTAGCCCCCCTCGTCAAGCGAGAACTCGGCGCGGACGCCGCGGCGCAGCAGCTCCTGGCCCATGGCGCGGGCGCCCTCCTGGGTGGTCTCCTCGTCCTGGCCCATGCACACGATGACCGTGCGGCGCAGCCGGCCGCCATGGGAGAGGAGGTACTCGAGCGCCTCGAGGTTGCCCATGAGCTGGTCGGTCATGTCGATGGCGCCACGGCCCCAGACGTACTCTTCGTCCAGGTGCCCGCTGAAGGCGCCCCAGGTCCAGTCGGCCTCGGTACCCGGGACGACGGGGACCACGTCCATGTGACCCAGAAGGAGCACGGGGCGCAGCTCGGGCTCGGAGCCCGGGAGCGTGAGCATGAGGGAGTGGTCGACGTGCTCCACCTCCGCCATCGAGAACAGGGTCGGGAAGGACGAGCGCATGTGCCCCTCGAGCTCGTCAAAGGCAGCCCAGTCGGTCTCCTCGCGCGAGGGCCCGTCGACCGTCGGGATCGCAAGCGCGCGAGCCAGGCGCCCGCACGCTCCGTCCGCGTCAAAATCAGGGTAGTCCCCCTCGTTGGCAAAGAAGTCCCAGACGCGCGCCACCCTAGTTCCCCTCGTTCGTGTCGTCGAGGTAG
This sequence comes from uncultured Atopobiaceae bacterium, assembly GCA_944321515.1. Taxonomy (GTDB): domain Bacteria; phylum Actinomycetota; class Coriobacteriia; order Coriobacteriales; family Atopobiaceae; genus Thermophilibacter. Next base: position 4,916 of record CALULO010000006.1, on the reverse strand, counting down.
CGGGAGAGGAACTCGCGCGTACGCGCGTGCTCGGGATTCGAGAAGAGCTTCTCGGGAGTGCCCTGCTCGGCAATGACGCCCTGGTCCATGAAGACGACACGATCGGAGACGTTCTTCGCGAACGCCATCTCGTGTGTGACCACGACCATGGTCATGCCCGCCGCCGCAAGGTCACGCATGACGTTGAGGACCTCGCCGACGATCTCGGGGTCAAGGGCGCTCGTGGGCTCGTCGAAGAGCATGATCTCCGGCTCCATGCACAGGGCGCGGGCAATGGCCACACGCTGCTTCTGGCCGCCGGAGAGCCTCGTCACCTGGGCACCGGCGAAGTCGCCCATGCCCACCTCGGCGAGGTGCGTGAGCGCGCGCTCGCGGGCCTCGTCCTTGGAGCACTTCTTGAGGGCAACCGGGGCGAGCATGCAGTTGTCGAGCACGTTCATGTTGTTGAACAGGTTGAAGCCCTGAAAGACCATGCCGATGCTCTCGCGCAGGCGGTTCACGTTAACGTGCTCGGCGGTCAGGTCCTCGCCGTGGAACCACACGTGACCGGAGTCCGGCGTCTCGAGCAGGTTGATGCAGCGCAGCAGGGTCGACTTGCCCGACCCCGAGGCGCCGATGATGGTCACGACCTCACCCTGCGAGACCGACAGGTCGATCCCGCGCAGGACGACGTTGCTTCCGAAGGACTTGTGCAGGTCCTCAACGCGAATGAGGGGCTCGGAGGAGCCGGGGGCGCTGACGTGTTCTGTGGCCATGGGTTTCTCCTTCCCCTAGTGTTCCTTGGCGGCGGGCAGGGCATCGGACGTGCCGAGCACAGGACCGAGGTCGCCTGCGTCGAGACGGTGGGACAGCATGTCAAGCAGCTTCGAGGCCACGAGCGTAAGCACGAGGTAGGTGGCCATGGCAACCACATAGATCTGCATCTGGCGGTAGTAGGCACCCGCGATCGTGGTGGTCGCGAACATGAGGTCGACGACGCTGATGGCAGACAGGACCGAGGAGTCCTTGAGGTTGATGATCAGCTCGTTGGAGAGGGCGGGGATGGAGTTCTTCACGCCCTGCGGGAAGACGACCTTGCTCATTGCCTGCCACTGCGAGAGGCCAAGCGAGCGGGCGGCCTCAGTCTGGCCGAAGTCGACGGCACCGATGCCCGAGCGCAGCACCTCCATCATGTAGGCGGTCGAGTTGAGGGAGATGGTGACAAGGGCGGCGGTGAAGGGCGACCACACCTCGCGGGTCTGCGCGACCGTCATTCCGGTCCCCTGGAGCAGGCCGATGCCACCGAAGTAGATAATCAGGCTCTGGACCATCATCGGCGTGCCGCGGACGACGGTCGAGTAGACGCGGGCGAAGCCAGACCCAACGACCTTGACGAACCTCACGAAGTCGTTGTCGGAGCGGTCAATGGCCTGGATGCGCAGGAACACCAGGAGCAGCGCGAGGAAGAACGCGATGATGGTGCCGAAGACGGCCAGTACGATCGTGGTTACGATGCCGGAGAGGTACACCCCGCGCATGTTGTAGAGCATGTAGATCGAGCTTACCCAGAAGTCGTCGGGGTTGGACGTGCTCGTGGTCGCATAGGCCACAAGGTCGAGGAACCCCACGGCGCAGCGATCGGCGAAGAACACGCAGACGACCGCGCAGATGACGTAGGACGCGATTCGCTCGACGCGGCGTGCGACGGGCGAGGCAAACGGTGAGGTGACGGCGTAGTCACGCCACCTGACCAGCTTGTTCACAAGGGCCACGGCCGAGACGACCACCCACGCGACAAGCACGTAGTACAGGACGGACTCGGCAGCATACGAAAGCGCCAGGAAGCTCGAGACGGGGTGGGGCTGGTTTGCGAGGATAAGCCCGACAAGCGCAATGGCGCTCGTGCCGAGAAAGACGTAGCGGTGGTCGTCAAGCAGCAGCGACGCCACGCGACCACGAGGCTTCTCGACCGCGGCGCCCGACGCGGCGGTGGTGGTGCTCATAGCGGTGTTCCTCCTAGGGATGTGATAACGCGGAAGGCGCCCGTGCGATCGCACGGGCGCCACAGGTAGCCGATAACGTAAGGTAACTAAGCCGGCTGACGGGCGATGATCGTCTGGTAGATCTGGTCGCGCTCGTCGTCGGTGAACATGTCGTCGAGGATCCCGTTCATCTGCTCGACGATATCCTCCTGGCCCTTCTTGAGGCCGATGTTGCAGGACGCCTCGATGTCGAACAGGCGGTAGTCGCCGTCGAAGTCGATGGCCACGAGGTCTGGGTTGGCCTCGAGCAGGCCCTCGCGGTTCTCGATGTTGTAGGTGATGCAGTCGCAGGCGCCCTCGTTGAGGTGGCTGAGCTGAGCCGGGACGGAGTCGACCGGGGTGAGGTGCTCGACGTTGTCGTACTCGTCGATCGCGGTGTCGAGCAGCGTGTCCTTCTGGCCGAGGATGGCCGCGCCGTCGAGGTCCTCCTTGCAGTTCGCGTTCGCGTACGGCGAGTCCTTCCTCGTGAGCAGGCCGTAGTAGCCCACGAAGTAGGGATCGGTGAAGTCGATGGACTCCTCGCGGTCGGGCGTGGGGGTCATGCCGGCGATGATGCAGTCAATCTGACCGGAGTTGAGGGCCTCGATAAGGCCAGACCAAGCAAGCTTGACGGCAACCGCCTCAAGGCCCATGGCCTCGGCGACATGCTTGGACACGTAGACGTCGATGCCGTCCGCATAGGCGCCGTCAAGGCCGTCAACGGGCATCGTGTCGTCAGTGGGCTCGGAGACCTGCCAGTTGTAGGGGGGATACGCCACCTCCATGCCGACCCTGAGCTTGCCGTCGGACCCAAAGGAGCTTGCCTCGGAGGAGTTCGTCTCCTCGGCGCTGTCATCACCGGTCGTCGCCGTGGACGGCCCGCAGGCCGTGAGAATGGACAGGCTCCCTACGCTCAGCGCGGAGATGCCGGACATCTTGAGGAAGTCGCGACGCGAGAGCGATCGCCTGCTGGGGGCGTTGGTCATGGTGGTTCCTTTCCCTTTTGCGTTAATCCCCTTCCGTGCGTCGCAACCGGAGGGGACCCATTCCCCTCCCCCTTGCAACCAGAGCGCCCGGGTGGCGTCCCTTATGCGAGAAAGTTACGCGCACTCCGGCAGGATAGCGCGTGAAAGTTGGGAGCGCGAGCTGATAGTATGCTGAGAAACACCGCCGTAACGGGTCGCCCTGGCGGGTCGGCCCACCGAGAAGGGGCCTGCCATGGACCGCACGACCTACGACGCCTACGTCGCCATTCTCGCCGAGGAGCTCGTCTGCGCGATGGGCTGCACCGAGCCCATCGCCGTGGCGCTCTGCGCAGCGCGCGCCCGCGAGACTCTGGGCATGCCTCCAGAGCGCGTGGAGGTGGCGGCAAGCGCCAACATCATCAAGAACGTGAAGAGCGTCGTGGTGCCCAACACGGGCGGGGCGCGCGGGATCGAGGTCGCCACCGCTGCAGGCGTGGTTGCCGGTGACGCGACCGCCGAGCTGGAGGTCCTGTCCAGCGTCACCGAAGAGCAGATTGCGCAGATGCAGGAGTTTCTCGCCACGCACGAGGTTCGCGTGCACCCGTCGGAACGGTCGTGGGTCTTTGACATCCAGGTGCGCGTCGAGGCGGGCGGCCACACGGCGCTCTGCGAGATCGCGGGCGGCCACACGAGCGTCATCCGGCTGGAGCGCGACGGCGAGGTCCTGCTTGAGCGCCCGTGCGCGGAGGAGGGCAACACGGCCGGCAGCGCCGACCGCGGCGAGAAGGACGCGGGCGCCGACCGCGGCCGCCTCACGGTTGAGCAGATCGTGACCTTTGCCGACGAGGTTGACCTCGACGACGTGCGAGACGTCCTGGAGCGCCAGGTTGAGTGCAACATGGCCATCGCCGAGGCCGGGCTCTCCGAAAGCTGGGGAGCCAACGTGGGCAGCGTTCTTCTCGCCGCATACGGGGACGGCGTCGCAAACCGCGCCAAGGCATGGGCCGCGGCCGGCTCGGACGCGCGCATGGGCGGCTGCGAGCTGCCGGTGGTCATCAACTCCGGCAGCGGCAACCAGGGCGTCACGGCAAGCGTGCCCGTGGTGGTCTACGCCCGCGAGCTGGGCGCGAGCAAGGACGAGCTGCTGCGGGCCCTTGTGGTGTCCAACCTAGTGAGCATCCACCTCAAGACGGGCATCGGCAAGCTGTCCGCCTACTGCGGCGCCACGAGCGCGGGCGCGGGCGCGGCGGCCGGCATCACCTACCTCATGGGCGGCCGCTACAGCGAGGTCGCCCACACGATTGTGAACGCGCTGGCCATCGACTCGGGCATGGTCTGCGACGGTGCCAAGGCGAGCTGCGCGGCCAAGATCGCCTCGGCTGTGGAGGCGGGCCTGTTGGGCATGCAGATGCAGCAGCGGGGCGAGCAGTTCTACGGCGGCGACGGTATCGTGGTGAAGGGCGTGGAGAACACCATCCGCAACGTGGGCGTGCTCGCGGCGCGCGGCATGCGCGAGACGGACCGGACGATCATCGACCTCATGTGCGGGGGCGCGTGCTAGGCGCCTCGCTCGTACGTTGACGCGTGCCGGCGCGTGCCGGGCGCCGCACTCATGAGGCGGTGCCAATGTTCGCAGACGGCGACAGCTCACGGGCGCCGACTTGCGCGTGCAGAGGTTTACTTTTTTGCACGCGCAACCTCATCTGTGGGCTTCTGACGAGATTGCGCGTGCAAAAGGCTGTATCAATGCATGCATAATCGCGCAACCGGCCCCCTATCCTTTGTGAAGAAGCCGGTTACGTATGATTTGATTCAAAGGTTTGCATGCATAACCTCATTCGCAAACCTCCCGTGAGATTGTGCATGCAATTATTTGGCTCTTCGGTGGTTTCTGTGGGAGAGATTCCGGCATAGGCCCAGCTCAGCGGGCGAAAACAACGATCTGGAACTG
>CALULO010000005.1 GCA_944321515.1 uncultured Atopobiaceae bacterium | reverse complement strand
CAGCTCGTGCTGGAGAACGCCGACGAGCTCTACGAGGTGCTCGACTTCTGCGTGGAGGTGGGCCTGCCGGTGACGTTTGCACAGCTCGGCGTCGAGGACGCGAGCTACGAACGCGTGCTCGAGGTGGCGCGCCTGGCCTGCTCTCCGGCCGACACGCTCGGCAACATGCCGTTCGAGGTCACGCCTGAGAAGGTTGCCGCGGCCATGCTCGCCGCCGACGCCTACGGTCGCGCCGCCCTGGCGGAGTAGCGCGAGGCGACGGGGCGGCCGGGCGCGGGCAGTCGGGCGCGGGCTGCCGGGCGCGGGCGGCCGGGCGCAGCCGGCCGGGCGGGGAGAGATCGGGCGGGTCGGCCCGGAGCCCCCGCCCCGGCGCGCATCCGTCCGCCCCGCCCGGCTGCCACGAAAACGGGGCCGGCACCTCGTCCAAGGTGCCGGCCCCGCCTGTGGGATCCATGTTGTGCGGCCTGGGGCCTACGCGTCCTTCTCGCCCTTGAGGGAGGCGTAGAACGTGGCGTGGTCAAAGGCGTCCTTGATGGTCTGGCCGTTCACGAACGGAAGGGTCAGGAACTCGTCGACGGTGGGGACCAGCTCGGAGCAGTCGACGAAGTGGTTCTTCTCGTTGCGGCGGCTCGTGTCCTGCGCGCGCCAGGACTCGTAGTTGCAGTCCGTGAGGTAATAGACGTCAGATCCGATCTTCATGTAGACGGAGTGGTTGCAGTGCAGATACTCGGCGAGCCCCTCGTAGTTGATGTCGAGTGCCTCGGCAGCCTTCTTACCCATGGCGGCTCCTTTCGTCGGCCAACCAAACGGACGATAGACAGACTATAACCCGTGTGGGCCTTGGTTATGCACAGGTTCGCCAATTGTTAGGCGAGCGTTGTGTGCCAAGCTCAGAGCGGTCGGCGTGCGGGCGGCCTACGCGCCGGCGAGAAGAACGCGCTCCAGCTCGGCGGGCGTGTCCACGATGACGGTCGCCCCCGAGGCGAGAAGTGACTCGCGGCCGCGGAACCCCCAGGCGCAGCCAACGCACGCGCAGCCCACGTTGGCCGCGGTGGCGACGTCGACCTCGGAGTCGCCGACGTAGGCGAGGGTGGCGCGGTCGGCGGGGGAGGGGTCGCCCTGGCCCGGGGCCCCGGACGCGACCCCCATCTGCTCGAGCGCGGCCTCCACCATGTCCGGCGCGGGCTTCTTGCGGATGCCGCGCTCCTCGCACTCGCCGAGCACCGCGTCGAAGGTGTCCGGGAACTGCCGCGCCACGAGCTCCTGCACCGCGAAGTCGGCCTTGTTGGAGACCACGGCAATGCGCACGCCGGCGGCGCGCAGGTGGGCCAGGAGCTCGGGGATGCCTGGGTAGGGGCCCGTGTGGTCCTCGCAGTGGGCGCCGTAGTGGCGGCGGAAGTCCGCGAGCACGGCCGCCTCCACGTCCGCGGGCGTCCCCTCGGGGACGGCGCGGTGGATGAGCAGGGCGATCCCGTTGCCCACGAAGCGGCGCACCTCTTCTAGGGTGCGCGCAGGCATGTCGTGGGCGGCAAGCGCCGCGTTGGTTGAGAGGTGCAGGTCGTCGAGGGTGTCAAGCAGGGTTCCGTCAAGGTCGAAGACGACCGTTTCAAAGGCTGGCATGGGTTAGCGCGTCCTTTCGTTCTTCTCGCCGCAGCGAGGGTAGCACAGGGCCGGGCGCGGCGTCACACGCCCCACGTTTCAGTCTGCTTTCCGCGGGTCGCCCTACCTCCGCGCCGTAGTACAATCACCCGCACGTGCGACGCTGCGCTGTCTACGCCACGTCGCCGTCTCTGGCAGTCGCCGCCCGACCGACACGGGGCGGCCGAGACGAAAGGTACCTATGGACTCCCATACCATGCACACCCACACCTGCGGCGAGCTGCGCCGGGACAACATCGGCCAGCAGGTCACGCTGACCGGCTGGGTCTGGCACCGCCGCGACCACGGCGGCCTCATCTTCGTGGACCTGCGCGACCGCGACGGCGTGACGCAGGTCTCCTTTGACCCGGAGCACTCCGGCGGCGAGGCCTTCCACACCGCCGAGACCATCCGCTCCGAGTGGCCGATCAAGGTCACCGGCGTGGTTCGCGAGCGCCCTGAGGGCATGGGCAACGCCAAGCTCGCCACCGGCGACATCGAGGTCCTCATCGACCACATCGAGGTGCTCAACTCCTCCAAGACGCCGCCGTTCCAGATCGAGGACCGGCTGGACTGCTCCGAGGACGTGCGCCTGCGCTACCGCTACCTTGACCTGCGCCGCCCGCGCATGATGTCCAACATGAAGCTGCGCTCGGACTTCACCTTTGCCATCCGCGAGGCGCTGCACGGCCGCGACTTCATGGAGGTCGAGACCCCGGCGCTGTTCAAGTCCACCCCCGAGGGCGCGCGCGACTTCCTGGTTCCCTCCCGCACGCAGCCGGGCCACTTCTACGCGCTGCCGCAGTCCCCGCAGCTCCTGAAGCAGCTGCTCATGGTGGGCGGCGTGGAGCGCTACTACCAGGTGGCCAAGTGCTTCCGCGACGAGGACCTGCGCGCCGACCGCCAGCCCGAGTTCACGCAGGTGGACATCGAGATGAGCTTCGTCGACACCGACGACGTCATGGGCGAGCTCGAGGACGTGCTCTCCGACGCCTTCGCCCGCGTGGGCGTGGAGATGCCCACGCCCCTGCGCCGCATCGACTACTGGGACGCGATGGACACCTACGGCACCGACAAGCCGGACACGCGCCTGGGCATGGAGCTCCACGACGTGACGGGCATCTTCGCCGGGTCCAAGTTCAAGCTGTTCGCGGGCGCCGCGGCCACCGAGGGCCAGTACGTCAAGGCCATCAACGCCAAGGGCGCCGGCACCTGGCCGCGCGCTCAGATCGACAAGCTCGCCGACGTGGCGGCCGGCTTCGGCGCCAAGGGCCTCGCCTGGATCGCCTTCCGCGAGGACGGCTCGGTGAACAGCCCCATCGTCAAGTTCTTCTCCGACGAGGAGATGGCGGCCCTGCGCGAGGAGATGGGCGTGGAGCTCGGCGACCTCGTGATGTTCGCCGTGGCCGACCGCAAGGGCGCCGACGAGATCCTCGGCGGCATGCGCGTGCACATGGCGAACGCCCTGAACGTCCCGCGCGAGGGCCACGACTTCCTCTGGGTGGTCAACTTCCCGCTCTTCCACTGGGACGACGAGGCCAAGCGCTACGAGGCCGAGCACCAGCCCTTCACCCTGCCCACCGAGTCCGACGTCGAGAAGATCAAGGCCGACCCGCTGGCCGCAGGCTCTGCCACCTACGACTTCGTCATGGACGGCTACGAGGCCGGCGGCGGCGGCATGCGTATCCACAACGCCCAGATGCAGCTCGACATGCTCGAGCTCCTCGGCTACACCGTTGAGGACGCGCGCGAGAAGTTCGGGTTCCTGATGGACGCCCTCGAGTACGGCGCGCCCCCGATGGGCGGCTTCGCGCTCGGCCTGGACCGCGTGTGCATGCTCCTGGCCGGCGAGGACTCCATCCGCGAGGTCATGGCGTTCCCCAAGACCTCCAGCGGCTCCGACCTCATGTCCAACGCCCCGAGCGAGGTCTCGGGCAAGCAGCTCAAGGAGGTCTCGCTGCGCCTCCTCTAGCGGCGCCGCCAGCGGGCTGCCCGCAGGGGCGCCTGCCCGCCGACCTCCCGCGAGGGCACGTCGCCATGGGCTGCCCGTGCGGAGCTCAACTGCCTCACAGGGCCCCGGCAATCACGGCCGGGGCCTTTTTCGTGCGCGTCCGTGTAAACCCTTGACATGGCAACTGATTACCATATCCTTGCAATGTCAACTGTTGTCATGTCAAGGAGTGAGAGATGGCAGAGGAGAGGGAGGGGGCCGCGCCCGGCCCCCGCGGGCGTTCGCTCGGGGACTTCCACATGCGCCTCATGCGCGCCTTCCACGCCCAGCGCACCTACTTCGGCCCGCGCGTGGACGCGCTCGGCCTCGGGCCCGGGCAGGCGAAGGTCCTGGTCTACCTGGCGGTCCACGGCCCGTCGAGCCAGCGCGACGTGGCTGGCTACTTCGAGTGCGACCCGGGCGCCGTGAGCCGCATGCTCGACACGCTGGAGCGCGGCGGCTTCGTGACCTGCGCCCCCGGGCGCGACCGTCGCACGCGCGAGGCCACGCTGACCGAGCGCGGCCTGGCCGCCGCTGATGGGTGGGAGCTGGAGTGCGACCGCGAGCAGGAGGTCATGCTCGAGGGCTTCACCCCCGAGGAGCGCGAGACCTTCGCCGACCTCCTCGGCCGCGCCCGCGCCAACCTGCGCCGCGCCATCGACGAGAGGGGAGGCCAGGCATGAACGGCGTCAGCCTCATAGCGCGCTACCTCCGCGGGTACCGCCGCTTCTTCTTCGCCGCCATCGGCTGCGTCACGGTCGAGACCTCGCTCGAGCTCGTCATCCCCATGCTCATGGCCAACGTCGTCGACGACGGCATCCTGCGTGGGGACCTCAACGCCGTGCTCGTCAACGGCGCGCTCATGCTCGTCTTCGCGTTCGTCTCGCTGGTGCTCGGATTCCTCTACGCGCGCTTCTCGGCCCGCTCCGCCATGGGCCTCGGCGCCAACCTGCGCGAGGTGGAGTACGAGCACCTGCAGGGCTTCTCCTTCGCCAACCTCGACGACTTCGAGACCTCCTCGCTCGTGACGCGCCTCACCACCGACGTCACGGTGATCCAGAACGCCCTCGTCTCGGGCACCCGCCCGCTCGTGCGCGGCCCGGTGATCCTGGTCATGGGGCTCGTCTTCGCGTCGGTCATGTCGCTCGAGCTCGCCGTGGTGTTCTTCGTCGTGATGCCCATCCTGGCCGTGGCCATGTTCTTCGTGGTCCGCACCGTGGGCCCGCTCTACCGCGTGCTCCAGGGCTCTATGGACCGCCTGAATGACGCCCTCCAGGAGGACCTCGCCGCCATCCGCGTCATCAAGGCGTACGTCCGCGAGGACCACGTGGCCGGGCGCTTCGAGGACGTCAACGCGCAGCTCGCCTCCACGGCCACCCGCACCTTCCGCACCGCCGTCCTCAACACCCCCATCTTCCAGGGGACCATGTACGTCACCTGCGTTGGGATCCTGTGGTTCGGCGGCCAAATGATCCAAGCCGGCACGCTCCAGGTGGGCACCTTCACCGGCTTTATGAGCTACGTCCTGCAGATCGTCAACTCGCTCATGATGATCTCCAACGTGTTCCTGCTGCTCGCCCGCGCCGTCACGAGCGTGGAGCGCGTGGGGGAGGTCCTCGCCGAGCAGCCCACCATCGCCTCTCCCGAGGGCGCCCTCCCCGAGGTGCCCGACGGCTCGGTCCGCTTTGACCACGTGAGCTTCAAGTACGCGGAGGGGGCCGAGAAGGACGTGCTCGAGGACGTGTGCCTCGACATCCCCGCGGGCGCGACCGTCGGCGTGCTCGGCGGGACCGGCTCGGGCAAGACCACCCTCGTGCAGCTCATCGCGCGCCTCTACGACGCCACCTCGGGCACCGTCAGCGTGGGCGGCCACGACGTGCGCGAGTACGACCTTGCCGCCCTGCGCGACGCGGTAGGCGTGGTGCTCCAGAAGAACGTGCTCTTCTCTGGGACGGTCCGCGAGAACCTCGCCTGGGGAGACGCCGACGCCAGCGACGAGGACATGCTCGAGGCGTGCCGGCTCGCGCGCGCGGACGAGTTCCTCGACCGCATCGGCGGGCTCGAGGGGGACCTCGGCCAGGGCGGCGCGGGCGTCTCGGGCGGCCAGAAGCAGCGCCTGTGCATAGCGCGCACCCTGCTCAAGCACCCGCGCGTCCTCATCTTCGACGACTCCACGAGCGCCGTCGACATGGCCACGGACGCCCAGATCCGCGCCAACCTCGCCTCGCTCGGCGACGTCACCAAGATTGTGATCGCGCAGCGCGTGACCTCGGTCATGGACGCGGACATGATCGTCGTCCTCGACGACGGACACGTCCACTCCCAGGGCACCCACGAGGAGCTCCTCGCGTCTGACCCGATCTACCAGGAGATCTACGAGTCCCAGATCGGATCTGGGATCAGCGGGGAGGTGGCATAGATGCCCTCTCGTCAGTCCGCCGCGCCCTCGCGGCCCAAGAACCTGCTCGCCACCCTCGGCAGCCTGCTCGCCTACATGAGCCACGCGCGCTGGAGCCTGCTCGTGGTGGCGGTGCTCGTCTGCGTGGCCGGCCTCGCCAACCTCGTGGGTACCTACATGATCAAGCCCATCGTCAACGCGGTGGGGGCGGGCGACTACGACGCCTTCGTGCGCGGGGTCGCCCTCACCGCCGTGGTCTACGCGCTCGGCGTGGCGTCGGCCGCCGGCTACACGCAGACGATGGTGCGCGCGGCGCAGAAGGTCGTCTTCGACATCCGGCGCGACCTCTTCGCCCACATAGAGAGCCTCCCGCTCTCCTTCTTCGACCGTACGCGCCACGGCGACGTCATGAGCTACTTCACCAACGACGTCGACACGGTCTCCGAGGCCCTCAACAACAGCTTCGCGGGCCTCGTGCAGGCCTCCGTGCAGATCGTGGGTACCCTCACGCTGCTCATCGTGCTCGACTGGCGCCTCACGCTCATCACCATCGTCTGCGACGTTGCCATCGCCCTCTACGTGCGCTTCTCGGGCGGGCGCAGCTCGATCTACTTCTCCCGGCAGCAGGCCGAGCTCGGCGGGCTCGACGGCTACGTGGAGGAGATGATCTCCGGCCAGAAGGTCGTCAAGGTCTTCAACCACGAGCAGGCCAACCTCGAGCGGTTCCGCGAGCTCAACGAGCGCCTGCGCGAGGCGGGGACCTCGGCCCAGGCCTACGCCTCCACGATGGTCCCGGTCACGGTGTGCGTGGGCTACGTCAACTACGCCATCGTGACGGTGGTGGGGGCCCTGCTCGCCCTGGGCGGGTCCATGGACGTGGGCTCGCTCGCGAGCTACCTCGTCTTCGTTCGCCAGGCCGCCGCGCCCATCAACCAGTTCACCCAGCAGGGCAACTTCCTGCTCACGGCCCTCGCGGGCGCCGAGAGGATCTTCTCGGTCATGAGGCTCGAGCCCGAGGTCGACGAGGGCGTCGTGCGCATCGAGCACGCCGACGACGTGGAGGCGGCCCGCACCGCCGCGGGCGCCGCCGGCTGGGCGTGGCTCATCGACGGCGAGCACGTGCCGCTCCAGGGCGACGTGCGCTTCTACGACGTGGACTTCGGCTACGAGGAGGGCCAGACCGTCCTCAAGGGCCTCTCGCTCTACGCCAAGCCCGGGCAGAAGATCGCCTTCGTGGGGTCCACGGGCGCCGGCAAGACCACGATCACCAACCTCATCAACCGCTTCTACGAGACGCGCTCCGGCGTGATCACCTACGACGGCATCGACGTGCGCGACATCGAGAAGGCCTCGCTGCGCCGCACGCTGGGGATCGTGCTGCAGGACACCCACCTGTTCTCCGGGACCATCGCCGACAACATCCGCTTCGGCAAGCTCGACGCCACCGACGAGGAGGTCGTGGCCGCGGCCAAGATCGCCAACGCCGACGGCTTCATCCGGCGCCTGCCGCGCGGCTACGACACGCCCGTGGTGGCCGACGGCGCGAACCTCTCGCAGGGCCAGCGCCAGCTGCTCGCCATCGCGCGGGCGGCGGTGGCCGACCCGCCGGTGCTGATCCTCGACGAGGCCACGTCCTCGATCGACACGCGCACCGAGGCGCTCATCCAGCGCGGCATGGACGGCCTCATGTCCGGGCGCACGGTCTTTGTGATCGCGCACCGGCTCTCCACGGTCAAGAACGCCGACGCGATCATGGTGCTGGAGCACGGCCGGATCGTGGAGCGCGGCACCCACGAGGAGCTCCTCGCGCAGAAGGGCGAGTACTGGCAGCTCTGGACCGGCCAGCGCGAGCTGGACTAGCGTCCCCGCGCCTGACATAGCACGACGGGCTGCACGGCCCGCGCCGCGACGGCCGCAGGGCCCGCGGCGCGGGCCGTGCTACAGTAGCCGGGTCGGAAGAGAGGAGAGCCCCGTGGAACCCCTGACCCTCGTAGCACTGCTCGTCGCCGCGGCCGCCGTGGCGGTGGCCGCCGTCGCCGTGTCCCGAGGCGCCGCCTCGGCCGAGCGCGCCGACGAGCTCGCGGCGCTGCTCGAGCGCACCAGCGAGGCCGTCGCCGAGCTCGCCCGCCGCCAGGCGACCGACGCCGCGTCGACCCGCGCCTCGGTGGACGCCGCCGCCCGCGAGTCCTCGCAGGTCACCGCCCGCATGGACGCGCTGCGCAACGACGTGGCCGTGCAGCTCGGCGCCACCCGCGACACGCTTGACCGCAAGCTGGACGGCATCGGCAGGAACGTCGGCGAGCAGCTCTCCCAGATAAGGGCGGACAACGGGGCCCAGCTCGAGCGCATGCGCGCGACCGTGGACGAGAAGCTCTCCCGCACGCTGAGCGACCGCCTCTCGACGTCCTTCTCGCAGATCAGCCGCCAGCTCGAGGCCGTGGACCGCGGCCTCGGCGAGATGCGCGGCCTCGCGAGCGGCGTCGGGGATCTCAAGCGCGTGCTCTCCAACGTCAAGACCCGCGGCATGCTCGGCGAGGTGCAGCTCGGCGCGATCCTCTCCGAGGTCCTCGCCCCCGAGCAGTACGAGGAGCAGGCGTGCGTGCGCCCCGGCAGCGCGGAGCGCGTGGACTTTGCCGTGAGGCTGCCCGTGGAGGAGGGCAATCCCGTCCTGCTGCCCATAGACGCCAAGTTCCCCGGGGACACCTACCTCGCGCTGCGCGAGGCCTCAGACCAAGGGGACCCGGACGCCGTGGCCGCGGCGCGCGCCCGGCTTGAGACGACCATCAGGGCCGAGGCCAGGAGCATCTCCGAGAAGTACGTCTGCGTGCCGCAGACCACCAACTTCGCAATCATGTTCCTGCCGTTCGAGGGGCTCTACGCCGAAGTCGTGGGCATGCCCGGGCTCGTCGAGGCCCTGCAGCGCGACTACCGCGTCAACGTGGCCGGCCCCTCCACGATGGCGGCGCTGCTCAACAGCCTCCAGCTGAGCTACCAGACCTTCCGCCTCCAGCGCCGGACCGACGAGGTCCTGCGCACGCTGCAGGCCGTGAAGGCGGAGCTCCCCAAGTACCAGGACGCCCTGCGGAAGGCCAAGGCCCAGATCGACCGCGCGAGCGGCACCGTCGAGAAGATCATCACGACGCGCACCAACGTCATGGAGCGCAAGCTCGCCGGGATCGCCCTCGACGACGAGGAGGGCCTGCCCGCGGCCGATGACGCTGACGCGGCGGACGACCTCGACCTGTCCGACGAGGGCCCCGCGGAGGACTGACGGGTCACCGCGTGCCGGCCTGCCTTCGGCCGGCGTGACGCCTCCTGCCGGGTCGCGCCCCGGCCCAGCCCCAGGACGCAACCGGCCCCGCTGCTCGCTAGGGGCGCCGGCCCCAGACGCTGCCCTGCAGCGCGTAGATCGACTTGTCCATGTTGAAGACGTAGGCGACGGCGCAGACGACGAAGAACGCCGGCAGGTACCCGAACCCGAAGACCTCCGCCCCGATGAGCGCGGGGGCGAGCAGCGTGTTGGTGGCCCCGCCGAAGACGGCGGCGTAGCCGAGCGCCGCCACGAGCGCGGGGTCCATCCCAAGCGGACCCGCAAGGACGACCCCGAGCGTCGCCCCTATGGAGAACAGCGGCGTGACCTCGCCGCCCTGGAAGCCGGCCGCGAGGGTCAGCACCGTGAGGGCAAGCTTGAGGGGCCAGTCCCACGGCATGACCGAGGGGGCGCCCGAGAAGGCCGCGGAGATGAGGTTGGTGCCCAGGCCTGCGTAGCGTCCCTGCCAGAGGGCGAGAAGAACCACGGCAAGCGGCACGGCCACTACGACGACCCTCACGACGGGGCTCACGACCTGCCGCGCAAGGGCCTGCTTGGCGCGGGCGAGAAGCCAGGCGAACCCGCCGCCCACCACGCCGAAGGCGACGCCGGCGACGACGAGCCGGGCGAGCGTGGGGGCGTCCGCCTGCAGCGGGGCGCAGAGCGCCACCTCGAACTTCTCGAGCCCGAGCGCGCCCGACGCGGCGCTCGCGGAGAGCGAGGCCACGAGTGCGGGGAGCAGCGCGCGGTACTCGAGGCGGCCTGCGACGAGCACCTCGAGCGCAAACAGCGTCGCGGCGAGCGGCGTGCGGAAGAGCCCGGCGAAGCCCGCGGCCATGCCCACCACGAGGAAGACGTTGCCCGGGTCGCGGAAGGGCAGGTGGCGGCCCGCCCAGTGCGAGATGGTCGCCCCGATCTGCACCGCCACGCCCTCGCGTCCGGCGCTCCCGCCGCACAGGTGCGTCAGCCAGGTAGAGGCCATGACAAGGGGGACGAGCCGCAGCGGGATCGAGCCCTCCCGCCCGTGCCCGACGTCAAAGACGAGCCCCATGCCCCGCACCGTCTCCCCGCCGAACCTCCCGTACGCCCAGACGCTGAGGGCGCCCGCTACGGGAAGGAGGGGGATGAGCAGGAAGGGCCAGGCGCCCCTCAGGTCGGTTATGGCAAGAAGGGTCCGCCCGAAGAGCGCGTCGACCGCGCCGACGGCGAGGCCTATGGGGACCCCGGCCACCCCCATCAGGACGACCCCCCGATACGTCTCCCAGACCCTGCGCGCCCTCTCGCCCACGTGAGCTCCTCTCACAAAAAAAGACCCCTGCCTAGGTGGCGGCTACCACCGTGGCAGAGGTCATCAGCATTGCTGCGGTTCGGGGCAACGGCCCCACGGAGAACCTCATTCCGCGCGGCCATGATATGTCCCGTCGGCAGGCGTGTCAACGACGAGCGAGGCCGCCCCCGCGCCCGCTAGAGGCCCCTCTCGGCGCGCCGGCGGATCTGGGCGTACTCCATCACCAGCAGCACCAGCAGGATAGACATGGACACGAGCGACCCCATGACGGCGCCGGTCAGCCCGGAGAAGTTGACCAGCAGTACCGAGACCGGCACCGCGAACGCGATCGCAATGAGGTAGAGCTTGGAGACCTGCTCCTGTGCGCGGAGCACGGTGACGATCTGGTACAGGAAGTCAATGCTGGCGCAGACGCCGCCGGTGGCCACCATCACGTAGACGAGCGGGCGGAACTGCTCGAAGTCCAGGCCGTACATGAGGCTCATGAGCGGGATGCCCACGGTGCCCATGACCAGCGCCATGGCCCCGGCGATCAACGCTATCACGCCGACCATCGCCAGCACCAGGAGGTCGAAGCGGCGGTGCTCCTCGGGGTTGTCCCAGATGCGCGCCAGGCGCACCAGCTGCGGCTTGTAGATGAAGCCCGCGATCATGAGGATGGAGTGGGCGGGGAAGTACATGGCGTTGTAGTAGAGCTGGTTGTCGTAGGAGAGCACGCCCTCCATGGCGAACTTGGGCACGGAGTCTATGAGGTTGTAGAGGAAGAGCGCCAGAAACAGCGGGAAGCAGTCCACGAAGAGCTCCCGCACGCCGCGGACGGTGGCAGGCAGGCTGCGCTCGGTCTCGAAGTAGGCCAGCGGCACCGTGAGCAGCACCAGGGAGGCCACCGCGCCCGCCGCCAGCGCAAAGCTCGCCACGGGGAGGTTGTGCGTGAGCAGCAGGACCGCCGAGAAGGCCACGAACCCCAGCGCGCAGCGCACCGCCTGGGAGAGGCCTGCGAGGTAGAGCTTGTCCTTCTGCTGGAGGCGGCCCTCGTAGACGTCTGCCAGGCCGTCCACCGCGCGGAAGACGAGCACCCCCATGCAGATGGAGAACATCGCCGCGTCGTAGCCGCGCACCTGGCACCAGAGCCAGCCCACCACGAGCATCGCCGCGCAGGTGATGAAGCGGTTGACCTGGTAGTCAAGGAAGGAGTGCATATCGTCCAGGTCCGAGACCTGGTAGGTGCGCACGCCGTAGTTGGCCAGGAAGAGCAGCAGCACGCCCACGGTGTAGGCCATGGAGAACTGGCCGGCCTGCTCGGGGCCCACGAGCCACGCGGCCACCGCTGTGAGCACGGGGAAGAGCACGCCCCACGCCGCCTGGCCCATGGTGTTGCAGATGTAGTCCCGCTTGGTCTGGTGGGCGGCGTACTGCTCGGTCTGCTCGGAGAGCCTGCCGCCGAAGATCGCGGAGATGAGACGGTTCCACCAGTTGTTGACTATGCGGGGGAGGAAGGCCTGCTGACGGTCGGCATCAGGACGAGAAGAACGCCCGCGCCCGCCGCCGCGCCTCGCCTTGCGCCCCTTGAGCTCGACACCGTAGCGCGGCGTCTTAGGGGCGGCGTGCCCCCCGGCGGCCGTGCCGGCGGCGTTCGCGGTCCTGGCGGGGCGCACGGTCGCGACCTCCCGGCGCCGCTTGAGGCGCCTCAGCGGATTGTCAGCCATGAAGGTGGCTCCTCTCGTGGTCTTACGCGCACGATTGTAGACCACGCCCCGGACACGGGGAGGTAGCGTGCGCGTCTTGCAACCAAGGCGAGAGGGGCCGTCTGCCCGGCGCCTCGCCACCTACCCCCGCCCACGGCGGACGCCCCCGGCAGAGCCCGCCGGGCGCCAAAAGGAAGCCGTAACATGAACAACGGGTTTCCCAGTCGTAGGGTCTTTCCGAGAGTCGTTTGGTCGGGGTATCGTAGTAGCCACCGTATGCCGGCTTAAGGAGCAACGTTGGCCGAGAAAAACCTGAGCACTGAGAACGCGTCCGCTATCATGCCCGGTCCTGTGCCCGCCCCGTCGGCCGCCGACGAGGCCCGCGCCCTGCTCACGGGCTTTGACGTCCCCGAGTCCATCGCCGAGAACATGACGCTCTTCCTGCGCCTGGTCCGCAAGGTGCTCGAGGAGTTCGACCCCGACCTGCGCTCCACCTTCGACGTCCTTCTCGCCGACGCGATACGCGCCAGCGCGGACGAGTCCGCGGAGACGGAGGAGGAGCAGTCCGCCTTCCAGGACCTGGAGCGCGTGCTCGAGGGCCTGGACGAGGCCCGGACCACCATGCTCATGCGCGCCTTCGTGTCCTACTTCCACCTGGCCAACATCTGCGAGGAGAACTATCGCGTGGCCTCGCTGCGCGCCCGCGAGAGCCAGGTGCCCACCACCGACGCCGAGGACCCCATCAACGACATCACGGTGGCCTACCGCCAGCTCGTGGACGAGTGCGGCCGCGGCAAGGCCATCGCGCTGCTGAACCGTCTGGAGTTCCGCCCGGTCTTCACCGCGCACCCCACCGAGGCGCGCCGCAAGGCGGTCGAGGGCAAGATTCGTCGCATCGCAGGCCTGCTGGAGGGTCGCCCCGGCCTGGGCGGCGTGGCGCTGGCGGAGAACGAGCGGCGCCTCACGCAGGAGATCGACGCGCTGCTGCGCACCTCGCCGATTGCGCACAAGAAGCCGACCCCCGTCGAGGAGGCCGACACCATCATCGACATCTTCGACAGCACGCTCTTTGACATGGTGCCGGACGTCTACCGCCGCTTCGACGACTGGGAGCTCGGCGAGAAGGCCGGCACCGTCCCGCCCGTCTGCCCGGCGTTCTTCCACCCGGGCAGCTGGATCGGCTCGGACCGTGACGGCAACCCCAACGTCACCGCAAAGGTAAGCCGCCAGGTGGCCGAGAAGTTCCGCACGCACGTGCTGGAGAGCCTGGCCGAAGCCACCTACACCACCGGGCGCAACCTCACGCTGGACACCATCTCCACGCCGCCTTCCGACCAGCTCATGAGCCTCTGGAGTCACCAGGTGGAGATGAGCGAGAAGCTTACGGCGCACGCGCTGGGCATCTCCGCGAGCGAGCTGCACCGTGCGGCCATGCTCGTCATCTCCGAGCGGCTGCGCGCCACCATCGAGCGCACTGCCGACGTCATGTATGCCAGCGCGGACGAGTACATCGCCGACCTGCGCGTGGTCCAGTCGTCCCTCGCGCGCGCCGGCGCCACCAGGGCCGCGTACGGCCCGGTGCAGCGCCTCATCTGGCAGGCGCAGACCTTTGGGTTCCACCTGGTTGAGATGGAGTTCCGCCAGCACTCGCTGGTGCACAGCCGCGCGCTCAAGGACATCCACGAGCACGGCCGCTGGGGCGAGAGGGGAGAGCTCGAGCCCATGACGCGCGAGGTGCTGGACACGTTCCGCGCCATCGCGCAGATCCAGAGGAGAAACGGCGTGGACGCCGCGCGGCGCTACATCATCTCCTTCACCAAGTCCGCCGAGGACGTGGCCAACGTCTACGAGCTCGCGCACCTGGCCTTCGCACACGAGGGCGACGTGCCCACGCTGGACGTCATCCCGCTCTTCGAGCAGGTGGAGGACCTCGAGAACGCCGTGACCACGCTTGACGCCATGATTCGTCTGCCGGAGGTCCAGCGTCGCCTGGACCAGACGGGGAGGCGGCTCGAGGTCATGCTCGGCTACTCGGACTCCTCCAAGGACGCCGGCCCCACCTCCGCCACGCTGGTGCTGCACCGCGCGCAGGCGGAGATCGCGCGCTGGGCCGAGGACAGCGGCATCGACCTGGTGCTCATGCACGGCCGCGGCGGCGCCGTCGGCCGCGGCGGCGGCCCGGCCAACCGTGCGGTGCTCTCTCAGCCCAAGGGCTCGGTCAACTGCTGCTTCAAGCTCACCGAGCAGGGCGAGGTCATCTTCGCCCGCTACGGGGACCCCACGCTGGCCCGCCGTCACGTGGAGTCCGTGGTGGGCGCGACGCTGCTGCAGAGCGCGCCGTCCATCGAGTGGGTCAACACCGAGACCACCGAGAGGTACGCCGGCCTTGCCGCGGAGCTGGACGCCGCCTCGCGCGAGCGCTACCTGGACCTCCTGCACACCGACGGCTTTGCCGAGTGGTTCTCCACGGTGACGCCGCTCACCGAGGTGGGCCTCATGCCTATCGGCAGCCGCCCCGCCAAGCGCGGCCTGGGCGCCAAGTCCCTGGACGACCTGCGCACCATCCCGTGGATCTTCTCGTGGAGCCAGGCGCGCATCAACCTGGCGGCTTGGTATGGTCTCGGCACCGCCTGCGAGCGCATTGGTGACCTCGACCGCCTGCGCTCCGCCTACGGCGAGTGGCCGCTCTTCACCACGTTCATCGACAACATCGAGATGTCGCTCTCCAAGGTCGACGAGCGCATCGCCCGCCTGTACCTCGCCCTCGCGGACCGCGAGGACCTCTCCCGCAAGGTCCTAGAGGAGATGGAGCTCACCCGCCGCTGGGTGCTTGCCATCGTGGGCGACGAGTGGCCGCTGCAGCACCGTCGCGTGCTGGGCCCCGTGATCCGCATGCGCCTGCCGTTCGTGAACGTGCTCTCCGTGACCCAGGCCCTGGCCCTGAAGCGCCTTCGCACCGAGGGTGACACGCTCACCCCGCAGGACCGCGAGCGGCTCATCTATCTCATCCTGTGCACCGTCTCCGGAGTGTCCGCGGGCCTTCAGAACACGGGGTGACGTCGGGGGGCGGATAGGTCTGCACTTTTTCGGGGGCCTGCGCTTTTAGGCGCGGCCCCCGTTTTCATCTTGTTCGATACCTCTGGGCGGGCGTGGGACGGTGTGCTCGTCGACGGCGTTATCACTCGTAAATATTGGGTATTATTTGGTTGCCTAGGGTTCTACGACGGGCGGGCGTGGTCGGGGGACGCGCCTGCCCACCAGGCCTCGGCACGTGCGCCCCTCAACCCAGTCCAGATAATTCAATAAGAACCTACGGTCCTCGGGGCCCCTTCGCCGAGGCGTGCTACACTACCTCGTGACAACGGGGGGCTGGCGCACGCCGGCTGAGATAGGGCCCAGGAGTCCGAGCGCGCTCGGGCAGCGGCCCTGACCCAGAACCTGATCCGGGTAATGCCGGCGTAGGGAAAGGCCACGCGCCCGCGCGGCACCTACGTAAGACGGGGTGCCGAGGCACCCAGGAGGGAGGGGCGCGTGAACTGCTCTGTTGCCATCCAGTTCCTGCCCATGGACGCCACCACCGACGATGCGACCTGCGACGCGGTGGATGCCGTCATCGCCTACATCGACTCCACGGGGGTTGACTACTTCGTGGGCCCGTTCGAGACGGCCATCGAGGGCGACTACGAGACCTGCATGGAGATCCTCAAGAACTGCCAGCTCGTGGGCGCCAAGGCAGGCTGCAAGCACATGATGACCTACGCCAAGATCAACTTCCGGCCGGACGGCGACGTCATGTCCACCGACCGCAAGGTCGGCAAGTACCACCCCGGCGACCCTGAGTTCGCCCCCAAGAGCGCGGACGCGGCGGCGTAGCGTGCCCGCCCGGACCAACATGTCCGCGCCGGAGGCCTCCGAGCTCGGCGGCGGCGCCAGGCCACGGCCCGCGCGTCGCGGCGCCCGTGCCCGCTCCGCCGCGCCGTCCCGTGCCCGCCGCGTCCTCACGCCCCTCGTGGCCGTGGTGGCGCTGCTTGCCGTGTGGGAGGCCGTGGTGGACCTTGGCCTGGTGCCCAACTTCCTGCTGCCGACGCCGGTGCAGGTGGTCACGGCGCTCGTCGAGGACGCGGCTCTTCTCGCCAGCCACTCGGTGACCACGCTCGCCGAGGCCGCCGCCGGCCTTGTCGTGGGGGTGGTGCTGGGGTTTGCCTTCGCCGTGCTCATGGACAGGTTCGAGACCTTCTATCTGGCCTTCGAGCCGCTCATGACCATCTCGCAGACCATCCCCACCGTGGCCATCGCCCCGCTCCTGGTGCTGTGGCTCGGCTACGGGGCGCTGCCCAAGGTGGTCCTCGTGGTGGTCTCCACGTTCTTCCCGATCACGGTGTCGCTGGCCTCGGGCTTCCGCTCCGTCGACCCGGACGTCATCGACCTCATGCGCACCATGAACGCCTCGCGCTGGCAGATCTTCTGGTACGCCAAGCTGCCCGCCGCGGCCGACCAGTTCTTCAGCGGCCTCAAGATCTCCGCCACCTACGCCATCGTCGGCGCGGTCATCGCCGAGTGGCTCGGCGGCAACGCTGGCCTGGGCGTCTACATGACGCGCGTGCGCAAGTCCTTCTCGTATGACCGCATGTTTGCCTCGATCATCATCATCTCCGTGCTGTCGCTGGCCCTCATGAAGCTCGTCGAGCTGGTCCAGCGCGCCCTCATGCCCTGGAAGCGGGCAGAAAGGAACTCAAATGAGCGATAAGAACCTCAGCAGGGGCCTTCTTGGCAAGGGCCTCGACCGTCGTCAGTTCGTCTCCCTGGCCGCCGCCGGCGCCGCTGCCACCGCGGGCCTCTCGCTCGTCGGGTGCGGCAACGACTCCGCGGACGCCCCGTCCGACTCCGACGCCGCCTCGGACGCCTCCGCCGGCGATGCCACCAAGATCTCCTTCGTGCTGGACTACACGCCCAACACCAACCACACCGGCATCTACGTGGCGCTTGACCAGGGCTACTTTGCCGAGGAGGGCCTGGACGTGGAGATCATCCAGCCGCCCGCGGACGGCGCCGACGCGCTGATCGGCGCGGGCGGGGCCCAGATGGGCGTCTCCTACCAGGACTACATCGCCAACAACCTGGCTTCCGACCAGCCGATGCCCTACTCGGCGGTGGCCGCGATCATCCAGCACAACACCTCCGGCATCATGAGCCGCGCCGAGGACGGCATCACGCACCCCTCCGCCATGGAGGGCCACACCTACGCCACCTGGAACATGCCCGTGGAGCAGGCCACGGTGCGCGACATCGTCGAGGCCGACGGCGGCGACTGGTCCAAGGTCGAGCTCGTCCCCTACGAGGTTGACGACGAGGTCAGCGGCCTGCGCGCCAACATGTTCGACACCGTCTGGGTCTACGAGGCGTGGGCCGTCCAGAACGCCGTGGTCCAGGATTTCCCGTACAACTACTTCAGCTTCATCTCCGTTGACCCGGTCTTTGACTACTACACGCCGGTCATCGCCGCGAACGACGACTTTGCCGCCCAGAACCCCGACGCCGTCCGCGCCTTCCTGCGCGCGGTCAAGCGCGGCTACGAGTACGCCGTCGAGAACCCCGACGGCGCCGCCGACATCCTCTGCGCGCAGGTTCCCGAGCTCGACTCCGACCTGGTGCACCAGAGCCAGACCTACCTGGCCGACCAGTACGTCGCCGACGCCGAGAGCTGGGGCGTCATCGACCCGGACCGCTGGGCCGCCTTCTACCAGTGGCTGAACGACAACAACCTCGTGGAGAACCAGCTGGACGTCAACGCCGGCTACGACCTCTCCTTCCTGGAGTAGGCGTGTCAGCTGCCGAGAAGAACCTGGGGGTGGGGAGTCCCGGCGCGGGCCTCGCGGCCGCGCGCCCCGCGGACGGCGCTGGTCGTCCGGACGCCGGGGCCTCCCGCCCCAGCGCCGGCGCGCCCGCAGGCGGCGTGTCGGCGCTGGCGGCCGAGGGGCTCACGCTCTCCTGGGACGGGGAGGCCCTCGTGACGGAGGGCATCGACCTTGCGGTCATGCCCGGCGAGGTCTGCTGCCTGGTGGGGCGCTCCGGCTGCGGCAAGACCACGATCCTGCACGCGCTCGCGGGCCTCACCACCCCCGTCTCGGGGCGCGTCCTGCTGCACGGCGAGGACGTGACCGGCTGCCCGGGCCGCGTGAGCTACATGCTCCAGAAGGACCTGCTGCTCCCGAGCCGTCGCATCATCGACAACGTGTGCCTGCCGCTGGTGCTGGGGGGCATGCGCCGCGCCGAGGCCCGCGCCAAGGCCGAGCCCCTCTTCGAGCGCTTCGGCCTGGCGGGCTGCGAGCTTAAGTGGCCCAGTGAGCTCTCCGGCGGTATGCGCCAGCGCGCGGCGTTCCTGCGCACCTACCTCATGGGCGCGGACGTGACGCTGCTCGACGAGCCGTTCTCCGCCCTCGACGCCCTGACTCGCGTGGACGTGCGCCGCTGGTTCGTGGGCGTGGCGCGCGAGCTGGGCCTGTCCGCCCTGGTCATCACGCACGACGTGGACGAGGCCGTGAGCATGGCGAGCCGCGTCTACGTGCTGGCCGGCGCCCCCTCCGCGGGCGAGCCGAGTCACGTGGCCGGCGAGGTGGTCGTGCGGCGCGCCGACGACGCCCCGGGCGGCTTCGAGCTCACCGACGAGTTCCTCGCCGCCAAGCGCGAGGTCATGTCCCTGCTGGGATAAAGGAGCTGGGGCCAAGGCGGCGCGCCAGCCATTAGCGGCCCCCAGCGCCCCTCCGCGGCAGAGGCCCTGTACGCGCACCCCGGGAGTTCCTCCCGCGGCCGCGGCCGACACAGAACGCAAGAGGCCCCGAGGTTCCTAAGCGGAAGTTTCTCGAAGAGCACTTCCGCGTGGAACCTCGGGGCCTCACGGGTTTCAGGCGTACCGCCTTACGCCAGCTTGAGGAACTCCTGGTAGCCGCGATACGCCTCGTAGACGTCGGCCTTGCTCGTGGTCTCCCACGGCGCGTGCATGGAGAGCACGGGCACGCCACAGTCGATGACGCTCATGCCGTAGGTGGCCAGGATGTAGGCGATCGTGCCGCCGCCGCCCGCGTCGACCTTGCCGAGCTCGGCGGTCTGGAAGTGCACGCCGCCCTCGTCCATCACGCGACGGATGGTGGCCACGTACTCGGCGTCGGCGTCGTTGGAGCCGGACTTGCCGCGGCTGCCGGTGAACTTGTTGAACGTGAGGCCGTGGCCCAGGTACGCGGAGTTCTTCGGCTCGAAGACGCTCGCGAACGCGGGGTCGAAGGCGGCCGAGACGTCGCTCGAGAGCATGCTCGAGGCGGCCAGGCAGCGACGCAGCGCCAGCGCGCCCTTCTCGCCGGCGAGCTCCAGCACCTCGGCCATCGTGTCCTCGAAGAAGTGGCTCGTCATGCCGGTGGCGCCCACGGAGCCGATCTCCTCCTTGTCAACGAGCAGGCAGACGGCGGTGCGCACGGGTTCCTTGCAGTCGAGCTGCGCCACGAGGCTCGTGTAGGCGCACACGCGGTCGTCCTGGCCGTAGCCGAGGATCATCGAGCGGTCCAGGCCCAGGTCGCGGGCCGCGCCGGCCGGCACGACCTCGAGCTCGGCGGACAGCAGATCCTCCTCCTCGATGCCGAGCTGCTCTTTGAGCAGCGCGACGACGCCGGCCTTGACCGGGTTCTTCTCGGCGTCGGCGTCCTTCTCGCCGTCCGCGCCCTCCTCGATCACCAGCGGGCGGTTGCCCACCAGCACGTCGAGCATCTCGCCCTCGATGACCTCGGTGGCCTTCTTGGACATCTGCTGCGAGCCCAGGTGGGGGAGAAGGTCGGAGATGCAGAAGACCGGGTCGGCCTCGTCCTCGCCGATCACCACGTTGACCGTGGTGCCGTCCTTCTTGCAGACCACGCCGTGGATGGCCAGCGGCATGGTGACCCACTGGTACTTCTTCACGCCGCCGTAGTAGTGCGTGTCCAGCGTGACAATCTCGTTCTTCTCCTCCAGCGGGTCCTGCTTGACGTCCAGGCGCGGGGAGTCGATGTGCGCGCCGAGGATGTTGACGCCGCGCTCCAGCGGCTCGGTGCCCAGGTGGACGAGCATGAGGCTCTTGCCGCGGTTGACCGCGTAGACCTTGTCGCCCGCCTTGAGCGGCTCGCCGGAGGCGATGCGGTCGGCCAGGTTCACGTAGCCGGCATCCTCGGCCATGCGGACGCTCGCGGTGACGCACTCGCGCTCGGTCTTGTTGTCGGAGATGAAGGACTTGTAGCCCTCGCAGAGGTAGTGCAGCGCGTCGAGCTGCTCGGCGCTGTACTCCTTCCAGGCGTTCGGACGCTCCATGTGGGTGAGACTCCCTTCTTCGCGCGTGTATAGTGGCACACGATTCTAGCGCATGGCCGTGGGCGGGAGGCGAGCGGGGGTCGGGGCTTGGGGCTGTGGGTGCGGTGCGTCTCGGGATCGTGGGCGCGCGGGGGGCCGAGCGTGGGCCGCGGCGTGCTCCGGCGCTCGCGACGCTAGTTGCCGCTGGTGCCGGTGCCGGTGGTGGAGCCTGTGGTGGTCCCAGTGGTGGCAGAGGTGCCGCCCGCGGCGCCGCTCGAGGAGGACCCGCCCGTCGTCGAGCCGGTACCCTCCGACTCGGCCCCGCCGGTGGTGGAGGTGCTGCTGCCGGAGCTGCTGGCCCCGCTGCCGGTGCCGGAGCTGGCGCCGCCGCCCGCGTTGCCGCTGGTGCCGGTGCCGCTGGAAGACGAGCCGTTCTCCTGCGTGGTCTGGGACTGCGTGGAGCCGTCGCCTTCGTTGGTCTGGCTGGGCGTGGCGGGCTCGCTCGTGCCGGTGTTCTCGGAGCTGGTGCCCTCGGTGGGCTGGGTGGCCTGCGGGGCGCTCTCCTGATGGGTCGTGACCTCGGGCTGGGAGGTCGTGCCCTGGCTGGGGCTCTCGGTCGTCTGCTCCTCCGCGGGTGCGCTGGCCTGCGGCGCGGGCCCGATGCCGGTCCCCTTTGTGGCCACGCTCACCACGAGGGCGAAGACGAGCACCGCTGCAACGGCCACCGCGGTTGCGATGACGGCGGCGCGGCGACGTATCCTAGCCTGCTCGCGGGCGCGGGCGGCGTAGCGCACCTCGCGCGGGGCGATGGGGGTGCCGGACTCGGCGACCTCCTCTACGCTCGCGCGCCCGGAGATGGAGCCGACGTGCTGGGTGGACACCATGGTGCCGGCGGCGGGGGCGTCCGCGCCCTCCGGGCTGTCCACGGGCCTCGGCGCGACGGTGGTCTTGTCGGCGGGGGAGGCGGGAGCCACGCGGGTGGCGTCGCTGGCCGCCCCCTCGTCCGCGCCCGACGCCATGACGACGGTGCCGGCGGCGACCGCCCAGGGGGTCTCGTCGGCGGGGCCGGGGGCGCCCGCCTCTGGCACGCCTGCTCCCGGCGCACCTGTCACCGGCGTCGCCGGGTCCTGTCCCAGCCCGCGGAGCTTCTCGGCGGAGTTGTGCAGGATGGTGCGGTAGACCTGCGTCGCCACCGAGGAGGCCACGGCGCCGATGACCGCGCCGATGATCGACCCCGCGATGCCGATCTGCGTGGAGAGGGCGAAGGAGGTCGCCGCGGCAAGGCCGGTCGCCAGGACCTGGGAGACCGAGAAGTCGCCCAGCAGCCCGCCCTTGGGCCTCTCGTCGTTCTTCTCGCCGTCCCGTGCCATGCGTCCCCCTTCTTCTCTCTCCTCACCGTACCCACGGTCTCAGCGCCGGGCGACCCCGCCCGCGCGAACCCACGAAGACCATACAAGCGCATCTGCCGCGGGCGTGCCTGCGGCAGGGCGTGGGTCTCGGTTGCGAGGGTAACGGTTGCGAGGGCCGAGCGCGGGCACGGAGGGCCAAGGGCTGGTACGGAGGGCCGAGGGCGGGCGCGAGGACCCAAAAGGCCGCGTCGCGTGCCATTTTCGGGCCGTAAGGGGTATGATAGGGCCGTCCTGACAGTCAGGTCTGACTATGGAGGTCAACATGCTCGTCAACGCAACTGCCATGCTCAAGAGCGCCGAGAAGGGTCACTACGCCGTCGGCGCGTTCAACACCAACAACCTTGAGTGGGCATCCTCGATTCTCGACGCCGCCGAGGAGCTTCAGTCCCCGCTCATCATCCAGTGCACGAGCGGCGCTGCCAAGTGGCAGATCAGCTTCAAGGTCGTGGCTGACCTCGTCAAGCAGCTGCTCGAGGACAAGAACATCACCGTCCCGGTTGCCCTGCACCTTGACCACGGCACCTACGAGGACGTCTTCAAGTGCATCGAGGCCGGCTTCACCTCCGTCATGTACGACGGCTCCCACGAGGAGACCTTCGACCTCAACCTCAAGCGCACCGAGGAGGTCGTGAAGGCCGCCCACGCCAAGGGCATCTCCGTCGAGGCCGAGGTCGGCGGCATCGGTGGCGTCGAGGACGGTGTCGCCTCCAACGGCGAGCTCGCTGACCCGCAGCAGTGCAAGGCCATCGCCGACCTGGGCGTTGACTTCCTCGCCTGCGGCATCGGCAACATCCACGGCATCTACCCCGCCAACTGGGCCGGCCTGTCCTTCGACCGTCTCCAGGAGATCAAGTCGCTGACCGGCGACCTGCCGCTCGTCCTTCACGGCGGCACCGGCATCCCCGTTGACCAGATCCAGAAGGCCATCTCCCTCGGCATCTCCAAGATCAACGTCAACACCGACCTCCAGGTCGTCTTCGCCGAGGCCACTCGCAAGTACATCGAGGAGGGCAAGGACCAGCAGGGCAAGGGCTATGACCCGCGCAAGCTCCTCAAGCCCGGCCGTGAGGCCATCAAGACCCGCACCATGGAGCTCATGAAGGAGTTCGGCTCCGAGGGCAAGGGCTGGGCGTAGCCTCTCCCGCCATACGGCAACCCCAAGGGCCCGGTCCCGACAGCGCGTCGGGGTCGGGCCCCTTTTTGTTTGGGCGACGGGTTGGCGGGCGGTGGGCCCGGTCTGGGTGGTGGGCTGCCTGGGGTGTGGCGGACTGCCCGGGGCGTAGGGCTGCCTGGGGCGGCGGGCTGCCGGGGCGTAGGGCTGCCTGGGGTGTAGGAACCAGGCGACGGTTTTCTCGCCGGAAGTGTCGTCTGGTTCCTACGGATTGGGTGGTGTGGGAGCTAGACGACAGTTTTGCTGTCAGGTGTGTCGCTTGGCTCCTACAGGTTGGAGGCGTGGGGGCCGGAGGGTGGTTTTGTTGGGCAAGGTGTCGCTTGGTCCCTACGGGAGGACGTTGTGTAGGAGCTAGGCGACGGTTTTCCCCGTGAAAGTGTCGTCTGCTTCCTGCGCGGCTGAAGTGTAGGAACCAAACGACGGTTCTCTTGGGGAAAGTGACGCCTAGCTCCTACGGAGGGGATCTGTAGGAACTAGGCGTCACTTTGGAGCGCGAAAATGTCGTTTAGCTCCTACTGTGCCTGGCGTCGCGACCCCGTTCTGTCCGTCGGCCCCGCCTGCCTGTTTCGTCCCGCCTCCGTCCCGCCCCCGTCCGACAATCTTCAGGCTTCTTTATCATTTCTCCCTCCTTTGTGCCGATGCACCGACGGGCCGTCCGTCGCGCGTGGGCGGGCCTACCATGCCGCACGAGTCGAAGTATGGCGGGAGGGCTGTCATGACGGGGACAAACGCACTGCTAGAGGCCATCGAGGGGAACGTGAGCCGGACGCCGGGCGCGCCGGCGTTCGCCGAGGGCGAGACCGGCCTCGTGACGAGCTACCAGGAGCTGTGGGACGTCGCCCGGCGCCTCGCGGCCGGGCTTGCGGCCCGCGTTCCCGGGCGTGGGCCCGTGCTCGTGCTCGGTCACAAGGAGGCGCTCACGGTGGAGGCCTTCCTGGGCTGCCTCATGAGCGGCCACGCCTACGTCCCCGTTGACGTGGAGCTGCCACCCGAGCGGGTTCGCAGCATCGCCGGTCAGATTCCGGGCGCCGTTCTTCTCGCCACCTGCCCGGTGCGCGAGGAGCTGGCCGGGGTGCTCTCCGGCTGCACCCTGCTCGACGCGCGCGCCCTGCTCGAGGGCGGGGAGCCCGTGCCGGACAGAGACGCGTGGGTGTCCGGGGAGGAGACCCAGTACGTGATCTTCACCTCGGGCTCCACGGGACGACCCAAGGGCATCGAGGTCACCGCGACCAACGTGGGCGCGTTCCTGCGCTGGCTCGTCACCTTCCCCGTGGTGCGCGACGGCGGTGGCGTCTTCCTTGACCAGGCGCACTACTCCTTCGACCTCTCCGAGTACGAGCTCGTGGGCGCGCTCGCTACGGGCGGGTGCCTCCACGCGGTCTCACCGGCGCTCCAGCGGGACTTCCGCGCGCTCTTCGACGACCTTGCGACCTCGGGCGTCGAGGTGTGGGTGTCCACGCCGTCCTTCGCCGACCTCTGCCTCGCAGACCCCTCCTTCGACGAGCGCCTCCTGCCGCGCCTGCGTCTATTCCTCTTCTGCGGCGAGACGCTCCACCACGGCACGGCGCAGCGCCTGCGCGAGCGCTTCCCGCACGCGACCATAGCGAACACCTACGGCCCCACCGAGTCCACCGTGGCCGTGACCTACACCGAGATAGACCCAGACGACCTGGATGACCCCGCCCCGCTGCCAGTTGGCCGACCGCGCCCCGGCACCGAGCTCTCGATCTGCGACCACGAGACGGGCGCGGAGCTCCCGGTGGGCTCCGTGGGGGAGATCGTCATCCGCGGCGACACCGTGGCCAGGGGCTACTACCAGAACCCGGAGAAGACCGAGGCCGCCTTCTTTGAGACCGCGCTCTCGGACGGCACGCCCTGTCGCGGCTACCGCACGGGCGACCTCGGCTCGCTCGACGCCACGGGGATGCTGCGCTGCGCCGGCAGGCTCGACTCCCTCGTGAAGGTCAACGGGTTCCGCGTGGAGCTCGGCGAGGTCGAGGGCGCGCTCGCGGAGCTCGCCGGCGTGCGCGAGGCGGCCGTCGTGCCGGTGACGCGCGGGAGCCGTGTGACGGGCCTGGGCGCCTTCGTCGTGCTCGATGCGGCTGCGGTGCCGTCCGAGCTGGCGGGCGCCGCGCCGTTCGAGGTGGCGCGCGCCCTCAAGGCCGCGCTCGCGCGCACGCTGCCGGCCTACATGGTCCCGCGCCAGGTGCGCGTGGTCGACGAGCTCCCCCTCACGGCCAACGAGAAGGTCGACCGCAAGGCGCTCGCCGCCAGGCTCGCCCGCCCCGTGCGTGCGGGACGCGGTGAGCGTGCATGACGCTCTTTGCCGACCCAAGCTTCTTCGTCCTTCTCGCCGTCGTCCTCGTGCCCGCCGCGGCGCTCGGCCTGACGGGCCACAACCTGCGGCGCTACGCCCTGGTGGTCTCCGTGCTGTTCCTCGCCTGCGCGGTGTGCGACCAGCCGTGGCAGGCCCTCGCCGTGCTGGCGTTTCTGCTGGTCGAGTGGTTTGCCCTGCGGCTGCTTGCGCGGGACCCGGGGGACGGGAGGCGCTTTGCGGCGGCCACGGTCCTCTCGCTCGCGCCGCTCGTGACCTACAAGGTCTCGCTGGCGGCGGGCGGGTCGCTGTGGGGCTTCGTGGGAATCTCGTACGTGACGTTCAAGGCGGTGCAGGTGGTCGTGGAGACCCGCGACGGCCTCATCGCGCCCGAGGAGCTCGGCCTTGAGGACTACCTCAGCTTCCTGCTCTTCTTCCCGCAGCTCTCCTCGGGCCCCATCGACCGCAGCCGTCGCTTCCTTGCCGACGCGCACCGCACCCCGGGGCGAGATGAGTACGCCGGGCTCCTCGCCCGCGGCATCCTGCTGCTGCTCGCGGGCGCGACCTACTACCTGGTGTTCGCCACGCTCGCGCACCGCTACATGTCGAGCGTCCCCTGGGACGCCTCGGACCCCGCGGGTTCGCTCGCGACCCAGGTGGGACAGGCCTGGCTCTACGCGCTCTACCTCTTCTTCGACTTCGCGGGCTACAGCCTCATGGCGATGGGCGCGAGCTACTGCCTGGGCATCCGCTGCCCGCGCAACTTCCGCGCGCCGTTCATCGCCCGGGACCTGTTCGACTTCTGGAACCGCTGGAACATCACGCTCTCCACGTGGCTGCGCGACTTCGTCTTCATGAGACTCACGCGGCTCATCATGCGCCGCCACCTCATCCGCGACCGTGTGCGCACCGCGCAGGTGGCGCTTATTGCCAACATGGTCGTGATGGGGTTCTGGCACGGCCTCACGGGGGACTACGTTCTCTACGGCATCTACCACGGCGTCCTGCTCGCGCTGACCCAGGGCTTCCAGAAGCGCTCCGGGTTCTACCGGCGCCACCGGGACGACCGCTGGTTCAGGGTGCTCTCGTGGTTCGTGACGCTCCAGCTGGTGGTGCTGGGCCTCGCGATCTTCTCGGGACAGCTTTCAACGCTCGTGAAAGGAGCTCTTGATGTTTAGAAGGAGGAACGCCGGGAAGGCCGGCGACAGGTCGGACGAGGCGGCGCGGAAGGCCGCCGCGAGCAACCCGGAATGCGAAGTGGCCCGGGAGGATGCCGCAAGCGGTGCGGAAGGTGACGTGCGCTCGCGCGTGCTCGACCTCCTCGAGGACGTCTGCGGCGACCCGGCCGTGCGCGACCACGTCGACGACGACCTCTTCGAGCTCGGACTGCTCGACTCCATGGCCGCGATCGAGCTGCTCGTGGGGATCGAGGACGAGTTCGGCGTCTCCATCGCTCCCACCGAGGTTCCGCGTGACGAGATGAACACCGCCAACAAGATCGCCGACCAGGTCTCGAGGCGGGTGTGACGATGGCCGGGGGCTCATCCGGCGCCCCGCGCCGCCTGGGGCCGGGCGCCCGCCTACTGGTCGCCGTGGTCTCGGGTCTCGCCGTGCTGGCCGTCGGGGCCGTCGCCCTTGTGACGTGGGTCCTGCCCGGCAACGGGCCGGCGGACCCCACGCGGCTCTACGACTACGTCTACGCGGACGGCAAGTCGGAGAACGCTGACTTCGTGCTGGCCAACATGTCGTCCGATGGCTACCTCTGCTTCGGGTCGTCGGAGTTCTACATCTCTAAGGACAAGGTGAGCATGTGCCCCCAGTCCGTCTTCGGCGAGAACGTGACCGGCGTGGACATGACCTACATCGGCGAGGGGTACGACCAGAGCCTCTGGCAGGCCATCGCCGCGGGGGCCTACGGCAGCCGCGTCTCCAACAGGAAGGCCATGATCGTCGTGTCCCCTCAGTGGTTCTTCAAGGGCGGCGGCGACCAGGACAAGTTCTACACCAAGTTCTCCTACTCGCTCTACCGCGCCTTCGCCCAGAACCCGGACATCTCGGACGAGACGAAGACCTATGTCCGCCAGCGCTGCGAGGATCTCGGCGTGGACGAGGACCAGCTCTCCGCCGCGGCGCACGACACGCCGCTCGACGCGGTCAACGACGCCGCCCTCGCCCTTGCCGACTCGTTGCGCCTGCGGACCAAGGTCCCGAACATCGTGAGCCTGGCCCCGAAGAAGAGCGACGCCCGGACGGCGGGCGAGCCTACCGGGGAGCCGGACTGGGACGCCCTGCTCGAGGAGGCGCGCTCCGAGGGCGCTGCCGCGTCGACGACCAACGACTTCGGCGTCTACGACGCGTACTGGGAGAAGAACCACCAGTACATGCCCGAGCTCTTCGAGAACTTCCACGAGGCAGACTCCGAGTACGAGGACCTCGCCTGCCTCCTGCGCGTGTGTCGCGAGGTGGGCCTCACGCCCCTCGTCTGCATCCTGCCGGTGCACGGCCAGTGGTACGACATCGCCGACGTCTCCTCCGACGAGCGCGCGGCCTACTACGACCGCGTCCGCCAGATCTGCGACGAGGCGGGCGTGGCGTACGCCGACTTCTCGAGCTGCGAGTACGAGAAGTACTTCCTCTGCGATACGGTCCACCCCGGCTGGGTGGGCTGGGTGCGCATCGAGCGCGCGTTCTACGACTTCGTGAACGACCGCGACGACGACTTCCTCGGCGGTGCGGGCTTCGGGGACGCGCCGGGACTCCAGGGGAGCGACGCGTGATGGCGGGCGAGAAGAACCGGGGCCCGTGGAGGCCCTCCGAGCGGATGGTCCTGCTCGGCGCGTTTCTGGCCGTCGTGGCCATGGGGGCGCTCCTCGTGTGGTTCGTTGCGCTCTCTGGACTCTCCGAGCCCGTCCAGTTCGTCTACGGGGGGTTCTAGGGGCGCGCGGTCGCCTGACTTGCATCAGGCGTACGCGTGGCCTACGGCAGACGTGCGCCCGGAGCACGCAGCCCGCGCGTCGTGAACACGGGGTGCGGGCGTCTGGCGCGCGCCAGGCTGCGCGCCGACACGACGCGCCGACACGATAGGGAGGGGCGAGAGAAACGTCGAAGATGAGCCTTGCGTCAGGCTCGCGTCCTGCGCCGGGCCTGTGCCCCGCGTCCCGGCTGGCCGCGGCCGGCCTCGCCGTCGTCCTCTCGCTCTGCGCCCCGCTTGCGGCGCGCGCCGACGAGGCGCTCCTCTCCGGCCCCGACGACCCTGGCTTCGAGGAGAGCCTCGAGCAGGTGGGGGACCCGGATGACGAGGGTGCGCCGGCTCCGGTGGGCGAGGAGCCCGACGGGGCGGCGCTCGCGTCGGCGCTCGACTCCTACCTCGCTGACAACGCGTCGCAGACGGGCGTGCCGGGCATCGCAGTGGCGGTGGTGGACTCTGATGGGGTCCGCTACGAGGCGACGCTCGGCGACTGCGCGGACAGGCACGCCACTTTCCTCGTGGGCTCGCTCTCCAAGTCGATGACGGCCGCCGCCGTGATGAGGCTCGTGGAGGCGGGGCGCGTAGACCTCGACGCGCCGGCGGCGGCGTACGTGGGCGCACTCGCGCCCGACGGCGTCACGGTGCGCTCGCTCCTCAACCAGACGAGCGGCTTCGGCTACTACGAGTCGCTCGCGGGGGCGACGGTGGGGGAGAGCGCCGGGTACTTCTCGTACGCGAACGCAAACTACGACCTGCTCGGGCGCATCGTCGAGGCGGCGAGCGGGCAGAGTCTCGGCAGCTATCTGGAGAATGAGGTCTTCGAGCCGCTGGGGATGGACGACGCGTCCGCGGGCGACGACGCGCCCACGGTGCCGGGCCACCGCTCGTGGTTCGGCGTGCCGGTCGCGGACGGCTTTGCGCACGCGACCTCCGACGACGACGCCTGGGGAGGGACGGCGTCCGGCTACGTGCGCGCGAGCGTCGCGGACATGGAGTCCTACCTGCGCATGTACCTCAACAGCGGCGAGACGGACGACGGCTCGGCGCTGCTCTCCCCGTCCGGAGTGCACCAGATGGTGTTCTCGCGCGTGCCCGACCCGGCGGGCGACACCTGGTACGGGATGGGTTGGACCACCTACGCGTGGGGTGACGGCGAGCTCGTCATGTCGCACGACGGCCAGGTCGAGAACTACGTGGCGCGCATGTGCGTGATACCCGGGCGCGGCCTCGGTATCGTCGTGATGGGGGACGCCAACGACGAGTTCGGCGGGAACGAGGCGTTCTTCTCGCTTGCCGACGACGTGGTGTCGATCGCCGTGGGGGCGGGGACCTCGGGGGTGGACGGCTCCGCGCGCGTCTGGTCGCACGTGAGGTACGACGCCCTCTACCTGCTGCTGGTGGCGGCCTGCGCGGTCCCGCTCGTCCGGGCTCGGCGCTGGCGCGGGCACGTGGCGCCCGCCGTCTGGCTGCACCTTGTCGCGCCCGCGTGGCTGCTCGCGGTCCCGCCCCTTGCGACGGGCATGCGCTGGTGCGACTTCGCGGCCTTCTACCCGGATCAGACGCTCGTGCTGGCCGTGTGCTGCGCGCTGCTGCTCGCCGGCGGCATCGCCAAGCTCGCGGTGCGCCTCCGTGGGCGGCACGCCGCAGCGCCCACGACAGGTCCCACGGCATAAAAGTCTCGCCACATAAAAATCCCCGGGCGGCCTCTGCGTGACG
This sequence comes from uncultured Atopobiaceae bacterium, assembly GCA_944321515.1. Classification (GTDB taxonomy): domain Bacteria; phylum Actinomycetota; class Coriobacteriia; order Coriobacteriales; family Atopobiaceae; genus Thermophilibacter. The sequence continues at coordinate 176,258 of CALULO010000005.1, read as the reverse complement.
ACCTCCCGGGGACTGTGCTACATGGGCTTGGCGGTGCAGGCCTCGGTGCCCTCCGCGCCTGGGTTGCCCACGAGGTCCGCGAGCGTCTTGGAGTCCAGGTACCCGGCCGTCACGCGGCCGAGGTCGCGCCAGACGCTCACGGTGGAGCAGGTCTCCAGCTGCGGGCAGATGGTCTCGTTGGTGCAGTCGAGGCAGCTCACGGGCGCGAGCGAGCCCTCGGCGGCGCGCAGGATCTCCCCGAGGGTGTACTCCTCCGGCTTGCGCGTGAGCTGGTAGCCGCCGCCCTTGCCGCGCTGGCTCGCCACGTAGCCGGCCTTGTGCATGAGGGAGATGACCTGCTCGAGGTACTTGCGCGAGATGTTCTGGCGCCGCGCCACGTCTCCGAGCGAGACCCAGCCCTCGTGCGCGGCGAGGTCGGCCATCGCGCGCAGCGCGTACATGCCCTTTGTCGAGAACATGCCGGCCATGGCTAGGCCTCCGCCGGGTCGGACGGGGCCTGTCCCCCCTCGGCGCCCTTGGCGAGCATCTCGTCGAGCGTGCGCCAGGCCAGCTCGGCGCACTTCACGCGCGCCGGCATGTGGGCGATGTCGCGCAGCAGCACGCCGTCCTCGAGCTCCTCCAGCGCGGCCTCGTCGGTCTCCTCGCCGCGGACCATCCGCATGAACAGGTCGCACAGCTCGCGCGCCTGCTCGGGCGTCTTGCCGATCATGAGGTCGCTCATGATGTCGGCGCTCGCCTGGCTGATGGCGCAGCCGTGGCCGGTGAACGCGGCCTCGTCGATGGTGCCGTCGTCGGCAAAGCGCACGGAGAACGTGAGCTCGTCGCCGCAGGAGGGGTTCACGCCCTCGTGGGTGCAGTCGGCGTCCTCCATCTGGTACTTGTAGTCGGGGTGGGACACGTGGTCCATGAACTCGGCGTTGTAGAGGTCAGTCGTTGCCATGGAAGATCCCCCAGACCTGGGTCAGGCCGTCGACCAGGCGGTCGACGTCGCTCTTGTCGTTGTAGAAGGCCAGGCTCGCGCGGCAGCAGGCGAGGTTCTCCACGCCGAGCCACGCGAGCAGCGGCTGCGCGCAGTGGTGGCCCGCGCGGATGCAGACGCCCGAGGCGTCGAGGATGCTCGCCACGTCGTGCGGGTGCACGCCGCGCACGTTGAAGCTCACGACGCCGTGGTGGCGCGACGGGTCCGCGGAGCCGATCACGTCCACGAAGCCCAGCTCGCCCAGGCGCCCCATCGCGTAGGCCACCAGGGCCGCCTCGCGCTCGCCCACGGCGGCGAGGCCCACCGTCTCGGTGAGGTAGGTGAGGCCCGCGCCGGTTGCGTAGATGCCCGCGGCGTCCTGCGTGCCCGCCTCGAACTTCTCCGGGACGGGCGCCCACGTGGCGTCCTGCTCGCGCACGGAGTCGATCATCTCGCCGCCGGTGAGCATGGGCTCCATCTGGTCCAGCAGCTCGTGACGGCCCCAGAGCACGCCCACGCCCATCGGGCCCAGCGCCTTGTGCCCGGAGAACGCCAGGAAGTCGGTGCCGAGCGCCTCCACGTTGACCGACAGGTGCGGCACGGACTGGGCGGCGTCCACCACCATCACGGCGCCGACCGCGTGCGCCGCGTCTGCGAGCCTGCGGACGGGCAGCTCGCAGCCCATGACGTTGGAGACGTGCGCGCACGAGACGATCTTGGTGCGCGGGCCCACCTTGGCCGCGATCTCCTCGTCCGTGAGCGTGCCGTCCCTCTCGGGGTAGAGGTAGACCAGGCGCGCCCCCGCCGCCCGGCAGGCCTGCTGCCAGGGGATGAGGTTGGAGTGGTGCTCCATGATGGTGATGGCCACCTCGTCGCCGGGCCCCAGCACGGTGGGCGAGAAGGACTTGGCGACCAGGTTCAGGCTCTCGGAGGTGTTGCGGGTGAAGACCACATCGCGCGCGTCCGGGGCGCCGATGAGCGCCGCCACCTGCGCGCGAACGGCCGCGATGGCCGCGGTGGCCTCGACGGAGAGCTCGTAGAGCCCGCGCAGGGGGTTGGCGTTCATGGTCTCGTAGAAGCTGCGCTGGGCGTCCAGCACCGCGGCGGGGCGCTGCGCGGTGGCGGCGCTGTCGAGGAAGGCGAGGTCTGGGCGGGCGGCCAGCAGCGGGAAGTCCGCCTTGTAGGGGTTGGCGGCGATGTCTAGCATGCGTCCTCACCGCCCTCGCCGAGGGAGTCGGAGAAGTCGTGGGCCACCTCGGGGCCGAGCACGGCCTCCGCGCGGGCCACGGCCACGGCGCGGGCCTCGTCGCAGGGGGCGGCCATGATGGCGTCCTCGAAGAGCGCGCGCACGAAGAGGGCCTCGGCGTCCTCGCGGGAGAGCCCGCGGCTGGCGAGGAAGGCCAGCTGCTCGGGGCTCACCGAGCCGATGGTGGCCCCGTGGTTGCCGGCGACGTCGTCCTCGTCGCAGAGGATGACGGGCAGGGTCTTGTTGGTCACGTCGTCCCCGAGCACAAGCACCGCCTCGGCCTCGTTGCCCTGGGCGCCGCGCGCCCCGTGGACGAGGTCGATGGTGGTGCGCAGGGACTTGGCGGCGGCGTCCTCCAGCACGCCGGAGTAGGCGAGCTCGGAGCGGGTGCCGCGGCCGTGGTGGCGCACCACCTCGTTGACGTCGAGGTGCTCGGAGCCCGCGGCGTGGTAGCGCTGCGTGAGGTCGATGCGCGCACGGTCCCCGGTGAGGTCGCACGAGAGGCCCAGGGTCACGGTGCCGCCGCCGAGGGCGTACTGGCTCACCTCGACGCGGGCGTCCGCCTCCGCGCGGATGCCGACGCTCTCCAGGTGCTGCTCGCCCGCGCCCACGCCGATGACCTCGACAATCCTCACGCGGGCCCCGCGCTCGGCGATCACGCGCAGCAGCGAGCCGGACGTCGGCGCCGCGTCGGGCGCGCCCTCGGACGGCGCGGAGTCGCCCGCCGTCGTGCCGGCGGCCACCACGATCGTGGCCTCGGCGCCGGCGCGGACCATGACGCCCGTGTCGGCGACCTCGCCGGCCGCGGCGCTCACGGAGACCACGATCGGCTCCGCGCGCCGCTCGCCGCGCGGGACCTCCACGTAGCGGGCGCCGGCGGCCTGGGACTCGGCCCAGGCGGTGACGTCCGCGCCCATGCCGCACGCCACGCCCTCGAAGAGGCGCGGCAGCGCGAAGTAGACGTCGCCCTTGCGGTCGCGCACGGGGACGGTGAGCGTCACGTCGTTGGTGCGCAGGCGGTTCCAGGTCTGGGCGGGGGCGGCGTTGACGCGCCCGAGGGTGAGCGCGCCGGTCGCCGGCGCGCCCGCAGCCGCCAGGTTCTTCTCGCCGGCCATTATCCGATCGCCCCTTCCATTTCCATCTTGATAAGGTTGTTCATCTCCACAGCGTACTCGAGCGGCAGCTCCTTGGAGACGGGGTTGGCAAAGCCGTTGACCACCAGGGTGCGCGCCTCGGCCTCGGAGCAGCCGCGGCTCATGAGGTAGAGGATCGTGTCGTCCGAGATGCGGCCGATGGTGGCCTCGTGGCCCACCTGGGCGGTGGCGTTGCGCACGTCCATGGCGGGGATGGTGTCCGAGCGGCTGATGTCGTCCAGCATGAGCGACTGGCAGCTCACCGAGCAGCGCGCGCGGTCGGCGTGGCGGCCCACCACCACGGAGCTGCGGAACGTGTTGACGCCGCCGTCCTTGGAGATGGACTTGGTGTCCACCGAGGCGGTGGTGTCCGCGCCGTTCATGATGACCTTGCAGCCGGTGTCCAGGTCCTGCGTGGCGCCGGCGAAGGTGATGCCCGTGAACTCGCAGGAGCTGCGGTCGCCCGCCATGATCGTGGTGGGGTAGAGGTAGCTCACGTGGCTGCCGAAGCTGCCGGAGACCCACTCCATCTTGGCGTCCGCCCCCACCGTGGCCCGCTTGGTGTTGAGGTTGTACATGTTCTTGGACCAGTTTTCGATGGTGGAGTAGCGCAGGCGCGCGCCGTCCTTCACGAAGAGCTCCACCGCTCCGGCGTGGAGGTTGGCCTCGTAGTACTTGGGCGCCGAGCAGCCCTCGATGAAGTGCAGGTTCGCGCCCGGCTCCACGATGATGAGCGTGTGCTCGAACTGGCCTGCGCCGGCGGCGTTGAGGCGGAAGTAGCTCTGGAGGGGGTAGTCCAGCGTCACGCCGGCGGGGACGTAGACGAAGGAGCCGCCGCTCCAGACGGCGTAGTGCAGCGCCGCGAACTTGTGGTCAGTGGGCGGGATGAGGGTGCCGAAGTACTGGTGCACCACGGGCTCCCACTGCGGGTCGTGCAGGGCGTCCTCGATGGTGGTGTAGACCACGCCCTGCTTGGCCACGTCCTCGCGCATGTTGTGGTAGACGATCTCGGAGTCGTACTGGGCGCCCACGCCGGCCAGGCTCTCTCGCTCGGCCTCGGGGATGCCCAGGCGTTCGAAGGTATCCTTGATGTCCTCGGGCACGTCGTCCCAGCTCTTGGCCTGCTTGGTCTTGGGCGAGACGTACGTGGAGATGTGGTCGAGGTCGAGCCCCGCGATACTGGGGCCCCAGTTGGGGGCCATCGGGCGACGGTGGTACTCCTCCAGGGCGGCCAGGCGCATCTCGAGCATCCAGTCGGGCTCGTCCTTCTTGGCGGAGATCGAGCGGACGATGTCGGGCGTCAGGCCGTCGTCGTAGCGCTCGTAGCCCTCCTCGGACTTGGTGAAGTCGTAGAGGGAGCGGTCGACGTCGGCAACCTGCGTGCGGGTGCGGGACTGGGCCTGCTCGGACGCGGCCTCGGCTGCGCTGCGCTCGGCGCTCACTCGGCATCACCGGCCTTGGGGCAGCCCGGGCAGTCGACGCACGACTCGTCCTTCTCGCCGCGCCGGGCGTCCTTCTCGAAGCTCTCGAAGCCGTTGCGGTCGATGAACTCGATGAGGTCCGCCGGGCCCTCGGTGACCATGCGGCCGCTCACCATGACGTGCGTGCGGTCCACGGTGAGGCGCTCCAGGATGCGGGTGTTGTGCGTGATCACGATGAGCGCGCCGCCGCACTGTTCGCGGTAGGCCTCGATGCCGCGCGAGACGATGCCCAGCGCGTCTACGTCCAGGCCGGAGTCGGTCTCGTCGAGGATGGCCAGCTTGGGGCGGAGCAGCAGGAGCTGCAGCATCTCGATCTTCTTCTTCTCGCCGCCGGAGAAGCCCACGTTGAGCTCGCGCATGAGGAAGCTCTGGTCGAGCTCGAGCTGGTCGGCGATCTCCCCCACGCGCTGGCGGAACTTGCGCGCGGTGGTCTTGAGCTCCGGGCGCATCTGGCAGATCGTGCGCAGGAAGCTGTAGAGCGGCACGCCGGGGACCTCGACGGGCGCCTGGTAGGAGAGGAAGATGCCCGCGAGCGAGCGCCTGTCGGCGGAGAGCTCGGTGACGTCGGTGCCGTCGAAGGTGATGGTCCCGCCGGTCACGGAGTAGGCCGGGTCGCCCATGATGACGTGGCCGAGCGTCGACTTGCCGGCGCCGTTGGGGCCCATGAGGACGTGGCACTCGCCCTCGCCCACGGTAAGGTCGATGCCGTGGAGGATGGGCTTGTCCTCGGTGCCCGCAGAGAGGTTGCTCACGCTGAGCAGGTGCGTTGCCATGTTGGTTGCCTTTCTTCTCGCGCGGCCGGGCTGGCCGGGGCGCGTGGGTTCTGCCGCGGCACCCGGCCGGGTGCCGCTCGGTTTCTGCCTAATTCATAGTAATGAGTAGGGAATTTAAGGCAAGCGTCTGGCGAGAAAAACCGCGGGGCCGCGACAAATACTAGTAGGCTGGTGGCATTTGCGGTACGGCGGGGGCCGGCGGGGTGGGGAGCGCCGGGGTTAGCGAGGCCGGGATGCAGGCCGGGGGTACGGGCCGGGGGTCCATCACATGTCCGGTCGGCTCCCTGTTGGGGCCTGGCGAGAAGAACCGTCGTTTGGTTCCTGCGGTCTGGTTGTGTGCTGCTGCGTAGGAGCTAGACGACGGTTTGGGGACCGGAAATGACGTGTGGTTCCTACGACACGAATAAGTAGGAACCACACGACGTTCTTCTCGCCAGAAATGACGTCTGGCTCCTACGCAATCTTTCTGTAGGAACCAAGCGACAGTTTGCTGTTAGAAAATGACGTCTGGTTCCTACGGGTCGGTTGCGTCGGATCTAGACGACAGTTTGCGGCTGAAAAGAGACGTATAGCTCCTACGGTTCGACAGCGCTTTGGCAATGTAGGAACCAAGCGACGGTCTGCGGCCCGGAAGTGTCGTTTGGCTCCTACGCCGTAGCCGTGTCGCGGTCGCGCAGGCGGGTGGGGCCGCGTGACTTCGGTCCCGCACGCCGCCTCGCTCCCGTGTCGAGTGCGTTACGCTGCGGCGCGTCCCTCTCGCCGGGAACTACGATGGCGCTTGGTCGACGAGAGGGAGGCATCGCGGATGGACGCGTGGCGCAGGCTGGGGGCTTTCATCGGGGGCCACATGGCCTACATCTCGCCTGCGTGCGTGGTCCTGGGCGTGCTGTTCCCGGGCCAGCTCTCTCTGCTCAAGCCCGCGGTCACGGCCCTCTTTGCGTTCATGACGTTCCAGAGTTCGCTCTCCAACACGTTCGTCAACCTCGCGCGGACGCTGCGCCACCCGGCGCCGATGCTCGTGACGCTTGGCATTGCGTCCGTGGTCATGCCGTGCGTGGCCTGCGTGCTGGGGACCCTTCTGTTTGGCGCGAACCCCAACCTGGTGTGCGGGCTCGTCCTGGAGTACAGCGTGCCCGTGGCCGTGGTCGCGGCCATGTGGATCAACATGTTTGACGGCGACCCCTCCCTCGGGCTGGCCACGATTCTGGTGTCCACGGTGGCGGCGCCGTTCTCCATCCCGCTCACGTTGCACCTGCTCCTGGGCCAGACCGTGGAGGTGGACGCCGCGCGGATGATGGGGGAGATGGTCGTCTCCATTGCGTTGCCGGCGCTGGTGGGCACGGCCGCCAACGACCTCACGCACGGGCGCGCGTCTCGCGAGCTCTCGCCGGCCATCGCCCCGGCGGCCAAGATTGCGCTTGTCCTGGTGATCCTGGCCAACTCGACGGGCGTGGCGCCCTACGTTCGCAACCTCACGCCCACGCTCGTGGCGGTGGCCGTCTTCGTGTGCGCGTTCGCCGCCTCGGGATATGCGGCGGGCCTGTTCGTGGCGCGCGCCTGGGGCCGTCCGCGTGCGCAGGAGGTGACGATGACCTACCTCTGCGGCATGCGCAACATCTCTGCCGGCGCGGTGATAGCGGGGGAGTACTTTCCCGGTGAGGTGATGTTCCCCGTGGTCATCGGGACGCTATTCCAGCAGGTGCTCGCCGCCTCGTACGGGACGCTGCTGCGTCGTCTGGGGAGTCGCGACGCGTCGCGGGGCCGGGGCCTGCCTCGAGACGGGTCCGCAGCCGACCCCGCGAACCAGGGGGCGGGGCAAGGAAGGGGGCAGGCGGACGCCTGCTCACCCGCCTCGCACCTGGGCTGACGTGCTTGGTCCAAGGCGGGCGTCTAGCGGTGCGCCCAGCGTCGCTCGGGTCGGCCGCTGTCGAGAATGACAGCGAGTCCCGCGATTACTACGACGGCGATAAAAACGAGCTTCTTCATGGCGGACCTCCTGCTCCGGGGTTCTTCTGTGCTGATTGAATCCTCGCAGAGGCGCAGGTCAAGAGCCATCGAAGTGACTTACTGCCGTCTTTCGGTTTCGTAAGGTTGGGGGAGGCGCATGGAGGCCGGCGGGCGCGTCGGCGGGCACGGCGCCTCCGTTCCGGCCCGTTGGTGCCCGGTATCCGACCGTCTTGTGACGGAGACATTCCGCTTCCGTTCCGCCTTGCTTTCGGGTCTCGTCCGGGAGCCTCCCCGCGCAGGACCGCCGTCCTTCTCGCCCTAAAGTTTCCCTTGTGTAACTCAATCTGTGAACGGTGCTTGCGTGCTCAGAAGTTAGTCCTATATTACTTATGTTGAGTTAACACGATCGAACTCTTGGGAGGCGACCAGCGATGGCCCTAGCAGCCCAGCTCCCGCTCGCGATGGTGGGCGAGGACGAGACGGCCTGCGTGGTGCGGGTGCGCGGCGACGTGGAGACGCGACAACACCTCGCCAACCTCGGTTTTGTCGAGGGGAGCGAGGTCAAGGTGATCTCGCGTGCCGCGGGCGACGTCATCGTGAGCGTCAAGGGCGCGCGCCTTGCGCTCAACCGCGCGATGGCGAGTCGCGTCACCGTGACCCTCTGACGCTCCGTGCACAAAACGGTCTATCAGCGCCGGCCATGGCCGGCAACGAGGAGAAAGGCAGCACATGGCAACACTGAAGGACGTGAGAGTGGGGGAGAGCGCGGCCGTGTCCGGGCTGACCGGCGTCGGCGCGCTCAGGCGCCGCATCATGGACATGGGCCTCACCAAGGGGACGCGCGTCTACGTGCGCAAGGTGGCGCCTCTCGGCGACCCCATCGAGCTCACGGTGCGCGGCTACGAGCTCTCCATCCGCAAGGACGAGGCCGCCAGCGTCGAGGTGGCCGACGTGCGCAGGGGCGAGGCGTAGGCGAGTCGTCAGCAAGGCGCAAGCATGACGCAAGCAGGGCGTCGGCAAGGCGCAAGCAAGGCGTCGGCAAGGCGCAAGCAAAGCGTCGGCAAGGTGCGGGCATGACGTTAGCTAGGCGCAAGCAGGAGCGCACAGAAGCGGGAGGCGAGAAGTACCGGCCGGGAGAGGCCGTTTTTCTCGCCACATAAGTTAGCCAAATCTAACAAATGCCACCCCACAAGTAGCAGTTGTCTAACTCAGGAAAGGCAGGACATGGCAGTGGACACGGCAGAAACCACCATCGGTCTCGCAGGAAATCCCAACTGCGGCAAGACCACGCTGTTCAACGAGCTCACGGGCTCGAACGGCTACGTCGGAAACTGGCCCGGCGTCACCGTGGAGAAGAAGCAGGCGGCCTGGCGCGCGGACAGGAGGGTGACCTTCGTCGACCTGCCCGGGATCTACTCGCTCTCTCCGTACACGCCCGAGGAGGTCGTCTCGCGCGACTACATCGTGAACGAGCGCCCGGACGCGATCATCAACCTCGTGGACGTGACCAACCTGGAGCGCAACCTCTACCTCACCACGCAGCTGCTGGAGGCCGGCCGTCCCGTGGTGGTGGGCCTCAACATGTGCGACCTGCTCAAGGAGCGCGGCGACGTCGTGGACGCGGCCAAGCTCTCCGAGATGCTCGGCGTGCCCGTGGTGGAGGTCTCCGCGCTGCGCAACACCAACCTCGACGAGCTGGTCAACAAGGCCGTGGCCGCCGGGCGCGCCGGCAGGGTGCAGCCGGGGGCGCGGTGCTTCTCGCCGGAGGTCGAGGAGGCGCTCGGCAAGATCGCGGGGATCATCGCGAGCTCCTGCGATGCCGAGCTCTCCCGCTGGTACTCGATCAAGGTCTTCGAGCGCGACGCGGAGGCCATCAAGGCGCTGGCGCTCACGAAGGCGCAGCTCGCTGAGGCCGAGAAGGTCATCAAGGCCGTGGAGTCCGCGCGTGACGACGACGCCGAGTCCATCATCACCTCGGAGCGCTACGACTGGATCGCTGGCGTCATGGAGGCGTGCGTGCGCAAGGCGCCCAAGAAGCTCAGCATGTCCGAGAGGATTGACCGCGTGGTGACCAACCGCGTGCTGGGGCTGCCCATCTTCGTCGTGGTGATGTTCGTGGTCTACTACATCGCCGTGTCCACGGTGGGCGACTGGGGCACCACCTGGGCCAACGACGGCGTCTTTGGCGACGGCTGGCTGTGGAACCCCGCCGACCAGGCCGCCTACGAGCAGGCCACCGAGGAGTACGACGCCAACTACTACGGCGACAAGATCGACGGATTCCTGGCCGCCGCGGATGAGGCCGGCATCGCCACCGACGACGTGAGCGCCGCCGTGGAGACGCTCGCCGAGGACCCGGAGGACGCCGACGCGCAGGCTACGCTTTCCGCCTTCGTGGCCGAGGCCGAGGCCGCCGGCGTCACCGCCACCGACGTCCCCATGCACGACGGCGACGGCAACTTCATCGACTCGAACGACGAGGTCGTCACGCGCATCGACGCCGAGGGCAACCCCGTGCTCGCCGACGGCCAGGAGCTCGCGGTCATCGACACCGTGACCGCGGCCGACTTCGAGCAGGCCGTGGCCGCTCAGGAGAGCGCGCCGGCGCTCGAGGACTACGGCAGCTTCGTCCCGTCGATCCCGTCCGTGATCGGGGGCTGGCTCTCCGCCGCGGGCGCCTCCGAGTTCGTGAGCGCCCTCGTGCTCGACGGCGTCGTGGCCGGCGTGGGCGCGGTCCTCGGCTTCATCCCGCAGATGCTCGTGCTCTTTGTCATGCTGTGCTTCCTCGAGGACTGCGGCTACATGAGCCGCGTGGCCTTCGTCATGGACCGGGTGTTCCGCCGCTTCGGCCTCTCCGGCAAGTCCTTCATCCCGATGCTCATCTCCTCGGGCTGCGGCGTGCCGGGCGTCATGGCCACCAAGACCATCGAGAACGAGAAGGACCGCCGCATGACGGCCATGCTCACCACGATGATCCCGTGCGGCGCCAAGACCCCGATCATCGCGCTCGTCATGGGCGTGCTCATCGGCGGCTCCGACGCGTGGTGGGTCGCCCCGATGTTCTACTTCCTGGGGCTCGCCGCCATCATCGTGTCCGCGCTCATGCTCAAGAAGACCAAGATGTTCGCCGGCGACCCCGCGCCCTTCGTGATGGAGCTGCCCGACTACCACTTCCCGACGCTCAAGAGCTGGTGGCTGCACGTGTGGGAGCGCATCTCCGCGTACCTCAAGAAGGCCACGACGATCATCTTCGCCGCGTCCGTCGTGGTGTGGTTCCTGCTTGAGTTCGGCTTCGCCAACTGGGCGGGCGGCAACGGCGCCTTCGGCTTCCTCTCCCTCATGGACGGCGCGCCCGAGTACTACACCGACTACTCGCTGCTCGCCATCGTGGGCAACGCCATCGCCTGGATCTTCGCCCCGCTCGGCGCCGACAGCTGGCAGGCGGCCGCCGCGTCCATCAACGCCCTCATCGCCAAGGAGAACCTCGTCTCCACCTTCGGCGTGATCTACGGCATCGGCGACGCCACCGAGAACTCCGTGACCATGTGGAGCGGCTTCGCCGGCATGTTCACCGACGCCTCCGGTATCCTGCACGTCGGCGCGATGTGCGCGTTCGTGGCGTTCAACATGCTCGACGCGCCGTGCTTCGCCGCCATCGGCACCATCCGCCGCCAGATGGACAGCCCCAAGTGGTTCTGGTTCGCGATCGGCTACCAGTGCGTCTTTGCCTGGGTCGTGGGCCTCATCATCAACCAGCTCTGGGAGCTCTTCGCGCTGGGCAGCTTCGGACCATGGACGGTGGTCGCGTTTGTGCTGCTCGCGGGAATGATCTTCCAGATTGCGCGCCCGATGCCCAAGCAGGACAAGGAGGACGACAAGGTCCTCGCGCAGCTCGCGTAGCTCGCGCAGCCTGACCCGTGACGGCGGGGTCGGAGGGCCATCGCCCCGCCGTCTCCGTCCCGCGTCCCCTCAACATGGATCTGCCTGTCGGCGCGCCGTCGGTCTTCTCGCCGACGGCGCGCCGTCGTAAGGAAGGAGCCCATCACATGATCAACTTCATCATCATCGCCGCCATCGTGGTGGCCCTCGTGGTTGTCGCCGTGCGCTACGTGCGCAAGCTCAGGGCGGGCGGCTGCGGGTGCGGGGGAGGTGGCGACGCGGCGCCCGTGCGCCCGCGCGCCGTCGCGGACACCAACGAGGCGCACTATCCCTACTCGCTCGACCTCACGGTGGAGGGCATGCATTGCGATCACTGCGTGATTAACGTCGAGAACGCCCTGAACGCCCTCGGGGGCGTCTGGGCACGCGCCGAGCTGACCGGCAGCGTGCACGTGCTCGGCAAGAAGCCCATCGACCGGGCGGCCTGCGTGACCGCGATCGAGGCCGCAGGCTACCACGCGGCCTAGCGCGGGGGACCGCCCGGGCTGACACACTTGGGCGAGAAGAACGGGGGCGCCGCCGGTCGCTGCGACCGACGGCGCCCCGCCTTTCTCTGCTGTCAGCCCGCCGGGGCTAGAGCGACCAGTCCTCGCCGGCCCGCTGCAACTCGACCATGCGCGCGAACATGCCGCCCGCGACCATGAGGTCGGCCGGCGCGCCCTGCTCGACCACGCGCCCGCCGTCGAGCACCACGATCTTGTCGGCGCTCTCAACCGTGCGCATGCGGTGCGCGATCACGATGACGGTCTTGCCCGCCAGAAGCCGCGACAGCGCCTCCTGGACCTGCGTCTCGTTCTCCACGTCCAGGCTCGCCGTCGCCTCGTCGAGAAGGACCACCGGCGCGCCCTTGAGAAGCGCTCGCGCGATGGAGATGCGCTGGCGCTCGCCGCCGGAGAGCTTCGAGCCGTTCTCGCCGATCATGGTCTGGTAGCCCTCGGGCATGCGGCTCACAAACTCGTCGCAGTTCGCCGCGCGCGCGGCGGCAAGGACCTCCTCGTCGGTGGCGTCGCGCCGGCCAAGGCGGATGTTGCCCATCACCGTGTCGTCGAAGAGCGTCACGTCCTGGAAGACCACCGCAAAGTCGCGCAGCAGCACCTCCGGGTCCACGGTCGTCACGTCCACGCCGCCCACGGAGACGCGCCCGGAGGTGGCGTCCCACATGCGCGCAGCAAGCCGGGAGCACGTGGACTTGCCCGAGCCGCTCGGGCCCACGAGCGCCGTGACCTCGCCCTCGCGCGCGACAAAGCTCACGTGGTCGAGGACCCTCTCGGCCCCGTGCTCGTAGGCAAAGCTCACGTCGTCAAAGACCACGTCGTGGCCCGCGGGCTCGTACTTATCTCCCCCCGAGGCGAGCGGCTCGTCGTAGAAGCTGCGCATGCGCGCCGACGCGGTCTGCGCCGAGAAGAGCTCCGCCACGAGCATGAGGCACTGGTCGAAGGGGGCGTAGATTCGGCTGATGACCAGCAGGAAGCAGAAGAGCGTGAGGAAGTCGCAGGACCCCTCCAGGATGAGGGCCGCGCCGGTGAGCACCGTCGTGGCGAGGCCCAGACGCATCACGATCTGCGCGCCGTTCACGCAGACGCCCGTCGCGAGCTCGGAGCGCACGGCCTGGCGCTCGGCGGCGTCTATGTCGTTGCGAATGTGGGCGAGGTAGCGCTCCTCCTGGTTGGTGGCGCGCACCTCGCGCACGCACTCGAGTGCCTCCTGGATGTCCTCGGAGATGGCGAGTCCGCGCATGCGCGTGGCGCGCATCATCGGCTGCAGGGCGCGGCGCGCGCCAAAGAGCAGCGCCAGACCCACCGGGCAGCTCCACAGCGCCGCCACGGCGAGCCGCCAGTCAAAGGCGAGAAGCCCCACCGCCGCCACGGCGACCGTGATGTAGGCGCCGTAGAGCTCGGGCAGCACGTGGCTGTAGGCGTGCTCGATGGTCTTGACGTCGCCCATGATCGTCTCGGTGAGGTCGGCGAGGTCGCGACGGCCGAAGAAGGAGAGGGGGAGCTTGCGCAGCCGCTCGGCGAGCCCTATGCGCTGCCGGCCGCTCTCCTTGTAGATCACGCCGTACTGGTAGTAGTAGGCGCGGTGCTCGGTGATATAGAGCACCACGAGAAAGACGAGGAGCCCAATCGCGTAGGGTGCGATGTCGGGCAGCGGCGCGCCCCCGGTGAGGTGCGCGACGAGCTGGCCCATCAGCAGGTAGAGCGCGCCCACGCCGGCAAAGACCACGATGTTTGAGACCGCCGTCCAGACGGCGCCCAGCTTGACATTGCGCACGCCCTCGTCGGTGAGGCCGTACTTCTCCTTGATGGACATCTATGCCACCCCCTCGGCGCCCTCGCTCGAGATGCGCCAGCTCACGGACTTCTCGTAGTCGGCCCACATGCGCGCGTAGAGGCCGCCCGCGGCGAGCAGTTCGTCGTGGGTGCCGCGCTCGACCACGCGCCCGTCGTCGAGCACGCAGATCATGTCGGCGTTGCGCACGGTGGACAGGCGGTGTGCGATCATGAGGACGGTGCGCTGCGCCCCGTCCCGGCCGCGGGCGAGTCGCCTGAAGGCAGCCTGGATGCGGGCCTCGTTCTCGGGGTCGGCAAAGGCGGTGGCCTCGTCGAGGACCACGATCGGCGCGTCCTTGAGGATGGCGCGGGCGATCATGAGTCGCTGGACCTCACCGCCGGAGAGGTAGACGCCACCGGCGCCCACCACGGTGTCGACGCCGTCGGGCAGCTTCGCGATGATGTCGTCGCACTGGGCTGCCGAGAGGGCCGCCACGACCTCCTCGCGCGTGGCGTCCGGGCGTGCGGCGCGTACGTTCTCCAGTACGCTCTGTCTGAAGGGCCGGTTGGCCTGAAAGACAAAGGCCACGCGGTCCATGAGCTCGTGAGGGTCCATCTGGCGCACGTCCACGCCCCCCACGTGCACGCACCCGGAGTCCACGTCCCAGAAGCGAGGCACGAGGCTTGCTGCCGTGGTCTTTCCGCCGCCGGAGGGCCCTACGAGCGCCACGGTGGAGCCGGCGGGCACGGTGAGGCTCACGTGCTCGAGGGCGGGCGTCTCTGCACCGGAGTAGGTGAAGGTGACGTCCTCAAAGCTCACGGAATTGTTGCGTGGGGCCTGCGGGCTGGCCGGCGCCTCGACCACGGGTGCGGCGAGCACCTCGTCCACGCGCGCGACGGCGTCGGCCGCGCTCTGGAAGGCCTCGGACATGAACATTACGCGCGTCATCGCGGTGGGGATCACGGCCGAGAAGATCGCGTAGAACGCGAAGTTGGCGAGAAACGCCGCGAAGTCGCCCTCGCCGGGCGCGACGAGGATCGCGACCGGCACGAGGAAGACGGCCACCCCGTTGATCACCGTGAGCGAGAGCGACTGTGGGACCTGGCACCACTTGACGGCATAGTCCTGGGCGAGGCGCGTGAACTCCTCGATGGCCTCGCGGAAGGCGCGGAACGAGTAGACGGTCTGCTGGAAGACCTTGATGACGGGGATGCCGCGCACGTACTCGGTGCCGGTCTTGTTCATCTTGACGAGCGACTCCATGTACTTGGTCATGAAGTCCATGCCGCGTCCGCCCATCATGTAGAACATGCAGCCGAGCGAGATGACGACCGAGGCCAGGCACGCGAGGCCGAGCCGCCAGTCAAAGACGAAGAACAGCACGAGCATGCCCACGATCATGGTCACGCTGCCCGCCGTGTCCGGCAGCTTGTGGGCGAGAAGCCCCTCGGTCTCGGCGGCACAGCCGTCCACCACGCGCCGCAGCGCTCCCGAGGCGTGGTCGTCAAAGTAGCCGAGACTCGCGTGCATGAGGTGCTCGGTCGCCCTCTTGCGCATGTTGGACGCGCAGCGGAAGGCCGCGAGGTGCGTGCACATGAGGCCCGCGAAGTAGAGCAGGATGGAGAGGGCCGAGAGCCCGAGCGCGGCCCAGCCGAGCCCTGCGATGCCGGTGGCCGAGCCCCAGTTGGGCGCCACGGAGATGAGCTCGCGGGCCACGAGCCAGATGCAGATGTAGGGGCCAAAGCTCACGAGCATCGAGACTGCGGAGAGCGCGCAGCCCACGTAGGTAAGCGTGCGGTGCGCCCCTGCGAACGAGAGCAGGTGCCCGATGGGCCCCTGTCGTCCTTGTTGTTTGGACATTGATACCTCCCAGGTTCTTCTCGCTTGTTTGTTACCTTTGGTTAACTTATCATGCGGAGGTGCGGTTTACGCGAGTGCGTGCGAGGTTGGGACGATTTCAAAACGGCGGAGGGGAGACGTGTCCGAGGCGCTGGAGGAGCTCTACATGCCGCAGGCCGAGCAGTTCGGGATCGAGCTGCGACGCGTCGGCGACGCCCTCGTGGGTGAGGTTGCGGGGGAGACGGCGACGGGCGCGGTGTGCGTCTATCACGTGGAGGGCATGGGCGTGGTCATCTCGCATCGCCTGCGCGTGCGCCGTGACATGCCCTTCGTAGAGCATGGTCTTCCGGGCCTGTGCATCGGTGCCCTTTCGCCCGACAGCCTCGACCTCTGTCCCGTCGACGTGACGCGGGGTCGGAGGGGGTGCCAGGCACTTGCCCCTGCGTCACGCTCGGCAGCGGTGGCGGTGTTCGGACAGGATCGCCTTGAGCGTTCGTACCCGCTGCGGGGCGGATCGGTGCAGGAGGCCGTCTCCATGACGGTGTTGCCGGGGTGGATCGGCCGTTGGGACGGCGAGCTGGGGCGCGCGGGCCGCGAGCTCATGGAGGGCGTGGGCGAAACGTGCCCGGAGGAGGTTGCTGCCGCCCTCGCTCCGCTCATGCGTGCCGTGACACCGCTCTTTGGCGGCGGAATCGCGGACGGGCGTGACGTGGTCGAGAGGGTGGCGCGTGCGACGGAGGTGGCGCTCGTGTGGCACCGCGAGCGCGAGCGGGCCGAGGAGGCGTCGGGCACGCTCGGGCAGGCGCGACTCGCCCGCGCCGTGCGCCATCACGTCGTGCAGCATCTGGATGAACGCCTGACGCTCGACGGCCTCGCGCGCGACCTGCTCACGAGCCGCTCGCGGCTGTGCGAGGCGTTTCGCGCCGAGACGGGGGAGAGCCTAGGCGCCTATGTCAAGCGCCTGCGCATGGAGCGAGCGGCGCGGATGCTCGAGGTGCCCTCGATGAGCGTGAGTGAGGTGGCGCGCGCCGTGGGCTACCCGCGGGCGTCGAGCTTCGTCGCGGCGTTCGGTCGGGAGTTCGGGTGCTCGCCGGGCGCCTGGCGGGTCGGCGCCGCGTGTGATGACCGTCCGCAGCCCTTCTCGCTCCCACTAAACTGTCATCAACGAAGCGGCGTTCCCGGGTAGTATGGGACGCCACTGCCCAAGGCACGGGGTGTGACCCCAAGGAGGCATTACCATGACCGACACCATCTTGCAGGCACTCTCGTGGGCGGCGCTCGGCTGCGGATTCACGTGGCTCATGACCACCGCCGGGTCTGCCGTCGTGTTCTTCTTCAGGAGCGAGCGCAAGCTCATGCACCACATCTTCCTCGGCTTCGCCGCGGGCGTCATGGTGGCGGCGAGCGTGTGGTCGCTGCTCAACCCCGCGATCGAGCAGGCCGCGGAGCAGGGCGTCCCCGGTTGGCTCCCGGCCGCGGGCGGCTTCCTGCTGGGCGTGGCGTTCCTCATGGCGCTCGACACCATCCTGCCGCACCTGCACGCGGACGCCGACGAGCCCGAGGGGGTCCACACCAGCTGGAAGCGCACGACGCTCCTGGTTGCGGCCGTGACCTTGCACAACATCCCCGAGGGGATGTCCGTTGGCCTGCTCTTCGCGATGGCCGCCCAGACCGCGGGCGCGGCGGGGGAGGCGTACCTCGGCATGGCGTTCGCGCTGGCGATCGGCATCGGCCTTCAGAACTTCCCGGAGGGCGCTGCCATCTCCCTGCCGCTCGCGCGCGAGGGCATGAGCCGACGGCGCGCCTTCGCGGCGGGCAGCCTCTCCGGCATCGTCGAGCCGATCTTCGGCGTGGCGGTGGTGCTGGTGAGCGGCTGGATCTCCCCGTTCATGCCGTGGCTGCTCTCGTTTGCCGCAGGGGCGATGATTTACGTGGTGGTGGAGGAACTCATCCCCGAGGCGCACCTCGGCGAGCACTCTAACGTAGGCACGCTCGGCTTCATCGCGGGCTTTGTGGTGATGATGGTGCTCGACGTGGCGCTGGGGTAGGACGTGGGAGTGCTCGTCGCGCGCCGCGACGGGCCTGCGCCCGGCTTGCCTGTTTGTGAAGAAGATGTGTAACCCTGAGCTAACAATAGAAATTAGCTCAAGTTAACTTATTCTAACAGTGCGCCGAGAAAAGCCACGTCAGACGGCACTCAGTCGGCATCCAAACGGCGCAACGCGTTTAACCCTGCCTGAAGCGGCGGACCCTCTCCCCGTCGCGAACGGCGAACCTTCGCGCCACCTGCCAACCCCCTCAATGGCAGGTGGCGCCTTTGTCTTGCACGCGCCCTGCGTCCTGCCGCTCTGCACGTGCCGCGTGCCGCCTCCCGAGCCGCCTCCCGAGCCGCGTGCTCCGACTCGCATCCCTCGACTCGCTCAAAGTCACGCTTCTGGCGAGAAGAACGTGGCTTAGAGCGAGTCGACACACACGAGCTCGCTGAAAGTCACGCTTTGCGCCCCCAAACCGTGACATTGAGCGAGCCAGTACTCGTAAACTCACTCGAAGTCACGCTCTGCACCTTCGAACCGTGACTTAGCGCGAGTTGAGGCCCGCCAACTCGCTCGAACTCACGCTTTTGGCGAGAAGAACGTGACTTTGCGCGAGTCGACACATGCAAACTCGCTCAAAGTCACGTTCCGAGCTCCCAAACCGTGACTTCGAGCGAGCTGAGCCCCGGCAACTCGCTCCAAGTCACGTTCTTCTCGCCGGCGCTCGCTCAAACTCACGTTTTCGAGCTGCGTGCCGCCCCGTGGTCATCGCTCGGACTCCGTCAGACAGCCCCGCGAGGGGCCGCGCGCCAAGGGCAGCCCCCTGCGCGCGCGACAAAAAGAGCCCCCGGCACCCGCTGGTCGGAAGCTTCTCGAAGTCCGCTTCCGTGTACGGGTCCCGGGGGCCTTGCCCTCGCGCCAAGGGCGAGAGCGGCTTGCCTAAGAGCGAGCGCTACTTACTTCTTGGCCTTGCCCTGGTTGGCGACGGCGTTGATCTTGGCCTCGATGGTGGCGGGGTCGCCGATGTAGTGCTTGTCGATGACGTTCCAGTCCTTGTCGAAGGTGTAGGCACACGGCACGCCGGTCGGGATGTTGACCTCGAGGATCTGCTCGGGGGTCAGCTTCTCGAACTGCATGACGAGGGCGCGCAGCGAGTTGCCGTGAGCGGCGATGAGCACGCGCTTGCCGGCCTCCATCTGCGGCTTGATCTCCTGCTCGAAGTACGGCCAGGCGCGGGCGATGGTGTCCTTGAGGCACTCGGTGTAGGGGAGGTCCTCAGCGGGGACGTCACGGAACATCTCGAGCATGTGCGGGTCGCGCTCGTCGCCGGGCTCGAGGGCGGGCGGCTGGACGTCGAAGGAGCGACGCCAGATCTTGACCTGCTCCTCGCCGTGCTCGGCGGCGGCGTCGGCCTTGTTCAGGCCCTGGAGGGCACCGTAGTGGCGCTCGTTGAGCTGCCAGGCCTTGTGGACGGGCAGCCAGTTGCGGTCGAGCTCGTCGAGCACGCAGTTGAGCGTGTGGATGGCGCGCTTGAGCAGCGAGGTGTAGCAGACGTCGAAGTCGTAGCCGGCCTCCTTGAGGGCCTTGCCGCCGGCGTGCGCCTCCTCGCGACCGGTGTCGGTGAGGTCGACGTCAGTCCAGCCGGTGAAGAGGTTGAGCTTGTTCCACTCGGACTCGCCGTGGCGGACGATGACAAGCTGCATGGTCTGGTCGTCGTTCATTGGAGACACGTCCCTTCTCTTGGTTCCTCCCAATGCGGAGTTTGTGCGGCGTTTGCCGCCGAACATCTATAGTATGACGCAACGGGTATAGTTACCTCAGGTTAACACCAAAGTTTTTGCACGACGCCTCACATGCAGGGAAGTGATCGCTTGGGTCCCGCCGACATTGTCATCCTCGTCCTTGTGGCCGCGCTGCTGGCCCTTGCCGTGCGCTCGCTCCTCCGGTCCGGGAAGGGCGGCTGCTCGGGCTGCGGCAGCGCGTCCAGCTGCTCGGCCCACAACACCGGCGCCCCCTGCCCGGCCGCATCCGACATGCTCCGCCGCGCGGAGGGCGCCCTCGGCAAGAGGGCGGAGCGCTAGCGGGCAGGCGGGACGAGCCGCGTTCAGGCGAGAAGAACCTGCCGCCGTCCGGCCGCGCTGAGGCCCGCCGCCGCGTGGTCGTCCGTCCGCGCGCTCCGTTGCCCGCGCGGCCGCCCGGCTCCGTCGGCGTGCACCCGGGCCACCCGGTCCCGCCCCCGCCCCCCGCCAAATACGTCTCCCGCAACCCCGTCGTTTCTCTTGCCTCCAGAGGCGGAAACAGGCGCGAAACACTCATGTGAGAACCTATCCGGGACTATGAGCGCCCGAGCCGAAAGACCGGGGAGGAATCCGTATGAGCAGCGAGAAAGACATCGATTTCGTCCTACGCACCGTGGAGGGGCGTGACATTCGCTTCGTGCAGCTGTGGTTCACCGACGTGCTCGGCAACCTCAAGTCCTTTGCGATCTCCCCGGAGGAGCTCGAGGAGGCCTTCGAGGAGGGCATCGGCTTCGACGGCTCGTCGGTGGACGGCTTCGTCTCCCTGGAGGAGTCGGACATGCTGGCGTTCCCCGACCCGGAGACCTTCCAGCTGCTGCCGTGGCGCCCGCACGAGTCCGGCGTGGCTCGCGTGTTCTGCAACATCTTCACCCCGAGCCGCGAGCCCTTTGACGGTGACCCGCGCCGCTGCCTGCTCAACGTCTTCACCAAGGCGGACGAGCAGGGCTTCGTGCCCAACGTGGGGCCCAAGATCGAGTACTTCTACTTTGACAACGACCTCGATCCCGTGCCGCTGGACACCGCCGGCTACTTTGACCTCACGCCGATGGACACGGCCAACGACCTGCGTCGCCAGACCACGCTCACCCTCGAGAAGATGTCCATCCCGGTGCAGTACTCCTACCATGCGGCCGGCCCCTCGCAAAACGGCGTGGAGCTGCGCTTCACCGAGGCGGTGAGCTGCGCCGACAACATCATGACGGCGCGCCTGGTCATCAAGCAGGAGGCCGCGCAGCAGGGGATGTTCGCCTCGTTCATGCCCAAGCCCATCGCCACGGCGCCGGGCTCCGCGATGTTCCTCTACCAGTCGCTCCTGAACCACGACGGCGAGAACCTCTTCTGGGCGCCCAAGGACTACCACCCCGCGCACCTCTCCGACCTCGCGCAGCACTACGTTGCCGGCATCCTCAAGTACGCCCCCGAGTTCTCGCTGGTCACCAACCCCACCGTCAACTCCTACAAGCGCTTCATCTCCACCGGCGAGGTGCCCAACTACGCCACCTGGGGCCGCAAGAACCGCTCCGCGCTCGTGCGCATCCCCACGCACAAGCCGGGCAAGCACATCGCCACGCGCATCGAGCTGCGCAGCCCCGACCCCACGGCCAACCCCTACCTGGCGCTGGCCGTGACTATCGCCGCCGGCCTCAAGGGCATCGAGGAGGGGCTGGAGCTGCCGGAGGAGTGCACCTCCGACACCTTCGACGCCCCGGAGCACGAGCTCACGGCCAAGGGCATCCGACGCCTGCCGCGCACCCTCGGCGAGGCCATCGACAACTTCGAGTCCTCGGAGCTCATGCGAGAGGTCCTCGGCGAGCACATCTTCACCTACTTCGTGCGCGAGAAGCGCCGCGAGTGGGAGGGGTTCTGCACCTCCGTGACCGACTGGGAGCGCGAGCACTACTACGGCGGGGTCTGATACCTGCTGCCGTCACCTGAGCGACCTGCCGCCCGCGGGTCCCTCACGCCCTGGCGCAAGCCGGCGGGAGGGTCCGCGGGTTTCTGCGTGTCAATCTTGTTAAGAAACCGTGTATCAAGACTGCGTGCAGCCTCCTTGAACCAAACTTTAACCTTGGTGACGGGCGAGACGCGAACGTGGCGTCTTGACACGGGGAAGACCTCGTGCCCTCCGTCGGGAAAGGGCGTGACCACGCGCCGAAGCACTGGGGGAAGGACCCTAACATGAAGCTCTCCAGCCGTATCGCGGGCGGCCTCGTCGTCGCCTGCGCACTTGCCGTGTCTATCTCGGGATGCAGCGGGGGAGGGCAGACGGGCACCCAGGCCTCCACTGACAGCTCCGCGGACACCGCGGCGTACACCCTCGTGGAGGACGGCAAGCTGATTGTCGCCTCCGACCTCGCCAACGCCCCGCTCGACTTCGTGGAGGAGGGCACCTCCGACCCGCAGGGCTTCGAGGTCGACCTCATCAACGCCGTGGCCGACGAGCTGGGCCTTGAGTGCGAGTACCTGCCCGCCATGAAGTTCGACACCATCCTCCCGCTCATTGAGCAGGGCGGCCGTGCGGACGTGGGCGTCTCCAACATCACCATCACCGACGAGCGCTCGGAGCAGGTGGACTTCACCGACTCCTACATGGACTCCAACCAGGGCCTCGTGACGCTGACGAGCGCCGGCGACGTCACCGAGGAGAGCCTCAACACCGAGGGCACGCGCATCGCGGTGCAGGCCGGCACCACCGGCGCCTCCTGGGTTGAGGAGAGCCTGCCCAACGCCGAGGTCGTCTCCCTGGACGACCCCGTGGTGGCCATCACCGGCGTGCAGTCCGGGCTCTACCAGGCGGCCGTGGCCGACCTGCCCGTGATGCAGTACCTCTGCTCCAACTCGTTCACCGACTGCAAGGTGGCCATCGAGATCCCCACCGGCGAGCAGTACGGCATCGCCGTCAACAAGGACAACCCCGGCCTCACCGAGGCCATCAACGGCGCGCTGGCCACCCTCGAGGAGAACGGCACCATCTCCGAGCTCGAGGTCAAGTGGTTCGGCACCGAGCTCTAGCCAACCAGGCGCCGGATGGCCTTGGCCCCGGCGGCCCCGACAACCAGTCGACCACGCGCGCCCGGGGGACGGCCCCGGGCGCGTGGAAGAACAACGGGAGGAAATGACATGACCACCATGAACAGGCGCACCTTCGTTGCCACGCTCGGCCTCGCGGGCTCCGCGGCCCTTCTCGCCGGCTGCTCCAGCAACGACGCCTCCACGGACGTCACCACCGACGACGCCGCCACCACCGACGACTCCGCCGACGAGGCCAGCTACACCCTCGTGAAGGAGGGCACCCTCACCAACGTCGCCGAGCTCGGCTTCGCGCCCTTCGAGTACATCGACGACGACGGCAACACCGTGGGCTTTGACGTGGACCTCTCCAACGCGCTCGCCGAGAAGCTCGGCCTCACCTGCGAGTGGCTGCCCAACCAGGCCTTCGACACCCTCGTGCCCACGATCCAGCAGGGCGGCAAGGCCGACATCTCCATCGCCGGCATGACCATCACCGACGACCGTCTCGAGCAGGTCGACTTCACCGACCCGTACCTGAACTCCAACCAGGGCCTCATCACCGCGTCCAGCTCCACCGACACCGTGGACACCCTGAACGACGCGTCCAAGCAGATCGCCTGCCAGACCGGCACCACCGGCGACGAGTGGATTCAGGAGAACCTCCCCAACGCCACGCGCGTGCCGCTGGCTGACGTTACCGCCGGCCTCATGGGCGTCCAGACCGGCCTCTACAGCGCCATGGTCATCGACCTCCCGGTCGCCCAGAACATGATCTCCCAGTCCTTCACCGACCTGCAGGTCCTCGAGGAGATCCCGACGGGCGAGCAGTACGCCATCGCCGTCTCCAAGGACAACCCCGGCCTCACCGCCGCGCTCAACGACGCGCTGGCGCAGATCGAGGAGGACGGCACCATGGACACCATCAAGCAGACCTGGTTCGGCACCACCGAGATCTAGCGAGAAGAACCTGCGGGAGGGGCGGGGTGCGCGGCATGACGTGCCGTGCGCCCCGCCTGTCCGCGTGAAACGGAGGAAGCATGCAGCACAGACGGTGGACACTTCTCGCCGCGCTCGCCCTGGCGCTCACGGGCGTCTTCGCGCTTGCGGCGCCGCAGCCCGCGCGTGCGCTCACCACCGAGAAGGCCACCGCGCGGCCTAACGAGGACGGCGGCTCCGGCGTTATCGGCGGGATGGACACGCGTCTCACCTGGGAGGGCACCGTCGAGGACGGCGAGGAGGTCACCTCGGTCACGCTCACCCTGCCCGAGGGTGCGAGCTTCGACCACTCCACCACGCGCATCACCGCGCTTGAGGGCCTCTCCCGCATGGACGTCACCGGCACGGCCACGCCCTCCGGCTCTAGCATCACCGTCACCTTCGACCAGACGGTGCCGGCCGGTTCGCTGCTGCGCCTGGAGATCACCAACATGCAGTTCCCCGCGGCAGGCGGCGGCGTCGTGGTCTCCGGCTCGTACCAGACGGGCGACGGCTCCCACGAGCTCGCCGACTCCGAGCCCATCGCCACGATCGCCAACACGCCCCTGCAGTCCATCGTCAACTGGCTCGACCAGCAGCCGTGGGTGCAGGCGTGGAACTCCAACCAGTTCCTGGGGATGTTCCTGCGCCCGCAGCTGCTCGTGACGTCGTTCGCGTCGCTCGCGCCCGGCTGGATCCTATGCCTGGGCATCGTCGTAGCGGCGTACCCGTTTGCCATCGCGCTCGGCCTGCTCTTCGCGATGCTCAAGATCTCCAAGTGGCGTGTCCTGCGCGCCATCGCGATCGTCTACATCAACATCCTGCGCGGCACCCCGCTCTTCCTCCAGATCTACATCATGTTCTTCGGCCTGCCGATGGTGGGCATCAACATCGACAACAACCTGCTCGGCATCATCGTGATGGCCATCAACTCCTCGGCCTACCTCGCCGAGATCTTCCGCGCGGGCATCCAGTCCATCCCGCAGGGCCAGTACGAGGCCGCGAGCTCGCTCGGCATGAACTACGTGCAGACCATGTTCTCCGTCATCCTGCCGCAGACCGTGCGCCGCGTGATCCCCACCGTCACGAGCGACTTCATCACCGCCTTCAAGGACACCTCGCTCCTGTCCTCGGTGGGCGTCATGGAGCTCATGATGTTCTCCAAGAACCTCACCACCGTCACGGGCAACATCACCCCGTACGTGGCGGCCGGCATCTTCTACCTCATCGTGACGCTGCCGCTCATCAAGGTGGTCGGCACCATCGAGGAGAACATCGCCCGCTCCGAGCGCGGCGGCGGCCCGCGCCCGCGCCCCAGGCGCCGCGCCGAGGTTGCCGACGGCGCCGCCGAGCGGATGAAGGAGGCCGAGGCCGCCGAGGGCGCCTCCGTCTCCGCCGCCGTTGCCGGTGTCTCCGCCCTTCTCGCCAGCCCGAACGCCCGAGCCAAGGAGGCCTCCGATGTCTGCTAGGATCCGTCGCAGGAACGTCCCCGAGGTCCCGCCCGCGCTCAGCGCCGAGGAGGCCGCCGAGTGCGCCTTCGCCTCCGACCAGGGTCTCACCCGCCACCACTTCACGTCCGGGGAGCACCCCATCGTGCGTATCGAGCACCTCAACAAGAGCTTCGACGACACGCTGGTGCTCAAGGACGTGAACCTCAACGTCTGGCCCGGCGAGGTCGTGGTGGTCCTCGGCCCCTCGGGCTCCGGCAAGTCCACGATGCTGCGCTGCATCAACCTGCTCGAGACGCCCACGGCCGGGCACATCCTCATCGAGGACGAGGAGATCACCGGCAAGAGCAACGCGGACGTCAACAAGCTCCGTCGCGACGTGGGCATGGTCTTCCAGCAGTTCAACCTCTTCCCGCACCTCACCGCCAAGGAAAACGTCATGATCGGCCAGACCAAGGTCCTCAAGAAGGACAAGGCCGTGGCCGAGGCCGAGGCCCTGAAGCAGCTTGCCGCGGTGGGCCTTGCCGACCGCGCGGACTTCAAGCCCGCCCAGCTCTCCGGAGGCCAGCAGCAGCGCGTGGCCATCGCCCGCGCCGTGGCCATGCACCCCAACGTGCTGCTCTTCGACGAGCCCACCTCGGCGCTTGACCCCGAGCTCGTGCGCGGCGTGCTTGACGTCATGCGCGACCTTGCCGAGAACTCGGGCATGACCATGATCGTGGTGACCCACGAGATGGGCTTCGCGCGGGACGTGGCCGACCGCGTGGTCTTCATGGAGGACGGCGTCGTGGTGGAGCAGGGCCTTCCCGAGAAGGTCTTCGACCACCCGGAGAACGCGCGCACGGCCGAGTTCCTCGGCTCGATCAAGTAGGGGACGGACCCCTGAGCTGCGCTTTCTTGCCGAACACAGCGTTTCTGACGTGTTAAGCGCAGCTCGGCGGACCGCCTCCGAGCTGCGCTTCATTTGAGTATTTGCTTAAACGCCCCCGTGTTCGCGGGGGCGTTTGTGGTACTCTTTGCAAATACATGTGTCCATGTTGGGAGGCACGAAGGATGCACCATAAGAACATCCTGCTCATATCCGCGAGCACGCGGCTGCACGATCGCATGCGCGAGCTCTCGCACGCCATCGACGTGTCCATTGCGCTGGCCAACGAGGAGACCTTCTCGCAGGCGGTCGGCTCCGGCCACGAGTTCGACCTCGTGATCCTAGACGGCGAGGGCATGGGGCAGGATATCCTTAACTCCGTCGACGCCTTTGTGGCGGAGAACGGCTTCATCCCGATGCTTCTGGTCCAGGACCCTGACAAGCTCGCCACGCTCCACATGCCCACCCAGGGTACCAACGACTTCATCCTCTCCACCGCCGGTCTCGCTGAGTTCGAGCTGCGCTGCACGCTGCTGCTGTGGCCGGGCGAGGAGAGCGCTCCCGCCGACCTGGTGACCGTGGACAACATGACCATCAACCTCGCGACCTACCAGGTTTACATCGACGAGAAGCCCGTTGACCTGACCCTCATGGAGTACTCGCTGCTGAGCTTCCTCGCCACGCACCCCTCCCGCGCCTACTCGCGCGAGACGCTGCTGCACCGCGTCTGGGGCTTTGAGTACTGCGGCGGCACGCGCACGGTGGACGTGCACATCCGTCGCGTCCGCTCCAAGGTTGGCCCGCAGGTGGCTAGCCACATCGTGACCATCCGCGGCGTGGGCTACCTCTTCCGCATCTAGCCCGCTAGCCCGAGGCGTCCGGCGCCCTTTCACGCCCCCATAGGAGCTTTTGCCGCCCCCGAGTGGGGCGGCTTTTTTGTCGCGGGGCGCCCTGGGCGCGAGACGCCCGGCAGGGGATGCTTTCAGGAACCGGAAAGCATCGTGCCGCAGCGGTGGTCTCGTGCGACGCCTCGTTTGAGGCGCGGCGGGCGGGGTAAATTCGACCTCGAACGATAAGGCAGCGCCCACGCGGCGCGTCGACGAGAGAAGGAAGAACAACATGAGCGAGTATCCCTTTGGCACCCCCTCCCCGGAGGAGCGCGGCGAGTCTCAGAACACCGAGGTTCGCCCGACCGTCCTGACCCCGCCGGTCCCCGGCGCGCACGCGGCCGACCCCGGCGCGCAGACGGGTACCGGGCCGGCCTCGCCCGAGCCGCCCGCCTCTCAGGGTGGCGAGCCCGAGCCCTCCGAGCGCAACAAGGCGCGCAGGAGGACCGCCCGCGCCGTCGTGGCCGGCCTCGTCGGCGGCGTGATCGGCGCAGGCGCCCTGGTGGGCGCCCTCCTGGGCACCGGCGTGGTGGGGACCACCCAGACCCAGGCGACGGCTGGCACCACCCAGCAGGTCACCATCGACCCCAACGACGAGGACACCACCATCGCCAACGCAGTCGCCGCCAAGGCGCTGCCCTCCGTGGCCACCGTCTACTGCACCACCGCTGAGGGCGAGGGGATGGGCTCCGGCGTCATCTACGACACCGACGGCAACATCATCACCAACAACCACGTGGTCGATGGTGCGCAGAGCATCTCCGTGACCATCGACGGCAAGAGCTACTCCGCGGAGCTCGTGGGCACCGACCCCTCCAGCGACGTGGCCGTCATCAAGGCGGACCTGCAGGGCGACACCGTGACCCCCATGCAGGTGGGCGACTCCTCCGACCTGCAGGTCGGTGACTGGGTGATGAGTGTTGGCAGCCCCTTCGGCCTTGAGAACTCCGTCTCCCAGGGCATCGTGTCCGCGCTCTCGCGCAACACGTTGCTGCAGGGGACCTCAGGCAACACCCTCTACACCAACCTCATCCAGACCGACGCCACCATCAACCCGGGCAACTCCGGTGGCGCGCTCGTGGACGACCAGGGCCGCCTCGTTGGCATCTGCACGCTCTACAGCTCAGACACGGAGAGCTTCGCAGGCATCGGCTACGCCATCCCATCCGACTACGCCACCGAGATAGCCGACAAGATCATCGCCGGCGACACCGTGACGCACGCCTACATCGGCCTGACCATGCAGACGGTGAACGCGCAGAACTCCCAGGCGAACGGCCTCGGCACTACCTCGGGCGCCTACGTGGTCGAGGTCGCTGACGGCAGCCCCGCGGCGGAGGCCGGCATCGAGAAGGGCGACGTGGTGACCTCCATCGGAGGCGAGCAGATCACCTCGGCCGACAGCGCCATCCTCGCGGTGCGCTCGCATGACATCGGCGAGACCGTGGAGGTCACGGTCATGCGCGACGGCCAGGAGAAGAGCTTCGACGTGACGCTCGGCTCCGACGAGGCGCTCCAGGAGCAGCAGGAGCAGCAGCAGGAGGAGACCGTCAACATCAACGGCCAGGACATCTCGCTGCAGGACCTCGTCGACATGTACCAGCAGTACCAGTACCAGCAGCAGTACAGCCCCTTCGGCGGGCGCTAGCCTGCCGGCCCGCGCCGACGCCCGACGCCAGGCTCGCCGCGGCGGGAGGGACAAGAGACCCGGGAGGGCCTCGTGGACGTGCGTCCGCGGGGCCCTCCTCGCGTCTGGGCCCGTGGCCAGCCGTCCTTCTCGCCTGCTGGCCCGGGGTCGCTTGCCCCCTGCGTCCGGGCCCGGGGCCGTGGGCCCCTCACGCGCCGGGCCCGACCTCTCACGCCCTTCTCGCCCATTTCCGTCCGGTGGGACGGGTACCCTTGTCAGGGACGAGAGGAACGGGGGAGCTATGGCCGAG
The DNA here is from genome assembly GCA_944321515.1 of uncultured Atopobiaceae bacterium. Lineage (GTDB taxonomy): Bacteria > Actinomycetota > Coriobacteriia > Coriobacteriales > Atopobiaceae > Thermophilibacter. The sequence continues at coordinate 147,712 of CALULO010000005.1, read as the reverse complement.
ATCAGGTGCCCGCACTGCGGCGAGGTCTTTCAGGTTGACGAGACGGAGTACGCCGAGATCGTGCGGCAGGTGCGTGACGCTGAGTTCCGGCGCGAGCTTGCCGCGCGCGAGCAGCTGGCCGCGCGGGAGCGCGAGAGCGCGGTGGCCGCCGCCGTGGCCAAGGCGCGCGAGGAGGCCGCGGACGCCGCCTCGAAGACCGCTGCGGAGATCGAGCGTCTCAAGGCGCAGGTGAGGGAGGGCGAGGGTGCGCTCGCCCTGGAGCGTGCGTCCGCGCAGAAGAGCCTCGCGGAGCAGCGCGCCGCGGCCGAGAAGGACGCTGCCGAGCAGCGCGCGGCCGCCGAGAGGGATCTCTCCGAGAGGCTCGGCGTCTCCGAGCGCCGCGTGGCAGAGCTCGAGGCCCAGCTCAAGGCCCGTGAGGACGCCTTTGCAACGGAGAAGGCCCTCGCTGTGAGCGAGGCCACCGGCGAGCAGGGCCAGCGCATCACGGAGCTGGAGGGGCAGGTCCGCTCTGCCAAGCTGGAGCGCGAGCAGGTCGAGGCGTCGCTCAGGCAGCAGATGCTCGAGCAGGCAAACTACAAGGACCAGACCATCAGGGACCGCGAGGCGGAGATCGAGCGCCTGCGCAGCCAGCGCTCGCGCCTCTCGACCAAGCTCATAGGGGAGACGCTGGAGCAGCACTGCGAGATGGAGTTCAACCGCTGGCGGTCGCTGGGCTTCCGGGGCGCGGAGTTCCACAAGGACAACGACGTGGTGGACGGCTCCAAGGGCGACTACGTCTTCCGCGAGGTGGGGGAGGACGGCGTCGAGGTCGTCTCCATCATGTTCGAGATGAAGAACGAGGACGAGGCCTCCTCGGAGCGCAACCGCCACAAGAACGCCGACTTCTTCAAGAAGCTCGACCAGGACCGCCGCAACAAGAACTGCGAGTACGCCGTCCTGGTCTCCCTGTTGGAGCCGGAGAGCGACCTCTACAACTCCGGGATCGTGGACGTGTCCTGGGCCTACGAGAAGATGTACGTGATCCGCCCCCAGTTCTTCATCCCCATGATCACGCTGCTGAGAAACGCCGCGGAGAACGCCGTGGGCTACCGGCGCGAGCTCGCGGAGATTCGCCAGCAGAACATAGACATCACGCACTTCGAGGACGCGCTCGAGGACTTCAAGGAGAAGTTCGGCAAGAACTACGAGACGGCCAGCAGGAAGTTCAACGACGCCATCGGCGAGATCGACAAGGCCATCGGCCGCCTCCAGAAGGTGAAGGAGTACCTGACCTCGTCCGAGAACCAGCTGCGCCTTGCCAACAAGAAGGCCGACGAGCTCACCATCAGGAAGCTCACCTGGAAGAACCCGACGATGCGCGAGAAGTTCGCGGAGGCGCGCGAGGCCAGGGAGTCCGGCGAACAGGGTGCCGCACCCGTGACGGGCGAGGCCTCCGATGAGGCGGGGCGCCGCGTTGGCGCCGCGCCCTCGGGAGCGATGGAGACGCCCGGAACCGTGGCTGACGACCCCGTGGAGCCGGATGGCGTAGAGTAAATCGGGTCTTTTCTCGTCGGCGTGGGCGAGCCTTGGGAGGTGCGCTGTGGAGCAGAGACACGAATTTGATTTCGAGGCGTTCTTCAGGGACGTCGTAGGAATAGATGACACGGGGGTTCTCTCGGCGCTCTCGGCCAACGCGACGCTCGTGCGCTATCGCAAGGGGGACCTCATAATGCACGCGGGGGAGGTCCTCGACCGCGTTGGGTTTCTCGTCTCGGGCGTGGTGCGCTGCTTCCTCGTAGACTCCTCCGGCCGAGACGTGACCGACTGCCTTGTGGCGCGGCCGGGCATCGTCCTGGCGCCGAGCCCGGAGCTCACTGAGCCGTCGCCGGACTCGGTGGAGCTTCTCGCCGAGAGCAAGGTTGTCTTCGTGCCGCTCTCGGAGATCAACCGGCTCCTGAGCGTGAGCCTTGCCGCCAACCAGCTCTACGCGCACATTGTCGCCGAGGCCTGGCGCGAGCACTGGGAGGTGCGCCGCGTGGTCTCGCAGCTGCGCGCCCGCGACCGCTACCTCTGGTTTGTCAAGAAGAACCCCGGGCTCATGGAGCTGGTGCCGAACAAGTACGTGGCCTCGCTCCTGGGGATGACGCCGGTCACGCTCTCTCGCCTGCGGTCCGAGCTGCGCAACGAGGGCGTCCAGTAGGGACGTGTCGGTGCGGTAGGGACGCACCCGTGCAGTAGGACGTGCCGGTCGTGTGGCCCGGCGTGGGGGGCGGTTGCGCAGAGGCTAGGCGGTCCTGCCGAGGGCGGCCATGACGTCGTCGCAGACCGCCTCGGGCGTCATGCGGCAGCTGGCGAGAAGCTCGGCGGGGTCGTAGCGGTCCGGGAAGGCGCGCGGCAGCCCGTAGCAGAGGGTCCGGGCATCCTGACGGGCGGCGAGCACGCGGGCGCAGCGCTCGCCGAAGCCGCCCTCGAGGACGCCGTCCTCAATCGTAACTATCACGTGGTGGCGCCCGGCAAGGCCCTCGAGCAGGTCCCTGTCGGCGTCGGTGGCGCGGCGCGGGTTCACGAGCGTGGCATCAACGCCCCGGGCGGCCAGCTCGTCCACGACCCTCTCGCCCAGCGGGAAGGCGTCGCCGAGCGCGAGCACGGCCACGTCAGACCCCTCGCGAGTGACCTCCCATCCGTCGAGGTAGTCCTCGGCGGGGACGAGGCCCGCGCGCGACGTCACGCCGGCCGCCGGCACACGGATGGCCACGGGACCCTCGCGGTAGGAGAGCGCCCACTCGAGCATGGAGAGGTACTCCTCGCGGCAGGTGGGCGCCAGGTAGGGCAGGCCCGGCAGCGCACCGAGCATGGGGACGTCGAAGAAGCCCAGGTGGGTGGCGTCGGTGTTGCCAAAGGCGGAGGCCCCGTAGACCAGGAGGATGGCGGGGGCCGCGTTAAGGCAGAGGTCGTGCCAGAGCTCGTCGTAGGCGCGCTGAAGGAAGGTGGCGTAGACGCCCAGCACGGGGTGTGCGCCGCCGCGCGCGAGGCCGGTCACGTAGGTGACGGCGTGCCCCTCGGCGATGCCCACGTCCACGAACTGCCTGCCAGCCCGCTCGCGGAGCTCGGGCGTGAACCCCATGATGTAGGGGGTGGCCGCGCTCACGGCCACGAGGCTTGGGTCGGCGGCCATGTGCTCGGCCAGAAGCTCGCCGGTGAGCTGCGCGTAGGTCTGCCCGACGCGCGCCGGGGCGGGCGCGCCCGTCGCCGCGTCGAACGGGGCGGCGTGGTGCCATGACTCGGGGTCGGCGGTGGCCGGCGCGTAGCTCGGCGAGGTTGCGGTAGATGCCGCCGTGGTTGGGCGCGATTGACCACTCGTTGTCGTTGACCACGATGATGAGGCCGCTGCCCAACTCAGCCGCGTTGTCGAGGCCCTCGAAGGCCAGGCCGCCGGAGAGCGAGCCATCCCCGATGACGGCCACCACGTCGTACTTCTCGCCGGCGAGGTCGCGCGCCTTGGCAAGGCCGCAGGCCAGGCTCACCGAGGTGGAGGTGTGGCCCATTGAGAAGAGGTCGTGCTCGGACTCGCGGGGGCTGGAGAAGCCCGAGACGTCCTCGAAGTGCTCCGGCTCCAGGAACGCCTGCGCGCGGCCGGTGAGCATCTTGTGCGGGTAGGTCTGGTGCGAGACGTCAAAGACGAGCTTGTCGTGCGGAGTCCGGAACACGCGGTGCAGCGCCACGGTGAGCTCCACCACGGCGAGGTTGGAGCCGAGGTGTCCCCCGATGGCGGCCGAGCTCGTGATGACGGCGTCGCGGATCTCCTGGCAGAGGGTCGGCAGCGCGGAGGCGGGAAGGGCGCAGACGTCATCCGGCGACATGATGTGCTCAAGATACAAGGGCGTCGCCCTCTCCGACGTGGCCCCCCCTCGTGCGATTAGTAACCTTACTAGAGTCTCACATTCGACGGCCAAAGTTGTGTCGCGTATGCGTAAAAGCCACAGTCACCGATTGGCGCGGCCGTGCAGATAATTTGAATCCTCGTTGTGCGTACAATGCTTTTGTTGGTGTGTTCTGCGATTCTGCCAGGGATATTTTCAAACCGGCCGGGGGACGGCGGAGAGGGGACGGGATGGCACGAGTCATCATCACGGCGGAGACTGGCTGCGACCTTCCGGCTGCCGAGGCAGCCGAGCTTGGCGTCGAGCTGGTTCCGATGCATGTGACCATCGGCGAGAAGACCGTCGACGACGGCACGATCTCACCCTCCGAGATGCTCGAGGAGTGCCGCCAGCTCGGCGTGCTGCCGCGTACGAGCGGCTGCGTGCCGGCAGACTTCCAGGCGGCCTTCGACCGCATCCACGCCGCGGAGCCGGATGCCCAGATCCTCCACGTCGCGTACTCTTCGGTGACCACCTGCTCTCTGGATTCTGCGCTCGCGGCGGCAGAGGGTCGCGACTACGTGACCACGGTCGACACCCGTCACGTCACGATAGGCCAGGGGCTCGTGGTCCGCGAGACCGCCGCCTGGGTCCGCGAGCACCCGGAGGCCAGCGTCGAGGAGGCGCGCGACTTCGCCGCGGCCACGGCCGCGCGGGTGCGCATGGCGTTTCTTCCCGGCGACCTCGGCTATCTGCGTGCGGGCGGCCGCCTCTCCAACGTGGCCTTCCTCGGTGCCACGCTGCTCAAGATCAAGCCCGTGGTGGAGGTCAAGGAGGGCAAGCTCGTGGCCACCAAGAAGCTGCGCGGCTCCATGTCCGGCGCGGCGGTGAGCCTCATCGATCACCTGGCCCTTGGGGAGGAGTTCGACCCGGCGCGCATCGTCTTCGTGAAGAGCCCGGGCCTGCCCGAGCAGGTGCAGCGTGCGGCGACCGAGCACGCTCAAGGACTCGGGTTTGAGCAGGTGGACTGGTACCACACAGGGGACGTCATCACCTCGCACTGCGGTCCCGGGGCGCTTGGCGTGGCGCTGCTCGTGCGGTAGGGCGGAGGGCGTCGGGCGGGCAGGACGCACGGTGCGTGGCCTGTGGCATCGCGTCATGCGGGAGCCGCGCATGGGCGGCGCGCGTGAGCCCGGCCGACGTGACGGCCCCTTGGAGAGCTCGTGTACGCTCTTGTCCCGAAAGTGAGCTTAGGCTAACTTCTTCTGCCAGACAGAACGGACGGATGTTCCGCACGCAGAAGGAGGCCTTATGACCCCCGTGCTCCTCGTTGAGATCGCAAGCGCCCTCGTGGCCCTTGTCGCGCTTGCCTATTTGGTGGTCTACCTGGTGCGCACGCGCGGTGGCCAGCGTGGCGGGAGGGACGGTGTCCCCGGGCACGTTCGGGCGTCAGCCGTCCTGTGCGTGACGTCCGCCGTGCACGGGGCGGCCGCGATGGCCTACGGCTCCGGGGCGAGCCCGTCCGCCTACGTGTTGGGCTGGGCGGCGCTCGTGGCGTTTCTCGCCTCCGGGGCGTGCATGCTGGTGCCCGTGCGGGCCCGCCTGTCCCGCCCCGTCGGCTGGCACGTCGGGTTCTTCCTCGTCGGCGTGGCCCTCGTGGCGGCCCACGCCGTGGCCGGGAGGCTGTAGCTAAGTCCCGTCGCCACGTCCCGTCCCGGGTTCTTCCGACTTGGCGTCGCGGTTCTGCCGCGGTTCTTCTCGCCTGCTCCGACCGTGTCGGCACGCGGTAGAATGACGTCCGAACAAAGCATCGAGAGGGGCACGGATGACGCTGGACGAGCTAGAGATCGGTAAGGACGCTGTGGTCGCGTCGGTGGACTGCGAGGAGGCGTCGCTCCGGCAGCACATCCTGGACATGGGGCTCACGCCCGGCGTTGAGGTCACGCTCATGAAGCGCGCCCCGATGGGCGACCCGCTGGAGATCCGCCTGCGCGGCTACGAGCTCACGCTGCGCTCGGCCGACGCAGCGCGCATCGCGCTCACCGACGTGCACGACGCGCACGAGGCCGCCCACGGGGCGGAGCGCATCCAGGCCTCGGCGCACCCGGCCATCGGCGAGCGCTCCGGCGAGAGGACCTACGCGCCGCGCCGGCAGGGCGCCGCGATCCCGGCCGGCCGGCCGATCAGCCTGGCCCTCGCCGGCAACCAGAACTGCGGCAAGACCACCCTCTTCAACGCGCTCACGGGCTCCAACCAGCACGTGGGCAACTTCCCGGGGGTCACGGTGGACCGCAAGGACGGCCAGATCAAGGGTCACCCCGAGGCAACGATCACGGACCTGCCGGGCATCTACTCGCTCAGCCCGTACACGAGCGAGGAGGTGGTCTCCCGCAAGTTCATCCTGGAGGCCGCCCCGGACGCGATAGTCGACATCCTGGACGCCACCAACATCGAGCGCAACCTCTACCTGACGCTGCAGCTCATGGAGCTCGACCGGCCGATGGTGCTGGCGCTCAACATGATGGACGAGCTCACGGGCGGCGGCGGGACCGTGGACGTCAACCGCCTGGAGGCCATGCTCGGCATCCCCGTCGTCCCGATCTCGGCCGCGCGCGGGGAGGGGATCTCGGAGCTGGTGGAGCACGTGCTGCACGTGGCACGCTACCGCGAGCACCCCGGCCGCGTGGACTTCTGCGACGAGCACGGCGCGGACGGCGGGGCGCTCCACCGCTGCATCCACGGCATCTGCCACATCATCGAGGACCACGCCGCCGCGGCCAACCTCCCGGTGCGCTTTGCGGCGACCAAGCTCATCGAGGGCGACCGCCTGGTCACGGAGGCCCTGGGCCTGGAGCAGAACGAGCTCGACGCCGTGGAGCACATCATCACCCAGATGGAGGACGAGTCCGGCCGCGACCGCATGGCCGCGCTCGCGGACATGCGCTTCAGCTTCATCGAGGGCGTGTGCGCCGCGTGCGTGGTCAAGCCGCGCGAGAGCCGCGAGCACGCGCGCTCGGTGGCGGCGGACCGCATCCTCACCGGCAGGTACACGGCCATCCCGGTGTTTATCGCCATCATGGCGCTCGTGTTCTGGCTGACCTTCGACGTGGTGGGCCAGCGCCTGTCCGACCTGCTGGCCCTGGGCATCGACTGGGTGACTGCGCAGGTGGACGCCGCGCTTACGGCCTTCGGGCTCAACCCGGTGGTGCACGCGCTCGTGATCGACGGCGTGTTTGCGGGCGTGGGCAGCGTGCTCTCGTTCCTGCCGGTCATCGTGGTGCTGTTCATCCTGCTCTCCGTGCTGGAGGACTCCGGGTACATGGCGCGCGTGGCCTTCGTGATGGACAAGATGCTGCGCCGGCTGGGCCTGTCCGGCCGCAGCTTCGTGCCGATGCTCATCGGCTTCGGCTGCTCGGTGCCGGCGATCATGGCCACGCGCACCCTCCCGTCCGAGCACGACCGCAAGATGACCGTCATGCTCACGCCGTTCATGAGCTGCTCGGCCAAGCTGCCGGTCTACGCGCTCTTCTCTGCCGCGTTCTTCCCGGACTACGCCCCGCTGGTCATGATCGCCATGTACCTCATGGGCATGGTGGTGGGCGTGCTCGTGGCGCTGGTGCTGGGCCACACGGCGTTCCGCGGGGACCCGGTCCCGTTTGTGATGGAGCTGCCCAACTACCGCCTGCCCACGCTGCGCACGACGCTGCACCTGGCGTGGGAGAAGGCCAAGGGCTTCGCCACCAAGGCGTTCACGATCATCTTCGTGGCGAGCGTGGTCATCTGGTTCCTGCAGACCTTCGACGTGCGGCTCGACGTGGTGGACGACCAGTCCGCGAGCATGCTGGCGGCGCTTGGCACGCTGCTCGCGCCGGTGTTCGTGCCGCTCGGCTTCGGCACGTGGCAGGCCGCTGCGGCGCTGGCCGCGGGCTTCGGCGCAAAGGAGAACGTGGTGGCTACGCTGACGGTTCTCCTCGGTGGCTCCACCGCGGCGCTGGCGACCATGTTCACACCGCTCACGGCCTTTGTGTTCCTGACGTTCACGCTGCTCTACACGCCGTGCGTCGCCGCGGTCTCGGCGGTGAGAAATGAGCTCGGCGGCAAGATGATGTGGGCCGTGATAGCCATGCAGTGCGTCGTCGCCTGGGTCGTGGCGTTCGTGGTGCGGCTCGCGGGGATGGCCCTGGGCCTGGCGTAGCGCGAAGCGGGATGCCGTTGCGAGGCCGGTGCCGTTGCGAGGCCGGCGCCTTCCGCTGGCCAGGCAACGGCCCCGCCCGCGGGGCCGTCTGTCGCCGCTTTCCGTCCCGGGAGCTACGATGGTTCCACTACCTGGATAGTTCCGTCATCTAGATGGCTCCACCACCTGGATGGCTCCGTCACCTGCTAAAGGAGCGCCCATGACGCTGGCGAGAAGGACGAGGATGCTGCAGGCGGCGCTCGTGCTGCTCGTGATCGCCGCGGTGGCCTGGGCCGCCGCGACTGCCCTGGGCAGCGCCGATGCCGGCGCCGGCTCCGACGGGAGCGCGACCTCCGACGCCTCCGTCAGCGCCTCCGCTCCCGCCGAGTCCGACCTGGCCTACCTCTGGGTGAGGGTGACCGCGCGCGACGAGGAGGCCCAGACCCTGGAGGTGGAGGTCGTCGACGGAGAGCTGGGAGGGCACCGGCGCGGCCAGGTGCCCGTGGGCGCAACCGGCACGCTGGACTGCTCCGAGCTGCTGACCGGCGTGGGCGTCATTAAGCCGGGCGCCACGTGGGTCGTCTCATACGTGGACGAGGGCCAGGGCTCGTTGCCCGTGACGCTCTGGGGCATCGAGTCCCCGGAGCACTTCGAGAGCGGGGAGTGACGGCTGCGCCTCTCTTGTCCTGCACCGGTCGGGCGCTACGCCCCGTTCCGGCTTGTCCCGACCAGGGTCTCCCGGCCCATCTCGGCCGGCTCTGTCCCGACGGGGCCCTTTCGTCACAACTGGGTACACAACTGGTATCGCTCGCTTACCCGTCGCTGACGCGCCGCGCGTAGCGTGGGACGTCAGACGAAAGGAGTACCCAGATGACAGACGAGAAGGACCTCGGCACGGTCCCCGACGACACGACCACGGCTGCCGGCGCCAGCGCCTCCACGCCTGACGCTGCCGCGACCAGCACCCCCGGCGCCACGAGCGCTTCCGAGGACCCCCTCGGCACCACCTACCACCGCGGACCCGTGATCATGCGCGGGCCGATGATCCCCTCCGACACCACCACCGGCAACCTCCTCGCGCCCGAGGGCCCTACCGACTGGCTTCACATGGACCCTTGGCGCGTGCTGCGCATCCAGGCCGAGTTTGTGGACGGCTTCGGTGCGCTTGCGGAGCTCGGCCCGGCCGTTACCTGCTTCGGCTCGGCCCGCACGCCGCGCACCGACCCGATGTACCGCGCCGCGCGCCACGTGGGCAGAAAGCTCGCCCAGGCGGGCGTCGCCGTGATCACCGGTGGCGGCCCGGGCATCATGGAGGCCGTCAACTGCGGTGCGGCCAAGGCGGGCGGTAAGTCCGTGGGCCTGGGCATCGAGCTCCCGCACGAGCAGGGCATCAACAAGTGGGTCAACCTCGGCATGACCTTCCGTTACTTCTTCGTGCGCAAGACGATGTTCGTGAAGTACTCGCAGGGGGCGATTATCTTCCCGGGAGGCTTCGGTACGCTCGACGAGACCTTCGAGCTGCTCACGCTGGTCCAGACGCACAAGGTCACGCGAACCCCGGTGGTGCTCTTTGGCACCGACTACTGGCGTGGTCTCATGGAGTGGATCGAGGGCACGGTCATGGACGCCGGCAACATCTCCCCGCTGGACCCGGAGCTCGTCGTGGTTACCGACGACGAGGACGAGGCGGTTCGCGTGGCCCTGAGCGAGATTCGACGCTAGGCGGCCCGCTGGCGAACCTCAGGCATCCTTTAGGCGCCCGTTAGCCTTCCATTAGGCTCGCCCGGCATCCTAGGGATGTCGGGCTTGCCCCGGCGGCTCGGAACCTTACCAAAGCGTCACCCGAGCGTAAGCCCGCTCGATGGCCTCGCGTGGGCCCGGAGGGCAGAATCGTTGTCACCCCAGCGGCGGCGCGCGGCGACTCGCGCGCCGCCTGCGGGGCCTGCGCGGCGGCTTGGCCCGCGCGGACGGGCGCCGGCGCTCGCGCGTTTGCGTCGGGGTGCCCGCGCGACCGCCGAGCCCGCGCTCGACAGGGGTGCTCGCTCCCTGACGGTTCTTCTCGCCGGCGCTTCTTCATTCTGGGCGGTGAGGACCCTGGGGGTGGGGTACCGGGGCGACGGCGGTCGCCCTGCGTCATGTTCATGCGAAGGGGGAAGCCCAATGGTGGACGCACCGCGCATACTGATCGTCGACGACGGGCGGGCCATAGCGGCCACGCTCGACGAGCTCTTTCGCACGGAGGGCTACCGGGCGCTGGTGGCGTACGACGGGCCGTCGGGGTCCGAGTTGCCCGAGGGCGGTGCCGGCCTGGCGCTTCTGGACGTGAGCGTGCCGGGGATGGACGGCCTCGAGATCTGCAGACGGCTGCGCGACCGGCTGGGCTGTCCCGTCGTGCTGCTCACGGTGCGCGTGTGTGAGGGCGACCAGCCCGGGCGCCCTGCGGTCGGCGAGGACGACTGCGTGGCCGAGCTGTTCTCTCCCGAGCTGCTCGGCAGCCGCGTGCGCGCGCAGCTGGCGCGCCGCCGACGCGATCCTGACGCCTCTGGGGACGTGCGCCTTACCGGAGGCCTGGCGGTTGACTGCGAGGCGCGCACGGTGGAGGTCGTGTCCACGGGCACGCGTGTGGACCTCACGCGGATCGAGTTCGACATCCTGGCGCTGCTCACGGAGAGCCCGGGGCGCGTCTTTGATCGCAACCTCATCTACCAGCGCGTCTGGGGACGAAACGCCATCGGTGACCCCTCGGTCGAGCGCGAGCACGTGCGTCGCGTGCGGGCCAAGCTCTCGGCTGCCGGGGCGGACGGGGGATGTCTGGAGACGGTCTGGGGAGTCGGCTATCGATGGGCGGGGCGATGAGCGGACGTGTCGAGGCGGTGCGCTCGCAGCGCCTTCGAAAGGCCCTCGCGGTCGGGGTCCTTCTCGCCGTGGCAATGGTCGTGGCCCTGGCGTGCTGGCGGTGGCTTCCGGGGCTCTACTCGTGGCTGTCCAACGCCGCCGCGGTCCGGGCCTTCGTGGACGAGCACTTCGCGCTCTCGCGCCTCGCGATCGTCGGGGTGAACGCGCTGCAGATCGTGCTGGCGTTCCTGCCCGGCGAGCCGGTGGAGCTTGCGAGCGGCTACGCCTTTGGGCTCTGGGAGGGGACGCTGCTGTGCCTGGTGGCCTCGGCCGTCGCGTCGAGCGTCATCTACTGGGCGGTGCGCCGCTGGGGCTGGCGTCTCGTGGGCGTGTTCTTTGACCGCGGGAGCCTCGAGCGCTTCAGCTGGCTCTCCGACGCGCGTCGCTTGGAGCTGCTGATGCTGGTTGTTTTCCTGATCCCGGGCACGCCCAAGGACTTCCTCACGTACTTCGCGGGTCTCACGAAAATGCGCTTCGGCGCAACGCTTGCCATCTGCACGCTGGGGCGGATTCCCTCGGTGGTGACGTCGACGGTTGCCGCCTCGGCCTTCGGCGACGGCAACTACGCGGTGGCCGCGGCCTCGGTGGCGGTGGCCGTGGTGCTCGCGGTTGCCGGCGGGCTCATGTACCGCCGCTTCGAGTCGCGCGTCCGGAGGTAGCTGGCCGGCGGGCTCCGGGGCGGCGCGGGGCCGCCGTGGGCGAGGGGCGCACGCGTGCGGGGCTCGGCAACGCGCGGGGGCGGGGGATGCTGTGCGCGCCCCCGAGGTTGTGCACGTGAGGCTGTGCGTGCCCCCGAGCTTATGCGTGAGGTTGTGCGTGCAAAAAGTGGAAGCAAATCATGCACAAGAAGGTTCTTCTCGCCAACTCAGCCCAACTGGGGGAGGTTGCGCATGAGATAGTTTCGCCTTTTGCATGCGCAAACTCATCGTGACCAAAGATGCGCGGTTGCGCGTGCTGTGGCTGGACGCGCTGCGGGCGTCTAGCCGCTCGCGATGGCTCCGCGGCGGGCGCCGCGCCCTCCCGAGCGTCGGCTAGAACGTGGCGAGCAGCTTCTTGATCGCGGCGCCGGCGGTGGCCTCATCGGGGCCGTCCACGCGCACCACCACGTGCTCGCCGGGTCGCACGCCAAGCATCATGAGGTCGAACGTCTGCCGCGCGTCCACGGTGCGTCCCGCATGCGAGAGGGTGACGCGGCTGCGCCAGCGGCCGGCCTCGCCGGCAAGCAGCACCGCGAGCTGCACGTGCAGCCCCAGCGGGTCGGTGATGTCACAGGGTAGCTCGAGCATGGGTTCCTCTCGGGGGTTGAGGCTGGTTGCCCATATCCACAAAACTTAAACGTTGCGTCGGTCATTGACGTCGGAAACCCGACGAGCGTTGTGTGCGCTTCGCCGGGCGGTAGGGGGCGGCCGGCAGGGGCGCGGGCGTGCGGTCGGGGCTTGGAGGACGCTGGCCGGCGGGATGCCGTAGGAGTGCGGCGCCGGCACGCTTGCTGGCCGTACCCGCGGTTGTGCGTGCAAACGACGTAACCATTGCATGCACAACCGCCCAGAAGCATCCGAAATGGCGCGCAATCCGTCGACTGCGCATTGTGTGCTTTCAGAATTTGCACGCGCAACCTCGCGCAACGCGCCCGGCGGCACAACCCGCGCAACCCGCGCCGCGCGCCCGGCGGCGCAACCCGCGCAACCAGCGCACCACGCGCGAGGCCCCGTCCTTTCGGAGGAGGCCCTTCCCGACGAGAAAACGCGATACCATGGGCGCATGGCGGACTATCAGCACATATCCCACGGCTTCGAGCCGGTCTTCGACGAGCGGTGCCGCGTGCTCGTGCTGGGGTCGTTCCCGTCGGTGCTCTCGCGCCAGAACCAGTTCTACTACGGCAACCCGCAGAACCGCTTCTGGCGGGTGCTCGCGTCGGTGGTGGGCGAGGAGGTGCCCGCGGTGGGTGACGTCCCCGGCAAGCGGGCCCTGCTGCTGCGCCACGGCGTGGCGCTCTGGGACGTGATCGAGAGCTGCGACGTGCGCGGGTCTTCGGACGCGTCCATCAAGAACGTGACGCCGTCCGACGTGGCGCGCATCACGCGCGCGGCTCCCCTCGAGGCAGTGCTCTGCAACGGTGGCACGGCGGGGCGGCTGTATCGGCGCTGGCTGGAGCCGGTGACGGGGATCGAGGCCGAGGTCCTGCCGTCAACGAGCCCGGCCAACGCCTCGTGGAGCCTGGAGCGGCTTCTCGCCCGCTGGTCCGCGGCGCTGGCGCCCTACGTGCGCTAGGGGCGAGAAGGACCTGCCGCCCGCCCCCTGTTCGCAGCCGCCCCCGCGGCCGGCGAGGAGCGCCGCGTCCTTCTCGCCGTGGCGTATCATCGGCGGGTAGGACGACCGTCGGGAAGGGGGCCGTGATGCCCGGGAGCATCCAGCCGGACCACATCGAGGTGCGTGGCGCGCGCGTGCACAACCTCAAGAACGTGGACGTTGACATCCCGCTGGGGTGCCTCGTGGGAATCGCGGGCGTCTCCGGCTCGGGCAAGAGCTCGCTGGCGCTCGGCACCCTCTACGCCGAGGGCAGCCGCCGCTACCTGGACGCGCTCTCGACCTACACACGTCGTCGCATCGGGCAGACGGCCCGCGCCACCGTCGACGAGGTGCGGCACGTGCCCGCGGCCCTCGCGCTGCGACAGCGGCCGGGCGTCGGGGGCGTGCACTCCACCTTCGGCACCTCCACCGAGCTCCTCAACTACCTGCGCCTGCTCTTCTCGCGCCTCGGCAGCCACCGGTGCCCGCACTGCGGTGCCCACGCCGAGCCGTCCATGGCCGTGGCGCTCATGCAGCCGATCACCTGCCCCAGCTGCGGCAGGGAGTTCTACGGGCCCGGGGCGGAGGACCTCGCCTTCAACAGCGGCGGCGCCTGTCCCACTTGCGGCGGCACGGGCGTCGTGCGCACGGTCGACGAGGCGAGCCTCGTGCCGGACGAGTCGATTAGCATCGACGACGGGGCGGTCCTGCCGTGGGGCAGCCTCATGTGGGACCTCATGAAGCAGGTCTGCCGGGAGATGGGCGTGCGCACGGACGTCCCCTTCCGCGAGCTCACGCCCGAGGAGCGCCAGATCGTCTTCCACGGCCCGGCCGAGAAGCGCCACATCCTCTACAAGGCCAAGAGGGGCGACAACTTCGCCGAGCTGGACTTCACCTACTACAACGCCGTCTACACCGTGGAGAACGCGCTCGCCAAGGCAAAGGACGAGAAGGGCCTCGCGCGCGTGGCGAGGTTCCTGCGCGAGGACGTGTGCCCTGACTGCGGGGGCACCCGGCTCTCGGAGGCGGCGCGCGGCCCGGTGGTGGACGGCCGCACGCTCGCGGACGCCACGGCGATGACCCTGGACGAGCTCGCGGCTTGGGTGCCGCGCGTGCCGGGCACGGTGCCCGCGGAGCTCCGCCCGATGGCGGAGACCATCTGCTCCGAGATGGCCGAGCCCATGGAGCGCCTTGCCCAGCTGGGGCTGGGGTACCTGAGCCTGGACCGCGCCAGCGCCACGCTCTCCACCGGCGAGCGCCAGCGCGTGCAGCTAGCCCGCGCCGTGCGCAACCGCACCACCGGTGTGCTCTACGTGCTGGACGAGCCCTCCATCGGCCTGCATCCCTCCAACGTGGAGGGCCTGCTCGGCGTGGTGGACGACCTCCTTGCGGACGGCAACTCCGTGGTGCTCGTGGACCATGACGTGCGGGTGCTGCGCCATGCGGATTGGCTCGTCGAGATCGGCCCGGGGTCCGGTGCCAACGGCGGCCGCGTTATCGCCCAGGGCCCGGTGGCGGAGGTCGAGAAGGACCCGGGGTCGCGGATCGCGCCGTTCCTCTCCGGCGAGAAGGACGTGCGAGCCCGTCGCCGCGCGGCCGCGGGGGACGTCTTCGAGCGCGGGGCGATCAGGCTTGAGACGGGCGCCATCCACACGGTGCGCCCGCTCTCGGTCAAGATCCCGCGCGGGCGGCTCACGGCGGTGACCGGCGTCTCCGGCAGCGGCAAGACCACGCTCGTGCTGGAGAGCCTGGTGCCCGCCCTGCGCGCGGCCGTGGCGGGGGAGGCCCTGCCGGTCCACGTCCGCTCGGTGGACGCCGAGGGCATCCGGCGCGCCAACCTCATCGACGCCACGCCGATTGGCGCCAACGTGCGCTCCACGGTCGCCACCTACTCCGGCGTCCTCGACGACCTGCGCCGCGCCTACGCGAAGACCGACGCGGCCCGCGAGCGCGGCCTCAAGGCGGGCGCGTTCTCATACAACACCGGGAGCCTGCGCTGCCCTACCTGCGACGGCACGGGCCAGGTCTCCCTTGACGTGCAGTTTCTGCCGGACGTGGACGTGCCCTGCCCGGACTGCGGCGGCGCCCGCTACGCCCGCGCCGCCTGGGAGGTCCCGCTTTCGGACGGCGGCCCCAGCCTGCCCGACCTTCTCGCCCTCACGGTGGACGAGGCGGCGGACGCGCTTGCCGGGACCAGGCTGCGCACGGCCAAGGCCAAGCTGGCGGTCCTCTCCGACCTGGGCCTCGGCTACCTCACGCTCGGCGAGGCCACGCCGGCGCTCTCGGGCGGGGAGGCCCAGCGACTCAAGCTCGCGAGCGAGCTCACGCGCGACCAGGCCGACGCGCTCTTCGTCTTTGACGAGCCCACGATCGGCCTGCACCCGCTTGACGTGGGGGTGCTCCTCGGGGTGCTCGAGCGTCTCATCCAGAACGGGGCCACGGTCGTGGTGATTGAGCACGACCTGGATATGATCGCGAACGCGGACTGGGTGATCGACATGGGCCCCGGCGGCGGCGAGGCCGGCGGGCGTGTGGTCTGCACGGGCACGCCCGAGCAGGTGGCCGCGTGCCCGGAGAGCGTCACCGGCCGCTACCTGGCCGAGGAGCTGCGCGGGTAGGGTAGGGAGTGCGCCCGGGTCGCCTACTCGCCCTCGAGGAAGGCCCCGGTCTGGCGGTCCCAGAGGCGCTCGTACTCCCCGCCGGCCTCCGAGAGCTCGGCGTGCGTGCCGTCCTCCACGACCCTCCCGTTGGCGAGGACCACAATCCGGTCGAGCGCCGCCACGGTGGATAGGCGGTGCGCGACCACGATTGACGTACGGCCGGCCATGAGGTTCTCGAGCGCGCCCTGCACGAGCGCCTCGGACTCGGAGTCGAGCGCGGAGGTGGCCTCGTCGAGGACCAGGATTGGCGCGTCGGCCAGGATCGCGCGGGCGATGGCGACGCGCTGGCGCTGCCCGCCGGAGAGCTTGACGCCGCGCTCGCCGACCATCGTGTCGAGTCCCGACGGGAGGCGCTCGATGAACTCGGCGGCGTTGGCAAGCCGGGCCGCGCGCCAGATGTCCTCCTCGGTGGCGTCGGGCCTGCCGTAGGCGATGTTCTCGCGGATGGAACGGTGGAAGAGCAGCGCCTCCTGCGGGACGTAGGCGATGCTCCGGCGCAGGCTCTGCTGGGTGCAGGCGGAGACGTCCTGCCCGTCCACGTAGATGTGGCCGTCCTGCACGTCGTCGAGGCGCAGCAGCAGCTTGGTGAGGGTGGTCTTGCCGGACCCGGAGCGGCCCACGAGGCCCACGCGCTGGCCCGCGGGGATGTGGAGCGTCAGGTCCTCGAAGACCTTCTCGCCGGCCGCCGCGTCGTGGTAGGCGAACCCGAGGTGGTCGAAGTCGATGGCGCCGCGCGTCACGACGAGGTCGGGCGCGCCGGGGGCGTCCTCCACGAGGCGGGGCTCGTCCAGGACGCGCGTCATCTCCGAGGCGTCGCCGAGGGCGCGGTTGATGCGCTGCATCATGGAGTTGATGTAGTTGAAGCGCATGGAGAGCTGGTAGGTGTAGGTGAACATCATCACGAGCGTGCCCGCCGAGATGCCGAGCCACGCGTTGCCCCCCGCGACGAAGACCGAGACCACCAGCATGATCAGCGTGATGAGCGTGCTGGTGGCAAAGCCGCGGCGCATGGTGGCGTGCATGCTGCGGGACTCCGCCTCGCGCGCCGCGGTGGCCGCGTCGTCGAACAGGCCGCGCTCGTAGTCCTCTCGGCCGCAGGTCTTGACGGCCAGGATGTTGGTCACCGCGTCGGAGAGCACGCCCGAGAGGCGGTTCTGCGCCGCGGCAGTCCTCTGGGAGAGCGGCAGGATCTTGTGGTAGAGGTGGGTCGCCACCGCGACGTAGGCCACCAGGAGGACGGTGAGGATGGCCATGTAGCTGGGCACCACCGGCGCGAGCGTCACGAAGGTGCACACCACAGAGGCGACCGTGGGGATGAGGGAGTAGACCACCACGTCCACGAGCGCGGAGTAGCCTCCCGTGAAGCGCGTGGTCTGGCTCACGAGGCTGCCCCCGAAGCGGCTGGTGTGGAAGGTCATGGACTGGTTGGAGAGCGTGTCGAAGCACAGGCGCGAGAGGTGGTAGTTCCCGTTGATCTCCAGCTTGTAGACGGCATAGTCCTGGAGCTTGGAGAATGCCTGCCCCACGGCGTTCACGACCAGCAGCGCGACCACGTACGGGCCGAAGACCGCGGGGACCTGGTCGGCGGCGACGGGGCCCGCCTGCACGCGGTCCACGATGAGGCCCATCACGTAGGTGTTGGCATAGGTCAGAAGCGCTATGTAGCCGGCCGACGTGACGACGGCGAGCGCGGTGATGCCGGGCTGCATGCGGGTGACGTCCCAGAAGCGTCGGAGCGTGCGCCGGACGGTCGAGCGCTGGAGCGGGGCGACGTTACGCTGTGCCATGTGGTCCCTCCCTGGGGGCTTGTCGTTCTTCTCGCCCCCGGAGGGTATCACTTTGGCGACGCCGCGTCACTTTTGAGCGCGCGAGGGAGCGGGCGGCTCCTTGCATCTGTGCTCGCCTGCGTCTATGGGCGCATAACATCCGTGGGCGTCTGCGCCTGTGGGCGCCAAACGACACTTCTGGCGGACAAGGTGTCGCCTAGCTCCTACGGACTCGGCTGCGTAGGAACCAAACGACATTTCCGTCGTCCAAAGTGTCGCCTAGCTCCTACGGACTCAACCCTGTAGGAACCAAACGACACTTCTGGCGGAAAAAGTGTCGCCTGGCTCCTACGGGGCGGGGCCCTACGGAGTGGCGAGAAGGACGTCGCGCCCGCGGCCTACGCCACGTGGAAGCGGCGGAAGAGCGCCACCTTGGCCACGTCGAGCGCAAGCCCGCCGACCGCGCAGACCGCCAGCGTGGCGCACACGGCGCCCGCCGGCACCGCGGGCACGGCCCAGCCGGCGAGCACGAGCGCCGTGAAGCCGGCCGTCACCACCGCGGCTACGGCAAGCATGCCCGCGCTGGGTCGGCTCGCCCAGGCGTGGCCGCGCTCGCGGACCGTGAGGATGCGCACCTGCGAGTTCACCACCAGCGCGTACATCACCAGGGTCTGCACCGCCTCTGGGTCAAGCCCGAGGGGCCCGGAGCCGAGCGCCGCCACCAGGAGGTCTTCCGCCGCGAAGAGCACGCCGAGCACGCCGGCTGCGGCCACGATGGAGCGCAGCCGCCAGCCGTTGGGGGAGTCCGTGGCGCGCACGTTGTCCGTGGCGATGGACATCGTGGCGAAGTCGTTGGCAAAGACGAGCAGGCTCATCCCCAGAAGCGAGACGAGCATGTCGCCGGTGAGCACGTAGCCCGCCGAGAAGAGCGCCACGACCTCGACGACCTTGGTCACCTTGTTAATGACCCACGTGAGCATTCGCTGGTAGCTGCGGCGGCTCTCCGTGAGCGCGTCCACGATGCCGGAGAGGCCGGCGGCGGTGAGGACGGCCGACGCGGCGGCGCGCGCGACGTCGGTGGCGCCCGGGGCGGCGCAGCCGAGCTCGGCCTGCGCGAGGGCGGGGGCGTCGTTCACCCCGTCGCCGGTCATGCCGACGGAGTGGCCGGCCTGCTGGAGGAGTCGCACGATGAGGTGCTTGTCCTCGGGGAGGACCTCGGCAAAGCCGTCGGCCCCCTCCACGAGGGCGAGCTGGTCCGACTCGGGCAGCGAGCGCAGCTCGGAGGCCCGGCGCACCCGTGCCCCGATTCCCACCTTGGCGGCCACCTCGCGCGCGATTGCCACGTCGTCGCCCGTGAGCATGACCGGACGGATGCCGAGGGCGCGCACGCGGGAGATGAGCTCGGCGGCGTCGGCGCGCGGCGGGTCGGAGAGGCCGAGCAGGCCGAGAAGCGCCAGGTGCCGCTCGTCGGGGCCGGACGCCACGGCGACGCAGCGCAGCCCTCGCGCGGAGAGCTCCGCGGCGCGCTCGGCCACCGCGGCGGCGTCTGCGTCGCAGAGCTCGGCGAGGGTGCGCGGGGCTCCCTTGGCGAGAAGGACGCGCCGCCCGTCGGCCAGCACGGCCACGGCCTCGGTGCGCTTGAGCGACGGGTCGAAGGGGCGGTAGCTCGCCTGGCGCGCGCCGGCCCACGCCCCGTCGTCGGTGCCGGGGGCTCCAGACGGGGCGCTCACGGCGGCCGTGGTCCCGGCGTCGGGCTCGGCCCCGACGTCGGGGGCCCACGCTCCGTCGTCCGCAGCCCGCGCCCGACGCAGGATCGCGGCGTCGATCGGGACGGCCCCGGTGGGCTCGCAGGCGAGCGCGGCGGCGGCCAGCACGTCCTTCTCGCCATGTCCTCCAAGCGGGATGACGGCCGTGACCTCGAGCTGGTTTTCTGTGATGGTGCCGGTCTTGTCCAGGCAGAAGACGTCTATGGCGGCGGCGTCCTCCACGGAGTCGAGCCGCGTCACGAGCACGCCGCGGTGTGAGAGGGCCAGCGCGCTCGCCGCCTGGACGATGGCGAGCACGGCCGGCAGGGCCACGGGCACGGCGCCCATCAGGAAGGTCACCACGAGCGAGGCCACGTCCAAGGGGCCGCGCCCGTGGGCGAGCGCCCACGCGCCCACGACCACCGAGGCCGCCACGCCCACGTACATCATGTAGCGGACGATCGAGAAGAGCAGCTCCTGCTGACGGGAGCGCGGGCGGGCGTCCCTCACGAGGGCGGCTGTGCGCCCGGTTGCGGCCCGCTCGCCGGTGGCGGTGACCACGGCGCGCAGCGAGCCCCGAGTGATGACGGCGCCGGCGGGCAGCTCGTCGTCGGGGCCGACCGTGCGGGGGAGCGACTCGCCGGTCACGGCCGAGAGGTCCGCCTCGGCGTCCCCGGAGAGAACGCGCGCGTCTGCCGGTGCGATCTGCCCGAGCTCGAGGGAGGTGACGTCGTCCGGCACGAGCTCGCGGGCGGGCACGGGGCGCCACGCGCCGTCGCGCCGACAGGTCACGGGGACGGTGAGGTCGCGTCGGAGGAGCTCCACGGCGCGTCGCGCGCTTGAGGACTGGACCTGCCCGACCACGGCGTTGACCGTGAGCAGCACGAAGATGACCAGAGCCTCCGTCACGTGCCCGAGCACGAGCGCCAGCACGGCGGCAAGCTCCAGCAGCCACGGCATCGGGCCCCAGTAGCGCCTGAGGAACGCGAGCACGGGGTTGCGTCGCCTCTCGGCGACCTCGTTGGGCCCCACCTCCGCGAGCCTGCGCGCGGCCTCCTCGGACGTGAGCCCCGCGGGCTCCTCGGGCACGGGGCCCGCGGCAGTGTCTCGCGTGTTGGGGCCTGCAGTAGTGTCTCGCGTATTGAGGTTTGCAGTAGTGTTCCGCATATTGAGGTTATGCATGCAAGAATTTGAACCACTGCATGCGCAATCTCCCGAATTGTTGCTATATGGCGTGCTCTGTGAGGTTGTGCATGATGTGGTTGCGCTTCTTGCACGCGCAACCTCCCCGACCTCTGCAGAGCTTGCGTCGACTGTGGAACGTGTGCCCCCTGCGGGGCCTGCGCCGCCCGAGGGGTTCGTGCCGCCCGCGGAGTGCGTCCCTCCCGTGAGCCCCGCGTCCCTCTCGTCCTTCTCGCCGGCATTCGCGCCCATGAGACCTCCCAGTCTCTCGTCTGCTCAGACCAGAAGGTACCGCTCGCATGTCCATATGTAAATTACTATTATACGTATGTAACCTATCAAGAAAAAACGATGGATGGGGCCATGGCAGGACGCATGACGATCAGGCACCTCGAGCTCTTCCGCGCCGTCTGCGAGGCCGGCGGCGTGAGTGCCGCGGCGCGCGAGCTGGGCGTCTCGCAGCCGTCGGTCAGCCAGGCCGTGCGCGACCTCGAGCTGCACTTCAGCGTGGCGCTCTTTGACCGGGACGGCCGGCGGATGCGCCTCACCGAGCAGGGCGCGCGCCTGCTCTCCCACGCCCGAGACGTCCTCGAGGGGCTTGACGGCCTCGAGCGTGCGATGGGCGACGCCGCCGGGGTCGAGACGCTGCGCCTGGCGTCGAGCATCACGTGCGGGACCTGCCACCTGCCGCGCCTGCTCTCCCGGCTTGCGCGGGAGGCGCCTCAGGTGCGGCCGCTCGTGCGGGTGGAGGACTCGCGCGCCGTGGAGCGCGACGTGGCCTTCGGGGAGGCCGACCTCGGGCTCATCGAGGGGCTTGTGCACGAGAAGGACCTCGAGGTTGCGGCATTCGCCCACGACGAGCTCGTGGTGGTGGGCCCGCCGACGCGCGCGGGGGAGCGCCTCACGCCGGCGGGCCTCGCGGACGAGCGCCTCCTCCTGCGCGAGCGCGGCAGCGGCGTGCGCGAGCTCCTGGAGGCGGCGCTCACCGAGCGGGGCCTCGCTACGTCACCCGTCTGGGAGAGCGTCTCCACCGAGGCCCTCAAGGCGGCCGTGGCGTCCGGGCTCGGCGTGTCGGTGCTGCCGGCGGCGCTCGTGGAGCGCGAGGTGGCCGCGGGTCAGCTCGCCGTGCTCGCGGTGGACGGCCTCGAGCTGCGGCGCGACCTCTTCGTTGTCCGACACCGCCGCCGATCCGTAACGCCGGCGATGGCGACCTTCCTCGCCGCGGCGGGCGTCGCGGGGTGAGCAGGCGCTGCCGTCTCGGCGGGCGTCGCGGGTCGGGCGGGCGTCGCGGGAGGGACAGACGGCCAGGGGGGTCTGTCGCCACCGTCTCGGCGGGCGCCGCGGGTTGGGCGGGCGCCTGGCCCACCCGCGTACCCACCACCGGAAGCCTCACGCCTCCAGCGCGAACCCCTGGAACTGCGAGGACTCCCCGGTCACGAGGTCGGTGTAGGTGCCCTCCGCGGGCGTCCAGAGGTTCTTCTCGCCGGGCGTTATTGGCTGGGCGTTATTATCCTGAGCACAGGCTAATAACGGGCTGGAATCTGACCACTAGAGGCATGTTACCTGCGGTTTCTTAGATGATGCAATGATTTATTGTCCTGAGCTCGGGTAGATAACGGGGCCGTTTGCGTCCTCCCGTCGCCGGCCGGGCGGCCCGGCGGCGGGCGTGGACCCTTTCGCCGGGCGCCCCTGCGGACATCTCCTGCTTTGGGGTATAACGAACGCAAGGAGAACGCAAGACGAGGAGGTTGCTATGGGTGCCACGAACAAGATCATCGAGGCCATGGAGGAGCGCCGCAGCTGCCGTGCCTACACCGACGAGATGCCGTCAGACGAGCAGATAGACCAGGTCGTCGAGGCGGGCCTCTGGGCAGCGAGCGGCATGAACCGTCAGGGCCCCATCGTCGTGGCCGTGACCAACCGTGAGCTGCGAGACCGTCTGTCCCGCATGAACGCCGAGGTCATGGGGGCGGCGCCGGGCACCGACCCGTTCTACGGCGCTCCGGTGGTGCTCGTGGTGCTGGCGCCGCGCGAGGAGCGCAACCGCGTGTACGACGGCAGCCTCGTGATGGGCAACCTCATGCTCGCCGCGCACGCGCTCGGGCTGGGCAGCTGCTGGATCCACCGTGCGCGCGAGGAGTTTGACACGCCGGAGGGCAAGGCCATCCTCGCCGAGCTGGGCGTGGAGGGCGACTACGAGGGCATTGGCCACTGCATCCTGGGCTTTGCCGCCGAGGTCCCGGAGCCCAAGCCGCGCCGTGAGGGCCGCGTGTTTTACGCCAAGTAGCACGTCCGCCGTCGTGCGTCGTGCTAGCCTAGAGGGTCGTCGGGCACTCGCCCGGCGACCCTTTTTCACGCGACGGATGAGAGCGGGGAGCAGTGGACCTCAGCCAAGCCATAGAGTGCGCGAACGCCTTCGTCTTCCCCGGGTTCCTCACCGACGACGCGTCGCTTTCCGCGGAACGCGCCAAGAACGAGGAGGCGCTCGGCGTGCTCATGTCCGCGTGGCGCGAGGCCCCGGCGGGCAAGGAGCCCTTCTCGTTCGACCTGGTGACGTCGCTGGCGGACCGCAACCGCGACGTCTGCGACCGCTTTGGCATCGAGAAGCTGCGCGACCTCTCCCCGTCGAGCCTGGCGCGCGGCCTCTCTACCTCCGACCTCGTCCACGCGGTGGCGGTGCTGCAGCACCGCTCTGACGCGCAGGTCATGTCGCTGGCCGGGCCCGACGCGCGCGACCTGGGCGTCGCGTGGGTGGACGCGCCGGTCTCCGGGATGGTCGTGGGCATCGACATCGAGACCACGGACCGCGACCCGGCGCGCGGCTACATCATCAACGTGGGCCTGGAGTTCATGACCGTGGGGCCCGGCGCCAAGCCGCACGACCCGTTTGCCGCCTACTTCGGCCTGCCCCAGATGTACGCCGAGAAGGGCGTGCCCCTGGCGGACATCCACAAGATCCAGTGGTCCGACGTTGAGGGCCGGCCGCCGTTCCGCGAGGACAAGCAGGCCCAGGCGGCCATCCTCGCGGCGCTCTCCGCGTATCCCTTCATGGCGCACAACGCCGCCTTCGAGGACTCGTGGTTCATGCTGCACATCGACGGCTACGCCGAGGCGCGCAAGGCCGGTCGCGTGGTGCCCATCGACACGCGCGACATCTGCCGGCGCGTCGACCCCGAGACGCGCATCCTCCCGCACGAGCAGCGGCCCGCCTCGCTGGAGAGCTGGGCACGGCGGCGCGGGACGCTCAAGGAGGGGGAGTCCGAGCGCCACCTCGGCCTCGACGACGTGGAGCTTATGCTGGCCACGGTCCAGGCGGAGTTCAAGGCGCGCAACATGCTGTAGGGGCGCGCCCGGGGCAGTGCTGAGGCCCGGGGTCCGCGCGGAGGGGAGTGCCCAGGGCCTCCCGGGCGCGTGGGTGACGTCCGGCATGTTCTGCCGAGGTCGTGTGAGGCGTCCCCTCGGCCCGGCGTTGGCTTACCATGTCTCTTCGAAACTGCAGCCAACCCGAGGAGTGACCTCATGCCTACCAACGAGAAGGACGCGGCCGCCGGGCTCGTGGAGTTCCTTCGAGCCTGCCCGACCGCCTTCCACGCCGCCTCGAAGATCCGGGAGCGCCTGGACGCCGCCGGCTTCTCCTACCTGCCCGAGCACGTCGCCTGGGAGGTCCAGCCGGGCGGCCGCTACTACACCGTGCGCAACAACTCGAGCGTCGTGGCCTGGAAGGTGGGCGCCGACGCGTGCGCGACGGACGACACCTACCACTTCCAGATGACGGCCTCCCACAGCGACTCGCCCACCTACAAGGTGAAGGCCGTCCCCGAGCTTGCGGGCGAGGGCGGCAGCCTGCGCCTGGACGTTGAGGCCTACGGCGGCATGCTCGACCACACCTGGCTCGACCGACCGCTCGGCGTGGCCGGGCGCGCGCTCGTGCGCGTTGGCTCGCGCGTGGAGAGCCGTCTCGTGGACATCCGTCAGGATGTCTGCCTCATCCCGAGCGTGGCTATCCACCTCGACCGCGGCAGCGGCCTCGCGCCCCAGCTCAACCGTGCCGTCGACCTCTGCCCGATCTTCTCGGCGGGCGCGCTCGAGACGGGCGCCTTCGACGCGATGGTCGCCGAGGCGGCCGGCTGCGACCCCGCCGACCTCCTCGCGCGCGACCTCTTCCTCGTGGCTCACGAGGAGCCGCGCGTGTGGGGCAGGGCCGGGGAGTTCGTCTCGGGGGCGCGCCTGGACGACCTGCAGTGCGCCTACGCCGCGCTCGAGGCGTTCCTCGCCACGGAGAACCCGGGCTGCGTCACGGTCTACGCCTGCTTTGACAACGAGGAGGTTGGCTCCGGCACCAAGCAGGGAGCGCGCTCCACGCTCCTGGCCGACACCCTGGCCCGTACGAGCGCCGCGCTGGGCAAGACGGACGAGCAGCACCGTCGCGCCGTGTCGGCCTCGATGCTCGTGAGCTGTGACAACGCGCACGCCGTCCACCCGAGCCACCCGGAGAAGATGGACGCGGCCAACCGATGCCGCCTGAACGGCGGCATCGTGATTAAGGAGGCGGCCAACCAGCACTACTGCACCGACGCCTTCAGCCGCGCGGTGCTCGTGGCCGTGCTCGAGCGCGCGGGCGTGCCGTACCAGACCTTCGCTAACCGCTCGGACGTGGCGGGCGGCTCGACGCTCGGCAACCTCTCGAACGCTCAGGTGAGCGTGCACGCGGTGGACGTGGGCTGCCCGCAGCTGGCCATGCACTCCGTCTACGAGACGGCCGGCGCGCGCGACACCGCGCTCGCCATCGGCGCTCTCTCGGCCTTCTACGACGCCGACCTGAAGATCGAGGGGGCCGACGCGGTGGAGCTGGCGTAGGGGCGAGAAGAACGGGTCGGTCGGGTGCCGCGCATGACGGAGGGGGCGTCGTGCCGGGCGGCGCCCCGGCCTGGCCGGCACGACGCCGGCCCCGCGCGCGTCAGTCCCCCGGGCGCTCGTTTCCGACAAGCTCCATCTGCGCGACGGCCACCACGAGCCCCTCGTCGTGGGAGAGCGAGACGTCGCACGCGCTAACGCCGAGCGCGCCGGCGAGGTCGGACGCCACCAGGAGCTCCGGCCAGTCGCGCGTGCGCACCACACGCAGGTCGGCGAGGGTCACGCGCCGGCCGAGCCGGGCCTCGAGCGCGGCCACGCCGTCGTCGTCGAGACGCAGGCACTTGTAGGCCGCCTCCTTGAGGGCAAAGCCTGTCGCCAGGAAGTGCCCGCGCGCCGCCGGCCCGGCGAGTCCGGCCAGCTCACGGCGCTCCTCGGGCGAGAAGCACGAGCGCACGAAGGGGTCCTCGGCGCAGTCGTCGCGCGCCGCCAGCGCAGAGAGGCGCTCCGAGCGCAGCAGGTCGCAGCCCACGCGCCGCACGGGGCGGAGCCCGGCGCCGCCTGCCCCCGCGCCCCCGCGCGCGGCCCCGGCGGCCCCGAGGTTCTTCTCGCCGCGGCCGACCGCCGCGGCCGTGTGTCCGGGCCCTCCGCTCACGCGTCCCGCCCGAGGCGGGCGTCCTTGGCCCGCAGGAACCAGAACATCACGAGCGACGTCACGTAGCCGATGAGCATGAGCTGGACGTAGGTCAGAAGCCAGGTGGCGATGACGTCGCCGCCGGCCGGCGTCTGGAGAAACGCCATCATGAGCGAGATGCACGTCACGTACATCAGGTTCTCCAGGAAGATGGAGACGTAGGGGTGGGCGGCGGACCCCTCGAGCGGGCGGGTGAGCGCGGCGGCCACGCCGGGCACCGGCAGGATCAGCTGCACGAGCACGTTGGTGCCGAAGGCGGCGCAGGTGTAGGGGTACCACGTCACAAACTCGAGCGGCGCGCCCCCCAGAAGCGTCGCGCTCGTGTTGATCACGATGGCGAGCACCACGTCCTGTACGATTGCCCTAAGACTCCACGAAAGCATCGAACCCCCGTTTCTTCCCGCCGGGCGACCCCCGGCTTAATCGCAGGTAGCTAACGGGCATTCTACGGGCTACTTCCTGTCGTCTACGGGCGCATTCCAACCGTTCGGCAGCTTTTGCACTTCTGCACAAAAAGCAGGCGAGAAGGACCCTGGTCTTTGGGGCCGCTTACATTGTGGGCGCGCCCTCCCTTGACCGACACTAGCCCCAGGCTGGAGCCGCAGCGCCCCGCGCGCGGCCGGCCCCGACTCACGGTCATTCGCGGGCGGCGTGCCCGCGGCAGCAGCGCGGGCGCCCGCGGGTGCCCGGAGAGGAAAGGGGTCCGTCATGGACGAAGATCGCAAGGAAGTGTTCGACGCTCTGTGCAAGCGCGCCTCGCAGCTCTTTGGCAAGGACGCGTCGGAGTTCACCGAGGACACCGTCTTCGAGGACCTCGGCATCAAGTCCGTGCAGGTCTCGCAGATCACCACGTACCTCGAGGACGAGTTCGACGTGGAGATCCCGTACATGAAGTTCCGTCGCAAGAAGACCTTCGGCGAGGCCGTGGACTACGTCGTGGAGCTCATGGAGGAGTAGCGCAGCCTGAGGCCGCCCCGCCCCCGGCGGGCGGCGCACCCAGCCGTGGCGAGGCCACGGCACAACGTCTAGCAAAGGAGGTACTGCATGCTCGAGCCCCACATTCCCGAGGAGTGGGTCAAGGTCACCGACAAGAAGCTCTCCGACTTGATCGACATGTCCGGCGAGAACGACCAGGACGACTGCCCCATCTACTGGGACCCCGACGTCGAGGGTTACATCTACCTGCGTCGCGAGACCTTCGGCGGCGAGGAGATGATGGCCGCCTACCGCGTGGCCCGTCGCCCCAACGACAACCAGACCGAGGTCGACCTCTCCGCGTCCGACGACCCGATGGCGCGCATGGGCCAGGGCTTCTGCCCGCCGTTCAACCAGCGCAGCTACGAGGCCGCGCCGGGCGTCATCTGCGACCAGGATCAGGAAGTCGTCATGCGTGACGGCACCAAGATCTACTGCGACATCTACCGTCCCGACACCACCGAGAAGGTCCCCGTGATCGTCTCCTGGTCGTGGTTCGGCAAGCGCCCCGGCGACGGCATGAGCGAGTGGCAGATCATGGGCGTGCCGCCCAAGACCGTCTCCAAGTGCGCCAAGTTCGAGTCGCCCGACCCGCTGTACTGGTGCTACCAGGGCTACGCCGTGGCCAACGTCGACGTGCGCGGCGCCGGCCACTCCGAGGGCAACGTCCACATGTTCACCCACCAGGACCGCGAGGACGGCTACGACTTCGTCGAGTGGGTCGCCCAGCAGCCGTGGTGCAACGGCAACGTGGGCATGTCCGGCAACTCCGGCGTGGCCATGCACCAGTGGGGCATCGCCGCGGAGCAGCCGCCCCACCTCAAGTGCATCGCGCCCTGGGAGTCCACCACCGACCTCTACCGCGAGAGCTTCTTCGAGGGCGGCGTCCCGGCGCTCTCCTTCAACAAGTTCATCGCCGCGCAGGTGACGGGCCCCAACGGCGTGGACGACCAGGTCGCCATGGCGCAGATGTACCCGTTCATGAACCCCTACTGGGAGGACAAGCGCCCGGACTTCTCCAAGGTCCGCATCCCGGTCTACCAGACCGCCGGCTGGAGCCACTTCCACCTGCCCGGCTCGTTCAACGCCTGGCGTCGCTGCCGCAGCCACCTCAAGTGGATGCGCGCGCACCGCGACTTCGAGTGGCCTGACACCTACAACCCCGACAACCTCGAGGACCTCAAGCGCTTCTACGACCGCTACCTCAAGGGCATCCACAACGGCTGGGAGATGACCCCGAAGGTGCGCCTGGACATCATGGACGCCTACGACGTCGACTACCAGGAGAAGCGCCCCGAGAAGGCGTGGCCGATCAAGCGCACCCAGTACAAGAAGCTCTACCTGGACGCCTCCACCCACGTGGAGTCCTGCGAGACCGAGAACAAGGAAACCTTCGCCCTCTCCACCGAGCCCGTCGCCCAGGCCGCCGAGGCCAAGTACGACCCGGCCACCGGCGAGGTCGACTTCGAGTTCGTGCTGCCCGAGGACACCGAGATCACCGGCTACATGAGCCTGCACCTCTACGTCTCCTGCGAGGGCTACGACGACATGGACATGTTCGTCAACATCCAGAAGGCCGATGCTGACGGCAACTGGATCCCGTGGTACACGCTCGACGAGCCGCACCCGGGCGCCTGGGGCAAGTGCCGTGTCTCCCGTCGCGCGCTTGACGAGAAGCTCTCCAAGAAGCACATCCCCGTCCTCGCCAACACCGAGGAGAAGAAGCTCGCGGAGGGCGAGATCGTGCCCGTGGAGATCGCCATCGTCCCGACGGCGCGCGTCTACCACAAGGGCGAGCGCTTCCGCGTCCAGATCGCGGGCCGCTACATCCGCGAGGGCTGGTTCGAGCCGCTTGCGTGGGACACCGACAACCACGGCACCCACGTCATCCACACCGGCGGCCAGTACGAGTCCTGGATTGAGATCCCGGTCGTCCCGCCGCGCTACCAGGCCGGCGAGTACATCCACCGCTAGGGTCTCCTAGGGCCTTGCCGCCCGGCCTTGATCACGTCGCGCGGGCGAGCGTCCCCGCCCGCGCGTCTCGTGGCCCCCTGCCCCCGCAGGGGGCCACACGCGTATCGTACGGTCGCCGCCGAGGCCGGCCGCCTCGCCCGGCGCCAGAGAGGAGAGACATGGCACACAAGGTTCCCGTATCCGACGCCGACCGCGTCAAGAGCTACTTCAAGTACTACGAGCAGGACGTCGAGCAGGGCGACCCCGCCAAGCACGCGCGCGTCGACGAGGGCCCGTTCGACAACGACCTCTGCACGCGCGTCCAGGACCGCGCCGACCTCTTCAAGCCCGGCGAGCTGCCCGGCGAGTTCGGCTGGTGGCTGCTTGAGGACGGCACCGCCGCCACGGCAAACGACACATTCATGCCCGGCGTCACCGCCGAGATGTTCGACTGGTGGTTCGCCTGGCACCCCATCGACCGCCTGCGCTACGCGATTTGGGACAACGAGGACCACTACGACGTCTACCTCGACGACCCGGCGCGCGCCCTCGACGACACGCTCACCATCCGCGAGCGCCACTGGGGCAGCGTCCACCACGTCTGGGAGGACGCTGGCGTCGGCCACGCCGACCTGCTGCAAATCAGCTTCAAGCGCCCCGGCGAGATGGGCTACGACGAGTCGCTCATCGGCACCGACGTCTGCTCCACCATCGTGTGCGCCAACGGCCTCACGCTCGGCTCCGGCCCAATTCCCGACTCGCCGGCCGTGATGACCCACTTCCTACGACCGGCGGAGGGCGGCAGCGTCCTGCGCTCGCGCTTCTGGATGGGCTGGCGCATCAACGAGCAGGGCGAGGCCGAGAAGGGCATCCCCGACGGCGTCTCCATTCCCGCGCCGATCGTGAGCGGCCTGCTCCACCACAACATCAAGGAGTTCTCCAACCTCGCGCGCATCCTCCCGTCGCTCTACGCCGAGGAGAAGGACCACTGGGCCAAGTAGGTTCCTCCTGCCCTCCTGTCTGCACGACCCGACGGGTTCCAGCCGCATGTGCGACCGGGGCCCGCCGTCGTTCTCGCCGCCCGCGCCCCAAAGCGCGGCAGCCCCGCCCAAAGTGCACCCGATTCCTAAGTGCACCCGCCAAGTGTACTCACGGGCGGGTGCACTTAACGTGTTTCGGCCGGTTTTGGGTGCACTTGAAGCGAAAATGACGCCCGGCCCGGTGCACTTGACGAGTGCACCTGGGGAGCGCGTGCGCATGAGACACTGTCGCACCCGAGAAGTGCGTGCACTTGACGAGCTCACCTTGGAAACGGGTGCACCTGGGGAGTGCACCTAAGGAGCGCGTACACCAAAGAAGCGCGTGTCCCCTAAGCAGCGGGCGCACTTGGCGAGAAGGACCCGGCTAGAAGGCGAGAAGAACCTGGCGAGAAGACCCTCCTCCCAACCCCGCCCAACTCCCACAACAGTGCGCCCCGCCACCTCCCCAAGCGCGCCACAAAAAACGGCCCGCAACCGCCACGAAGGCGGCTGCGGGCCGTCGTCAACGCCGCGTGGCGAGGACGAAGCCCCGCTACATCGCAACGAGCATCGCCACAAGCGGAATCGTGAGGATCGAGCCTATGATCGAGAGGAACGTTCCCTGCGTCATCGGCTTGGCGTCCACGTCGTACATGAGGCAGTAGAGGATGCCGTTGGTGGCCACGGGCATGGCCTGCCCGAGCACCACGAGCGAGAGCAGGTACTGGTCGGTCACAAAGCCGCGCAGCACGAGCAGCAGCACCACGGGTACGCCCACCAGGCGCAGCGCCACGGCCACGTAGCTGCGCCAGTTGGAGACCATCTCGCGCAGCGGGTAGTTGGCCAGCGACGAGCCCGAGATGAGTAGCGCCGCGGGGGTGGTGAAGTTGCCGCAGGTGGTGAGGCCGTCGCCGAGGATGCCGAGGTCGTTGATGCCCAGCAGCGCCAGCACGAGCACCGCGACGCTCACGATCAGCACGGGGCTGACGAGCTTCTTGGCGCAGGTGCGCACCACTTCGCCGGCCCCGCCCTCTGGCATGCCCGAGATCATGAGCATGCCGGCGCTGAACACGAAGATGTTCCACGGGATGTTGGCGATTGCGGCCAGCAGCACCGCGTCGGGTCCGAGCACCGCGGAGAGCACGGGGAAGCCGATCAGGCCCACGTTGCCGTAGGCGGTGATGAAGCTGTAGGAGCCCCGCTCGCCGGCGGGCGCCCCCATGATGCGCGGCGCTACGACGGCGATGACGGTGGTGATCACGTAGCCCACCGCGGAGAGGGCCAGCAGCGTGAGCACCTCGCTGGGGGAGGGGAGCTCACGGGCCGTGATGGAGGCCAAGATCATGCACGGCAGCGTCACGTTGACCACGAGCCCCGAGAGCTTGCTGTCGAACTCGCCGCCCATGAGGCCCAGCTTGTGGGCCACGTACCCGATGAGGATGGGGATGGCGAGAACCACCATCTGAAGGGCAGTGTCTGCAAAGCTCATGCGGCTTAGGCCTCCACGTCGGCGAAGGCGCCGTCCATGTCAAAGCCGGTCCAGGAGGGCTCGCCGGTGAAGGTCATGACCTCCTCGGTGCCGTCGAGCGCGCGCACGGCGCCGGCGGCAAGGGCCTCCATCTCGAAGTCCCCGCCGTAGGCCTTGACCGGGGCGATCCAGCCCACGCGCTCCTCGATATAGGCCACGAACTTGGGGTCGTTGGAGACGCCGCCGGTGAGCACGATGCCGTCCACCTTGCCCATGAGGGCGCAGGCGAAGCCGCCGATGTACTTGGCCGTCTGGTAGGCCATGGCCTCGTAGACGAGCTTGGCCCACGCGTCGCCCGCGTCGATGCGGCGCTCGACCTCCATCGTGTCGTCGGTGCCGAGCAGCCCCTTGAGGCCGCCGGTCTTGCCGATCACGCCGTCGATCTCCTTCTTGTCGTGCTCGCCGGAGAACGCGAGCGCCACCACGGGCTTCAGGGGCACGTCGCCGGAGCGGTTGGGCGCGAAGGGGCCGGCGCCCTCGAGGACGTCGTTGGTGTCGATCATGCGGCCGTGCTCGTGGGCCGCCACGGAGAGGCCGCCGCCCACGTGGGCTACCACGACGTTGACCTCGTCATAGCGCTTGCCGAGGGTGGCGGCGTAGCGGATCGCCACCTCCTTCTGGTTGAGGCAGTGCACGTGGCTCTTGCGGTAGACGCCGGGGTAGCCGGTGATGCGCGAGACGTCGGCCAGCTCGTCGGTGTCGGGCTGGTTGACGGCAAAGGCGGGCTTGCCGGTCTCCTGGGCAAACTGGAACAGGATCGGCGCGCCGAGGATGGCGGGGTGGTTGAAGCCGCTCTTGTTGAGGACCTGGTCGCAAACCGTCTCGTCGATGCGGAAGATGCCGCCCACGGTGGGGCCCATGCCGCCGCAGTAGCCGGAGAAGGCGTCGATGGAGTCAAGCGAGACGCCCGCGGCGTCGAGCTCGTGGCGGATGGTGTCGATGCGGTACTGGAGCTGGTCGGCGGCCTGGTCGAACTGCGCGAGCTCGGCCGGGTCGTGGCGGACGTTGGCCTTCATGATGGCCTGGTCCCCCTCGAAGACGGCCACCTTGGTGGACGTGGAGCCTGGGGAGAGGGTGAGGATGCGGTAGGCCATGTGACTTCCTTTCCTGGTTGGTGGCATGTCTGGCTTGTCATGTTGCGGGCCGCGCGGCGGGGTAGGGTGCCCGTCACGCGGCCCTGCGGGGAGCGGCGGGGCACCGGCCGGCCAAGGCGCGGCGCCCCGCCAGGAAGAGGGCTAGTTGGCGCGGACGAGCAGCATGAGGATGTTGCCCATCATCTCGGAGACCGGCGCCGAGCGGGAGAAGTCGCAGACCGGCTTGGCGAAGCCCTGGATCACGGGGCCGTAGGCGTCGGCGTGGCCGAAGGTCTGGATGAGCTTGACGCCGATGTTGGCGGCGTGGAGGTTTGGGAAGATGAGGACGTTGGCGGTGCCGGCAACGTCGCTCTCGCGCTTGACCTTGCGCGCGGCCACCTTGGGGTTGATGGCGGCGTCAAGCTGGAACTCGCCGTCGATCTTGAGCTCGGGGCGCTTGCTCCGGGCGATCTCGATGCCCTTGCGGATGACGTCGATCGAGTCGTCCTCGGAGCTGCCGTCGGTGGAGAAGGAGAGCATCGCCACGCGCGGCTCCCAGCCCAGAAGCGAGCTCACGGTGTCGGCCGAGGCGATGGCGATGTCGGCCAGGGTCTCGGAGTCGGGCAGCACGTTGATCGCGCAGTCGCCGATGGCGAGCATCGAGCCCTCGGGGCCTTCGTAGCCGGGGATGTCGGCGATGCCGAGCGAGCTCACCGCGGCGGTGCCGGGGGCAAAGCCCACGATGGACTGCGCGGCGATGATGACGTCGGCGGTGGTGAGGACGCGGCCGGCGGCGCAGCAGTCGGCCTGGCCGGTCAGCAGCAGGAACATGGCGGCGTTCTCGGCCTTCTTGGCCTTGCGTTGGATGGCCTTCTCGCTGAACTGGTCGGTCACGGCCATGACGGGCTCCACGAGGGAGGCGCGGGCGGCCTCGTCGGTGTTGTCGAAGTAGGTGGCGCCGGTCAGGTCGATGCCCTCAGAGGCGGCCAGCTCGCCCACCGTCTGCTCGTTGCCGATGATAGTCACGTCGGCGATGTCGCCCTTGAGCAGGTTCTCCGCGCAGCGCAGGATGTCGGCGCAGTCTCCCTCGGGGAACACGATGTGCTTGTGCGCAGCCTTGGCGCGCGCGGTCAGGTCGTCGATGAATGCCTGGTTCATACTCTTCTTCTTCCTTTCCTCTCTCTTGCCGTGCAAAGGACATCCCCGTTACGGGGCTACCTACATGAAGTCGGGCTCCTCCGTCGCCTGCGTGCCGAGAAGAACCTCGAGCCCGCCCACGATGACCTCGCGAGCCCGTGCGGCAGCCTCCGCGGGCCGCGCCGCGATCGCCTCCTCGGTGTTCATCTCCCGGTAGACGCGCTCGTTGGCGAAGTCCTCCACGTAGCCGTGGTAGGCGCCCTCGACGTCGGACACGCTCACGTCGACACCCGCGGCGCGCATGTGGTCGGCGAGCTGGTGGGCCTCGGCGTACATCGCGTCCCCGACGACGGGGTACATGAGAGTGCGCGGCAGGCGCGCAAGCTGGGCGTCCGTGGCGTAGAGCGGGGAGATCAGCGGGTCACGTACGTCCGCGGTGCCGACGTACCACTCGTTGAAGGCGCGCATGAGGTCAAGGGGCAGGTCAATCTCGCGCCCGCCCTTCTCGGCAGGCTCGGTGGCTGCGTCGAAAAACGGGTAGTGCAGCAAAAGGCCCGCGGGGACCTCCCGCCCCTCGTCTCCCAGCGCGAGCGCGGAGGCAACGGCGAGCGTGGCCCCGGCGGAGTAGCCCATGACGAAGACCGGGCCTGCGCCCATGCCCACCGAGCCCGGGTCGCCGAGCGTGGCGAGAAGAACGGCGCGCACGTCGCCGAGGGCGGCGGGGAAGGGGTCGTCCGGCGCAAGGCGGTAGTTCACGGAGACGACGCCGATCCCGAACGCCCTTCTCGCCCAGGCGCAGAGCGCGTCGAGCTTGCGGGCGTCGCCGAGGGCGAAGCCGCCTCCGTGGAGCTCTATGAGGGTGGGGGAGTCGGGCCAGGGCGCGTCGTGCACGAAGCACTCGACTGCTCCACCGTCTGCCCGGGGAACCTCGAGGCGCCTGCCGCTCACACCTCCCTCGAGGATGACCTCGAGCGTCTCGTCCCTGATGGACTCGACGAGACGGAGCATCGGGGCTTTGTGCGAACGTGCCAAAAGCACCACATCCCCTCTGGCGTGTGAAAAGGGCGCGACCGCGCGGCTCGTGTGACAAGACCGCCCCCTGAGGGCCCTCGTGGTGAGTGGACGGCACCTTCCGAAGGCCTCTCGGGGCAGAAATGCACAGCTTGAACTAGCTGTCTCTACTTTACGAACCGCCCGCTGAGCCGCCTATGGCAGCGGATTCAAATAAGGGACGCCCTGGGGTAGGATATTTGTGCTGATGCACAAAAGAGGAGGGGAGCCTCATGAGGGTACGCACGGTCATTGCCGAGCTGGGCTGCACGGACGCGCGGGCGAAGCACCAGTCCCTGTTTGACGCCGACGTGCTGCTGAGCTCGGGGAGCCGCATGGGCGGCGGCGAGGGGCTGCCGCGGGTGGCCCTCTGCCCGCTCGCCGAGGCCCGCGTCCTCACGGCCTCGCTCGGGGACCGCGCGGTGGTTCTCGCCTATGCCGGGACCAAGATCGCGCCCACCCAGTCCTGTCCGGACGACCTCGTGGTGGTGGTCGCCGCCGACTCCCTCGAGGCCATGCGCGCCCGCCTCGAGCGGCTCCCGCAGCGCGCCGAGCTGTTGAGCGCCCAGTGCCTGCGCGCCTACCGGGCCTTCCAGGAGTCGCGCGACCTACGGGGCTTTGCGAGCCGGGTCCACCGTCTCATCGGCAACCCCTTCGTGGTGGTCAACACGGACCGGCGCGTGCTCACCCATGCCGGGCGCTTCCCCGACGACGCCGGGGACGTCAACGAGACCATCGCGAGCGGGTACCTCGGCCCGGCGGTGGAGCAGCAGCTCGTGAGCGACGGCGTCCTCGACGAGGCGCGCCGCCAGCGCCACGCGGTGGTCACGGAGAACACGCGCGAGGGGCGGCGCTGGGTCACCTCGATCATGTACTACAAGGGACTCGAGATGGGCCGCCTCGACGTGCTCGAGTGCGAGCGGCAGATCGGCCCGTCAGACGTCGAGCTCATCGACTACGCAGGCAGCTTCGCGGGGCTCATCGTGGCCCAGTCGGGCTCGGCGGGCGGGCGCGCCGGCGCCGGCTCCTCGGTGCTCTCGGGCCTGCTCTCCAAGCGCATCACCACCGAGGAGACCATGCGCTCCCAGCTTGCCTCCACCACCCTGCCGCTCGACGTAACCTACGTGCTCGTCCTGTGCAAGGGGCGCCCGGGGCTTGCCGCCGACGACTACCGCTCGCACTTCTCGGAGATGGTCGAGCGCACCCTCAAGGGCGCGCTCTGGGCCGTCCACGAGGGCGAGTTCGTGGTGATGGTCTCCCTCGGGCGCTCGCGCCACCCCGGCTACGACGACTACGCGCGCACGGAGTCCTTCTTCGGGGAAAACCGGCGCCTCTGCGAGATGATGCGCAACAACGACGTGCGCTTCTTCGTGTCCGAGCCCTTCTCGCAGCTCACCTACGTGCAGGCGCGCTTCATGCAGTGCTCGGAGCTCGCCGACGCGCTCTCGGATGAGGAGACCCCGCGCGTGGTGCTGTTCTGGCGCTACCGCTACCGCGTGATCGCCAACTCGGTCCAGACGCTCGGCCAGGTGGACATGATGCTCGACAAGCGCGTGGTGGCCATGTACGAGTACGACCGCGCGCACGGGACCTCCTATTTCGAGACCTCCGTGGTCTCGGTGCTGTTCCCCGGCTCGCCGGGGCGCGCGGCCGAGGAGCTCTGCGTGCACCGCAACACCTACTTCTACCGCACCTCCAAGGTCAAGGAGCTCTTTGACCTCGACCTCAAGGACGGCGAGGACCGGCTGGCGGTGTCGTTTACCGAGCACGTGATGAAGGGCATGACCGGCTTCGTGGACGTCTACTGACGTTGCGGCCGGCCGCGCGCCGGCCCTTTTCGACCGCTCGGCGAGAAGGACCGGCGTTGCTTGACTGAATTCGCGAAACGTCCAAAATAGACAGGCAGTGGACAAGGGTCACAGAGCCCGTCGTGCGTCTCGTGGACGCATGGCAGCTTTGCTGTGCCGGGGTCCACTTTTTTGTTGCCTCCTCAGCCTGACGCTTGTCCCCGCGCGCGTGCGCGCAGCACGGACCCGTGGCCGCGGACAAGCCGCGGCCCCAAGACATGAGCCCAGGAGAGGGGACAGGTCATGACAAAGATCGTAGGCGTCTCGTTCGGCACCAAGAACGGCAACAACGACACCATCTGCAAGGAGGTGCTGCGCGCCTGCCAGGAGGAGGGCTGCGAGATCGAGTTCATCCGCGCCATGGACCTCAACATCAAGCACTGCACCGGCTGCATCACCTGCGTCAAGATGCTCATGAGCGGCCGTGGCAACATGTGCATCCACAAGGACGACTTCGACTGGCTGGCCTTTGAGATGTTCCACGCCGACGGCGTCATCATGGTCGACCCGATCTTCGAGACCGGTGCCTCGGGCCTCTTCCACACGATCATGGACCGCTTCGGGCCCCGCATGGACACCGGCAACAACTTCATCTCCACCAAGATCGCCGAGGGCAACATCGCCCAGGGCAAGCCCGGCAAGGTGCCCGACCCCGCGATCATGAGCCCGAAGGTCGTCTCCTACATTGGCATCGGCGGCTCCGACTGGGGCACGCACGTCCAGTCCGAGCACCAGATCCAGTCCATGACGCCCGCCTGGAAGGTCATCGACAACGAGTGGGTGCCCTGGTCCAAGACCGCCCTCATGGATGATAAGCTCATCGAGCGCGCCCACCAGATCGGCGTCAACCTCGCCAACGCTGCCAAGGACATCGAGCACGCCACCTACCAGGGCGAGCCCGGTGTCTGCCCGCACTGCAACTGCAATGACTTCTACCTGGTCCCCGGCGAGAACCGCGCCATCTGCTGCGTGTGCGGCCTCGAGGGCACCGTCTCCGTCGAGGACGGCGTCGTGAAGGTCACCTACAAGGACGAGGACCTGCACAAGGCCCACGACACCATCACCGGCAAGGAGATCCACGGCAAGGATATCAACGAGAACGAGGGCAAGCTCGCCGAGATGCAGAAGACCGACGCCTACAAGAACCGCGTCGCCTTCTACCGCGACCTCATCCAGCCCACGATGCCCCCGCGCGACTAGCACCGCGACCTTAAGGCGCGCGTCCCTCGGGGCGCGCGCCGTCTTACGACACGCCCCGCGCGCCCGGCGGCGCGCCCTCAGGAAGGAGTGAACACATGCCCACCGACAAGTACGACGGCCCGCAGCACAAGCCGGGTGCCAAGTTCCTCGTGGTCTTCAACCTCACCGAGAACACGCCCCTCGCCGTCGTCATGTCCCTCGCCGCGCCGCTGCTCTCCGGGCAGCCCATCGTGCCGCAGAGCTTCATCCTCAACGTGGTCGTGGCCTTCATCATCGCCACAATCCTGAACCTCGTCATCCCCGTGCAGAAGCTGTCCCAGGCCGTGCCGGCCGCCCTGCACCTTGACCCGCACGGCCTCCCGGGCGTGCTCGTGGGCAACGTCATTCCGGCGCTGATCTTCGTCATCGTGATCGGCCTGTCGCTCACCGCCATGAACGTGATCCCGCACCTGCCGCCCGAGGCGCCCGCGGCCGCCGCCGTCTTCGGCGAGTTCATGGCCACGGCCCTGCCGCTCTACGTCCTGTGCTACATCATCTCGCTCATCATGACGCCGATTGCCCTCAAGGCGGGCATGTCGGCCGACCGTCACTAAGGCCCCTACAGAAGGAGGTTTCACATGCAGAAGCTTGAGACCGACGTCGTCGTCGTTGCGGCGGGCCTCTCCGGCCTCGCCGCGGCCAACGCGGCCGCCGAGAGCGGCGCGCGCGTCATCTGCGTCGAGAAGGCCGCCAACACCGGCGGCGCCGCCAACATGGGCATGGGCCCGTGTGCGGCCGGCTCGCCCGTCCAGCGTGCCAGCATGATCGAGGTCACCCCCGGCGAGCTCTTCCGCCGCCACATGTTCTACACCCACTACCAGGTGGACGCCCGCCTCGTGCGCGACTACTACTTCAAGAGCGGCGACACCATCCAGTGGCTCATGGACATGGGCGTCCAGTTCAACAGCGTGCGCCCGGCCTTCCGCGCCCGCGAGCGCACCCGCGCCTACTCCGACGGCGAGTACACCTGGCACGTCGTCCAGCCTGAGGACGGCTCCGAGCCCGGCCCGCGCGCTGCCACCACGATGACCAAGCGCATGACCGAGCACGCCCAGGACCTCGGCGTCGAGTTCATGCTCGAGACCCCGGCCACCGGCCTCGTCACCAACGACGAGGGCGCCGTGGTGGGCGTCACCGCCAAGGACAAGAACGGCGAGGAGTACGAGATCTCCTGCAGCTCCGTCATCGTGGCCACCGGCGGCTTCGGCAACAACCCCAAGATGATCAAGGACGAGATCGGCCTCGACTGGGGCAAGAACCTCTTCTCCTTCGCCGTGCCCGGCATGGACGGCGACGGTATCAACATGTGCCACGCCGTGGGCGCCGGCCACACCCCGGTCACCATGGAGATGATGTACCAGCTCCCCGACAACATGAACCACTTCTACGTCGAGGGCGCCTTCCGCCAGCCCTGCTACTGGTGCAACAACAAGGGCGAGCGCTTCATGCCCGAGGACGAGGTCTACAACACCACCTTCGTCGGCAACGCGATCAACCACCTGCCCGGCAAGGTCGCCTTCTCCATCTTTGACTCCAAGATGCTCAAGCACTGGAAGAAGGACGGCCCGGACATCGTCTCCCACGTCCACCCCAAGGACCTCTACGAGGGCTTCGACGAGCAGTGGGAGCGCGACCTCGCCGACGGCTACGAGCCCATCTGCCAGGCCGACACCCTCGAGGAGCTCGCCGAGAAGGCCGGCATCGACAAGGAGGGCCTGCTCGCCAACGTCGAGGAGTACAACGAGATGTGCGAGAAGGGCTGGGACGAGATCTTCGAGAAGGAGCACGAGTTCATGGTGCCCCTGGAGAAGGGCCCGTTCTACTGCTGCAAGCAGTACATCGGCGCCTACGGCACCCTCGGCGGCGTGCTGATCAACCACAACATGGAGGTCATGACCGACGACTACAAGGTCATCCCGGGCCTCTACTGCGTGGGCACCGACGCCTGCACCATCTACGGTGACTCCTACAACTACTGCATCCCGGGCAACACGATGGGCTTCTGCCTGAACTCCGGGCGCATTGCCGGCGAGAACGCCGCCGCGAAGCTGTTCGAGTACTAGCGTCACAGCGTTTCGGTATCTGAGCGCGGCCACCCCCTCCGGGGTGGCCGCGTACGCCCGTATGACGGGCATGGGCGGAGAGGCGTCTTTCGACGTGGCCCACGGCACTTTCAAGGAGGCAACTTGAGACTCACAATCAACGGACAGGAGGTCGAGGCGCGCGAGGGGGCGTCGGTTCTCGACGCGGCGCTCGAGGCGGGCATCTTCATCCCGCACCTCTGCTCCCACCCGGACCTCGAGGCGGCGGGTGGCTGCCGGCTCTGCATGGTCGAGGTCGAGGGGCAGGACGGTCCCGTCCCCGCGTGCCGCACGCAGGCGCGCGAGGGCATGGTCGTGAGCTCCACCGGCGAGCGCGCCGAGCACGTGCGCCGCATGGCCATGGAGCTCATCCTGGCGACCCACCCCACCGACTGCACCGGCTGCCCCAAGTACGGCACCTGCGAGCTGCAGTCCATGTACCAGTACATGGGCGTCTCGCCGCAGCGCTGGTACGTGAAGAGCCGCCCGGTGGCCACCGACGACTCCAACCCGCTCATCACCCACATGTTCACCCGCTGCATCCGCTGCGGCCGCTGCGTGCGTGCCTGCCGCGAGGTCCGTGGCGTGGGCGTGCTTGACTACCAGCGCACCGAGAGCGGCATCCGCATCGGGATTGACGGGTCCGTCTCGCTCGAGGAGGCCGGCTGCCGCTTCTGCGGCGCCTGCGTCGAGGTCTGCCCCACCGGCTCGATCGTCGACGTCGTGGGCCTCAACCGCGACGACCGCTCCCGCGAGGGCAACGTCGTGCCGTGCCGCGACACCTGCCCCGCCCACGTGGACATCCCGCGCTACCTGCGCTACGTCAAGGAGGGCGAGTGGGAGAAGGCCACCGCGGTCGTCCGCGAGAAGGTCCCGTTCCCCGAGAGCCTCGGCTGCATCTGCACCCACAACTGCGAGGGCGAGTGCAAGCGCAACCACCTGAGCGGCCCGCTCTCCATCTGCCGCCTCAAGCGCGCCGCCGCGGTGCGCGACACCGGCGAGTGGAAGAGCCGCGTGCGCCACGAGCC
This sequence comes from uncultured Atopobiaceae bacterium, assembly GCA_944321515.1. Classification (GTDB taxonomy): domain Bacteria; phylum Actinomycetota; class Coriobacteriia; order Coriobacteriales; family Atopobiaceae; genus Thermophilibacter. Next base: position 106,687 of record CALULO010000005.1, on the reverse strand, counting down.
CCTCACGGGCAAGCGCGCCGCCGTGGTGGGCGCCGGCCCGGCCGGCCTCACCGCTGCGCTCTACCTCGCCGAGAAGGGCCACAAGGTCACGGTCTTCGAGGCCAACGAGCGCCTCGGCGGCCAGCTGCGCTACGGCATCCCCGCCTACCGCCTGCCCGATGCCACCCTCGACGGCGAGATCGACACGATCCTCGAGGTCGCCAACGGCTCCGACGACGAGCCCCGCGTGGAGGTGCGCGCCGGCGAGCGCGTCACCGACCCGGTGGGCCTGCTCGACCAGGGCTATGACGCCGTCCTCGTGAGCGTGGGCACCCACGCCGGCACCCGCCTGCCGATGAAGGGCTCCGAGCTCGAGGGCGTCTACCTCAACACCGACTTCCTCAAGGCCGCGCGCGAGGGGCACCCGCTCGACGTCTCCGGCCGCGTGGTGGTGCTCGGCGGCGGCAACGTCGCCTACGACTGCGCTCGCACCGCGGTGCGCCTGGGCGCCACCTCGGTTGACGTCGCCTGCTTGGAGGCGGAGGAGAAGATGACCTCCACCCCCGAGGAGCGCACCGAGGCCGCGGAGGAGGGCGTGGTCCTGCACGACGCCTACGCCTTCAACTCGATCGACGAGACCGAGGAGGGCTCCGGCCGCGTGGGCGGCGTGACGATCCAGAAGATCTCACGCTTCTACTTCGACGAGAACCACCGCGCCGTCACCGAGCTCGTCGAGGGCGGCGAGCTGACGATCCCGGCCGACTACGTCATCTTTGCCGTGGGCCAGAAGCCCGAGGACACCATGGGCATGGGCCTCGAGCTCACGCACGGCCCCTACCTGGTGGCCGACGAGAACCTCCAGACGAGCCACGAGGGCGTCTTCGCGGCCGGCGACGTGGTCACCGGCACCAAGTCCGTGATCGGCGCCATCGCCCAGGGCCGCACCGCGGCCGAGGCCATGGACCGCTACCTCGGCGGCGACGGCGACATCACCGCCGAGCTTCTCGACTACGAGAAGGCGAGCCCGCGCCTGGGCCGCGCCCCCGAGACGTTCTACGAGGGCCGCGTGGAGCCCGAGTTCGTGCCCGCCGAGCAGCGCGAGCACAACTTCGAGGTCTTCGAGTGCCCCTTCAGCGAGGCCGAGGCCAAGGAGGAGGCGAGCCGCTGCCTGCAGTGCGACCTCAGGCTCCAGCTCACCACGCCGCGCCTGTGGAACGAGTACTAGGAAGGGGGACGAGAGAACATGACCATCATCAACTTCATGCCGGCCTACGCCGAGGCGCCCGTGTCCCTTCACCTTCTGAAGGCCAACGTCGAGGCGGGCCTGGCCAAGATCTCCGAGCTCGCCGCCGCGGGCGAGGTGGCCGTGGTGCTGCCCGCCAACGAGACCGAGCTTCTCGCCAAGGTGGCGGAGACCGGGGCGAAGGCCTGCCCCGCCGACGGCTCGTTCGGCTTCGTCTACGGCAACGCCACCGCGCTCGAGCGCGTGGTCGCCGGCGAGAAGCCCGTGCCGCAGGGCACGAGCGAGCGCGCCGAGGCCACCGTCGTCTCGGGCGAGGCGCTGCTCTCCGGCGACGACGCGACCAAGCTCGTCTGGGCCGCCGGCGCCGAGGCGCCCGTGAGCGTGCCCGCCCACACGACCGGCGAGGCTCTTCTTGCCGCGCTCGGCGTGGAGGCGTCCGAGGCCAAGGCCGTCTACCTGGGCTTCCCGCAGGGGGCCTTCGTCGACGCCGCGCACCTTGCCGACGAGCTCGACGTGGCGAGCGACTACGTGCGCGTCTACACGCAGAAGAACTGCATGGCCAACGCCCTGCTCGAGATCTGCGACCGCTACCGCAAGGAGACCTGCGGCCACTGCGTCTTCGGTCACGAGGGCTCCTACCAGCTCGACGTGATCGCGAGCGACATCTGCCGCAAGAAGGGCGGCCCGGCCCAGGTCGACCTCGTGCGCGACCTCACCCCCGTGATGGCCGAGCAGTCCCTGTGCGAGGTCGGCCAGACTATGGCCCGCACCGTGGCCGCGGCGTTCGACCTCTTTGGCGACGAGATCGAGCAGCACTTCACCAAGAAGGTCTGCCCGGCGGGCGAGTGCCAGGCCTACATGACCTACCACATCCTGCCTACCAAGTGCATCGGCTGCGGCGAGTGCGTGGACGCCTGCGAGGAGGAGGCCATCCTCGGCAAGCCTCGCTTCATCCACGTGATTGACCAGAAGGCCTGCACCAAGTGCGGCGCGTGCCTCTCCGCCTGCGAGGAGGGCGCCATCATCATGGCCGGTGCCGACAAGCCGCGCACTCCGCCGCGCCCGATCCCGATCCGCAAGCGCTAGCTGGGCACCTGCCGACGGTGCGCTTGTCGGCAGCGTTCCTACTGGCAGCGCGCTCGCCGACAGCGTGACGCCCTGAAAGGGCCGCTCCTCCCCGGAGCGGCCCTTTTCCGGCGAGAAGTACTTCTCGCCACGTGCTTCTCGCCAAGCGATTCTTGCCGTGCGCTGCGCCGGAATCGCCGGGTTTGCGCGCTGCGCGGAAATTGCGGGGTGTGTGCGTGTCCGCCGCGGAAATCGGCCCTGCTGTGCGCAGCGCCGCACACAGACCCTGGGATTTTCGCGCAGCAAACGCACAGACCCCCGGAATCGCGCGCGGCGTACAAACCCCAAGAAAACCGCACCACAACAGAAGTCAAACCAAAACGACCGCCTGTCGGACCGGGCGCCCGCAAGCGGCCGAGACAGCTTTGGCGATTTATATGTCCCGAGCAGGCCAATCAAGGGCGCTGCCTGCGTCTTTCGCAAGGCTCGCGAGAGCCTCGGAAGAAAACGGTAAGGTTCGCGTCGAGCTTTCTCAGATTCTCGCTGCCAATCCCCGAGCCCGGGGATAGCGTTTGGGCATGGACATCGTGCTCTCACATACCACGGCGCTCGAGGTGATGCGGCGTCCCTACTACCCGGGTCGCCTTGCACAGGCCATGACGTGCCCCGTCGAGCTGCCTGCCCGCATGCCCTCCCGCGCCGACCTTCTCGACGCCTGCGAGAGGTGCCCGCAGCTCGACGGCGCCTCGCTGCCCGTGCACGTGCTCATCTCCGACGCAGGCCGTCGCCACCGCTTCTCGATGGTCGCGCCGCACGCCTGTCGACTCTCACTGCCGCCCGGTTCGCTCGTGCCGCTTGCGCCGGGCGTTCGCTGCGTCTCCCCGCCGCTGCTTGCGGTTCAGATGGCCCCGCGCATAGACGAGCTTGAGCTCGTGGTCCTTCTCGCCGAGCTGCTGGGGACCTATGCGCTCAGCCCTGCCTCCCCGCTGGGGCTCGAGCAGCGCCGCGCCCCGCTTGTTACGCGCGACCAGCTGCTTGCCTTCCTGGACACCTGCGGCCCCGCTCCGGGTACCGCGCAGGTGAGGGCCGCGCTCTCGCAGACCCCGGTGGGCGCCGCCTCGCCGATGGAGTCGAAGCTCTTCGTGCGCGGCGTCCGTCGCTTCGCAAGCGGGGGATACCGTCTGGGGGAGGTCGCGCTCAACGACCCCGTGCTTCTTGAGTCGCTTTCCCGCAGCGTGCCGGAGCTTCGCGTTCGCAAACCGGACCTCCTCCTGCTGGCCTCTGGGGAGGGCGTATGCCCCGAGGGGCGGATGCCCTTCTCGGGCGTGGCGCTTGACTATCACGGGGAGTGGCACGCAGACCCCGTACAGGTGCGGAGGGACACGGAGCGGGCCAACGAGCTCATGGCCCATGGCATCAAGGACTATGTGATCTGGAAGGAGAGCTACGACGACATCGACTACATGGACGCGCTCATGGATAACGTGCGGCGTGACCTGGGGCTGCCTCCGCGCAAGCTCTCCCGTGAGCGGGCCCGTGGCGAGCGTGCCGCGCGCGTCGCCCTTTGGGCCGAGCTCGAGCGGATCGACGGGCTTCACTGGAGCGGGTTCACGGAGTCGCCGACCGGCCTGCTGGTGCCGGAATCGCCGGGATTGCGTGCTGCGCGCGATTCCGGGGGCTTGTGCGTTTGCTGCGCGTGATTCGCGGGCTTTGTGTGCGACGCCGCGCACAGGAGGGCCGATTCCCGCGGCGGACGCACACAGACCCCGGGATTTTCGCGCAACGCACAACCCCGGCGATTCCGGCACCGCGCACGGCACACGGCTGGCGAGAAGAACGTGTCGGCAGCTGGTCTGATGCACAAACGCGAGCTCCCGCGACGGGCGAACTCTGGGCCGAAGAACATGTCACGGACGCCGAGGTCGTACGATACTAGAGAGCATCGAGCCCCGTCCCCCTGCTTGCCATGCCAGGGAGGCGGGGTTTCCCGTTTTGGGACAATCCGCACGGACCCCTTGTGCGCTCAGCACAAAGAGGCGGGCCGGGGAACCCCGACCCGCCCTGCTGACGCGCGTTCTTCTCGCCGTGCGGGGCGCCGCGAAAAGACGCCGCGCCCCTGGCCGCTACTCGTCGCCGAAGCTGATGCCGAGGGCCCTGGCCTCCTTGACGAGGTCGCTTTTGGGGTCGACGTACTTGAGCTTGCCTGCCACGTCGGCCAGCGGCACGCGGCACATCTTGCCGTTCACCTGGGCGATCATGACGCCGAACTTACCCTTGAGACAGGAGAGCGCCGCCTCGACGCCGCACTGCGTGGCGAAGATGCGGTCCTGGGCGTCCGGCTGGCCGCCGCGCTGGGTGTGGCCGGGGATGGCCACGCGGATCTCGCGGCCGGTGCGCTTGTCGATCTCGGCGGCGATGTCGTAGGCGATCGACGGCGTGGTGCGCGCCGCGACGAGCTTCTTGTACTCCTTCTTGGGGAGGGCGGCCTCCTCCTTGGAGATGGCGCCCTCGGCCACCACGATGATCGTGAAGCGCGCGCCGCTCTTGTCGCGCTCCTCAATCACGCGGACCACGTTCTCCATGTCGTAGGGGATCTCGGGAATGAGGATGACGTCGGCGCCGCCGGCGACGCCCGCGTACAGCGGGATCCAGCCCACCTTGTGGCCCATGATCTCGATGACGAAGACGCGTCCGTGCGAGTTCGCCGTGGTGTGGATCTCGTCGATGCAGCGGGTGGCCACCTCCACCGAGCTCGCGAAGCCGAAGGTCATGTCCGTGCCGTAGGTGTCGTTGTCGATGGTCTTGGGCAGCGCGATGACGTTCAGGCCCTCCTGGGAGAGGCGGTTCGCCGTCTTGGTGGAGCCGTTGCCGCCGAGCATGAACAGGCAGTCCAGCTTGAGCTTGGCGTAGGTGTGCTTCATGGCCTCGACCTTGTTCACGCCGTCGGCCTCCGGCGTGTCAAGGAGCTTGAAGGGGGTGCGGCTCGTGCCGAGGATGGTGCCGCCCAGCGTGAGCAGGCCGGAGAAGTCGCGGTTGTCCATCAGGCGGAAGCGCCCGTAGATGAGGCCCTGGTAGCCGTCCTCGAAGCCGTATACCTCGACGGGCTCGTTGGCGTTGCGGTAGATGGTCTTGACGATGCCGCGCATGGTGGCGTTAAGCGCCTGGCAGTCGCCGCCGCTTGTGAGCAGTCCGATCCTGAGCATGGGTTAGTCCTTCCTCTGAGGCCGCAGACTCCTGGATTATCCCACTTCGCGCGAGGGAGGGCGGCCGCAACGCCTGGACAGGTGGGGGCGGGGCGCGAGCGGCGGCGGGTGCGTCGGGGCATGTCGGGCCGCTGCTCGACATGGCGCGAGCGACGTGCGCCCTTCCTGCGCGCTCTGCTAGCATTGGCCGAAGGCGCGTCGGGATGGGCCGAGCCGGCGTGAGGGCCGCCCCGAGCGGCTCCGGAACGGGCTGAGCGAAGAGGGGGGCGCGGATGACGCCTGAACAGAGACGCGAGGTCAACGAGGCCGTGCTCGCGGGGCGCTGCGCGCTGGCGAGCCTGGAGGAGGCGTCCGAGGCGCTCGAGAGCGCAAGCCGCTGGGGTGCGCTCGACATCTTCACGGGCGGCCTGCTCGGCGTGGCCACGAGCATCGCCAAGCACTCTCGGATGGGGTCCGCCAACGAGGCGCTGGCGGCGGCGCGCGCGGACCTGCGGGCGTTCACGCGCGAGCTCTCCGACGTGAGCTCCATCGAGGAGCTGCGCCTTGACGTGGGCGGCCTCAACGTGGCCATCGACATCCTGCTGGACAACCCGCTCGTGGACGTCTACGTGCAGAAGAAGATCGACGACGCCCAGGACGTGGTCGAGGCTGCCATCACGGCCACCCGCACGGTGCTCAGGCGGCTCGAGGCCATGTGAGGGGGCCGCGCGCCGGCCGGGTGGGGCGGCCCCGCGTCCGCCGCGCCTGGGGTGACGCGCGCCGCGCCCTTGGGCCCGGCGGGGTCCGGTGCACCCCGTCCCGGTCGTCACGCCCGCCCGCCGACGCGAGGTCCTTCTCGCCGTCTCGCGTTCCTACAATCAGACCGTCTGTGGGTCTGACGGAAGGGCAGTGAGATGGGCAGGAAGCAGGAGATACTTCACGCGCCCCACGAGCGGATCGAGGAGATCCAGCTCGAGGGCGTCAAGAAGACCGTGATCGCGTGCTATGAGAACGTGCCGTTCTACCACAAGAGCTTCGACGAGGCGGGCTTTGACCCGTACTCCGTGAAGAGCCTCTCGGACCTCGAGCGCGCGCCGTTCACCACCAAGCAGGACCTGCGCGACAACTACCCGTACGGGATGTTCGCCACGCCGCTCTCCGAGGTGCGCGAGATCCACATGTCGTCCGGCACCACCGGCGTGGCCACCGTGGGCGGCTACACCGAGCACGACCTGGAGATCTGGGGCGAGAGCTTTGCCCGCGGCATCGAGTACGCGCACGGGGGCGAGAACGACGTCGTGCACGTGTGCTATGGCTACGGCCTGTTCACGGGCGGCCTGGGCGCCCACTACGGGGGCCTCTGGTCCGGGGCGACGGTCATCCCGATGAGCGCGGGCAACACCGAGCGGCAGATTCGCGTCCTCAAGGAGATGGGCTCCACGATCATCTGCTGCACTCCGAGCTACGCCATGCACATCGCCGACACGGCCATCGAGATGGGCATCGACCCGGCGCGTGACTTCCACCTGCGCGCGGGCATCCACGGCGCCGAGCCGTTCAGCGACAACTTCCGCCGCGACCTGGAGCGCAAGCTCAACTACCACGTGCTCGACGTCTACGGCCTCACCGAGACGATGGGGCCGGGCGTCGCTATTGAGTGCTGGGAGCAGAACGGCCTGCACCTCGCCGAGGACCACTTCTACGCGGAGATCATCGACCCCAACACCGGCGAGGTCCTGCCCGACGGAGAGTGGGGCGAGCTCGTGCTCACCACGACCGACCGCGAGGCTTCGCCGGTCGTGCGCTACCGTACCCGGGACATCACGCGCATCCTCCCGGGCGAGTGCGCCTGCGGCTGCACGCACCGACGTATCGACCGCATCCACGGCCGCACCGACGACATGCTCATCATCCGCGGCGTCAACGTCTTCCCGAGCCAGATCGAGGACGTCATGAAGACGTTCGACCAGGTCTCGTCCTGGTACCAGATCGAGGTCGACACCGACCACCGCTCGCTCGACATGGTCACGCTCAAGGCGGAGGTCAACCCGGGCTTCGCCTTCGACTCCGTGGCGGCCGTCGAGCGCCTGCAGAAGGAGATCTCCGCCCGGCTCAAGACGGCACTCTCCGTGGGCGTGCGCGTCAAGCTCGTGGAGCCCAAGACTATCGCGCGCAGCGAGGGCAAGGCCAAGCGCATCGTCGATTTGAGGAAGGGGATCAAGTGATGATCGACCAGATTACGGTGTTCCTCGAGAACAAGCGGGGTCGCATCGCCTCGCTGTGCCGCACGCTCGGTGACGCAAACATCAACATGGCCGCCCTCTCCGTCGCGGACACCACCGAGTACGGCATCGTTCGCATCATCTGCAGCGACACCGCCGGCGCGCTTGAGGCTCTGGAGTCGGGTGGCTATCGCGCCATCAAGACCAAGGTCATGGCCATCGCCGTGCCGCACCACCCCGGCGGGGCGGCCGACCTGCTCGAGAAGCTGGACGACCTTGACGTTGATATCGAGTACTTCTACTGCTTCTCCACGACCGACGACATGGCGGTCCTGGCGCTCAAGATCACCGACCCGGCGAGCGCCGCGGAGGCGAGCTGGGCGATCGAGCGCGCCGGCTTCCACGTCTTCGACCAGAGCGAGATAGAGTAGCGAGCGCACCGGCGCCCGGCGTGCCGGGCGCCACGGGCGGCGTCTCTGCTGTTCCATGTCCGAGCCTGCCATACAATCGATGTATGGCAGGCTCCTTCTTTATGTATTTTACCGAATGGCTCGAGCGGGATAGCATGGACGCTGTCAGCAGGTAAGAGCGGTTCGGATTTGGAGGCGACCCCGATGATTCTTGGAATGGGTCCCCTGGAGATTGGCGTCATCCTGATTGTGGTCCTGGTGATCTTTGGGCCGAAGAACCTGCCCAAGCTCGGCTCGGCCATAGGCAAGACGGTCAAGAACGTCCGCGAGGGCATGGAGGACGACGAGCCGTCCGCCGAGCCTTCTGCGCCTGCCGCGGAGCCCCAGGTCTCCGAGGTCACCTCTGACCCCGCCGACGAGGACAACAACCTCGCCTAGCTCCGCGGCGGGGCGCGCGACTCCGTCCCGCCGTCTCCTGCGACCTCCCGTAGCCGCAGGTCGCCCAAGCGAGGTCACCCAAAGAGCCTTCCTCCCCGAGCCCCCGGTTCCTTTCCCGCCGGGGGCTTTTTTGCGTGGCGCCGCATCGTCGCTTGCCGTTGGGCGCCGCGGCTGTGGCACGTTTTGCGTGCAAAAGTCCCCTTCGTGAGGTGAGGGCGCCGCTCGTGGCTCATTAGCCGCCTTCGTGAGGTGGGAAAAAAGCCCCAAATGGTGAAACTGGTTCACAATATGATGATGAATCCTGCGGAAACGTCGCTCGGATAGCTTGGAGGGGTCGAAAAACCCACCTCACGAAGGTGACTTTTGCGCTTGTAAGGCGAGCTTCACCTCACGAAGGCGGCGAAGTCAGCTCTCGTTCGGCTCCGAAGGCTTGTTTCGTGGCTGGGGAAGCACCTGCGCGAGGCAGAGCGCCCCCGTCCCCGGATGTCCGCTTCTCGGCCTACGCAAGCTCGCCGAGCAGGGTAACGGCTCGCTCTGCAAGCGGGGAGAGCGCGCGGTCGGCCTTCCAGATCACGGCCGCGCGAGACTCGAGGGCCTTCTCTGACACCGCCTTGATGAAGCACTCCCCGGTGTCGCAGACGGTGAGCAGGGAGCGCGGCACAAGCCCGACTCCGAGCCCCGCCGCCGCGCACGAGCAGGTGCTGCGCTCGTCCTCGGTGAGCGCGAAGGGTGCGAGCTCCAGGCCGTGCGCCTGCGCCTCGCCGGCCACGGCCTCAAAGCGCCGTCGCTCGCAGACGATCGGGGACTCAGAAAGCTCGCCGAGCGAGACGCTGAGCTCGTCACCCACCTCGAGGGTGGGGGGCATCACGGCGACGAGCGGCTCGGCAGGCGCGTAGCGGCACCGCAGGCCCTGGGTGGAAAACGGCGTCCTGACCACGCCGACCTCGGCGATTCCGTCGCTCACGAGGTCGATGACCTCTGGTACGGAGCCCTCGCGCAGCTCGAGAGAGACCTCCGGCGCCCGGCTTGCCAGCTCGCCGAGCCGCGCGCTCGGCACGAGGCCGGCCACCGCGTCGGCCACGGCAAGGCAGAGAGTCCCCGTGAGGCCCTTGCCCACGCTCGAGACCTCGCGTGTCGTGGCGGTGGCCATGGCGAGGATGCATCGCGCCCGCCCAAGCAGCAGCCGTCCCGCCTCGGTGAGCGTGACGCCGCGCGGCCCGCGCCGCACGAGCTGCGTGTCGAGCTCGCGCTCGAGCTGCGCCAGCTCGTAGGAGAGCGGCGGCTGGGAGATGTGAAGCCGCCTGGCCGCCGCGGTAATCTGCCCCTCCTCGGCTATCGCCACGAAGTACTCGAGCTGCTTGAGATTCAAGATTCCTCCTGCGGACGTCTCTGCCATAGCAGCATTGTATGGCTCATGCTGACACCGCATGGCTCACGCTCTGCGTCACGGCTCGGATGTTGCCGCGCCGCGGTGCGCTTGTGACGTCTCGTTTACCGAGCGTTTTAGATTGCTTTACAAGATGTAACGGTTTTGTCAAGGGTGTTTCCGTAAACGGTAGCAACGGGTATAACGAACGTGTCCCAAGTCGATGAAAGGAGGGAAGGCATGACCAAGATCAAGGATATGAACAGGCGCCAGCGCAAGGTGCTCGACGCGTGCCACAACGGCTGGTTCATGGGTGGCGAGTACCGCGCTCTCATGGACGGTCACGAGCGCAGCTTCTGGGCTGACAGCAAGCAGCTCCTGTTCAAGGACGTCGACCAGTGGTTCTCCTCCCACGAGCAGAACCACGCGGACTCGCCGCTGCTCGTCAAGTGCGTGCGCGCGGCGTAAAGCCCACACATCCCAGTCGGGAGGAGGAGCCTGCGGGCTCCTTTTTTTGTGCCGAGGACGGGCTCCGAGGCTCCCCGGCGCAGTCGGACGCAAGAAGCGTGGGCAGACGGGCGAGAAGAACCGTCTTCCCGCAGCCCGCCTCGCCCTAGGGCCTCCGGCTAGAGCGCGGTGGCGTGGCGCAGCATGAGGGCCAGGACGACGGCGAGGCCGCGCCGCATGCTCTCCTTCTCGACCCACTCCTCGCGCGTGTGGAGAAGCCCTCCTACCACGGTGCCCACGGTGTGGGCGGGAATCCCCAGGGAGAATGGGATGTTGGCGTCGGTCGAGGACTCGTGGTGCTCGGGCGCGACGCCGCCGAGCTCGCGGATCACCTTGTCGGTGGCGGCGATGAGCTCGTCCTGGCCGTCTGGCACCACCTCACCGGAGGCCGGGCGCCTCCCGATGAGCTTGGCGTCGATGCGGCTCTTCTCCTTGAGGTGCTCCTCGACGAGCACCACGAACTTGCCGTACATCTCCTCGAGGCACTCCTCGGAGCTGGAGCGGTACTCCACGAGTACGCTCGCCTCCTCGGCGATGGAGTTGACCGTCGTGCCGCCCACGAAGCGCCCCACGTTGACGGTGGTCTTGGCGCGGGTGGGCAGCTCAAGGCGATAGAGGTCCTCGATGAAGGAGCAGAGCGCCTCGATGGCGTTGTCACGGCCGAAGTTCTCCCAGGAGTGGCCTCCCTGCGTGTGGCAGATCACGCGCCAGCGGTGGCTGCCCACCGCGTGCGTGACGTGCGTGCCGAGGTAGAGGTCGAAGCTCGTGAACTCGCGGACGCGCCCGGCGTAGTGACGGAAGAGCTCGCGCGTGCCGGCCAGGTTGCCGAGGCCCTCCTCGCAGGAGTTGGCGACCACCAGGAGCGGCCGGTCGAGCGGGGTGCGGTGGCGCAGGAACCAGCGCGCGGCCAGCAGGAGCCCCACGAGGTTGGCCGTGTCGTCGCCGACCCCCGGCGCCAGGAGGCGCGTGGCGCTCTCGGCAAGAGGCAGGGGCTCGGTGTCCGGGAAGACCACGTCCGTGTGGGCGGCGAAGACCGCCAGCCCGTCGTCCCCGCCGTCGGAGCCTGCGCCGGCCGGCAGGGACAGGATGACGTTCTTCGCCTCGTCAATGCGTACGGCCCCCACGGGCGCGCCCTGCGCGAGCAGCCAGTCGCGGATGAACTCAGCGCGGCGCTCCTCGTGGCCGGACGGCGCCGGAATCTGCGCGAGGGTGCGCAGCAGCTCGAGCTCCTCCTCGTAGCACTCGTCTGCGTAGGCGGTTGCGATGGCGCGGATCTTCTCGTCCATGGCGTCTCCTCGGTTGCGTTTCTCGCCCCAGACTATCGCAAGGAGGCGGCGCCCGTGGGGGACTTCGGCGGATGGGGCGGCCCCGTCCCGCCTCCGGGTCCTTCTCGCCGGCGCCTTGCTGGGGCATACTGGGGAGGTGAAGCCTGCACGGGGAGGGAGCGGATGGCAAACCTCAGCGACTACCTTGAGCTGCGCGGGGACATTACGCTCGCGGAGCGTCCGTTCAACGACGTGGACAACCTCGCACTGGCCACGCTTGCGTATCTTGACCTCACCGGCGTCGTGGGCGGGGAGGGCGAGAGGGGCGTGCGCCTCTCGGACGCCTGCGGGAGGCTGCTCGAGCTCGCGGGCGACGACCTCTCGTCCCGCGTGCGCTCGCTCGCGACCGTCGACGGGCGCTTCGTCTCCGCGCTCGGCGCCTCCGCGCGCCTCGGCGGTGCCGTGCTGCGCGACTACGCTGACGTGCGCGACGGCGAGCGCGTCATGCAGTTCGCCGCGGTGACGGTCGACCTCGAGGACGGCCAGAGCTACGTGGCCTTCCGCGGCACGGACACCACGCTCGTGGGCTGGCGGGAGGACTTCATCCTGAGCTTCGCGATAACCGAGGCCCAGCGTGCCGCGGCCGACTACCTGGCGCGGGAGCTCGAGCGCGCCGACGCCGAGGGGCGCACGGTGCTCGTGGGCGGCCACTCCAAGGGCGGCAACCTCGCGGCGTATGCGGCGGCGAGCTGCCCGGTTGCGCTTGCCGGCGCGCTCGGGCGCGTCTGGAGCAACGACGGCCCCGGCATGGACCGCTCCGTGATGCCCGTGAGCTGCCACGACGTGGTAGGGGAGCGCTACCGTCGCATCATCCCGGCCTACAGCGTGGTGGGCCGCGTCTTCTCCGACGAGGCCCCGGCGACCATCGTCCGTAGCTCGGCCTCCCGCTCGCTGCAGCACGATCCGCTTACCTGGCAGGTGGGACCGACGGGCTTCGTGGAGGCGGAGGGGCCGGACCCGGAGTGCCTCGTCGTGGGCCGCGCCTTCGCCACGTGGCTCGCGCGCCTGGCACCCGAGGACCGTCGCCGGCTCACCGACGAGCTGTTCGACGCCCTCGCGGCGGGCGGTGCGGAGCGCTTCGAGGACCTGCTCGCCAGCCCGGCGTCGGCGCAGAAGGTGCTCGCAGCGCTCGGCGGGGTGGACGTGCGGACGCGCGACGCGGTGCTCGCGCTGCTGGGGGACCTCGTGGGCGCCTCGGCCGCGGCCACCTGGGACGCGGTGGTGCGCGGGGCCCAGCAGGGGGCCTCGGGCGTGGCGCGCGCCGTGGCGGACCGGCTGGCGCCCGGGGAGCGTCGCGGCCTGGGCGGCGACCCGGCGGGCGACGTCGAGAGGGGCGTCGGCCGGGGAGGTGCCCGGAAGGACGACGGCCCGGCGGCGTAGCGCCTGGGCCTCGTAGCGCCTGAGCCTCCACGGAGCGGCCTACGCGGCTGCGGACGGAGCGGCCCGCCGCTCGCCGCTAGTCCCTGACGCCCACAACGCTGCCGACGACCATGCTCACGATCGAGATGATGATCGAGCCGAGGATCGCCGAGAAGAGCGAGTCGATGGCGATGCCGGCGTGGAAGATGTTGCGCGAGAGGTAGCTCGCGAGCTCCAGCACGAAGGCGTTGACCACCAGGTAGAAGATGCCCAGCGTGACCACCGTGATGGGTATGGCCAGCACCTGCAGGAGCGGCTTGATGGTGGCGTTGAGAAGCGCGAGCACGAGCGCGCAGAAGAGCGGGCCGAGCCAGCTGCCGCCCACCGGGACGATGCCGGGGACCAGCCACACGGCGACGGCGCAGGCAATGGTGAGGGCGAGCCACTTTGCTATGAAGCTCATGGGGACCTCCTTGGGTCGGGGTGGTTCGGGGTGGGCCGCAGGCCCGTCGACTGGCGTCGGGGAGCGGGCGGCGAGAAGAGCCCGCGGGGCGCGGGAGGCGAGAAGGACCCGCGGGCCGTGGCCCGCCTGGCCCTAGGCCTGCGCCGCCAGGCGCGCGGCGAGGATGCGGTCGGCGACCACGGCCACGCCGCGGTCGTTGTTGGAGGGCGCGCGGAAGCGGGCGTGCGGCTCCATGCGCGCCTCGGCGTTGGCCATGAGGTAGCCGTGGCCGGCGAGCTCGAGCATCTGGGCGTCGTTGTCGGTGTCGCCGAAGGCGGCGACATCGGCGGGGGAGACGCCGAGGTGCTCGCAGAGCCGCGCGAGGCCCGCGCCCTTGTCCACGCCGTAGTTCATCACGTCGACCCACTCGGGGCCGCCGCACGTGACGGAGAGGCGCTTGCCGAAGGCCGGCTCGTACTCGGCCGCGCACACCTCGACGGCGTTCTCGGCGGGCAGGTAGACGGTGTACTTGTTGACCTCCACGCCGCGCGCGCAGAGCCCCTCGAGCGAGTCCAGGTAGACGATGTCTCGGTAGAAGGTGCGGAAGAAGCCGTCGAGGCCCTGGTCGCAGGTGCGTATGTAGCAGGCGTCGAGCCCGCAGACCGTGGGGATGCCAAGCCCGCGCTCAAGCGTGAAGCCCAGCAGCTCGTCGACGGTCGCGGGGTCGATCAGGCTCTTGTAGACCATCTCCCCGCGGCAGACCACTGCGGCCCCGTTGTCCGAGACGAAGCCCATGCGGTCGTGCAGCCCCTCGAACATGCCGCGCAGCGTGTAGAGGGGCCGGCCGCTCGCGGCGACAAAGGTGACGCCGGCGGCGTCCAGGGCGCGGACGCGCTCGGGCATGCCCTCCGGCATGGACTTGTCGTCTGCGAGCAGCGTGCGGTCCATGTCGCTCGCGATGACGCGGATTCGTGCGAGGTCGGTGTCGTCCTCGTATCCCAGAAGCATGTTGCCTCCCGACGTGGGCGGGTTCTGACCGAACCATTCTAGCGTGGGGACACCCTCCCGAGAGGCGTGGGCCGCGTCGTGTGACGAGCCGATGACGGCGCCGCGGCGCGGCCCGACGAGGCCTGCAGGCGGCCGATGACGGGCCGGGCGGCGGGACGACGCAAGACCGATGGCGGAGCCGGGGCTGGCGCGCGGGCGCTCCAGTGCGCTAAAGTGGACGGCACGAACACGAGCGGGAGGTGCGCATGACAGAGGCGGGCGAGAAGGGCGGCGAGGCCGGGAGGCTGTACGAGGCGCTGTGCTCCCTCCGGACGCCTGAGGAGGCCTGCGCGCTTCTCGCCGACCTGTGCACCCCGCGGGAGGTCGAGGACCTCTCGCAGCGCCTGGAGGTTGCCCGGCTGCTCGCGGCCGGGACCTCCTACGTGGACGTCTCGCGCGCCACGGGCGCCTCCTCCACCACGGTGAGCCGCGTCTCCAAGTGCCTGAACGGCGCTGCCGGCGGCTACCGGATGGTCCTCGAGCGCCTCGGGGCGTAGGCCCGCCCGCGCGCACTCCCGCCGACCGGGCGGCGTGCCGGCCGGGTTGTCGTCCGGCCCGTGCGCTACGATTGAGCGAGAAGGACGCGCGGCCGGAGGGCCGCCCCCGGAAGCCCCGAGCGGAGAGGACCCCATGCCCCTGAACCTGCTGAGATGCGCCGACGATCGCCTCGTCGGGCCGGACACCCTGCGCCTGCTGCGCGCCGCGCTGCGGGACGTTGGGCGCGCCGTGCTGCTCGTGCCGTCGTTTGCCCAGGCGCTCGACGCCCAGCGCGAGCTTGCCGCGGCCGGGGGGCTCTCGCTCGGCGTCACCGTGAGCACCCCCGCCGCCTGGGCCGAGGAGCGCTGGGGCGTCTGGGGGGATGGCCGCCGTCTCGTGGGCGACACCGCGCGCGACGTCCTGGCCGCCCGCGTGCTCGCCCGCGCCGCCGCGCGCCCGGGAGCGCCGGTGGCGGACACCCCCGGCACCGCGGCGCTCCTCGCCGACCTGGCGCGCCGCGGCCTCCCGTGGCTCGTCGGGGTCCCGGCGCCGGAGGGCGTCACGGAGGCGGAGGCCGCCGTGGTGGCGCTGCTCGGGGACTACGCCGCCGAGCTCGCCGAGCGCGGCCTCGTGGAGCCCTGCGAGGCCATGGCGTCGCTGCCCGCCGCCCTCGACGCCGCCTGCGCCGCGGTCCCGCCGCTCGTGCTTGCGGGCGTCACGGAGCTTCGTCGCCCGGAGCGGGAGCTCGTCTGCGGGCTCGCCGCGACGCACGAGGTCACCGTCGTTGCCCCGGCGGACGCGGGGCCTGCCGCCGCGCAGGCAGAGAGCGCGCTCGCCGAGCTCGTGGCGCTCGCGGGCGCGCGTGGCGTCCGGGTTGGCGAGAAGGACGCGCCGCCCGCGTGCCCGGGCGACGCCGCGGCCGGTGACCCCGCCGGCGCCTCCGTCGCCACGGGCCGCGCCTCCGAGCTCGTCTCGCTCTCCGCGGCCCTCTTCCGCGGCACGCCCACGGTGGCCTCCGGTGGCGCCGTGCGCCTGCTCCTGCCCGCCGGCCCCTCCGCCCGCGCCGAGCTCGTGGCCCACGAGGTCGCGGCGCTCTCCGCGACCGGTGCCCGAGAGGTCGTCATAGCCGCGCCGGACGCCCGCTCCGCCTGGCGCGAGCTCGCGCCGCGTCTCGCGGCGCGCGGCCTCACGGCGCGCGCCCAGCTCAGCGTACCCATGCCCCGGCTTGAGGCGGGACGTGCCTTCCTCGAGCTCGCCCGAGCGGTCGCGCGCCTGACGGACCTCGCCCGTACCTGGCCGGCGCCCGTGCCGGTCCCGGGCGCCCCGCGCGCCGGCACCGTGCGCGTGGAGCTCCGGGACATGTCCTGGTGGCCGCCGCGCGAGCTCTCGGACTACCTCGTCAGCGACGTCTCCCACGTCAGGGCCTCCCGAGCCCGCAGGCTTGACGCGCAGTGGCGGGCCAACCGCCTGCTCACCCCGCAGGCCCTGCTCGACCAGCTCTCCTCGGAGCGGGAGACCTCGCCGGAGACGGCCGCCGCCGTCCGCGAGCTCCTGCGCGGCCGCCTTGGGTCGGCCGCCTCCAAGCTGCTCGCGCCCTATGTGCAGGGGGAGGGGGCCGTCGCCTCCGGCGCGGCCGAGGCGGTCCCCGCGCTCACCGCGGTGCTCGACGTCGCCCGCGCCCTGAAGGAGCTCGGGGTCAGCGCGGACCCGGAGGTCCCCGGCCACGTGACGCTCTCCGAGCTCGTGGAGCTCGCCGCCGCGTCGCTCGAGCGCGTCGCCTGCTCCCTCAGGGTCGAGCGTGCCGTCGCGGGCTCCGCGACGGCGGTCCTCGTCACGGACGTGCGCTCGGCCGCCCGTCGCGCACCGGAGTCCGCCGACGCGCTCGTGCTGCTCGGCCAGAGCTCCACGGAGTCGGCCGTGCCCGCGGCCGACGACGTCCGCTCGGCCCTGCTTGCGGCCTACGGCGTGGAGGGGGCCCCGCGCCCGATGGAGGCCGAGCGGGCGCGCTTCGCCGCGCTCGTGCGCGTGCCGCGGGAGGTTCTTCTCGCCGAGCGGCCGCTCTTCGGGGCCGACGGCAAGGAGTGCTACCCCTCGGTGATGCTCACCGAGCTGCTGGCCTGCTACGGAATTGACGCCTCGGCCGGCCCGGAGGAGCTTGCCGAGGGGCTCGGAGGGGCCGTGCGCTCGCGCTCGGAGACGCCCGTGCGAGAGAACGCCTCGGCCGCCGGCCGCGCCCCGCGCCTCGAGGCCACCGAGCGCCCCGCTCCGGCCGGGAGGATCGGCGCCGAGGAGCGCGCCTGCGTCTCGCCGCCGCCGGAGGGCGTGGCCGCCGAGGACGCGTGCCCCGTGCTCTCCGCCTCCCAGATAGAGACCTACCTCGAGTGCCCCTACAAGTGGTTCAGCCTGCGCCGCCTGCGCCTGCGCGACGCCGACGCGGGGTTCACCGGCGCCGAGATGGGCACCTTCGCCCACCGCGTGCTCGAGCTCACGCACCGCGAGCTGCTGGCCCGCGCCGTCGAGCGCGCGGCGGGGACCCACGAGCTCGCCGACATGCGCGCCTCGAGGCCGCGAGCCCTGGAGGACCTGGAGTACCGTGCCCTCGTGGACGAGCTCGCCTCCCGCGCCCAGTCGGAGCCAACGTCGCGCCTGGCGGGGTCTGCCGCAGACGAGCCGGCGGCGCTCGAGGAGGCGCGCCAGATCCTGGGGGAGGAGTTCTCCCAGCACCTCTCGCACCAGTACCAGCTGGTGGCCGGGCGGCGCCCGCTGCCGCAGGCCCTCGTGCCGCACAGCGTCCAGGAGACCGGCCAGCTCGAGCGGCTCCGGCACGACCTCTCCACGCTCCTGGACTACGAGGCCGGGGCGTTCGCTGGCTTCGAGCCGCGCTTCTTCGAGTGGGGGTTCGGCCGCGGCGGGGACGAGGTGACCTACGCGGGCGTGCGCCTCACGGGCACCGTGGACCGCGTTGACGTGGACGCGCACGGGCAGGCCGTGGTGATCGACTACAAGCACAAGGCCGACGCCGGCTTCGCCGCGGAGTACGACGCCTTCGGCAAGGGAGGCGCGCCGGCCGAGGGCTTCAGCCTGCCGCGGCGCGTGCAGTCGCTCATCTACGGGCAGGTGGCGCGCCGGGCCTTCCCGGACCTCACGGTTCGCGCGGCCGTGTACCTCTGCACCAAGGGCGGCCACGCCATCGCCGGTGCGGTGGATGAGAACGTGGCCGACAACGTCTTCGGCGCCCACGCGCTCACCTCGCAGCGCTCCACCCGCGTCTGCGTGCCGCGCGCGTGCGCCTTCGGCCGGGAGGGCCAGGGCGGCATGGAGGCCCTGCTCGACGCCTGCGAGGAGGCCATCGCGGCACGGATCGACCGGCTGCTCGCGGGGGACATCGAGGCCGCGCCGGTCGACGCCGACGCGTGCCTGTTCTGCCCGGTTCTGAACTGCGAGAGGAGGCTGCGCAAGTGAGCGAGAAGGACGTGCGCGCCGCGGGCGCGGCGGGTGGCGAGAAGGACGTGCGCGCCGCGGGCTGGGCAGGTGCCGGCTCGGGCGCGGGGGACGCCCCCTCCGTGGACCTCTCCGGACTCAACGAGCGGCAGCTCAAGATAGCCACCACGCTCGACGAGCCGCTCTTCGTGGAGGCCGGCGCGGGGTCCGGAAAGACCTTCACGCTCACCCAGCGCGTGGCCTGGGCGCTCTCGCCGGGCTCCGGCGCCGACGGCCGGCCCTTCCTGGACGGGCTCGACCAGGTGCTCGTCATCACCTTCACCGAGGCCGCGGCGCGCGAGATCAAGGAGCGGGTGCGCGCCACGCTGCGCCGCGCCGGCATGGCCGAGGCGGCCCTCGCCGTGGACGACGCCTGGATCTCCACGATTCACGCCATGTGCCGGCGCATCCTCTCGCGCCACGCGCTCGACCTCGGGCTGGACCCGTCCTTCTCGGTGGTGGCGGACGCCCGCCAGCAGGCCCTCTTCGACCGTGCCATGGACGACGTCATGCGCGCCGCCCGCCGCGAGGAGGCCTTCGCGCCGGTGCTCGCGGAGTACGAGCTCGGCGGCCGCACGCCGCAGGGCTCCTACACCGGGGCCATGGGCGTGGTCGCACGCCTCGTGGCCGAGGGGCGCTCCGCCGCCGGCGGCCTGGGGGCGCTCGCGTGCGCCGCGGGTGCCGCCGACGCCCCGGCCCGCGCGGTCCACGAGCTCGCCATGCGCGTGGAGGAGCTTGCCTGCCTGCCGCTCACGCCGGCCGCGTCGCAGAAGGTGGGGCCGGCGCTCGAGGCCCTGCGCGGCTTCGAGGCGCTCGACCCCGCGGCGCGCACGGCGGACGCCGCCGCGGCCGCGCTTGCCGAGGTGAGCCTGCCGCAGGCCCGCGGGAAGATCAAGGATGCCGTGGCCGCCGCCAAGTCGGCGCTCGCCCTCGCCCGCGCCGAGCTCGCCTTCTGCCGCGTGGCGCCGCTCGCGGACGCCCTGCTTGAGCTGGCCTGCCGCGTGGCGCGCCGCTACGACGAGGTCAAGCGCGCCGAGCGCTGCCTGGACAACGACGACCTCGTCCGCCTGGCCCTCCTCGCCGTGCGGGACGTCCCCGCCGTCCGTCGGGACTACGCCGGGCGCTTCCGCCTGGTGATGGTCGACGAGTTCCAGGATACCGACGAGATGCAGCTCGAGCTCATCGAGCTCCTCTCCGGCACGGGGGCGCGCCACCTCTGCACCGTCGGGGACGCGCAGCAGTCGATCTACCGATTCCGCGGCGCGGACGTGGGCGTCTTCGTGGGCCGAGGCGAGGGGGTCGACGAGGCCCAGCGCGTGCGGCTGGACGTCAACTACCGCAGCCACGCCGACGTGCTCGCCCTCGTGGAGCGCGTCTGCACGGGCGGCGACGGCCCGGCGCGCGGGACCATGGCGGGCTTCATGCACCTGGATGCCAACCCCGGTCGCAAGGACCGCTATCGTGCCCGTGAGCTGCCGCGCATTGACCTCGAGGTCTGCGCGGGGCCGGGCCGCATGGGCAGGCCGAGCCGCCAGCAGGTGGCCACGATGGCCGCCCAGCTGGCCGACGTCCTCGCGCGCTACCGCGACGCCGGCGAGCGCCCCGGCGACATGGCGCTCCTGCTCGGCGTGACCACGCACGCCGACCTCTACATAGACGCCATCCGCGCCCGCGGGATGGAGTGCGTGGTCACGGGCGGCTCGACCTTCACCGGCACTGACGAGGTCAAGGTGGTCCGCGCCCTGCTGCACGCGCTGGCGAACCCCGCTGACACGCAGTCTGGGCTCTTCCCGCTGCTGGCGAGCGAGATGTTCGGCCTGGACGCCAACGACTTCTGCGAGCTCGGCACGCGCCTGCAGGACAAGCTCGATGCCCCCACCAAGCGCGGGATCGACCGCGGGCTGGAGACGATGGAGTTCTACGGCGGCCGTGAGCCCTCGGCGCGGCTCGCGCGCGCCCACGAGGTCATGGCGCGCGCCCTCGCCGACGTGCGGACGCGCCCGGTGGCCGACGTGGTGGAGCGCGCCGTGCGCGACTCCGGCTGGCTCGCCAGGCTCGAGGCGGGCGGCGCGGAGGGCCTGGCGCGAGCGGCCAACGTGCTCGCCGCGGTGCGCTACGTGCGCGACCTCACCTCCGAGCTCGGCCTCGGGGCGGCCCGCGCGGCCTTCGAGTTCGACGCCTGGCTCGCGGCGGCCAAGGTGCCGCCGGCCTCGCTCGCGGGCGGGGACGCCGGGGCAGGCTCGGGCACGGTGCGCGTCATGACGATTCACGCCTCTAAGGGGCTCGAGTTCGGCGTCTGCGCCGTGGCCGAGTGCTGGGGCGACCGGCGAGGCGACGGCGCCCTCGCGGTGGGGCCGGCCCCGGACGGCGGTCGCGAGTTCGTGCTCCGACCTGCCGAGAAGGACCTTTCCAAGTGGCTCGCCGCGGTGGACCCCGAGGAGCTCGAGCCGAGTGCCGACCGCGCCGCCGTCCCGCCGCTCTCGGCCCGCTACCTGGCCCTACGAGCCGCCGACGAGGAGGCCGAGGCCGCCGAGCGCTCGCGCCTGCTCTACGTGGCCCTCACGCGCGCCCGCGAGGCGCTCGTGCTCGGCGTGGCGGCCGCCTCCGGCAAGGAGGGCCCGTACTTCGAGCTTGCCGCAGCCACGCTCGACGCGCTCGGCGCCTCCGGGTGCGCCGCCGGATGCCGCGCGCTCGACTACGGCGGCAGCGCCCCGGCGCGCCTGCGCTGCGTGAGCGTGGCCGCGGATGGCGACGGCGGCGTGGTGGCCGACTCTGGCGGCACGATGCCGAGCTTCGACGGGCCCGTCCCGGCCGACCCGGCCGAGCTCGTCCGTTGGGGCGTCGGCGAGAAGGACGCCGGGCCCGAGGGCGCCGTTGCAGGCGTCGGGGCGGGGGAGCGCGTGGCCTCGGCGGGAGCTGCCTCGGCTGCGACGCCCGACTCGGCTGTGACGCCCGACCCAGTGGCGCCGCTCGCCCCAGGGCCCCAGCCAGCGCCGGGAGTCCCGCCCGAGCCGGCCCCCTTCGGCCTCTACGAGCTGGAGCCCGACACCCCCGTCGAGCACGGCACCTGGCGCGCCCGGGAGGGCGTCTTCAGCTACACGAGCGTGCACGCCCTTCTCGCCGAGCAGGGCGGGGCGCCCGGCGCCCGCCCCGCCACTCCCACGCGAGCCGAGCGCGACGCCGAGGCCGCGGGCGCCCCCGCCACCGCCGACACCGACCGCGCCACCAACCTGGGGTCCGCCTTCCACGAGCTCGCGCAGGCCATGGTCGAGTCCGGCCGTCCCGTCGGCGAGGCGCGCGTGGCCGCCCAGGCGCGCCGCTGGAACCTCTCGGCTCGCGCGGAGGGTCGCCTGCGCGCGGCGCTTGCGCGCTGGGAGGGCTCGTCCCTGCGGGCCGAGGCGCTCTCCTGGCCGCGCGTGCGCGCCGAGGTGCCCTTCTTCCAGCAGGTGAACTCGCCCTACGGCGACTACCTCGAGGGCGCGATCGACCTGCTCTGCACGGACGAGGGCGGGCGCCGCGCGCTCGTGGTCGACTACAAGACGGGCGACGCCGGCCTCTCTCCCGAGGAGGTCCGCGCGCGCCACGCCATGCAGGCGGAGTTCTACGCCAGCGTCCTTCTCGCCGGGGGACTCGAGCACGTGAGCTGCGCCTTCGTCTGCGTTGAGCGCGACGACCCCTCCGCCCCCGGCGAGCCCCTCGTGGCTCGCTACGGCTTCGACGCCAGCGGCGCCTAGGCGCCTGGGCCTTGTCGCCGAGGTCCTGGCACCCTGGGCCCGGGCTGCTGGGGTCCGGGCTGCTGGGCCCGAGGTGCTGAGGCCCGAGGCGTCCAGCCTCCTGCCCCGTCCATCACCGGTCCCTCGTAGGAGCTAGGCGACACTTTTACGTTCCAAATCGTCGTCTGGTTCCTACGTTGCCGTTCCGTAGGAACCAGACGACACTTCTACCCCTGAAAATGTCGCTTGGTTCCTACGCATGCGGCTTGTGGGAGCCAAACGACACTTTCGGTGAGAAGAACGTCGTCTGGTTCCCACACGTTCCGGTGAGAAAAACGTCGCCCCGTCCCCACACGCCCCGGCGAGAAGAACGTCATCCGGTCCCTACGTGCCCCGGCGCAGGGACTCCCAGTCGGGCAGCACGTGCGTCCCCTCCGGCTGGGCCAGCGCCGAGCCCCTTCGCGGCACGCCGTAGTCATCCAGCAGCCTCGATAGGCGCTGAGGGCTGCTGGTGAGCTCGAAGCGGAATCGGAGGACGGAGACGTCGTAGAGCGTGATGCGCGAGCCCCGGATCCCCTCATCGGAGAGCACCTCCTCGAGTGACCGCCCCCGCGTCATCCGGCTGGACACGTACTTGTCCGTCCCGTCAAGCTCGCCGAGGATGACCCGCCCGTCCGTGCGGACCCACCCGAAGTCCGCCCGATAGGGCGCGCCGCCGCCCGGCCGCGGCACCTCAACCTGCAGCTCTGGACGGGCGTAGCCAAGCTGTAGCATGCGGGCCCGTGCGATGGACTCGCCCCCGTTCTCGCTGCGCGGGTCGGCCCAGGCAAGAATTCCGAGCGCCTGCGTCCGGCCGTGCGGGTCGCGTCGTGCCGAGCCCGCGAGGTCGGCGACGCCCTCCAGGCTTGTCACGCCCTGCCGGAGCGCCGAGTCGGCGATGCCGAGGCCCCGTGCGAAGTCCGTCTGACGCAGGCAGTCGTAGACCGTCCTGTCCGGAGGCGTCACGCGCAGGCCGCCCGCCACCTCGACGTCCCCGTCCGATGCGTCGTCGGACAGGATGGCGTGGCGCTCAACGAGCCTCCCGCCCGAACGGTACCCCGAGCGAGTCGTGGCCACGTGCACCCGCTCCTGCAGCGACCACGAGACGTCCACCCCGTACGCGACCGCCGCGGTCGGCCCGCAGAACACCCAGCTCGGGTGGAGCTCCTGCAGCCCGCGCGCCACGAGCAGGGTCCGCTGGTCGATCCTGCTGGCGTCCCACAGCTCCGACCGGGCAAAGAGCCCGCGCGTCGGCGAGACCACCTCGCCTGCGGCGACGCGTCGCTGCATCGCGCGCCGCAGCCTCTCCGGTGCGTCACCCGGCAGGACGAGACAGCTCCCAGCCTCCTCCGAGCGGGCGAGCATCCCCGCGATTTCCTGGTCGACGACGTGGCTCATGCTTCCTCCGTGCGCCCCTGTACGCCCCGTACGTGTCCTCCACGAGCGTCCCCCACATGCGCCTTTCACATGCGCCCTCCGCGATGGGGGATTCTTCTCCGCTGTGGCCTCCAGCGTTGCTGGGAAACGACGCCCCAGTGCAGTTGTTTATGCGAAATCCTTTGCGATTGCACGCGTTTACGCAGCTTGGTGCCTAGATTGCTGCCCCGGGACTACCACCGTCAGATTCGCGGAAGATTCACCAGCGGTCGGGTTTTCCGGACGAGCGGCAGCGGGCGAGAAGAACGCGGCCCCCCAGGCCGCCGACTGGCCCGGCTGGCTTCTGCGTCGCAACGCCGGAGGTGGCTCTGTAGGAGCTAGGCGTCATTTTCGGGACCGAAGGTGTCGTCTGCTTCCTACGGGTCCTTTTCTGTAGGAGCTAGGCGACGGTTTGGCGGCTAAATCTGACGTCTGGTTCCTACGGTTCAGGTTTGTAGGAGCCAGACGTCAGTTTCACGGGACAAAGTGTCGTTTGGTTCCTACAAAGAGCCACCTCCTGCGCTCGCGGAGTCGCCCCACGGCGCCGCCCTGCGGGGCCGCTCCAGCGCCCCAGCCCACCGCCTCTGCCCCGGCCCACCGCGCCCCGGCGAGAAGGACCCGTGGATTTTCTCGCCCAGCTGACCTGCGCATTCTTGGAGACGCCCAGCTCGCGTCGCCCGTGCGCCCGTCAAATCCGTCCGGTGCATCGGCTATCCTAGACGGTGAGCAAATCCGCGCCCCTTGCGACCTCGCAACGCGAACCTTCCACCAGACTGACGGGGAACCACCACATGGCATTCGTCCACCTGCACAACCACTCGGACTTCTCGATCCTCGACGCGGCCACGCGCGTGTCTGACATGGTCAAGCGCGCCGTCGACCTGGAGATGCCGGCCCTGGCCCTCACGGACCACGGCTACATGTTCGGCATCCCGGACTTTGACCTGGAATGCCGCAAGTACAACGACGCGCAGAAGGACATGCACCAGTGGAAGCACGACGTCGAGTGCTTCCAGAAGGGCTGGGAGCTCGAGGAGCCGGAGCCGGACGCCCCTGACGCCAAGCCGCACGACCGCGTCCACGCCCAGTGGGAGCGCGACGTGGCCACCTGGAACCAGACCCACGACCTCGAGGCGGTCCGCGCCAACCGCCCGAGCCTGCTCATCAAGCCGATCTTTGGCTGCGAGGCCTACTTCATCACGGACGACTGCATCGAGAAGGGCACCCGCCAGCACCGCTACCACCTGATCCTTCTCGCCAAGAACGAGACCGGCTACGTCAACCTCATGAAGATGATGAGCGAGGCAGCCTCCGGCGAGATGTTCTACTACTACCCGCGCACCACACTGGACATGCTGCGTCGCTACCACGAGGGCATCATCTGCAGCTCGGCGTGCGTCTCGGGCATCATCCCGCGTATGTTCTTCCAGGGCCGCCCGGACGAGGCGCGCCGCTGGGCGCTCACCTACAAGGAGATCTTCGGCGAGGACTTCTACCTGGAGGTCCAGGACCACGGCCTGGCCGACCCCAACTGGGGCGGGTTCACGGACCGCACGCTCTCCGAGCAGATCGTCAAGATGGGCGCCGAGCTCGGCATCAAGGTCATCGCCACCAACGACAACCACTACCTCACGCGCGAGGACGCCCCCACCCAGGATGTGCTCAGCTGCATCGGCACGGCCTCCAAGCTCGACGACGCCAACCGTAAGCGCATGACCGGCACCGAGTTCTACATCAAGAGCGAGGCCGAGATGCGCGAGCTCTTTTCGTGGGCTCCCGAGGTCATCGACAACACGCTCGAGGTGGCCGACAAGTGCTCCTTCGAGCTGGACTGGTCGCACATGTACCTGCCCAAGTTCCCTGACCTCGACCCCGGGGAGACCTCCGAGGAGCGCTTCCGCAAGGAGTGCGAGACGGGCCTTGAGCGTCGCTACGGGCCCGAGTGGCGCACCAAGGAGGTGGGCGGCGAGAAGGTCCTCGACCGCTTCGAGTACGAGTACAAGATCATCTGCGACAAGGGCTTCGCGGACTACTTCCTCATCGTGCAGGAGTACGTGCGCTGGGCAAAGCGCAACGGCATCGGCGTCGGACCGGGCCGTGGCTCGGCCGCGGGCGCCATCGTGGCGTACGCCATGGACATCACCACCTTCGACCCGCTCGAGAACGGCCTCATGTTCGAGCGATTCCTCTCGCCGCAGCGCTCCGAGATGCCGGATATCGACATGGACTTCGACGATGAGCGCCGCCTCGAGGTCGTGGAGCACGTGCGCCAGCTCTACGGCCCCGAGCGCGTCTGCCACGTCATCACCTACTCGACCATCAAGGCCAAGCAGGCCATCAACGACGCCGCGCGCGTGCTGGGATTTCCCGTCTGGCAGGGCCAGAAGCTCTCGAAGATGCTCGCCAACGACCCCAAGCTGACGCTGGACCATGCCCTCCACAAGTCCGAGAAGGCGCCGGACCAGTACTCCCCGGACTTCGAGGAGGCCTACAACAAGGACCCCGAGGCCCGCAGCATCATTGACGCGGCGCTCTCCCTCGAGGGCCTGCACCGCGGCGAGGGCGTCCACGCCTGCGCCGTCCTCATCGCCCCCACGCCGGTGAACGACCACGTCCCTACCAAGATCGACACCAAGGGCGGCGTGGAGATCACCCAGTACGAGGGCCACTCGGTGGCGGACATGGGCCTGCTCAAGATGGACTTCCTGGGCCTGCGCACGCTGACCGTCATCTCCAAGGCGCTCGCCAACATCAAGGCCAACTTCGGCGTCGACGTCAACGTGGACGAGATCCCCTTTGACGACCCGGAGATCTACAAGCTCATGCGCGAGGGCCGCACCGCCGGCGTCTTCCAGATCGAGTCCGCGGGCATGACGTCCACGATCAAGAACATGCGCCCCACCGAGTACAAGCAGGTCGTGGCTCTTATCGCCCTGTACCGCCCGGGCCCGCTGGGCGCCGGTATGGTGACGAGCTACATCAACCGCATGAACGGCAGGGAGGAGGCCGTCTCCTACGACCCGCGCCTGGACGACATCCTGGGCGAGACCTACGGCACGATGGTCTACCAGGAGCAGGTCATGCGCATCTCCATGAAGATGTCCGGGTTCTCGGCCGGCGAGTCCGACTCCCGCATCAGAAAGCCCGTGGCCAAGAAGAAGATCAAGCTCCTCACCTCCACCGTGTTCCACTGGGACGACGGCAAGGACGAGACCACCTACGACCACTGGATGAACGGCGCCGTCAAGAACGGCTACAAGAAGGAGATCGCCCAGCGCATCTGGGATGACGTCCTCGAGTTCGCCTCCTACGCGTTCAACAAGAGCCACTCCGCGGGCTACGCCATCCTCGTCATGCAGACGGCCTGGCTCAAGGCCCACTACCCCAAGGAGTACATGGCCTCGGTCCTCACGTCCTACATGGGCAAGACCGACAAGATCGTCCACTACGTCACCGCCTACCGCCACGAGGGCGTGGCCATCCTGCCGCCTGACATCAACGAGTCCGGCCGCGACTTCACCGCGACGGCCGACGGCGTGCGTTTCGGATTCGCCGGCATCCGCGGCGTGGGCGAGGGCGTGGGCGAGGCCATCATGGAGGAGCGCGAGAAGAACGGCCCCTTCGCCAACCTCCACGACTTCGTCGACCGCATGGACTCCGGCCAGGCCAACCGCCGCGTGGTCGAGGCGCTCATCTGCTCGGGCGCCTTCGACTCCACGGGCTACACCCGCATGCAGCTCATGCGGTTCGTGGACAAGAACAACCCCGAGAACATCATCGACGCCGCGGCCAAGCGCAACAAGGAGCGCGCTGCGGGCCAGTTCTCCATGTTCGACCTCTTCGGCGACGTGGAGGGCTCCGGCTTCGAGAACACCGTGCCCGAGCCCGACGGCGTGGAGTGGGACCGCTCCGACAAGCTGCGCCGCGAGCACGAGGTGCTCGGCCTCTACGTCTCCGACCACCCGCTGCGACCCTACGAGTACGCGCTCGCCAAGAACCGCGACTACACGATCGCCGACATCGAGGTCTCCGAGGAGTACACCGACTCCGCGGGCGGCGTCCACGAGCGCTTCAAGGTGCCCGAGGGCAAGGTCATCCGCCTGGCCGGCATGGTCAACGCGGTGCAGAAGAAGACCACCAAGAACGGCGACCCCATGGCCATCGTCACGCTCGAGGACATGGAGGGCGAGGTCACGCTCGTGGTGTTCCCGAAGCTCTACAAGAAGTGTGCCTCCGCGCTCACCGGAGAGGTCAACGAGGAGACCGGCGAGTCCTCTGGCGACGTCTTCGTGAAGGTGGAGGGCAAGCTCGAGCGCGGAGACCGCGGAAACCAGATCATCTGCATGGGAGTGGAGCCGCTCATCCTGGACGAGAAGGCAAACCGCCCGAAGGTCATGGAGGTCAACATCCCCGCGGCGCTGCTCACGCGCCCTTACATGGACTCCATGGGCCAGATCCTCGGGCGCTACCCCGGCCTCGACCACGTTGAGCTGCGCGTGGAGGCGACTTCCGGCGACGTGATGCGCATGGAGCTTCCGTGCAGGATCGACGCGCACAACATGGTCCTGCTCGCCGAGATGATCGATCTGGTGGGCCGCCAGGGCGACGTTAAGGTGGCGTAGGCGCGCGACTTTTGCGGAGGGGGCCACCGCGCGTTGGCGGTGCCCGCGAACGGGTATCTATGAGTCAACGCGCCCCGCAGAAGGGCGGCGCGCGCAACCGAGAGGGGTAGTCATGGCCGAGGTCAAGTTCTATCGCTGCAACCACTGCGGAAACATCGTCGCCGTCGTCAAGGACGGGAAGGTCACGCCCAGCTGCTGCGGCGAGCCTATGGAGCTGCTCGTCGCCGGCTCCACCGACGCCGCCACCGAGAAGCACGTGCCCGTCGTCACCAAGGACGGCAACCACATCGTCGTCACCGTGGGCGAGGTCGCCCACCCCATGCTCGAGGAGCACTACATCGAGTGGATCGCGCTCGCCACGGACGGCAAGCTCTGCATCAAGTACCTGAAGCCCGGCGACGAGCCGAGCACCAAGTTCGGCGCCTGCTGCAGCGAGGGCGGCACCGTCTACGCGTACTGCAACCTCCACGGCCTCTGGAAGGCCGACGTCTAGGCTTCTCGCCGGCGACTCGAGGCCCCCTCGGCACGTCCGTGGGGGCTTTTTGGTAGATGTGGACCCTATCGAGGAGGGTGAGACGATGAGCACGCTTTCCAGAAGGTCCTTCGTGGGGGTGCTGGCCGCAGTCGCCGCGGCCTGCGCCTCTGGCTGCGACGGGGCCGCGACCGCGCCCGCGACCGTTGCGACGGAGTGGGGCGAGATGCCCAACGTGGTGGGCATGCAGGCCCAGGAGGCGTGGACCACGCTCGTGGAGGCCGGCTTCGTGCCGAGCTTCGAGCGCTCCGACGACGAGGGCGAGCCGGGAACGGTCGTCTCGGTCCTCGCGCGAGAGGTTCCAGACGCAGTCTCGCTGATCCTTGACGCCAACGGCGAGGCCCACGAGGAGTACGATGGCGTTTCATGGAAGGCAACCGCCGTCTGTGGCCTGTGCGGCATGAGCCAGGTCCCCCTGCAGCTCACCTTCGGCAACTCCGAGGCCGAGGTCCGCGCCCAGCTGGAGGAGGCGGGGATCGCCGAGGTCGAGGTCGCGTACTCCGGGGACGTGGACGAGGCGGCGAACGTGGTCACGGAGTCCTCGCCGCCGTGCGGCGCGTGGGTCGTGGACGGGGAGCCGGTCACCATCACGGTGACGAGCGACGTCACGATGCCGGACGTCCTGGGCGACGACCCCCTCACGGCAACACAGCGCCTGCGCGAGAGGGGCCTCGTTGCCGACCCGGCCATCACCGAGTACATGGTCGAAGACGGCTTCATCCCGACGGTCGAGCGGGCCTCCGCGGAGCCGGGCGCGCCACTTCGCGTGGGTGACGTGGTGGAGCTCACGTACACGACCGCGCCGTAGGGCCGCGAGGTCGCCGTTCTTCTCGCCGTGTCCCGGCCGTGTGGCACAATGGGGCGAGACACGACGATAGGAGAGCACATGAGGGTCGGGGTCGCGCAGATTTCCACGCGCGCGGGTGACTTTGCCCAGACCGCGCGCCAGATGGTCGAGTGTTCCGAGCGGGCGGCGCGGCAGGGGGTTGACCTGCTGGTCTTCCCGGCCGCGACGCTCTGCGGCGTCACGCCGGTGCCGCGTGCTGACCGCGAGGGGTTCCTGCTGGACCTCGCGGGCTGCGTCATGGAGCTCGCCGAGGAGCTCGCGTGCCCGTGCCTGGTGCCGGTGCTCACGGAGTCGGACGGGGCGGTGCTGCCGGACGCCCTGCTCATCGACCACGGGGAGATCCGGCCCGTGGGGCTTGCAGCGCGCCTGGAGTCGCTTGCGGCCGGCGGTGCGCAGGGGGGCTCCGCGACCGGCCTGCCCGAGCTGGAGTTTGCCGGTGCCCGCCTAGGCGTGGCGTTCACCTACGAGGACCTCGACACTTACGACGAGTACGACTACGACGTGGACGTGATCGTGTACGTCTCCGGGTACGGCTTTGCCGTGGACGACCCGTCGAGCGCGCTGGGCTCCTCGCTCACCGAGGGGCGCTTCCCGGCCGACGCCGAGGCCACGGGGGCGTGGATCGTGGGGGTGGGGTCGCTCGGCTGCTATGACGGGCAGGTCTTTGCCGGCTCGAGCTTCGTGCTGGCCCCCTGGGGCGAGCTCGCGGCGCAGGCCCCGGCCTTCGAGGAGGCGCTGCTCGTCTGCGACGTCGACCCCTCGGCCGAGGGGCCGCTCGAGGCCCCGCTCACGCCGGAGGTCTACGACGCGCCGCTCATGGCCTGGGGCGCGCTCACGGCGGGACTTTCTGCGGCCGTCCGGGACGCCGGGGCACAGGGGGCCTGCTCGGTCCTTGACGGGAGCCTGGGCTCGCTGCTGGTGGCGACGCTCGCCGCCGACGCGCTTGGCCCGGCACGGGTGCACGCGCTCGTGCTCTCGGGACTGGACGCCGCCGCGGACGAGGCCTCCGAGTCGCTGGTGCGCGCCCTGCGCCTTGACGAGGGCCACGTGCTTCGCCTCGACGTCTCTGGCGAGAAGGACCCGGTGCTCGCGCGCGGTCTTGCCGAGGCGCACCTGGCGTCGCTCGCCGCGCGGGAGGGCTGCCTGCCGCTCGGCTCGCTCGATAAGACCGGAAGGGCCCTCGAGGACGTGCCGGCGGTGAGCGCGGCGCGCCTACAGCCCCTTGGAGACGTCTATCGCTCGGACGTGGCCGCCCTCGCGCGGCTGCGCAACACCATCTCCCCGGTCATGCCGGCCGGGGCGGTCTCCGCGTTTGCGGTGCCCCGGGTCGAGGGGCTTGACGCCCTGCCCACCGCCGAGGCCCAGGTGGAGTTCTGCGACCTCGTGCTCTCCGGCTACCTCGAGTGGGACCTGCCCGTCTCAGACATCGCCGCCGAGCGCGGGCGCCCCGGGCTCGTGGAGGCCGTGGTCTCGAGCCTGCGCGCCCACGAGCCCGCTCGTGCCGGGCAGACCGCAGCGTCCATCACGCTCTCCTCGCGCACCCTCGAGGAGGCGAGGGGACCGCTTGGCCTGGCCTGGGACGACCACGTGCGCCCTGCGTCAGAGCGTCTCTCCGGGCGCCTGGCCGAGCTTGCGGGCGCCGTCACCGAGGAGGGGCCGACGGAGGCCGAGGACGAGCCGGATGACGGCGACTCCGACGGGCCGGGCGAGAGCCGTGAGCGTGACGTGCGCGACCTTCTCGGCTACCTGCGGGACTTCTCCGCGGGGGGAGGCTTTGCCCCGCTTGAGGGCCCGGGGCGGGACGGACGAGGCGGCGGGCCGCTCGAGGGCGGGTCGCTCTGGGAGAGCCCGTTCTCCGAGAACTAAGAATCCGCCTTGCCCCTCGGCACCCATGTGATATGATAGAACGAACGTTCGCATAAGGTGCAGAAGGGGGAGCATGGTCATTCTCGGCATAGACCCGGGGCTTGCCCACACGGGCTGGGGCGTCGTGGAGACGCGCGGCCCCGTGTGCCGCGCCCGCGCCTACGGCTGCGTGGCCACGGCCGCCTCGGAGCCCATAGACATGCGGCTTGGCAGGATCTACCGGGAGCTGCGCTCCGTCATCGAGAAGTACGGCCCCACGGAGCTTGCCATAGAGAGCATCTACTTCGGAGAGAACACCAAGTCCGCCATCGCCACGGCGCAGGCGCGCGGGGCGGCCATCGTCGCGTGCTCTACGGCGGGCCTCACGGTGGGGGAGTACACTCCCATGCAGATAAAGCAGGCGGTCGTTGGCACGGGGGCCGCGGACAAGCGCCAGGTGATCTACATGGTGCGCACCATCCTCGCCCTGGACCACGAGCCCCGTCCGGACCACGCCGCCGACGCCCTGGCGGCCGCCGTCTGCCACGCCAACGTCTCAAGAACCAAGAGCCTCGGGGAGGCAAGGAGGGTCCTCGCGTGATAGTCCAGCTGACCGGCACTCTTGTGGAGGTGACCCCCTCCCGCGTGATCCTTGACGTGGGGGGTGTGGGCTACGAGCTCGGCGTCTCCTCGACCACCGCGGCGTCGCTGCCGCACGCGGGCGAGGCGGGCGTCACCATCCTCACTCGCATGATCGTGCGCGAGGACGCCATGGAGCTCTACGGCTTCTCCTCGCGCGAGGAGCGCGCCCTCTTTGACCAGCTTCGCACCATCTCCGGCGTGGGGGCCCGGCTGGCGCTCGCGGTGCTCTCGACCTTCTCGCCGGCCGTGCTCGCACAGGTGGTCACCGCGCAGGACACGGCGCGCATGGCGCAGGTGCCCGGCATCGGCCGCAAGAAGGCCAGCCGCCTCATCGTGGAGCTCTCCGACGTCTTCTCCAAGAACGCTGAGCTGCGTGGCCTGGTGGGGCTCACCGAGCCGGGTGAGCCTTCGCTGCCGCTTGCCGGGCCCGGCGCTGCCGGCACGGCGGAGGCCGACGCCACCGAGGCGCTCCTCTCTATGGGCTTCACCTCGCAGGAGGCCGAGCTTGCGCTCGAGGGCCACGCGGAGGCCGGGGCCGTGGACGTGGAGCAGGTGCTCGCCTACGCGCTGAGGCGCCTGGGGAGTGGTAGATGATGTGGGAGGCGGACGAGAAGGACCTCTTTGCCGACCGTGCCCCCGTGCGCAACGTCGGGCCGCGTGACGTCTCCGGTGAGCTCACCTCCGAGGATCTAGACCAGGACCGCACGCTGCGCCCGCGCACGCTGGACGACTACATCGGCCAGGAGCGCGTGCGTGAGAACCTTCGCGTGCTCATCCAGGCTGCGCGTGACCGTGGCGAGGCACTCGACCACGTGATCTTCTCGGGCCCTCCGGGCCTTGGCAAGACCACGCTCGCAGGCATCGTGGCAAATGAGATGGGCGCCAAGATGCACACGACCTCCGGCCCTGCCATCGAGCGCGCAGGGGACCTCGCGGCCATCCTCACCAACCTCGAGGCTGGCGACGTCCTCTTCGTCGACGAGATCCACCGCCTTAACCACCAGATTGAGGAGATCCTCTACCCCGCGATGGAGGACTTCTTCCTGGACATCGTTATCGGCAAGGGGCCGGCGGCCCGCTCCATCAGGATCGACGTGCCGCGCTTTACGCTCGTGGGCGCCACCACGCGCACGGGGCTTCTCACCGGGCCGTTGCGGGACCGCTTTGGCATCTCGTATCGCCTGGACTACTACACCACGGAGGAGCTCGCCGTCATCGTGACGCGCTCGGCGGGGATACTGGGCGTGGACATCGACGCGCAGGGCGCCGCGGAGATCGCCTCTCGCTCGCGCGGGACGCCCCGCCTGGCCAACCGCCTCCTCAAGCGCGTACGCGACTATGCGCAGGTCAAGCGCGAGGGGAAGATCACCTGGGAGGTCGCTGCCGAGGCGCTCGAGTTCTTTGAGATCGACGCGATGGGCCTCGACACCATGGACGTGCGCATCCTGCGTGCGCTCTGCCAGACCTTCCGGGGGCGCCCCGTGGGCCTCACTACCGTGGCGAGCGCCGTGTCGGAGGACCCCTCCACGCTGGAGGACGTCTACGAACCATACCTGCTGCAGCGCGGCCTCATCGTGCGCACCCCGCAGGGCCGGCAGGCCACGTTCGCGGCCTTCGACCATCTGGGAATCGAGCCGCCGGCGCAGTAGGCGGACGCCTCGTCGGCGTTCGCCCGGGCTTCGGGAAGAGTTTCTTCTTGTCAACGAGGGCACAGGCGGCGGCGTGCCGGCGCTATGATTAGGCGCGTATGAGCTCGCCCAAGCTGTAAAGGAGACTCACGTGAGCGACTTCGTCAAGGCAGAGAACGTCTTCGTCAACCAGAGCGTCCAGTCGCGCGAGGAGGCCCTGCGCCTCATCTGCGAGAAGGCCGCCGACCTCGGCTTCGTCACGGACGTTGACGCCGCCTACGCCGCCTTCGTGGCGCGCGAGGAGATGGGCGAGACGGGCATGACCGACGGCTTTGCGGTGCCGCACGCCAAGTCTGACGCTATCAGCGAGGCTGCCGTCATCGTGGTCAAGAACGACCACCCCATCGAGTGGCCGAGCTTCGACGACAAGCCCATTGACGTTGCTATTGCGCTGCTGGTCCCGGATGACGAGGCGGGCACCACCCACATCCGCCTGCTCTCCAAGACCGCCGTTCTGCTCATGCACGACGAGTTCAAGAACCTCGTCCATGGCACGGACGACCCGCAGGCCATCGCTGACGCCATCAATGCTGGCATCTCGGAGGAGTAACCTAGGCTCGCTTAGTTTATCTGGACCCCGTCGGCCGAGGCCGGCGGGGTCTCGTCACAGGGAGGCATAATGTTCAAGCAGGCTACCGACAAGCGCGTTGCCGTCTTCGTTGCGCCGGGCCTCGAGGAGATCGAGGGGCTCACGGTGGTCGACGTCCTTTTCCGCGCCGGCATTCCGTGCGACACCGTGGCCGTGACCCCCGAGTGCCAGGTCACCTCGTCGCACGAGGTGACCATCGTCTGCGACCGCTCCATCGCGGACGAGGGCTTCTCCTTCGCCGACTACGACATACTCGTGCTTCCAGGAGGCATCCCCGGCACCCCCAACCTGCGCGCCTGCGAGCCTCTTTGCGACGAGCTCGTCGCGCGTGCCAAGAGGGGCGGGGCCATCGCGGCCATCTGCGCGGCGCCGTCCATCTTTGCCGAGCTCGGGCTGCTGAAGGGGCGGCGCGCGACGTCCAACCCGGGTTTCCAGCACGTCCTCTCGGAGCACGGGGCCGACCTCGTGCCCGACGAGCCCGTCGTGGTGGACGGCAACGTCATCACGAGCCAGGGTGCGGGAACGGCTATGCTGTTTGGCCTTGAGATCGTCCGACACTTCCTCGGCGACGCCGCGGTCGAGGGCGTACGCAAGGGGGTCGTGCTGCACTAGGGGTGCGGGCGTCCCGGGCACGCACTGCGCCCAGGCACCTGAGTTGAGGCGACGTAGGGGTTCCGCCGGGGAGCGCGAAGGCGGCCCCGCGTCGTCCTCCTTGGAAAAGTGTGACAAGCACGTGTCCGAATCCCCGGCCTGATTGACGCCGACGGACTCAGTGCTTATCTTTTCCGTATCAAATAGCGGCTTTAATGCATATTCGTACCTGAATATGCAATAAAATGAGAAGGGTTTTGCAAATGGAGCAAATTCGGGCGTGCGTCGTAGGGGCTACGGGCTACGCGGGAATCGAGGTCTGCCGCATCGTGCTCTCCCACCCTGCCCTCGAGCTCGTCATGGTCACGGACCGCAAGCAGGCCGGCACGCGCCTCGACGCCGTCTATCCGCAGCTCGCGGCCGCCTGCGACCTCGAGCTCTCCCTGCCCGAGCCGGACGCCATCGCCGAGGCGGCCGACGTGGCGTTTCTCGCCGTGCCGCACACCGCGAGCCTGGCCCTTACGCCCGAGCTCCTCAGCAGGGGCGTCACCGTGCTCGACCTCTCGGCCGACTACCGTCTTCACGACCCGAAGGTCTACGAGGCGTGGTACAACACGCCTCACACGAGCCCCGAGCTGCTCTCCCAGACCGTCTACGGCCTTCCCGAGCTCAACCGCGAGGGCCTGGCGGGCCTTGCCGAGCGCCGCGCCTCGGGTGAGGCCGTGCTCGTGGCCGTGCCGGGCTGCTACCCAACGGCCACCACGCTCGCGGCCGCCCCTGCGCTCAAGGCCGGGCTCGCCACCGGCGACCTCGTGATCGCCGATGCCATCTCGGGCGTCTCCGGCGCCGGGCGTTCCTGCACCGCGCGCACCCACTTCTGCCATGCCAACGAGTCCGTGGAGGCCTACGGCGTCGGCCATCACCGCCACACGCCGGAGATCGAGCAGACGCTCTCCGAGCTTGCCGGTCGCGAGATGTCGGTGGTGTTCACGCCGCACCTCGCGCCGCTCACGCGAGGCCTGCTCTCCACGGTCTACCTCGAGGCCGCCCCGGGCGTCACGGACGAGGAGCTCCAGGCGGCCTATGAGGGCGCCTATGCGGACGAGCCCCTGGTGACGATGCTGCCGGCGGGATCCATGCCGGCCACGGCCTCGGTCGCCGCCACCGCGCGCGCCCAGGTGGGCGTCGCGCTCGACGACCGACGACGACGCACGATCGTCGCCTCCTGTGCGATCGACAACCTTGGGAAGGGCGCGGCCGCCCAGGCCGTCCAGTGCGCCAACGTGGTGCTTGGCCTCCCCGAGACAGCCGGGCTTCTCGCCGCGGCGCCCCTCATCTGACCTGACCGTGCGTTCCTCTCGACGCGTCCCACCATATCGGAGAGTCTAAACATGGAGAAGATAGAGCCCCTTTGCGTGCCTGCCCCCGCAGACGCGCCCGCCAGCTTCGGCTTTGCGCCGTGCGAGGGAGGCGTGTGCGCCGCCGCCGGCATGCGCGCCGCCGGCGTCCCGGCGGGCTTTCGCAAGAACCCCAACCGTCTCGACCTCGCCCTCGTCGCAGCTGACGAGACGTGCGTGGTTGCGGGCACCTTCACGACC
Organism: uncultured Atopobiaceae bacterium; assembly: GCA_944321515.1. GTDB lineage: Bacteria > Actinomycetota > Coriobacteriia > Coriobacteriales > Atopobiaceae > Thermophilibacter. The sequence continues at coordinate 70,023 of CALULO010000005.1, read as the reverse complement.
AACCGCTTCTGCGCCGCGCCCGTGACGCTCAGCCGCGAGCGCGCCGCCCGGGGCCGGGCGCGCGCCGTGGTCCTCAACTCCGGCAACGCCAACGCCGCGACCGGCGGGCCGGGCCTTGAGGTCGCGCGCCGCTCTGCCGAGATCGTGGCCGCCGAGCTTGGCTGCTCGCCCGAGGACGTGCTCGTGGCGTCGACCGGCGTGATCGGCGTGCCGCTGCCGCTCGGGCCCTTCGAGTCGGGCGTGCCCGCCGCCGCGGCGGCCCTCGCCCCCGGTGCGGCAGCCGCCCACGACGCCGCTTGCGCCGTCATGACCACCGACACCCACCCCAAGGAGGTCGCCTTTGCGGGCGCCGTGCCGGACGGGCACGGGGGAGAGGTGACGGTCCACGTGGGCGGCTTCGTCAAGGGGTCGGGCATGATCCAGCCCAACATGGCCACGATGCTCGCCGTCCTCTCCACGGACGCCCCGCTCACGGCCGAGGCAGCGCACGAGGCCCTGCTCTCGGCGGTCCGCGTGAGCTTCAACAAGGTGACCGTCGACTCCGACACCTCCACCAACGACACGGCCCTGCTCTTCGCCACCGGCGCGGCGGGCGGCGAGAAGATCGGCGTGGACTCCCCGGCCTACCCGGCGGTGGCCGCGGCGGTAAAGGGCGCCTGCGTGGAGCTCGCGCGTCAGATCGCGGCGGACGGCGAGGGCGCCACCAAGCTCGTGACCGTCAACGTCATGGGCGCGGCCAGCGAGAAGGACGCCGACACCGTGGCGCGCTCCATCGCCAACTCGCCCCTCGTCAAGACGGCGATTTTCGGCCGCGACGCCAACTGGGGCCGCGTGGCTGCGGCCGCCGGCAAGTGCGGCGTGCCCATCGACCAGCGCCGCGTTGACATTGACCTGCTTGGCGCGCCGGTCTGCCGCGCCGGCCTCACGGTCCCGATGGACGAGGACGACATGCTGCGCCGCTTCGATGCGCCCGAGGTGGAGATTACCGTGAACCTCGGCATGGGCGAGGCCTCGGCCCGCATCTGGACCTGCGACCTCACGCACGACTACGTCACCATCAACGGGGACTACCGCACCTAATTGGGGTGGCGAGGCGGGAGGCTCCATCACGGGCCGTCGGCACGTCCCATGCGCCGGGCGGCCCGCGCGCCGCGCCCGCCTCGTCATGACCTCTTCGAACCCCACGTACTTCTCGCCAGAAGGAGGAAGACATGCAGAAGCGCGACCGGCTCGAACGCGACCGGGCGGTGTCCAAGGTCGAGGTCCTCACCGAGGCCCTTCCGTGGATTAACCGCATGCGCGGCAAGACCTTCGTCATCAAGTACGGCGGATCGGCGATGGAAGACGCCGAGCTCTGCCGCCAGGTGGTGGCTGACATCGAGCTGCTCAAGCTCATGGGCATTCGCGTGGTGCTCGTCCATGGCGGCGGCAAGGCTATCAACGCCCAGCTCAAGGCCCTGAACATCCCCGTCAACTTCAAGGGCGGCCTGCGCGTCACCGACGAGCAGACCATGCGTGCCGTCCAGCAGGTGCTCGTCGGACAGGTCAACCAGGGCCTCGTCTGGGCGCTGAACGAGTACGGCCACAACGCCGTGGGCATCTCCGGCGCCGACGGCAAGACGCTCAAGGCTGCGCCGATGGACCCCTCGCTCGGACGCGTCGGGCGCATCCGTGAGGTTGACCCGAGCCTCATCGAGACGATTCTCGAGGACGGCTACATCCCCGTGATCGCGAGCGTGGGCTGCGGCCCGGACGGCTTCTACAACATCAACGCCGACGTCGCCGCCGGCAAGGTGGCGGAGGCGATGGGAGCCGACAAGCTCATCTACCTCACCGACGTCGACGGCCTCTACGGTGACGTCGACGACGAGGACAGCCTCATCCAGACGCTCACCCGCTCCGAGACGCACGAGCTCCTGGCGTCCGGCTCCCTCGGCGGCGGCATGCTGCCCAAGATCCGCTCCATCGCCGAGGCGCTCGACGCGGGCGTCTCCGAGGTCGTCATCCTGAACGGCACCTTCCCGCACTCGCTGCTGCTGGAGATCTTCACAGACGCGGGCTGCGGTACCATGTTCACGCAGGACTAGCCTGCAGAGGGACCGCCGGCCAACGGCCGCTGGCCCACGCAGGACACACCCATCCGAAGGGAGCCCCATGTCCGCAGACGATAAGAACTCCGCAACCATCGCGCCCGCCGTCTCCGAGGAGGCCCTGAGCCTCGACGAGCGCTTCGTCATGCACACCTACGGTCGCCTGCCGGTCGAGTTTGCCTCCGGGCACGGCGCCACGCTCGTCGACGTCGCCGGCAACGAGTACATCGACCTCCTCGGCGGCATCGGCTGCGCGAGCCTTGGCCACGCCAACCCCGTCGTGGCCGACGCCGTGCGCGAGCAGCTCGGCCGGGTCTGGCAGGTGGGCAACTACTTCCACTCCGAGACCCGCGGCAGGCTCGCCGCTGCGCTCTCCGCGCTGCTCTCCACCGCCACCGACGAGGGCGGCCACGAGGTCGGCTCCACGGGCACGCACTGGAAGACCTTCTTCGCCAACTCCGGCGCCGAGGCCAACGAGGGCGCCATCAAGGTGGCCCGTCGCTGGGGCGAGAAGCACCTCGACGGCGCGAGCGTCATCGTGACCGCGCGCCAGAGCTTCCACGGCCGCACGCTGGCCACGCTGGCCGCCACCGGCCAGGACCGCTTCCACGAGAGCTTCCGCCCGTTGCCGGCCGGGTTCGTCTCCGTCCCGCTCAACGACATCTACGCCCTGCGCGAGGTCGTGGAGCGCGGCGGCCGAGACGCTGTGTGCGCCGTGATGCTCGAGTGCGTCCAGGGCGAGGGCGGCGTCTGGAATGCCAACTACGACTACCTGCGCGACGTCCGCGAGCTCTGCACCGAGAAGAACATCCTGCTGATTTGCGACGAGGTCCAGACCGGCTTCTTCCGCTGCGGCTCCCCCTTCTGCTACCAGCGCTCCGGGATCGAGCCGGACGTGGTCTCGATGGCCAAGGGCATCGCCGCCGGCTTCCCGATGGGCGCCGTGGCGGCCCGTGCCGAGGCGGCCGACCTCCTGGAGCCCGGTGACCACGGCTCCACCTTCGGTGGCAACGCGCTGGCGTGCGCCGCGGGCCTGGCCACGGTGAGGACCCTGGTCGACGAGGACATGGGCGAGCACGTGCTCTCCGTGGGGCGCCACCTGCGCCACCGCCTCGCCGCGATGAAGCACGTGACGGAGGTGCGCGGTCACGGCCTGATGCGCGGCGCGCAGCTCGACGCTCCGATTGCCACGGCCGCCGTCGACGAGGGCCTGGCCGAGGGGCTGGTCCTGAACCACATCGGCGACTCCATCCTGCGCTTCCTGCCGCCGCTCGTGATCACCACCGAGGAGGTCGACGAGGCTTGCGACCGCCTCGAGGCCCTGCTCGACCGCCTGGCGGGGTAGCATCCGGCGCCTTCGCCCGCCCGCGCCTCTTGATTGCACCCTGCCCGCGCGTTCTTGTGTGCTCGCGCGCTTGCGGCGCGCCCCCGTTGCCTGTTTCTTAAGCACGCGCAACCTCACCGTTCTGGTTTGGTGAGGTTGCGCGTGCATTATTTTTAACTACATCAAGCCTAGCCTGGCCTCAGGGTCCTAATACGGCGAGAAGAACGAACTTCCGCATGATGTAATTCACCTTTTTGCATACGCAGACTCAGCGGGCCCGCCCCTGCGGCGCCGAGTGCGTGAATTTCTGCAAGCGCGTGGCGACAACGCCTGGCGGCAACGCTTCCGCCATGGTGTTGTGGCCGCTATTATGCCCTCCCCGCCGAAGCCTCCTGCTAAGTCCTCCGCCGACGTTTCCCTTGCAACGCCCCCTCAGCATGACGCCCTCGGCCGCCCCATCGCGCCGCGTGGAGGCTGTGTGGAGGAAGACGCCCTCGCCTCGGGCTCGCTCTGGGCGTGCCGATGCGTCGCCTTGCGCCCCTCCCAGCTTGCCGGCGCGTCGTTCGAGCCTGAGAGGCCCGGGGAAAGGCGTCTGGAAGCCATCCGAGCGTGCCGTGGAAGGGAGGGGAGGCTAATCTTCGAAGCCGGGGGCTGTCGAGGGACTGCCATGAACGTGAGGGGGCTGCCATGGACGTGTACCTTGCCCACGAGGACTCTCTAAGGATGCTTCGATACGCCCGACGAGAGGAGGGGCTCATCCTTGCGCCCACCGGCGTGGCATTTCCTGACCCTGAGAGCCATCACCTAAGCTCGGAGCTTCTGTCGCGGGCGCTGCCGCGTGACCTGTTTAGACCAAGCAGAATCAACCCGATCTCGATCAGGTCGCCTGGTACCACGAGGCGCTCGCAATGCGCGGTCGTGCGGGCGTCACCGAATCTGGCCTCTTTGCCAAGCGGTTCCTATCTCGAGGTGCTCCACGCTGAGGGCGCTCCGTTGCTTGTGGGCCCTGGCGAGGTTGTCCACGTGTTTGTCGAGGCGGCAGGCTTGGCGCTGCTCAGCGGCGCATGTCTGCTTAACCGTGCGACACGGGAGGGGAGGGTGACGCGGCATGCCGCGCTTCTCAGGCTGGTTGCCCTGGGCATGGAGCTCTGCGGGTCATACGCGCGCGACCCGCTACGGCCAGGTGTCGGCGACGTCTGCTATGGGCTGCCTCCCGCTTCCAGCTCGGAAGGAATCGCCCAGCTAGTGGAAGGGCTGGGCGGCATGCACGGAGCGGTTCTGGCCCGGAGGGCTGCGGGGTACGTCAACGACGGCTCCGGCTCTTCAATGGAGACCCTCTGGTACCAGGCCCTCTGCCTCCCACCTCGTTATGGGGGAGTTGGGCTTGAGCGGCCGCTCCAAAACGTGCCGGTAGAGTGGCCAAGGAGCATGCAGGGGCTGTCCTGTCACCAGCGCCTGACGCCGGACTTCTACTGGCCTCGCTACAAAAGCGTCGGCGAGTACGACAGCAGCCTGCACAAGAGTGACCAGGCGTTCTACGAGGACCGGAATCGTGCCAAGGACTACGGGCTTCTCGACCTTGCCTACTTTCCCCTTACCGATTTGGATACGTTGGACGCCGCAGCAATGAAGCAATCGATATGCCAGCTTGTGGCCCATTTCAAGAAGTACGAGGGCGCCGCCTTTGGACGCAGGATGGAGCGCCTGCTCGGCAGCTCGAAGCTCGACAATGCGAGGGACGTGCTCAGGGCAACGCTGCTGCCGCCGCCCGGTCGATGGCGTGAGGCCATGTGAGGCTGCGCGCGACAGGCCGGACGGGCGGTCCCCCTTGCCCTTTGCCGCCTAGTTTGAGATTGGGCGTGCTAAGAAGTTAATCGCATCACGCGTTTTCGGGTGATTGCGGTACTGAATGAGCACACAGGTGAGATGATGCGTCATTTCATTAAGAAAATTGCATGCGTAACCTCGAGAGGACTGATCCGCGAGGTTACGCATGCAAAAAATAAAACCATTTCACGCACGACCTGAGCTCGGGTGACGCATGTGGCGAGGAGAACGAAGATGCGTGTGAAGTGGTTGCGCATTTTGCATACACAAACACAGGCACAGAGCCGCAGCCCAAGACCTCGCCGCCCGTGCCTACACCTGCTCGTTGGCGGGCACCCGCAGCATCACGAGGAAGCCGGCCACAAAGAGCACCGCAATCGAGAGCACGCCCACGCTGGAGTTGCCGGTGAGCGCGGTGAACGTGCCCACCAGGAAGGTGCCCAGCACCGCCGCGTACTTGCCGAAGATGTCAAAGAACCCGAAGTACTCGTTGGAGCGGTCCTTGGGGCAGAGCTTGCCGAACTCGCTGCGGGAGAGCGCCTGTATGCCGCCCTGGAACATGCCCACCAGAATCGCAAGGAACCAGAACTCCACGGCCGAGCGCAGGAAGAACGCCGCAAAGAGCGTGATGCCGAAGTAGGCGGCAATCGCAATCAGCAGCATCCGGCGCGTTCCGAAGCGGCTGGAGAGGCGCCCGTAGATGATCGCGGAGGGAAACGCCACGAACTGCGTCACCAGGAGAGCCAGCACCAGCTGCGTGGAGTCGATGCCCAGGTCGGTGCCGTAGCTCGTCGAGAGCTTGATGATGGTGTGCACGCCGTCAATGTAGAAGAAGTACGCGACCATGTAGTAGCGGACCGCACGGTTGGCCCAGATCTCGCGCAGCGTCCCGGTGAGCCCGCGCACGGCACGCCCCACCGCGTGCGGCTCGCGCGGCTTGAAGTGCTTCTGCCGAACGTTCTTGAGCAGCGGCAGGGTGAAGACCGCCCACCACGCCGCGGTGATCACGAACGCGATCTGCATGGCCGTCTGAAGCGTGATCCCGAGCGCCTCGTAGTCCAGGACAACGCCGAGGCACGCAATGAACGGGACACAGCTCCCGATGTAGCCCCATGCGTAGCCCTGGCTGGAGATCTCGTCCATGCGCTCGTCGGTGGTGGTGTCCACGAGCAGCGCGTCGTAGAAGACCATCGAGGAGTTGAGCGCCACCGAGGACACCACGTAGATGATCAGGAACGCAAGCGCCGCCGTCACAAAGCCAAGCGCCACCGTGGCCACGACGCCCGTGCCCACGCACCCCACGATGAAGCGCTTCTTCATGCCCTGCATGTCCGCGACCGAACCCAGGATGGGCATGAGCAGCGCGATGATCAGCGAGGCCACCGTCTCGGCCCAGCTCCACGCAACAACGACCCCGCCCGCCGGGGAAAGCGACGAAAAGTAGATGGGGATGACGCTCGTCGCCAGGAGCACGAGCGCGGAGTTGCCCACGTCGTACGCAATCCAGCTCTTCTCGGCGCGTGTCATCTTCTGGTGTGCCATGGGGCTCCCCTCCAGTGAATCTGCACAAACAGTTTTATGTTAGGCAAATGTCGCGTGCACGGGGGTAAGAACCGCGTAAAAGATCGCGGCGGAATGGCCGGCGAGAAGGACTCCACAGCCGGCGAGAAGGACGTCGCGGCCGGCGCGCGGGCGTCGGCACTGGCGAGAAGGACGCCGCAGCCGGCGAGAAGCCCGCCGCCCCGCGGCGGGGGCGCCTTCCGGCCAGCCCGTCTCCCGACGCTCGCCCGTGACGGATGCGGCATAATCGGGGGAGGCGTCCCGCCTCCTTCGGGGCGCGCGCCAACACCCGACGAAAGGCCACGCCATGCCCGCCATCCTCACGCACGACTTCTTCGGCCGCAGCCTCGCCGAGGACGCCCGCGCCCTGCTCTCCCTGCGCTCGGCCGCCGAGCGTGATGCGTTCCTCCTCGGAAACCAGGGCCCCGACCCGCTCTTCTACCTCCTCGTCGACCCGCTCATGCACAAGTGGTCGCCGCTCGGGGGCGCCATGCACGACTCCAGCCCCGCCGACCTGCTCCTGGCCATGCGCGAGGCCGCCGCGCGCCTGGAGGGCTACGAGCGACAGGTCGCCCGGGCCTACGTGGCCGGATTCGCCTGCCACTGGGTGCTCGACTCCACGATGCACCCCTTCGTCTACTTCTGGCAGAACGGCATTACCTCCGCCGGGGTCGAGGGCCTCGACGCCGGGTCCGCCTCCAAGGTTCACGCGGAGATAGAGCGCGACTTTGACGAGATGGTGCTCTTCTCCGCTACGGGCAAGACCGTCGAGCGCTGGCGGCCGCACGAGCACGTGCTCGCCGCCTCGCACGCGACGCTCGCCGCCATCGACAAGCTCTACTTCTACGTGGCGCTCTGGGTCTTCGGCCGCCCCATCGACCCAAGGACCTTCTCCACGGCGGTCCTCGAGTTCCGCCTGGTCCAGCGCGCGTTCGACTCGCCGACCGGCAGGAAGCGCTCCGCCATCGCCGCGCTCGAGCGTCTCGCGACGCGCTCGCCCTTCTCGCTGGTGAACGCGATGTCGCACCGGGCGCGCCCGGAGGCCACCTCCGCCTTTGACAACCGTGACCATCGCCCATGGGAGAACCCCTTCACCCATGAGGTCGCCACCACGGGCTTCTGGGACCTCTATGAGGACGCGCGCTCCCGTGCGCTCCCCACCTTGGCCGACCTGCTGCTCTCCGAGAGCCTTGACCTCGCGACCGCCCGCGAGCTCACGCATGACCTCAACTTCGAGGGAAAGCCCACGGGGCCCGGCGAGAAGGTCGCGTGGTAGTGGCCGCCGCCGTCCCCGGCGGCCGCGGAGAGGCGGACGGCGCGGCTAAGCCGGGCTCCCAGCCGGCGTGTGCCCACGTCCCGCCCGCGGCCAAGGCAGGCCCCCAGACGCCGCGCGGCACGCGCGTCCCGCCCGCGCCGGAGGCGAGCTCGGTGGCCACGCGCCACGTGATGCAGGCCAACCGCAGCAAGGACACCACGCCCGAGCTCAAGGTCCGCGCCGCCCTGCGCGCAGCGGGCCTCGCGGGGTATCGCCTCCACTGGAAGAAGGCCCCGGGCAGGCCCGACGTGTGCTACCCCGGGCGCCGCCTCGCCATCTTCGTCCACGGCTGCTTCTGGCACCGCTGCCCGCACTGCTCGCCGAGCCGCCCGAAGACTCACTCGGCCTTCTGGCAGGCCAAGTTCGCCCGCAACCGCGAGCGCGACGCGCGAGACTGCGCCCGGCTCGTGGAGATGGGCTGGACTGTCGTGGTGGTCTGGGAGTGCAGGCTCAGCCGTGCGCACATCGAGCGGACCACCGCACAGATCGCCGAGATCGTGCGTGCTGCGGGGGATTCGCCGCTTGCCCCGCACGTGATCGAGGTCGGCTCGGTCCCGGCGTGGCGCCTGCGCTCGCAGCGCGCCCGCCGCCGCTCGCGGCGCTCCTAGGGCGTATGCGCGTCGCCGCCGACCGCTCGCCAGAGCGTGCTTTCTCCGAGGGGACGCGTGATGATAGGCTGTGACCAACAGGAGCTGCGACGCTATGAAGGAGGGTCCCCGGCATGTCCACCTATGTCTTCTCGGACGTCCACGGCCATCGGGCGACCCTCGAGCGCGTCCTCGACCGCCTGTCGCCCGCGCAGGACGACCGCTTCTTCTGCCTGGGGGACATGATCGACCGCGGACCCGACCCGGTGGGGGTGCTGCGCACGTGCCGGGGCCTGCCCAACGCGACCGTGCTCATGGGCAACCACGAGGACCTCATGATCTCGTGCCTCTCGGCGCCCGAGGACATGCTCGCGGCCATGAACTGGGGGATGAACGGCGGGGCCGCCACCTCGGAGGGGCTCGCGGAGATGGACGCCGACGAGGCAAACGAGCTCGTGGACTGGATTCGCGGGCTGCCTCGCTGGGCCCAGACCGTGGTGGGGGAGAGGCGCTACCTCCTTGTGCACGCGGGCGTGCGGCTCTCCGCCCCGGTGCCTGAGGCCTGGGACGACACGGCCGTCGCCGCCTACCTCGACGCGCAGGACGGCGAGGACCTCTCCTGGATCCGGGAGGACTTCTGGGGGGCGCCCGCGGGGCTCTCCGGCGAGGACGGCTCCGGCCCCGTGGTAGTTGCGGGCCACACGCCGACCCCCTATCTCGAGCGCATGGCCTCCGGCCTCGACCGCCCGGCCGTTGGGGAGGACGGCCTGGCCCGCATGGTGCGCGTGGGCGATGACCGCTGGGACGTGGACTGCTGCGCGGCCGGCGGCGCGGGCCTGGGCCAGGTGCTCGTGCTGCGCCTGGACGACGGCGAGGAGTTCTACGAGCCGGTCCGCGAGGGGGAGTAGCGCCCCCGGCCCCTCTCGTCAGCTCGACGCCGCGCGCCCTTGTGCGACAATGGGCACGCCAGAAACGAGCCACAAACGCAAGGTGATACGTAGTCATGACCCTCTCACTCACCGTCCGTGCGGCAGACCTGCTGCGCGGCGCCCTCGACAGCGTCGCCGAGAAGGACGGCTGGGTCCGCCCGGTGCGCTTCACGTCTGCGCAGCTGCGCGCCCTCGGCAGCGTGCGCGCCTGGCACCCAGGCGTGTTTCGGCAGATGGCGGCCTGCACGGCAGGCGTGGCCCTGGAGTTCGACACCGACGCAACGCGCGTTGAGCTCGAGGTGCGCATGGACGAGTTCGGCCGCCCCACCCGTGGCGTGCTGGACGACGTCGCCCGCCACGACCACGCGCCCGAGGGCCCCTATGACGGCGTCTCCGCAGACGTCGACGGCCGCCACCTGCCCCTCGTGCTCCCCGGCGAGAAGAACCTCGTCGAGCTGGTCCTGGACGACCCCGAGGCAGCCCCCGAGCCGGGCCTGCAGCGCCTGCCGCTGGCGGGGATGGGCGAGCCGCATCACGTGCGCGTGTGGCTGCCGTGCCTGACCCCCTGCTCGGTTCGCGAGGTGCGCGCCGACGGGACCTACCTCACGCCCGCGCCCGTCCGCGGGAGCCTGCTGGTGCTCGGGGACTCCATCGCGCAGGGCTTCGTGGCATGCGACCCAGCCCGCACCTGGCCGGCGCTTCTTGCCGACCACCTTGGGCTCGACCTCTTGAACCAGGGGGTCGGCGCACAGGTCTTCCAGCCCGGCTCGATCGCGGGGCTCGCCGAGGCGGCGGGCGCGGTGGAGGCCGTGGTGGTGGAGTTCGGCGAGAACTACCACTTCGAGCCGTGCCAGGCCTCGCGCGTTGAGCGCGAGGTGCGCACCTACCTCTACGAGGTGTCAGAGGCCTTCTCGCAGGTGCCCACCTGGGTGCTCACGTGCCCGCTGCGCCTGGAGGGGCCCTATCCCACGCACCCGCGCAGCTGCGTGGGGGAGGTCGACCAGATGATCGCCACCGCCGCGGCGGCGCATCCGCAGATGCGCCTGGTGGACGCCCGCGCGCTGCTTGACGCGGACCGTCTGCCGGAGCTGCTCGCGGACGGCTCGGACCACCCGGGCCCCGAGGGTCAGCGCCTGATGGCCGAAAGGCTCTCCTTCGTGGTGGACGCCACCCTCCCTGCGCCGGAGGCGCGCCGCGAGCGCGCCCTCGAGCTCGTCTCGACCGCCGGCCCCGACGCGTTCCCGTTGGCGGAGTGCCTGCGTCGGGGCCTGGGCGAGGTGCTCTGCGCCGAGAAGGGCGCGGTGGTGGTGGCGTTGCCGGACGGCTCGCGGATGGTCTGGGGGCCGAGTCGGCGCGCCGTGCGCCGGGCGCTCACCTGCTTCGGCGCGGGGCGTGCCGTGACGTGCGTCTGCGGCGAGCGGGCGCTCGCGCGCGAGGTCGCGCGCGCCACCGGCGGCCGTCCGATGCCCTGCCACGTGGTCGCGTGGCCCGAGGGCGCCCCTGTCCCGGCAGGTGACCCCGCACGCGACCTGCGGGTCCTCACGCCCGCCTACGCCGGGGCCATCCGGGAGAACTACTCCCACGCCGAGTACCTGGCGCCCGGCCAGCTCGAGGCGGCGCTCGAGGAGGGCTCGTTCCTCGGCGGCTTCGAGCGGGGGAGGCTCGTGGGCTTTGTCGGGGAGCACCCCGAGGGCGCGATGGGCGCGCTCGAGGTCTTCGAGGGGTATCGGCGTGCGGGCTGGGGCACGGCGCTCGCCGTGGCGCAGGTGGCGCGTCAGCTGGAGCGGGGCTGGAGCCCCTGGGCCGAGGTCTGGCCGGACAACGAGGCGTCGCTCGCCCTGGAGCGCGCGATGGGCTTCGAGGTCCGCCCCGCCGAGCGCTTCTGGGTCGTGGCGTAGGGACGTGAGGCGGGCGCCTACGGGCGCTGCCGGCTCGCCCGCCGGTCGTCCGACCTCCCTGTCTCGTCCTCCTCGCCGAAGTCCGCAATTCGGCCAAAATTCATCAGGAGTTCACAAAACTCCCGCCAAACGGCGTGCATCTTTGCGCGGACGGTCGTCAACACCTACAATGCGCTGGACGAATGACAAATGGGCGCCCATCGGGGCGCACGGTACGACTGGAGCTTGACATGGCCAACCTGCGTGGGCGCGTTCTTGAGGAGGAGTTCTGTAACATAGCCGCGGAGCTTGAGGGCGACGCCGAGGGCAAGGCGCGAGGGGACGCGTACCTTCGCGCGGCGCACTCCGTGGCCAACCGCGACGGCTCCTCCACCTGGGCTCTCTCGCCCAAGGTCCTGGGCTCCGCGGAGCTTGAGATCCTTTCTGACGCTTCCGAGACGATGGGCCGGATCATCGAGAAGGTCACTGCGCGCTACCTCAAGGACGCTGACCTGCGTGCCCTCTTTGGCCTGCCCGCCGAGCAGGAGGAGCTCACGCTCATGCCCACCGGCTACGAGCAGCTCATCCCGTTCGCCCGCCTTGACGTGATCTTCAACCAGGAGACCGGGGACTTCTCCTTCGCGGGCGTCGCCACCACCCCCGCCGGCATGACCGCCGCGGTGGACGTGACGCGCGCCGTGCAGCTGAGCGAGGCCTACCACCGCTTCGCCGAGCGCCATCACGGCATCGAAACCTTCGACATCTCCCGCGAGGTGGCCAGCGCCCTGCGCGAGACCTACACCTCCTGGGCCAACGCCGACACCGGCACCCACCACCCCGACCGTCCCGTCGTGGGCATCGTTGACTTCCCGGAGTCGAGCAACTCCGGTGAGTTCGCAGACCTCATCGAGCGCCTGGCCGACGAGGGCGTCTTCGCGCGCTTCGTCGACATCCGCGAGCTGCGCATCGAGGAGGCTGCCGGCGTGCGGCGCCTCGTCGACGGCGAGGGGCCGATCACCTGCGTCTACCGCCGGGCGCCCCTGGCGGAGATGCTCGAGAAGCGCTGCGAGGGCAGCGACGCCCTCATCGAGGCTGCGCGTCGCGGCATGGCCTGCGTCATCGGCGGCTTCCGCGCCTGGCCGGTGGCCACGAACGCCCTCTTCCCGGTGCTGCACTCCGAGGCCATGGAGTCCATCCTCGACCCGCAGGAGCTCGCCTTCGTGCGCGCCCACGTGCCCGAGGCCTACGTCCTCTCGCACGGCAGCGACGTGAGCCGCTACCTTGCCGAGCAGGACGAGTGGCTCGTGCGCCCGGCCGGCGGCTACCGCGCCTCCGAGGCCGTCGCCGGCGAGGACCGCATGGACCGCGACGAGTGGTGGCGCGTGCTCCTGGCCTGCTCCGAGGAGGGCGGCATGGTCGAGCGCCTCGTGCCCGCCTATCGCACCCCGGTGGTCGTGGGCGGCTCCCAGGAGGGTGACGCCAACCCCGCCGAGCCCGCCATGGCCGGCAACCTGCTGGGCCTCTTCCTGTGCCGCGGCAAGTTCAGCGGCGTCTACGCCCGCTGCGGCTTCGAGAACGTCATGGGCACCTGGGGCCACCGTCTGGACATGGGCTGCCTCGTCGTGCGCGACTAGGCGGGCGAGAGGGGCATGGCTGCGGGCGACATGGTCAACGCTCTGGCGCCGGGGCTCACCGGGCACCTCTCTGAGCGTGCGGCGGCACAGGTTTCCGAGCGGGTGCGGTCGGGGCGGCTCGCCCCGTTTGCCTGTCATGACGCCTCGGCCATTCGCCGCGACGCCTGCGACCGGGACCGTGACACCACGCTGCGCCCGGCCTTCGTCCGCGACGCCGAGAAGATCGTCCACCTGCCCGCCTACAACCGCCTAGCGGGCAAGACCCAGGTGTTCTCCTTCCGCGCCAACGACGACCTCGCCCGCCGCGGCCTGCACGTGCAGCTTGTGGCGCGCGTGGCGCGCGACATCGGGCGCGCGCTCGGCCTCAACCTAGACCTCATCGAGGCCATCGCGCTCGGGCACGACATCGGCCACACACCCTTCGGCCACGCCGGCGAGCGCTTCCTGAACGACGTCTTCCACGAGCGCACGGGCCGCTGGTTCTACCACAACGTGCAGAGCGCCCGCGTGCTCGACGTGCTCTCAGGCAGAAACGTCAGCCTCCAGACGCTCGACGGTGCGCTCACCCACAACGGCGAGTTCGAGCAGCAGACCTTCGAGACGAGCGGGCTGGCCGAGTTCGGCACCTTCGAGCGGGTGGTGGAGTCCTGCTGGGAGCAGGGCGACGCCGCGATCTCCCACCTGCGTCCGATGACGCTCGAGGGCTGCGTGGTGCGCGTCTCCGACATCATCGCCTACGTGGGCAAGGACCGCCAGGACGCCATTCGCGCCGGGATCTGCTCGGAGAAGAGCTTCGACGACGGGCTTGGCGGCGCCTACAACGCATGGGCGCTCTCCGCCTTCACCGCCGACGTGGTGGAGCACAGCGTGGGCCGCGACCGCATCGAGATGAGCGAGGAGGGCTTCGCCGAGATGCGGCGCGCCAAGCGCGAGAACTACGAGAAGATCTACGGCGCCGGCGAGGTCAACGGGGACTTCTCAGCCGACGTGCGCGAGCTCTTCGGCGCGCTCTACGAGCACGAGCTCGAGGCGCTGGCCGCGGGCGACGAGTCCTCCGCGATCTTCGCCCATCACGTCCGCCCCCTCGAGCGGCGCCTCGCCTACTATGGCCGGACCTACGACTGGGAGGGGAGCCCGGACCAGACCGTCGTGGACTTCATCTCCTCGATGACCGACGACTATTTCATGGCCACCTGCGAGGCCGCCTTTCCCGGCTCCGCGGACCTCTTCCCCAACCGCGGGTACTTCGGGGCTGCCGTCCGCCCGTAGGGGCCCGCGAGCCCAGGTCCTTCTCGCCACGCCCTCCCACGCGATAGCGTACAATCGTTCTCATGGAGACTTTGTTCACGCGCGTCGAGTCCGCGCGCAAAAACCAGAACGCGCCGCTTGCGGTGCGCATGAGGCCGACCACGCTCGAGGGCTTCGTCGGCCAAGCCAAGGCCGTGGGCCCCGGCAGCTGGCTCAGGCGCGCCATCGAGCACGACACGCTCTCGTCGGTCATCCTCTACGGGCCTGCCGGCACGGGCAAGACCACGCTGGCGCGCATCATCGCCAACACCACTCACGCGGAGTTCGTGGAGGTGTCCGCCGTCACTGGCACGGTCAAGGACCTGCGCAGGGAGATTGACGCCGCGGAGAGCCGCCTGCTCTCCTTCGGCCGGCGCACCATCCTCTTCGTGGACGAGATTCACCGCTTCAACCGCAGCCAGCAGGACGCGCTCCTGCACGCGGTGGAGGACCGCACGGTGGTGCTTGTGGGGGCTACCACGGAGAACCCATACTTCGAGGTCAACTCCGCGCTCATCTCCCGCAGCCGCGTGGTTGAGCTCCAGCCCCTGGACGATGACTCCATCCGCGAGCTCGTCACACGCGCCGCCAGCTCGCCGGAGGGGCTCGGCGGGGCCTTCGAGCTCACGGACGAGGCGGTGGACGAGATCGTGACGCTCGCCGGTGGAGACGGGCGCGCGGCGCTCACCTCGCTGGAGCTCGCCAGCCAGATGGTGGACGAGCGCCCGGACGGCGCCCCCGCCCCCATTCTTCGCGAGCACGTGATCGAGGCCAACCCTCGCCGCGGCCTCACCTACGACAAGTCCGGGGACATGCACTACGACGTGATCTCCGCCTTCATCAAGTCCATGCGCGGCTCGGACCCCGATGCCGTGCTCTACTGGCTCGCCCGCATGCTGGACTCCGGGGAGGACCCCAAGTTCGTCGCGCGCCGCATCATGATCTGCGCCTCCGAGGACGTGGGCAACGCCGACCCGCAGGCCCTGCTCGTCGCGCACGCCGCATTCAAGGCCACCGAGGTCATCGGCATGCCGGAGTGTCGCATCAACCTCGCCCAAGCCGCCACCTACGTGGCGCTGGCGCCCAAGTCCAACGCCGCCGAGGCCGGGATCGACGCCGCCCTGGAGGAGGTGCGCCGCGGCCCGCGCCGTGAGGTGCCCAGCTACCTGCGGGACCGTCACCGCCCCGGCTCGGACGAGTACGGGCCCTACCTCTACCCGCACAACTACCCGGGCGGCTGGGTCGAGCAGCGCTACCTGCCCGAGGGCCTGGAGCGCGGCTGCTTCTACCACCCGAGCCCGCGCGGTTGGGAGGCCTGGCGCCAGGAGGCCATCGGCCGCGACGTGGCTGACGCCTGCGACGCCGCCGAGAACCGACGTACCCGGGGGGACGATTCCGCGGCGCGCCCTGCCCCCGCTCCGCCCCCGCCCGCGCCGGCCGACGGAAACGACGCAGCCTCGGTTGGGTAGAATGGGGACTCAGGAAAGCGCCCGCAGAGGGTCGCGCTGAGGAGGGACGATGGACATCCTACAAATCGCACTGATCGCACTCGTCGTCGTGGGCATCTGGGCCGTCGTGGAGGTGGCGCTCACCATGCGCTCCGCGCGGCGTGACGTGGAGCGCCTGGCCTCCTCGGCCACCGAGGTCATCGAGCAGGCGCAGCCCGTCGTGGCCAAGCTCGACGGCATGGTCGATGAGCTCGAGCCCGCCGTCAAGCAGGTGGCCCCCCTGCTGGAGAAGACCGAGGGCACCGTCGACGCGGCAAACGTCTCCCTCGAGCGCCTGAACGGCATCCTCGAGGACGTCTCCTCGGTCTCGGGCACCGCCTCCACGGTCACCGACGCCGTCAACCGTGTGGCGGAGAGCGCAGCGTCCGGCGTGGCGAGCGTCGTGTCCCGCCTGCGTGGCGGCGCCTCCGCCGAGGAGGCGGCCCGTCTCGACGCCTCGTCGGAGCCGGAGCGCGTGGAGCTCAAGCCGGGCGACTCCGCGCCGGAGCCCGAGGAGCCGCCGGCGCCGACGCGCTACGTTGACTACGGGGAGGTCGCCTCTGCCGGCGAGACCTCCGAGAACGCCGAGTAGGAGAGACGATGGACGAGAAGAACGTGCAGATGACGACCCCCGCCGAGGCATCCTTCGCCCGCAGCGTCCGCATGACGGCGGCAACGCTCGCCGTCTGCTGCGAGATGAGCGTCGACGACGTCGAGGACGTGCGCATGATCGCGGAGGAGGGCTTCGTCTACACCTGCGCGACCGAGCCCGCCGAGGTGCGCGTGTCCTTCTCGCTCTCTGAGGGGTCCATGTCGATGGACTTCGCGCTTGGCTCCGCCGAGCCGGAGGGGGAGTCCATCGAGCTCACGCACGTGCTGCTCGCCGCCGTGTGCGACGAGTTCTCCGTTCTCGACGACGGCGCGACCCTGCGCCTTGTCAAGCGAGCGGACGGCGCCCATGACGAGTAGGGAGGGCATCGACGCCGCCGAGCGCGCCGCCGAGCGGGCCTCCGAGCGAGCCGTCCGTCGGCCCCGGAGCGGCAAGGCGGCCTGGGACAAGGAGCGCACGCGCGAGCTCTTCCGCCTCTACAAGGAGAAGGGCGACGCCGAGGCCCGCGAGCAGCTCATCGTGAGCCACCTCAACCTCGTGCGCTTCCTCGCCTCCAAGTTCAAGAACCGCGGGGAGTCGCTTGACGACCTCATCCAGGTGGGGACCATCGGCCTCATCAAGGCCATCGACCGCTTTGACCCGGAGCGTGGGCTGGAGTTCACCACCTACGCCACGCCCACCATCATGGGGGAGATCAAGCGGCACTTCCGTGACAAGGGGTGGTCGGTACGCGTTCCGCGCCGCCTCCAGGAGCTCTCGTCCAAGGTCACGCAGGCCACCGACGACCTCACCACGCAGCTGCAGCGCAGCCCCTCGGTCGAGGAGATCGCCGAGCGGCTGGGCGTCTCGGTGGACGAGGTCCTCGAGGCCATGGAGTCCTCGAGCGCCTACAGCTCGGTGCCGCTCGAGGGCGGCGGCTCGGGCGACGACGAGGAGTCCCCGTCGGTGATCGACCACTACGCCACCGAGGACGCCGACCTCGCCGCCTCGGACGACCGCATGATCTTGGAGGACGCCATCGCCGACTTCTCGCCGCGCGAGCAAGACGTGATTCGCATGCGCTTCGTCGACGGCCTCACGCAGGTGGAGATCGCCGAGCGCCTTGGCGTCTCCCAGGTGCAGGTCTCCCGCCTGCTCCGCCGCACCCTGCGCCGCGTCCAGGACAAGATTGACCCCGAGGGGCTCCTCGGCAGGTAGCCGGGGGCGGAGAGAAGGACCCATGGAACCCAGCGAGAGACCTGCCGCCCCGTCCGCAGCCCGGGTGGAGCGGGCCCGCTACGCGTGCCTTCGCGTGTGGGCGCTGATCGGCGCGGTCGTTGTGGCGGCGGTCGTTGTCACCGTCATCGGCCGGCTCTCGAGCGTCCTTCTCTTCCTCGTGGTGGGGTGCATCATCTCCTACGTCGCCACGCCGCTCGTCAACTGGCTCGAGCACCACCGCGTGCCCCGGGGCGTGGGGGCGCTTGCGGGTGTCCTGTTCGTCGCACTGTGCGTCGTGCTGCTCTTCGCCCTCATCATCCCCGTGTTCCTCGGGCAGATGTCCGAGCTCCTGCGCGACCTTCCCGCCAAGATCTCGGGGATCGGGCAGTGGTTCTCCAGCATCGAGCAGAGCAGTGAGGTCGTCCAGGCGCTGTCTCGCTACGTCGAGGTCGGCTCGCTCGTCGACTCGCTCCAGGGGATCCTGACCAAGGTGGTGAGCGCCCTGCTCTCCCTGGTCGGCGACGGCCTCGTGCCCGTCGTGAGCAACATTGCCTCGGCCTTCTTCGTCGTGTTCCTCGGCCTCGTCTTCGCCTACTGGCTCACCCTCGACTACCCGCGTATCAGCGGCGAGATCTGCACGGTCCTCGGCGAGCGTCGCTCCGGCGACTACCGCCTGCTCATGGCGGTCCTCTCTCGCTCCGTCGGCGGCTACCTGCGCACCACGGTGATCGACTCCCTCATCCAGGGCACGCTTGCCTTCGTCGGGTTCACGCTCGCCGGGCACCCCTACGCCGGCATCATGGGCGTGCTCTCGGGCCTTCTCAACTTCGTGCCCGTCGTGGGCCCGTCCATCTCCGCCATCGTGGCCACCGGGGTTGCGCTGCTGTTCAGCCCGACCATGGCGTTCTGGACGATGGTCGCCGCCGTGGTGGCGCAAAACGTCACGGACAACCTCATCGTCCCCAGGATCAACCAGTCCACCATGCAGATCCACCCCGTCCTCTCCCTCACCGCCATCGTCATCGGCTCGGCGCTCATGGGAGCGGTGGGCATGGTGGTCGCCCTGCCGCTGTGCGCGATCGCCAAGGGCCTGTTCGTCTTCTACTTCGAGACGAAGTCCGGCCGACAGGTGGTCTCCTACGACGGGGCGCTGTTCAAGGGGACGCCCTACTACGACGTCGACGGGCGCCCGGTCCCAGCCTGCGACGCCCTGGGGGACAGCCGCTTTGCCATCGAGTCGCAGATCGTCTCGGCCGACGAGGTCCCCGAGGGAACCGCGGCCCCGCGCCCCCGAAGGGCATGGGAGAAGCTCTGGGATCGCCTGACGGGACGGAAGGGCGAGAAGGACTAACGAGGGCGCTTCGGACGCGCTATAATCATGCGGTTATGCATGCACGAGAGGACCCGAGCAACAGGGGAGACCTATGAGCACGTCCGACTACAAGACCATGACCACCGCCGAGATCCGCGAGGACTTCCTTCGGTTCTTCGAGGAGAAGGGCTGCAAGCTCTGCGCGTCCTCCTCGCTCGTCCCGGACGACCCGTCGCTGCTGCTCACCAACGCGGGTATGAACCAGTTCAAGGAGTACTACCAGGGCAAGAAGACCATGGCGGAGATCGGCGCCACGTCCTGCCAGAAGTGCCTGCGCACCAACGACATCGACAACATCGGCGACGCCACGCACCTCTCCTTCTTCGAGATGCTCGGCAACTTCTCCTTTGGCGGCTACACCAAGGCTGACGCCATCGCCTGGGCCTACGACTTCATCACGAACCCGGAGCACCTGGGGCTTCCCAAGGAGCGCCTCTACATGACCGTCTTCGAGGACGACGACGAGGCGATCGAGCTCTGGCACGCCCAGGGCGTCGAGTACGACCACATCTCCCGCCTCGGTGCCGAGGACAACTTCTGGGCCGCCGGCCCCACCGGCCCCTGCGGCCCGTGCTCGGAGATCTACTTCGACCAGGGCGAGGAGTTCGGCTGCGGCAAGCCCACCTGCGGCCCCGGCTGTGACGACTGCAACCGCTTCCTCGAGTTCTGGAACCTCGTCTTCACGCAGTACGACCGCCAGGAGGACGGCTCCATGCCGGACCTCCCGCACAAGAACATCGACACCGGCATGGGCCTCGAGCGCATCGCCGCGATCATGCAGCACAAGTCCACCAACTACGACGGCGACCTGCTCCAGGGGCTGATCGGCGTCGGCGCGCGCCTCTCCGGCCGCGCTTACGGCGAGGACGAGGCGTCCGACCGCTCGCTGCGCATCGTGGCGGACCACTCGCGCGCCGTCACGTTCATGATCGGCGACGGCATCCTGCCGGGCAACGAGGGCCGCGGCTACGTGCTGCGCCGCCTGCTCCGCCGCGCGGTCTACCACGGGCGCCTGCTCGGCATCGAGGGCGCGTTCCTCTCCGCCTACGTGGACGAGGTCTGCCGCCTCATGGGTGACGTCTACCCGTCCATCGTGGAGAACCGCTCGCTCATCGAGGGCATCATCGCGGCCGAGGAGGAGCGCTTCGGCGCCACGCTCGCCGCCGGCGAGGAGAGCCTGGCCGCCGAGCTCGAGGGCCTTGCCGAGGGCGCGACGCTCCCCGGCGAGGTGGCCTTCAAGCTGCACGACACCTACGGCTTCCCGATCGACCTCACGCGCGAGATCTGCTCCGCGGCCGGCCACGACGTCGACATGGACGCCTTCGACGCCTGCATGACCGAGCAGCGCGAGCGCGCCCGTGCCTCGGCCAACCGTGACGCCTGGGGCACCTTCAACGACGTCTGGACCGAGCTCTCCGACACGCTCGCCGACACCGAGTTCTGCGGCTACGAGAAGAACGACGCCACCTCGCGCGTCCTTGCCATCGTCGCGGACGGCGCCTCCGTCGAGAGCGCCTCGGCCGGCAGCGAGGTTGAGGTCGTGCTCGACGTCACGCCGTTCTACGCCGAGATGGGCGGCCAGGTGGGCGACACCGGCACCCTCAGCGCGGACGGCGTCCGCCTGCGCGTCACCGACACCAAGGCCCGCGGCGGCCTCTACGCGCACGTCGCCGTGGTGGAGGAGGGGGAGCTTAGCGTGGGCGAGACGGTCGCAGCCTCGATCGACGCCGGCCGCCGCGAGCTCATCCGCCGCAACCACACCGCCACCCACCTGCTCGACGCCGCGCTCAAGCGCGTGCTCGGAGACCACGTCTCCCAGGCCGGCTCGCTCGTGGCCCCCGACCGCCTGCGCTTCGACTTCACGCACTTCGAGGCCGTGACGCCCGACGAGCTCTCCCGAATCGAGGGCATGGTCAACGCGGAGATCTTCGCCGCGGAGCCCATCGTGACCCGCGTCATGGGCATCGAGGAGGCCAAGGCCTCTGGCGCCGTCGCCCTCTTCGGCGAGAAGTACGGCGAGGTGGTCCGCGTTGTCTCCACCGGCGAGGGCGAGACTCCCTTCTCGCGCGAGCTCTGCGGCGGCACGCACGCCCGCAACACCGCCGACCTCGGCCTCTTCAAGATCGTCTCCGAGTCCTCCGTGGGCTCCAACGCGCGACGCATCGAGGCCGTGACCTCGATGGGGGCAATCGAGTACCTCGACGAGCGCCTGCTCGTCCTTGACGAGGCGGCCCACGAGCTCAAGTGCCGCCCGACCGACGTCGCGGAGCGCGTCGCCACGCTCGGCCACGAGCTGCGCGAGACCAAGAAGGCGCTCGAGGCGGCCACGACGGGCGCTGGCTCCAACCAGGTTGCCGCCGCCTACCAGGGCGCCGTGCAGCTGGACGGCTACAAGGTCGTGGTGGCGCGCCTGGAGGGCCTCTCCGGCAAGGAGATGCGCTCGGCGTGGGACGGCATCCGCGACGCCGCGGGCGGCGAGCCCGTGGCCTGCGTGATCGCCTCCGCCACCCCGGACGGCAAGGTTGCCCTCCTTGCCGGCGGCACCGACGGCGCCGTGGCGGCGGGCTTCTCCGCCGGGCAGATCATCAAGGACGTCGCGGGCCTCGTGGGCGGCCGCGGCGGCGGCAAGGCGAACATGGCGCAGGCCGGCGGCTCGGATGCCTCCGGCATCGACGCTGCGCTCGACGCCGCCCGCGCGGCGCTTGGAGTCGCGTAGTGCGCGTCCTCGCGCTCGACATAGGCGAGAAGCGCACCGGCGTGGCCGTGAGCGACCCAACGGGTCGCGTGGCCTCGCCGGTGTGCGTGCTTCCCTCCGCGGAGGTGCTCGCCCACGCCGCGAGCTTCCGCCGCGTGCTGGAGGACTGGGAGCCCGAGGTTCTTCTCGCCGGGCGGCCCATGACGCTGGCGGGGGAGGACGGCCCCCAGGCCGAACGTATCAAGTCACAGGCAGAATCGATAGCCGTACGCTGCGGACTTCCTCTGGAGTTTGCTGACGAGCGACTGTCCTCGGCCGAGGCTAAGCGTATCCTGAGGGAGCAGGGCCTCTCAGAGCGATCCATGCGCGGCAAGGTCGACATGGTCGCGGCCTCCCTGTTCCTGCAGTCCTGGCTCGACGCCAGGCAGACCTGAAAGGGCACGATGGCCACCTCATCCGGCAACGCCCCCAAGCACGGCGGCTCACACTTCTCCGGAGGCACCACCCGCGGCGGCGCCTCCCCGGTCCGCTCGCCGCGCTCCGTCGCAGCCCCTCGGCAGCGCGGGGGAGCCACCGCGCCCCACTCGGCCCTCACGACGGGGCGAGTCTCCAGGCGCACCGCCGCGGCCACTCGTCGCGCCGGCAGCCGTGGCGTCAAGCGCGCCCCGCGCCGTTCCGGCGGGGGCCGGACGATGGGGATAGTCGCCGGCGTGGCTGCCGCGCTCGTCGTGGTGCTGGCCATTGTCCTCGTGGTGGTGCCCGCCCTCCTGCCGTCCGACAAGGACTCCGCAGCCCCGCAGGTGGCGGCCGGCACGCAGGTCACCGTCACCATCCCCGACGGCTCGGGCGCCTCTCAGGTGGCCCAGATCCTCTACGAGAACGGCGTCATCGCGGACCAGAACGAATTCCTCGGCCAGGCGCGACGTACGGAGGCCGAGTCCTCGCTCAAGAGCGGCACCTACATCTTTACCGCCGGGGCGGACCTCAACTCGGTGATCGAGCTCCTGGTCTCGGGCCCCAACGGCGGTACCACCCTCACCATCCCCGAGGGCTACACGGTTGCGCAGATCGCACAGGCCGTCGAGCAGGCCTACGGCATTCCCGCCGCCGACTTCATCGCCCAGGCCAAAGCGTCCAACTACGTGGCGGACTACCCCTTCCTCGCCGACGTCGCCAACGACTCGCTGGAGGGCTACCTCTTCCCCAAGACCTACGACCTCTCCAGCAGCGGCGCTGAGGTCACAGCCGACGCGCTGATCCGGGCGATGCTCGGCCAGTACCAGGCCGAGACCGCCTCCGTGGACTTCGACGCGGCGATCGCCTCCATCCAGGAGCGCTACGGCATCACCGTGGATGAGAACGACATCGTCACGATGGCCTCGATCGTGGAGCGCGAGGCCGTGACCGACGAGCAGCGCCCCAAGATCGCGTCGGTCTTCTACAACCGCCTGGCCTCCGGCATGCGCCTCCAGAGCGATGCCACGCTCACCTACAGCCTCGGTCGCGCCGCGACCGCCGACGAGATCAACACCCTCGACGACCCATACAACACCAACCTGCGCGACGGCCTCACCCCCACGCCGATCTGCTCGCCGAGCCTTGCCTCGCTGCAGGCCGCCGCCAGCCCCGACGACACCAACTACTACTACTTCTACATCACGACCGACACCGAGCAGTTCTCCGAGACCTACGACGAGCACATGCAGGCCTACAGCTAGGGGCGCATCTGATGGGAATCTTCCGCGCCACGCGCTACGTGGCCTCGCTGCCGCAGGTGGACATAGGCTGGCTCGTGGGCTCCGGCGTAGAGCTGGTGCTCCTGGACCGCGACAACACGTGCGTTCCGCGTGACGCGGGCGGGGCCCCGGAGGCGGTGTCCGCGTGGCTCGACGAGGCCCGCGCGGCGGGCCTCAGGCTCTGCCTGGTGTCCAACAACTTCCACACCTCCCAGGTGAGCCGGTCGGCGCGCGAGCTGGGCGTGGAGTTCGTGGACCACGCGATGAAGCCGGCGCCCTTCGCGCTGCGCCGGGCGATGCGGCTCTTTGGCGTAGGTGCCGAGAAGACCGTGATGATCGGCGACCAGGTCTTCACCGACGTCGCCGCCGGCAACCTCGCCGGGGTCCGCACGGTCCTCGTGCGCCCGCAGTCGCGCAGCGACCTCTGGTACACGCACGTCTTCCGCGTCTTCGAGCGCCTGGCCCTGCGCGGCGTCACCTTCGACGGCGAGTAGGGCGGAACCCGCCGCGGCCGGGCCCGCATGCGACGCCCCCGCCCCCGTCCTCGCCCGCGCGGTAGAATCCGCCCTTCTGCACGACGGGGCGCCTACGTCCTGCGGCCCCGCCTTTCGCCCTCGCGCGCTCGGGGCACGCCCTGCTATCATCAGTGCGTTGGTGAGACGGCCCGGAGGGGGGTTCGGTGCAGGCTGGAGACGGCGGATATGTGGTCCACGAGGGATGCGACCACATCTTCTTCGTGGGGTTTCTCGGCGCGGGCAAGTCGACGCTCGCCCGGAACCTCGGCGCGCTCTTCCACCGCCCGCACGTGGACACCGACCGGCTCGTTGAGCGCAGGCTGGGCAAGACCGTCGCGGAGATCTTCGCCGACGAGGGCGAGGACGCCTTCCGAGAGGCCGAGACGCGCGAGCTCGCGCTGCTCTCCGGCCGCAAGTCGCTGCTCGTGAGCTGTGGCGGCGGCATCGTGGAGCGCCCGGAGAACTGCGAGCTCATGCACGAGATGGGCGTGGTGGTCTACCTCGACGGCGACCTCGAGGACTCCCTGCGCCAGATCCGCTGTCCGGAGCGCCGCCCCGACCTCGGCACGGCAGAGCACGCCCGTCAGGTCTACCGGCACCGCCGCCCGCTCTACCAGGGCGCGGCCGACCTCACCATCGACATCCGAGACAAGACGTTCGAGCAGGTGGCCCTCGAGTCCGGCCAGCTGCTCTGGGAGAGGGGCCTTCTATGAGCGAGAGCATCGTGTCCGAGGAGGAGAGCCTGGGGACGCCCGAGGTCGAGCCCGCGGGGGAGACCGAGCCCGAGGTGGAGCCCACGGCCAAGGCGGAAGCCAAGGCCGAGCCCAAGCCCGAAGCCAAGGCCGAGCCCGCGGCGCCCGCGCCGGCGAGAAGGGCCGTGCGCCAGTGGGTCACCCTGCGCAACGGCTCCATGGACCTGCGCGTGGGCACCGGCACCCTGTGCGACCTGCCCCACGCACTGCGCTCCGCGGTGGGCCGCCCGCATGGCTGCGCGCTCGTCTTCGAGCCGTCCGCTCCCGAGGAGGTCGTAGACACGCTGCGACGCAACCTCTCCGACCAGGGCTTCGACCTCTCGGTTGCCGAGATGCCGTCCTCCACGTGCGACCTCTCGGCGGTGGCGGCGCTCGACGCCCTCCTCGCCGAGAGGGGCGTGACGGCGGACGACCTCGTGGTCGTGGTCGGCGGCTACGAGACGCTCTCGGTGGCGTCGTTTGCCTGCTCGTCGTGGTGTGGCGGGGTCTCGTTGGCCCAGGTGCCGCTCGACCCGGTCTCTGCGCTGCTCAGCGGCCCGACCCCTCGCGGCCTCGACCTGCCGGGCCTCCCGAGGGTCGTCGCGCAGAACGGCTCGGCGCGATTCTGCGCCATCGACATCGAGGTCTCCTGTCGTCCGGTGGGCACCGAGGAGATGGCCCACGCCTTCGCGATCATGGTGCAGACCGCCATGTGCGACTCCGACCGTGCCTTCGGGCGGCTCTGGGACGCGGCCGACGAGCTTGCCGCCGGCGACGTCGCGGCGCTCGCCACGCAGATGCAGGACAGCGTGAAGACCCGCGGCAAGGTCGTGGCCTCCACCTCCGCGGCGGTGCGCCAGTCCATCGGGTACGGCGAGACCTTCGCCCGCGCGCTCGGCACGCTGGTGGGGGAGAGCGTCCCCGCCTCCGCCCTTCTCGCCGACGGCATGCGCTTCGCGGCCCGTCTCGGCGTGGCCACCGAGTCTCTCTCCATCGACGACATGCTCGCCCAGGACGAGCTTCTCGAGCGCCTCGGGGTGGGCACCACGCCCGCGCCGGTGGACGCCGACGCCCTGGTCGACGCCCTCCACGCCGAGCGCTACCGCCACTCGAGGCGCTTCATGCTGGCGCTTCCGCGCTCACTCGGCCGCGTCAGGCTCTCCGCCGTCCCCGACGAGACGCTCGCCGAGCACGTGGGCGCCTGGTGCGCCACCCGTCCCTCCCTGTAGTCCCTCCGGGGCGCTCTGCCGCGCCCCGGCACCTCGCCCAGAAGGCCCAAGAAGAATCGAGAAGAACATGGCAGATGCACAGACCATCGCCGGGCGCGTCGCGCGCCTGCGCGCGCTCATGGCGGAGCGCGGCTACGACGCCGTCATCCTGCGCAACAACCCCGACCTGCGCTGGCTCACCGGGGCCGAGCGCACCTTCGACTCCGAGACGGCCCACACCGCCGTGGTGAGCGCCGAGCACCTCTGGCTGCACACCGACTCGCGCTACTACAACACCTTCTGCGAGCGCCTCGGCACCGACGGCCCCTGGGCCCTGGACATGGAGGTGACCTCGCCGGCCGCCTGGGCCGCCGCCCGCGTGGCCGAGGCTCACGCCCGCGTGGTGGCCGTTGAGGACACCTGCGACCTCGCCTTCTTCGACGCGTTCAACGCCGCCTGCGCCGAGGCCTCGATCGCCTGCCTCACCCCGCGCCTCCATGGCGACATCTGCGACCTGCGTATGGTCAAGGACGCCGAGGAGATCGAGCTCATGGCCCGCGCGCAGCAGGTGACCGACGCCGCCTTCGACCACATCTGCGGCTTCATCCACGCCGGCCTCACCGAGCAGGAGATCCGCGTGGAGCTTGAGAACTACATGCTCTCGCACGGCGCCGACGCGCTCTCCTTCGGCACGATCATCGCCGCGGGCCCCAACGGCGCCAACCCGCACGCCCAGCCCGGCCCCTATGTGGTCCAGGAGGGCGACCTCATCGTCATGGACTACGGCGCGGGCTATCACGATTACCACTCCGACATGACCCGCACCGTCTGCGTGGGCGAGCCGAGCGACGAGCAGCGCGCCGTCTACGACGTGGTGCGCCGCGCCCACGAGGCCTGCGCCGAGGCCATCCACGCCGGCGTCGTCGGTCGTGACATCCACAACACCGCGGTCAAGGTCATCTCCGAGGCTGGCTACGGCGAGTACTTCGGCCACGGACTCGGCCACGGCGTGGGCCTCGAGATCCACGAGCGTCCCAACTTCAACCGCAGCTGGGACAGGCCCGTGCCCGCCGGCTCGGTGGTCACCGTGGAGCCCGGCATCTACCTGCCTGGACGCTTCGGCATCCGCCTGGAGGACTTCGGCGTGGTGACCGAGGACGGCTACGAGCCCTTTACGCGCTCCACCCACGACCTCGTGGTCGTCGGCAAGTAGGCAGCGGGAAACCAGGACGTGCCCGGGAGGCCGCCGGCCGCGCTCCGCACTCAGACGACCCCGTCGCGCACGTTGTGCGCCGCGGGGCGTCGGGCGGGCGCGGCCGGCGGCCTCCTCGTCATCGAGCGCGCGGCGCTCCCTCTCACTGACGCTTATGGAATAGGGGGAGAGGCCGTTGCGTGGCAAACGGGCGCTTACGAAATCGTTGCCAGCGCAGGGTTCTTCTCGCCAGTGCTTAATGAACCATGTTCGATGCGTCTGTGGGACCCTAACGTGATTACGGATTGCAGTTCGATGCAGGCGAGAAGAACGTCGATGGCGCTCAGGTCGCAAATGCGTAAGCACCCACCGGCCTCGCATTTGCCACGGCTTCGGTTGTGTAAGCGTCCGGCACCTCCGTATCAACGCGGGCGGCGATTGTGCGGGCGCTCGATTTCTCCGAAGGATGGAGATCCGTCAGTTAGGTGCCCTTCGCCGTGCCGTACCCTCCGCTCGCGTGATGCGTCGAAAAGCGAGGGGGTCTTTGCTTCACGAGTTGCACACAACTTGTTAGAATATGGACGGCACGTGGAGCAACAGGGGAGAAGTTGTGCAGGGGGAACCTGTCGCTGCGCGTGCAGTTTGTAGGTAAGGGTCCGCGTTAAAACGAAGGAGGTAAGCGGTGGTTAGCATTGTTCTAGCCAGTCATGGCACGTTCGCCGAGGGCATCAAGATGTCCGGCCAGATGATTTTTGGCCCGCAGGAGAACGTTGCAGCCGTGACGCTCATGCCCGAGATGGGGCCTGACGACCTCAGGGCAAAGCTGCTCGAGGCTGTCTCCGGCTTCGAAGACCAGGATCAGGTCCTGTTCCTGGTTGACCTGCAGGGTGGTACGCCCTGGAACCAGGTCTCGCTGCTGCTCAGCGAGGAGGGGCACGAGAACTGGGTCGCCGTCGGCGGCATGAACCTGCCGATGCTCATCTCGGCCTACGGTGCCCGCATGGGGGCCGAGACCGCAGCCGACGTGGCCAAGGAGATCTACCCCGAGGCCAAGGCCGGCGTCTGCGTCAAGCCCGAGGAACTCGCTCCCGCGGAGGCCGCCCCTGTCGCCGCCGCGCCCGCAGCCGTCTCGGCTGGCGCGATTCCGCCCGGAACGGTCCTCGGTGACGGTCACATCAAGATCGCCCACTGCCGTGTCGACACCCGCCTGCTCCACGGCCAGGTGGCGACCACCTGGACCAAGCAGGTCAACCCCGACCGCATCATCGTGGTCTCCGACGGCGTCGCGCACGACGAGCTCCGCAAGACCATGATCGTCCAGGCCGCGCCTCCTGGAGTCAAGGTCAACGTCGTCCCGGTCTCCAAGATGATCGAGGTGTCCAAGGACCCGCGCTTCGGCGCCACCAAGGTCATGCTCCTGTTTGAGACTCCGCAGGACGTGCTCGAGGCCGTCGAGGGCGGCGTTGAGATCAAGAACGTCAACCTCGGCTCCATGGCCCACTCCGTGGGCAAGGTCGTCGTCACCAACGCGATCGCCATGGACCAGGCCGACGTCGAGTGTCTGGAGACGCTTGCCGCCAAGGGCATCGAGTTCGACGTCCGCAAGGTCCCTGCCGACTCCCCGGAGTCGTTTGACGCGATGATGAAGAAGGCCAAGTCCGAGCTGGCCGCACAGGCATAGAAGGAGGGAAACAATGTCGGTATTCACAATCATCCTGATTGTCATCGTTGCCTTCCTCGCCGGCATGGAAGGCATCCTCGACGAGTTCGAGTTCCACCAGCCGCTGGTGGCCTGCACGCTCATCGGTCTGGTGAGCGGCCACCTCGAGGCCGGCATCATCCTCGGCGGCACCCTGCAGATGATGGCCCTCGGCTGGGCCAACATCGGCGCCGCCGTCGCCCCTGACGCGGCCCTGGCCTCCACGGCCTCGGCCATCCTCATGGTCATCGCCCTCAACGGTGGCACCGAGCAGTCCGAGGCCATCTCCACGGCCATCGCCGTGGCCGTGCCGCTGTCCGTGGCAGGCCTGTTCCTGACCATGATCGTCCGTACGCTGGCCATCCCCATCGTCCACGGCATGGACGCCGCCGCTGCCAAGGGTAACTTCGGCACCATCGACGCGCTCCAGATCGTGGCCATCTGCATGCAGGGCGTCCGCATTGCCATCCCGGCCGCCGCGCTTTGCTTCATCCCGCAGGAGGCCGTCACGGCCGCCCTCAACGCCATGCCCGCCTGGCTCACCGACGGCATGAGCATCGGTGGCGGCATGGTCGCCGCCGTCGGCTACGCGATGGTCATCAACATGATGGCGACTCGCGAGGTCTGGCCGTTCTTCGTGCTCGGCTTCGTGCTCGCCGCCATCTCCGAGCTCACCCTGATCGCCCTGGGTGCCATCGGCATCTGCCTGGCCCTCATCTACCTGGGCCTCAAGGAGCTTGCTAAGTCCGGTGCCGGCGCCGCCGGCTCGGGCGACCCGCTCGGCGACATCCTGGACGACTACGAGTAGGAAGGGAGGTAGAGACACATGGCAGACAAGATCACCCTTACCAAGCAGGACCGAATCAAGGTCTGGTGGCGCCACCAGTTCCTGCAGGGCTCCTGGAACTACGAGCGTATGCAGAACGGCGGCTGGTGCTACTCCATCATCCCGGCCATCAAGAAGCTCTACACGAACAAGGATGACCAGATTGCGGCGCTCAAGCGTCACATGGAGTTCTACAACACGCACCCCTACGTCTCCTCGCCGGTCATGGGCGTCACGCTCGCCCTCGAGGAGGACCGCGCCAACGGCGCCCCGATCGACGACGCCGCCATCCAGGGCGTCAAGGTCGGCATGATGGGCCCGCTCGCCGGCGTCGGCGACCCGGTGTTCTGGTACACCGTCCGCCCGCTGCTCGGCGCGCTCGGCGCCTCCCTCGCCATGGGTGGCTCCATCGTCGGCCCGATCATCTTCTTCGTGGCCTGGAACGTCATCCGCATGGTCTTCGAGTGGTACACGCAGGAGTTCGGCTACAAGCTGGGCACCTCCATCACCAACGACCTCTCCGGCGGCCTGCTCGGCAAGATCACCGAGGGCGCCTCGATCCTCGGCATGTTCGTCATCGGCTCGCTGGTCGAGCGCTGGGTGTCCATCACCTTCGCGCCCGTGGTCTCCTCGGTGCCGCTTGACACCGGCGCCTACATCGACCCGGCCGCCCTTGACGCGGTGGCCCAGGAGAGCGGCGTGGGCTCCGCGATTCTGCAGGCCCTCTCCGACCAGGCGTCCGGCCTCGCCCTCTCGGCGACCAAGGTCACCACGCTCCAGCAGAACCTCGACAGCCTGATCCCGGGCCTCGCGGCCGTGGGCGTCACGCTGCTGTGCTGCTGGCTGCTCAAGAAGAAGGTCTCGCCGATCGTCATCATCATCGGCATGTTCGTCGTGGGCATCGTCGGCCACCTCATCGGCCTGCTCTAGTCCCGCAGCGCACGACCTCTCGGGGCCGCGTCGCCGCCTGAAGTGTCACAATGACCTTCGGCGGGGCGCGGCCCCGCACTTTGTGCACCCGTTCTTCGCACCCGTCACGAGAGGAGGGGCAGGGCATGGCCCAGTCCCAGAACACCCAGGTCGACCTCACCGTGCGAGCCACCTCGTTCATGGGGCTCGCCGAGTACGGCAACATGATGATCGGCGACCGCGCGCTCGAGTTCTACAACGAGCGCAACGTCGAGGACTATATCCAGATCCCCTGGGACCAGATCGACCACGTCTCGGCAAGCGTCATGTTCGGCGGGAGGGTCATCGCGCGCTGGGCCGTCTTCACCGTGGGCGGCGCCAGCTACTCGTTCTCCACGCGCGACAACCGCGCCGCGCTCAGGGCCATCCGCGCGCACATCGGCGGCGAGAAGCTCCTGCGCTCGGCCACCTTCTTCGGGGTGATCCGCGCCGGCCTCGTTGGCATCTGGCACCGCATCACGCGCCGGGGGTAGCACGCGCGGCCCTGACACATGCCTCCGCCCCTCGCTCACGTGCTAAACTAGGTGGCTGTACGTATGCACGCAAGAGGTAGAAAGGCGTTTCATGGCAACCATCAGCACCGCAGACTTCAAGAACGGCATGGGCCTCAAGATCAACGGCAAGTACTACACGATCGTCGAGTTCCAGCACGTCAAGCCCGGCAAGGGCGGCGCCTTCGTGCGCTACAAGATCCGTGACCTCAAGAGCGGCCGCGTGATCGACCAGACCTGCAACGCCGGTACCAAGTTCGAGAACGTGCAGCTCATCACCAAGGAGATGCAGTACCTCTACAACGACGGCGACTCCTACTACTTCATGGACAACGAGACCTACGAGCAGATCGCCGTTCCCGCCGACTTCATCGGCGAGAACGCCAAGTGGTTCAAGGAGAACGACAACGCGAGCCTGCTCTACGCCGACACCGAGCTCCTGGGCGTCGAGCCCCCGATGTTCATCGAGGTGGAGATCACCCAGACCGACCCGGGCTTCAAGGGCGACACCGTCCAGGGCGGCTCCAAGCCCGCCACCATCGAGACCGGCGCCGTGATCCAGGTCCCGATGTACCTCAACCAGGGCGAGGTCATCAAGGTCGACACCCGCGACGGCGGCAAGTTCGTCAGCCGCGTCTAGCGAGAAGGACCATCTGCCCGGAGCATTCCGGGCCCTGCCCGCGGCCGCTCGCGACCGCGGGCGTTTTGTCGACGGCAGGCCCGGGCGGCCCTCAAAGCGCCTCGCCGGGGCGTCTGCCAACGGGTATACTGTCTAGAATACGGATGCACCAACCAAGGGAGGTCCTCCATGGCCGAAAGCGAGCTTCACGTCTCCGGCATCGGCATCTCCAGGGATGTCGTCTCAACGATTGTCTCCATTGCCGCGCGCCGCGTCGAGGGCGTTGCCACGGTCGGCGGCAACGACATCGCCTCGAGCCTCATCTCGGTCTTCACGAGCAGGAGCGTCTCCCCGGAGAAGGCCGTGGAGTCGTTCGTCGAGGATGACATGCTCCACGTGACGGTGCACCTCGCCGTGTTCTACGGCTACCCCTTCACCAAGCTCGCCACTGACGTGCGCGAGGAGGTCGCGGCCGCCGTGACCGAGCAGATCGGCGTGGGGGTCTCTGCCGTCGACGTGTGCATTGACAGCCTCGTCTTCCCCAAGGAGTAAGCGTACGTGAGCACTCATTTCGGCGGGCGTACCCTCGCCCGCAGCCAGGCCCTGCAGCTTCTATTCCAGGCCGAGGCCAACGGCCGTGCGGTCATCGAGGTCCTCGAGGGGGACTACGCCCTCTCGCAGGGCCCGCTTGACGACTATGCGCGACAGCTTGCCCTCGGCTGCGACGAGACCCGTCCGGACCTCGACGCCATCATCTCGATGCGCTCGACCACGTGGTCGCTTTCTCGCATGAACGCCGTGGACCGCAACCTCCTGCGGCTCGCGCTCTACGAGATGCTCAATGTGGATGACGTCGACGTTGCCGTCACCATCGACGAGTGTGTCGAGCTTGCGAAGGCCTACGGCACCGACGAGTCCTCCCGCTTTGTGAACGGCCTGCTCGGACGCGTCGCCGACGACCTGGAGGCCGGCGTGGACGTGGTGGCCGTCGCGCGCGAGGACGCCCGTCGCAAGGCCGAGGAGCGCCGCGCCGCCGAGGAGGCCGCCGCGGCTGAGGCTGCCGAGGCCGAGGATTCCGAGGCGCCCGCCGATGCCACAGAGGCCGTGGACGGTGCCCCCGACGCGACCGAGGACGTCGCCCCTGATGCCCCCGCTGGCACCGACCTCGCGGACGGCCCCGAGGGGACCGACTAGCCGTGGCCCGCGTCGACGTCTCGCGCTACCAGACCTTCGGCGAGATCACCGAGCGGCTGGACGACATCGTGACCCAGGTGCGCGACAAGGACGTCTCGCTCGAGCGCTCGCTGGACCTCTTCGACGAGGCCATCGCGCTCGGTTCCAAGGCCGTGAGCCTCGTTGACGCCACGGACTTCTCGCCCGAGGAGGAGGCTCGTCTGGCCGCGACCCCGGCCGAGGCTGCTGCGGGCGAGAAGGACGGTGAGCCCGCGGAGGCTGACACCCCGGTTGACGCCCCGGCCGACGGCCCCTCGGAGGGCGACGCGGCTGCCGAGGACGCCCCGGCTGACGGGCGCTAGCGTGCCTCGGCGTCGCCGGCTCGACGCGGAGCTCGTCGAGCAGGGGTTCTTCTCCACCACCGACGAGGCCTTGCGCGCCGTGATGGCCGGCGAGGTGTCCACAAGCGATCGCCGTCTCACCGCCCCCGGGGAGCAGGTTGCCCCCGGCATCCCCCTGCACGTTCGAGGGCGCTCGCGCTTCGTGAGCCGCGGCGGCCTCAAGCTGGAGCGCGGCCTCGACGCCTTTGCTGTGGACCCCACCGGGCTCGACTGCCTTGACGTTGGGTGCTCCACCGGTGGGTTCACCGACTGCCTCCTCAAGCGCGGTGCCGCCTCGGTCACGGCCGTGGACGTCGGCTACGCGCAGTTCTCGTGGGAGCTGCGGCAGGACGCGCGGGTGCGCCTGTTCGAGCGCACCAACGCCGTGGACCTGCCGGGCCTTCTCGGCCATGGCGTCATCGACCTGGCCGTCTGCGACGTCTCATTTACCTCCGTGCTCACCGTGCTGCCCGCCGTGCTCGCCCTGCTGCGGCCTGGCGGGACCTTCCTCACGCTGGTGAAGCCTCAGTTCGAGGCTGCACGCGACGAGGTGGGGGAGGGTGGCGTGGTCCGTGAGCCCTCCGTGCGCTCGGCCGTGCTCGCTCGCGTGACCGCCGCCTTCGCGGAGGCTGGGCTCGAGGTTCGCGGGAGCTGCGAGAGCCCGATCACCGGGCACAAGGGCAACGTCGAGTACCTGCTCTGCGCCGACAAGCCGAGGCGCTGAGCACCCGGCTTCTCCCCACGCCTCGTCGCAGCTCCCGGCCTCGTCCCACGCCCCATTGCGGCCCCACGCCGTCGCGCTGCCGCCTCCTGCCGCCCTGTCGCTGCGCCCCGCCCGCCCGCGTGCCGCCCCCGCTCCGTCGGGCGCCGCCGTGCGGCCCCTCCCGCACACGCGTGCTACACTCGACTTCGACTGTGACCCGAGGCAGAAAGAGAGTCGCGTGAAGGTTCTCATTGTTCCCAACTACGCGCGCGAGGACGCCATGGAGAGCGCTCGTCGGCTCGAGGCGTGGCTCGACGACGAGGGCGTCGACGTCGCCTGGGCGCACGACAAGAAGCGGCTCTCAACGGCGGAGGACTCCGCCGAGGGCTGTGGCCTCGTGGTCTCGCTTGGCGGTGACGGGACGCTCCTGCGCGCCGCGCGGATCGTGGGCTACGCGGGCGTGCCCATCGTCGGCATCTCCTACGGCCACCTTGGATTCCTCACCGCGGCTGGCCCGGGCGACCTGCTCGAGACCGTGCGCGACGCGCTGGCCGGGGAGCTTCACGTCTCACGCCGCGCGACGCTGGACATAGAGTGCGAGTTCGAGCGCGAGGACGGCAGCACCTACACCCTCCACAGCTTCGCCCTGAACGACTTCGCGCTCTCCCGTGGCGGCGCCGGCGACATGGTCGAGTTTGACGTCTCCGTCTCCGGGAAGCACATCGACCGGCTGCGGGGGGACGGCTTCGTGGTGTCCACGGCAACCGGCTCCACGGGCTACGCGCTCGCCGCCGGCGGGCCAATCGTGACGCCGGAGTTCACCGGCATGGTGTGCGTACCCATCGCCCCGCACACCATCCTGGCGCGCGCGTTCCTGACGTCACCCGCCGACGTGGTGGAGATCGAGATGAGCCCCGAGCGCCCGGCGATGCGGCACTTCTTCGCGGACGGCCAGCCCGTGCACCGCGAGAAGGGCAGCGTGGGCGTGCGCGCCTGCGTCCGTCGCGGCCCCGGGGACGTGGTCCTGCTCGACCGCAGCAGCCAGAGCTTCTACGACTCGGTCTCCCGCGTCTTCTACGGCCAGGTGGGCAAGTGATTGGCTGCGCTGCCGTCGCGGCTGGGCGTTCCGGACGCGTGGCCGGGCGGGGAGCCTGGGCCGCGCGGGGCGTCATCGACAGGGCTGGCGAGAAGAACGGACGGGTGGTCAGGTGATCGACGAGCTGCACGCGCGTGACGTCGCGCTGATTCGGGACGCCGTCATCGAGCCGGCGGCGGGCCTCACCGTGCTCACGGGCGAGACGGGCGCCGGGAAGTCTGCGCTGCTCTCCTCCGTGAAGCTTTTGGTGGGGGAGCGCGCTGACGCGGGCATGGTCCGCGAGGGCGCCTCCTCGCTCGAGGTCGAGGGCCGTCTCTTCCTGCGCGGGGACGACGAGGACGGCACCGTGGTGCGCCGCCGGGTCTCCGCTGACGGCCGCGGCCGCGTTGAGCTGGACGGCCACATGGCGAGCGTCCGCGAGCTCGCGTCGCGCGTGGGCGCCTCGGTGGACCTCTGCGGCCAACACGAGCACCAGCGGCTCCTCACGCAGCAGACGCACGTGGAGCTGCTCGACGCCTGGATTGGCAGGCCGGCCGAGCAGGCGCTCTGTGCCTACCGCGCCGCCCTCTCGGCCGCGCGCGACGCCGCCGCGGAGCTGGAGCGCGTCCGCGAGCTGGGACGCGCCGCGGGCGAGCGGCTCGACGAGGCCTCCTTTGTGCTGCGGCGCATCGATGAGGTGGATCCGCGCGAGGGTGAGCTCGAGGAGATCGAGGCGCAGCTCCCGCGCGTGGAGCACGGCGAGGCGCTCATGGCGGCGGCGTCCGGGGCCCGCGAGGCCCTCTCCGGAGACGGCGGGGCTTGCGACGCTCTCTCCGACGCGGTGCGCGCGCTCGAGGAGGCGTCCGGCTACGACGCGGCGCTCGGGAAGTGGGCGTCCGCGCTGGAGAGCGCGCTCATCGACGTGGAGGACGTCGCCTCCGAGCTGCGCGACTACGCCGACGAGGTGGACTTTGACCCGGAGGAGCTCGAGCAGCTGCAGACGCGCCTCGCGGCCCTCGAGGGGCTCCGGCGCGCATACGGCCCGACGATGGCCGACGTCCTCGCCCGGCGCGAGGAGGCCCGGCAGGTCGT
The DNA here is from genome assembly GCA_944321515.1 of uncultured Atopobiaceae bacterium. Classification (GTDB taxonomy): domain Bacteria; phylum Actinomycetota; class Coriobacteriia; order Coriobacteriales; family Atopobiaceae; genus Thermophilibacter. The sequence continues at coordinate 33,823 of CALULO010000005.1, read as the reverse complement.
GGCCGCCGCGAGCGACGGCGGCGAGCTCGAGCGCCAGGCCGCCGACGAGCTGGCGCGCCGGGAGGAGGAGCTCGCAAGGGCCGCGGACGAGCTCGACGCGGTACGCGCCGAGGCGGCCCCGCGCCTGGCGGCCGCGGTGAGCGAGCAGATGGCGTTCCTGGAGATGGGCTCGGCCTCGCTCGAGGTGTCGCAGGAGCGCCTGCCCCGCGCGGAGTGGGGGAGCCGCGGGCCCTCCCGCGTCGAGTTCCTCTACCGGCCCGGCGCGGGCCTCACGGCGCGCCCGCTGCGCCGGATAGCCTCGGGCGGCGAGGTCAGCCGCGTTATGCTGGCGGTTAAGGTGGTCCTGGGCGAGGCGGACGACTGCGAGACGCTCGTCTTTGACGAGGTGGACGCCGGCGTGGGCGGCGCCACGGCAGTGGCGCTGGCGGGCGTGCTAGCACGTCTGGCCAAGACCCACCAGGTGATCGTGGTCACGCACCTCGCACAGGTGGCCGTGGCGGCGGAGAGACACTACCTGGTCCGCAAGACCGAGGGGGACTCCGGCGTGCCCGAGACCACGCTCACCGAGATCTCCGGCGAGGAGCGCGTGGCCGAGGTGGCCCGCATGCTCTCCGGTGACACCGGAGAGGCGAGCCGAGAGCTCGCGCGCGAGATGCTGGCCGCCCGCGGGAGGGCGTAGGCGCGTGGCGCCTTTTGGCGGGCTGACGGTTTGCGTGTTCGTGTTGCCATCACCGCCCTTGGCCCGCCGCCGCAGGAGGCCGCCTCGCCGTCGCCTCAGCTCGCCGATCTGCAAAAGATTTATCATCCCCGTCTCAGGTCTATGAAGGCGGTCCAAGAACCAAGGTTCTTCTCGCCACCTGCGGATCTGTAGAAAATTTAGTAATTTATTATCCTGAGATGAGGGTGACAACGCCTGCGGGCGGGGGCTTTGAGCCCGGCGCGCCTGCGGGCTTGCGGTGCGGCGCGGTTGTGCGAGAATGACGGCAGACGTCGAGAGGAGCGCACATGGCTGAGAGAGACGCACGTCGCAGGACCAACGGCGGCCGCACGGGTCGGGAGGGGCGCGGGCCGAGCCGCTCGGCGCAGGCAAGGCGCCACGTCGAGGAGATGGCGCGCTCGCTTCCGGAGGAGATCTCCCGCGCCGTGGCCGGGACGCGCTCCTTTGACGGCGCGCCGGCCCAGCAGGTCGCCGAGCCGTGCATGCCCTCGGTCGCCGTGACCGACGAGGACAGCGTCGCGGCCGTGCTGCGCCTGGGCCGCGGCATCGCCTCGGCGTGCGACCTGGCGGTCCTTGACTTCGCCTCGTTCACGCAGCCGGGCGGCGGCTACGAGCGCGGCGCCTGGGGCCAGGAGCAGGCGCTCTGCGCGGACAGCTTCCTCTACAACGTGCTCGCCGAGAAGGCGAGCTGGTATGCCGAGAACCGTCGGCGCAACATCAACTGCCAGCTCTTCCGCAACCGCGCGCTCGTGGTGCCGCGCGTCCGCTTTGAGCGCGACGGCTACCACTCCTACGCCGACGTCATCGTGGCTGCGGCCCCGGACGCGCGGCGCGCCCGCGAGGAGTACCACGTGGGGGAGGACGCCCTTGCGACGGCGCTTGCGGACCGCGTGCGGATGGTGATGGCGATCGCCGACGAGCTCGGGCACAAGAAGCTCGTGCTCGGGGCCTTTGGGTGCGGCGTCTTCGGCTGGGACGCGGCGCAGGTGGCCGAGGCCTTCCGCGTCGAGCTCGCGAGCGGGACGCACGCGGCGTCCGAGGTGACCTTTGCCGTGCCGCGCGGGCGCGCAGACGAGCACCTCGAGGTCTTCGAGCACACGTTTGCGACGTTTCCCGAGGTCAACGCCGCGCCGTACGTGAGCCGTGCCGAGCGGGCCGCCGCGGAGGCCGCGCGTGCCGACGAGGCCGCGGCCGAGGAGGAGGACGACTGGCGCCAGTACCTGTAGGGTGGCGCCGGGGGCACACTGTCTCCGGACGTTCTGCAGCCCAGAGCCGTCCAGAAACGGTGCGCGCCATTGAGGAGGCACTGTTTCCGGACGAAATGGAACGTCAGACCGTCCGAAAACGGTGCGCGCCCCGCTGCGGCCCCACCGCCCCCGCTACCCGCGCCGCCGCGCGCGGCCGAGTGCCATCCCTGCGGCGGCGAGCGCCACGGCGAAGAGCGCCGTGAGCCCCGTCTGCGCCGCCACCGACGCCACGAGCCCGCCCGTCGTCCCCGTGGCGGCGTACACCTCGCCGAGCGCGTGGACGACCCACCAGACGGGTGTGAGGCGTGCCACGGCCGTGACCGCCGCGCCCATGCTGGCCTGCTGAACCCACGTCCCGCCGAGGAAGGTCAGCACCATCGAGCCGATGTTGCCGGCCGCGTGCGCCAGGTCCCCGGTGGCTCCGAGGCTCCAGAGCAGGTACCCGAAGGCGGCCCCCACACAGGCCAGCGCGAGCAGCGGGGCCTGCGCCAGCAGCACCAGCCGCGCGTCGGCCGCGGCAAGCGAGCCCGCGCACCACAGCGCCCCGAGCGCCTCGACCGCCGCCCAGACCGCAAGTCCCACGCCCAGGCACGCAAGCGCGAGCTGCGCCCCGCGCGCCGTCTCGGTGAGCGGGGCGGCCAGGAGCCGCTGCGTGACCGGCTGGTCGCGCCCGAGCGAGCGCAGCCCGCAGGCAACCAGTATCGCCGTCCCGCCAAAGAGCGCGTAGGTCGAGAACTGCATGTAGACGAGGTAGTCGCTCGGCAGTCCGGCCTCCTCGGCCTCGATGACGCCCACCTCGAGCCGCGTCTCGGCCTCCCCGCGCGCCTGCCGCGCCACGCCCACGGCCTCCTCCGCGGTAAGGTCCGTCTCGGCGAGCAGTGCGTAGAGCTGCTGCGCCCCGGCGCGCACCCGCTCGTCGGCAAGGGACCCGCGCGCGTCGCTGTAGCTCACCACGCACTCCAACGCGGGCGGCTCGGCGCCGGCGCGCGCGGCGGCCTCGAGGCCCTCCCCGTAGCCCTCCGGGATCACGAGCACGTAGTTGGCGAGGTCCTTGGCCGCGGCGTCCTGCAGCGCGTAGGTGGTGTCGGGCAGCTCCACGAGCTCGCCTTCCTCGGCCGCCCACGCGGCGAGCGCCCCCGACACCGCCGAGCCGTCCCGGTCGATCACGGCCACGGTGGGCCGGACGGCCTCGTAGGGGCCGGACCCCGTGCCCACGTAGGAGGCCATGAGCCACCCGAACGCCGCGAGCGCGACCACGTAGATGGCCAGAAGCCCGCGATGCCGCAGGACCACCCGTCCGGCGAACCTAAAGAGCTGCATAGCGCTGCCTCCTCATGAAGAGTGCCGACACGGCGAGAAGAACGGCAGAGATGGCCAGGAGCGCGCCCACCGACTGGGCGAAGGGCGCGAGCGAGTCGTAGTACGCGAGGCGATAGAATGTCTCGCCGACCTGCACCGCGGGGTTTGCCGCCTGGACGAGCGGCGCGTTCGCGGAGAGCCAGTCGGCCAGGCGCTGCGACGGCTCTCCGAAGAGCCCGGCCGGCAGCGACAGGCCCATCGTGGCGACGGTGCAGACGACGTCCTTGGCGCTCGTGGAAACGCGCGGCAGTGAGCCGATGAGGGCGCCCACGGCGCAGCTCACGAGCGCGCACGCCGCGCAGGCCGCCACGGCGAGCCCCTCCCGCCCGCCGAAGGAGACCCCCACGACGAGGCGCATGTAGAGCAGCGCCACCACCAGGCACGCAAAGACCACGACCCACGCGGCGAGCAGGGAGCTGGCGAGCTGAGCCACCGGGTCCACCGCGCCGAGCTGGCGCCTGGCGCCCGCGGGCGTGCCGTCCGCGCGCTTGGAGACCACGAGCAAAAGCGCCACCTGCGCGCCCATGAGGCTCGAGAAGCCGAGCATTGCGTAGTAGTAGCGCGCGAACTCGCTCGACTCGGTGCGCAGGACGGAGAGGCGCTCGGTGGTCGCGTCGTCGCCGGCGAGCGCCGAAGCCAGCCGCACGGCCGCGCCGGGGGAGGAGAGCGCCTCGGGCGCGACCTCGGCCACGGTCGCAAGCGTCGCCGAGACCTGCAGGGAGCGCTCCAGCACGAGCTGCACCACCGCCTGGTCCACGGTGCCGGACTCGCGCGCGGGGACCTCCATGCGCGGCGCGGCCCCCGCCGCGGCCACGACGTAGGCGCAGACCTCCCCGGACCGTGCGGCCTCGGCGGCCGCCGCCTCGTCGGGGTAGCGCACGGCGTCGATTGGCGCGTCGTCGCCGGAGGAGAGTTCCTCGAGCGCGCCTGCGAGCGCCTCGGCGCCCTCGGACCCGTCGGAGACCACGCCCACCGCCGCGGCCTGCGTGCCGCCAGCCGGCACGCCGTCGAACATGAACATGAAGACCGTGGCCAGAAGCAGCGGGAACAGGAGCACCCAGATGACCACGCCACGGTTGCGCAGCGCCTGCAGGAGGTCGAAGCGCATGAGCGAGAAGACCGAGCGCACGGCGTCCACCCCCCTAGTCCCTGAGCTCGCGGCCGCAGAGCTCGAGGAAGACGTCGTTCAGGGTGGGCGGCTCGCTCCAGACGCGCCCCACCTCGACGCCCGCGGCCGCGAGCGCCTCGAGGACGTCCACGAGGCCGTGGGCCGAGGGCGTGCAGTCCACCTTGAGCTCGCCCGCGTCGTAGGCGGCGCGCGCCACGCACGGCAGCCCCTCGAGCCCCACCATCACCTCCGGCGCCGGCGGCGCGCACTCCACCACGATCTTCTCGCCCACGTCCACGAGGCGCTTGAGCTCGTCGCAGGTGCCCTCGGCGATGGCGCGCCCGGCGTCCATGATCATGACGCGCCCGCAGATCTGCTCGACCTCCTCCATGTAGTGGCTCGTGTAGACCACGGTGGCGCCCGCGTCGCGCAGGTGGCAGATCCCGTCCAGGATGGCCCCGCGGCTCTGCGGGTCGACCGCCACGGTGGGCTCGTCGAGGAAGAGCAGCTCGGGGCCGTGCGCGATGCCGCAGGCTATGTTGAGGCGCCGCGCCAGGCCGCCCGAGAGCTGGCGCGGCCGCTGCCGGGCGTGGCCGGAGAGCCCCACGAAGTCCAGCGCCTCGTCCACGAGGCGGGCGCGCTCGCGGCGGTCGCGCACGTAGAGGGCGCAGAAGGCGTCCACGTTCTCCCGCACGGTGAGCTCGTCGAGCACCGCCACCTGCTGCGGCACCACGCCCACGCGTCGCTTGAGGTCGCGGCGGTCGGGCGCCATCTCCTCGCCGAAGAGGCGGATGGTCCCGCGGTCGTAGGAGAGCAGCTGCAGGACGCAGTTGATGGCCGTGGTCTTGCCGCAGCCGTTTGGCCCCAGAAGGCCGAAGATCTCCCCCCGGCCGATGTGCAGGTCAAAGTGGTCGAGCGCGACCCGCGACCCGTAGCGCTTCACGAGCCCCTCCACGCTGACGATCTCCTCCATGGCGCCTCCTTCGCGCGTCCGACGCGAGCTTCCGTGCCGGCGTACCCTCTGGCCCCGCGTTGGCGTGCCTCGCCGACCCAGCGTCGCCGTACCCCACCGTGCCCAGTGTCGGCGCACCCCGCCCTGCGCGGAAGTGACTTCTGTCACGAGTCGGCGGGAGGGCGGCCGCTCGGCCGTGACATTTGTCACGACGTGCTCCCCATCACCCCAGCCACGGCGAGAAGAACCTCGCGGCTGCTAGAATCGGCCCATGGAGAGGATCGCAGACAAGCTCGTGGTGCTTGCGTGCTGCGCGGGGACGCTCGCGCTCACGGGGACGGGGCCGGCCGTGGCGGCGTCGCTGCTCGTGGCGGTGACGTGCGCGTTTCTTGCCGAGGCCGTGCCTGGGCGCGCGGGGCTCGTGCTGGCGGTCGCGCCCTGCGCGCTTGCACTGGCGGTCCCGGCCGCCGCGGCCTTCGTGGCGCCCGCTGCCTACGACCTCGCGCGCCGCCGGCCCCGGCTCGCCGCCGTGGCTGCGGCGGCGCCGCTCGCGGTCGCCTGGTCGGGGGCGCTGCCCGCGCCGGCCGCCGCCACGGCGCTTCTGGCCTGCGGGTGCGCCGTCCTTCTCGCCCGCCGGACCGACCGCGCGCTCGCGCAACGCGCCGAGAACCTGCGCGTGGCCGACGACCTGCGGGAGCGCTCGCTGGCCCTGGAGGGCAAGGTGCGCGAGACGCTCGACGCGCAGGACTACGAGGTGCGCCTGGCCACGCTCTCCGAGCGCTCCCGCATTGCCCGGGAGATCCACGACAGCGTGGGGCACCTGCTCACGCGCGCCGTCGTGCAGGTGGAGGCGCAGCGGGTGGTCCATGCGGGCGAGCCCTGCGAGCAGGATTTCGCCGCCGTGGCGGGGACGCTGCGCGAGGCGCTCGACGAGGTACGCGCGAGCGTGCACGACCTGCGCGACGACGCCTGCGACCTCTCTGTGCAGGTGCGCGCGGCCGTCGAGGCGGCCTGCGCGGGGACGCGGGTGGCGCCGACCTGCCGAGTGGAGGCCGGCGAGGCCCCGCCGACGGTCGCGAGCTGCCTGCTGGCGGTGGTGCGCGAGGCGCTCTCCAACGTGCTGCGCCACTCGGACGCGCGGCACGTGAGCGTGGAGCTCGCCGAGCACCCGGGGCTCTGGCGGCTGCGGGTGGCGGATGACGGGTCGGCCCCGGCGGTCCCGGCTGTCTCGGTGACCCCGACAGCTCCGGCCATCCCGTCCGTCCCGACGACCCCCTCCGCCCCGGCGGCCCCCTCCGCCTCAGCGGCCCCCTCCGCCTCAGCGGCCCCGGCCACCGGCATGGGACTCGCCTCCATGGAGGAGCGCGTCCGCGCGCTCGGCGGCACCTTCCGCGCCGGCCCCGGCGAGCGCGGCGGCTGGGTGGTCTTTGCGAGCGTGCCGCGCCCCCGGGCGCAGGGGGAGGGGAGACGGTCGTGAGGGTCATCGTGGCGGACGACGACGCCATCATCACCTCGTCGCTCGAGATCGTGCTTAACGCGCAGCCGGACATCGAGGTCGTGGGCCTCGCCGAGGACGGCGAGGACGTCGTGCGCCTTGCGACCGAGCTCGCACCCGACGTGGTCCTTCTCGACATCCAGATGCCCGGGACTGACGGCCTGTCGGCCGCCGAGAGGATCCTCGCGCTCCCGAGCCCGCCGCGCGTGGTCTTTCTCACCACCTTTTCCGACGACGAGTACATCGTGCGGGCCCTCGCGCTCGGCGCGGCGGGCTACCTCATCAAGCAGGACGTGGGCGGCGTGGCGCCGGCCCTGCGGGCGGTCATGGCCGGGCGCAGCGTGCTGGAGGGGGAAGTACTCGAGCGGGCGGTGGGCATCGGCCGGGGCGCGCAGGAGGCGCCCGGTGGCGCGCCCGTCTCGGCCGAGGTCGACCTTGCGGCGATGTTTCCGCAGCTCACGGACAGGGAGCGCGAGGTCGTGCGGTTGGTTGCCGAGGGGCTCGACAACCGCGAGGTGGCCCGCGCGGCCTACATGGGCGAGGGCACCGTGCGAAACCACATCAGCCAGATCCTCGCCAAGCTGCACCTGCGCAACCGCACCCAGATCGCCGTCGCCTACTGGCGGGCCCTGCGTTAGGGTTGGTCTCTGCCCGAGGTCCTTCTCGCCGGGGCGGCCATGGGGCCTCTGGGGGCGGACGCACCGTTTCCGGACACTTTGCGGGCCCGAACCGTCCAAAAACAGTGTGTGCCTCGGAGGACGCACCGTTCCCGGACGTTCTGAGGTCCCAAACCGTCCGAAAACGGTACGCCGTCAGGTGATACCGTTCCCGGACGTTCTGAGGTTAAAAACCGTCCGGAAACAGTGCGTCGTCAGGGGTAGCACCGTTTCCGGACGAAATGGGATTCCGGACCGTCCGGAAACAGTGCGTCGTCAGGGGGTGGTACTGTTCCCGGACGTTCCGAGATCCCAGACCGTCCAGAAACAGTGCGTGGTCAGGGGTAGCACCGTTTCCGGACGTTCCGCCGCACCAGACCGTCCGAAAACGGTGCGCGCCCCGCTGCCGCCGCCGAGCGGCGCCACCCCCACCTCGCGCCCCGCATTGTTACCCCTACGTAAGCCAATCGGCGAGCGGCGCCCCGTCGCCGGCGCCCACGCGCTAACATGGAGACCCGTAGAAGAAAGCGCGCCCCGGAACGTCCCGGGCGCAGACTACGGGAAGGCCTACACATGACAAAGCACATCTTCGTAACCGGCGGCGTCGTCTCCTCGCTTGGCAAGGGAATCACGGCGGCCTCGCTCGGACGCCTGCTCAAGGCCCGCGGCTACAAGGTCATGATGCAGAAGGCCGACCCCTACCTCAACGTGGACCCGGGCACCATGAGCCCGTTCCAGCACGGCGAGGTCTTCGTGACCGAGGACGGCAAGGAGACCGACCTCGACCTCGGCCACTACGAGCGCTTCATCGACGAGAACCTCACCCGCTCCTCCAACTTCACCACCGGCGCCATCTACCAGAGCCTCATCTCGCGCGAGCGCGCCGGAGACTTCCTCGGCGGCACCGTCCAGGTGATCCCGCACGTGACCAACGCCATCAAGGAGCGCTTCTACCGGATTGAGGAGCAGACCGGCGCCGACGTGGTGATCACTGAGCTCGGTGGCACCATCGGCGACATCGAGGGCCAGGCCTTCGTGGAGGCCATCCGCCAGTTCCGCAAGGAGAAGGGGCAGGCGGACTGCTGCCTCATCCACGTGAGCCTGGTGCCCTACATCGCCGCCGCCCACGAGGTCAAGACCAAGCCCACCCAGCACTCCGTGCGCGAGCTGCGCTCCATGGGCATCCAGCCGGACTTCATCGTCTGCCGCTCCGACCACGAGGTCGACGCCGACATCCGCGCCAAGATCGCGAGCTTCTGCGACGTCGAGCCGGACTGCGTCTTCGAGAACTCCGACTGCCCCTCGATCTACGACGTGCCGGCGCACCTGGCCGAGCAGGGCTTTGACACCAAGGTCTGCGAGCGCCTGGGCCTGGACCCGCGCGAGAGCGACATGAGCGGCTGGTACGGCTTCACGAGCGCCATGCACGCGGCAAACGAGAAGGACGACGTCACCAAGATCCGCGTGGTGGGCAAGTACACCCAGCTGCCGGACGCCTACCTCTCCATCATCGAGGCGCTGCACCACTCGGGCGTCCTCTTCGGCCGTCACGTCGACATCGAGCTCGTTGACGGTGAGGAGCTCTCCGACGCCAACGTCGAGGAGGTCCTCGGCGACGCCGACGGCATCCTCGTGCCGGGCGGCTTCGGCCTGCGCGGCATCGAGGGCAAGGTCTGCGCCGCCCGTCGCGCACGTGAGCAGAAGGTGCCCTACCTGGGCGTGTGCCTTGGCCTCCAGGTGGCGGTCTGCGAGTTCGCGCGTGACGTCTGCGGCCTCGAGGGCGCCAGCTCCACCGAGTTCGTCCCGGACTGCGCCTACCCTGTGATCGACCTCATGCCCGACCAGGAGGACGTGACCGACAAGGGCGGCACCATGCGCCTGGGCGCCTACCCCTGCAAGGTCGTGGAGGGGACGCTGGCCGCCGAGGCCTACGGCGAGAGCCTCGTCTACGAGCGTCACCGTCACCGCTTCGAGGTCAACAACGCCTACCGCGAGCAGCTGACCGACGCGGGCCTCGTGATCTCCGGCCTCTCCCCGGACGATCGCCTCGTGGAGATGGTCGAGCTGCCCGAGAGCATGCACCCGTGGTTCGTGGCGAGCCAGGCCCACCCCGAGTTCAAGAGCCGCCCGGACCGCCCGGCCCCGCTCTTCCGCGAGTTCGTGCGCGCCGCCATCGCCCGTCACGAGGGCTGCGACCGCCACGACGTGTCCCCGCTCAACTAAGTCGAGAAGAACCGTCCGACCGTGGCCGCGCTCGACCTCCCTCAGGCACGCGACGAGTACCTGGGGTACCTTGCCGTCGAGCGCGGCAGCTCGGACAACACCGTCGCCGCCTACGGGCGCGACCTCTCGCGCTACGTGGGCTGGCTTGCCGAGCGCGGCGTCACCGACCCCGATGACGTGACACGGGGACTCGTGGAGGAGCACGTGGCGGCGCTCGTGGAGGTGGGGCTGGCCCCGGCTTCCGTCGAGCGCGCCGTCTCGGCCGTGAAGGGCTTCCACCGCTTCATGGCAAGCGAGGGGGTGAGCTCCGCCTTCCCGACCTCTGACCTCCCGCTCCCCGCAAAGCCGGCCCGCCTGCCGGACGTCATCTCGGTGGACGATGCCGCACGCCTCCTGGACCAGCCGTTCCCGCGAACGCCGTCGGGCCTGCGCGACCGTGCCATCCTGGAGGTCCTCTACGGCTGCGGCCTGCGCGCGAGCGAGCTCTGCGGCCTTGACGTGCGTGCCGTCCTGCTCGACGAGGGCCTCTTGCGCGTCTTCGGCAAAGGTGAGAAGGAGCGCGTCGTACCCGTGCTTGGCACGGCGTACGACGCGCTCGCCGCGTATATGGAGCAGGGCCGCGGAGCGCTCGCGGGGCGTCGGCCCTGCGAGGCGGTCTTCCTCAACGTGCGCGGCGGCCGCCTCTCGCGCCAGAGCGTCCACTCGATCGTCGAGAAGTACGGGCGGGTCGTGGGCATCCGTGGCCTGCATCCGCATACGCTGCGTCACAGCTTCGCGACCCACCTCCTGGAGGGCGGCGCCGACCTTCGCGCGGTGCAGGAGCTGCTCGGGCACGCCAACATCGCAACGACGCAGCTCTACACGCACGTGGACCGCTCTCACATCCGGCGCGTGTACCTCGCCGCGCACCCCCGAGCGCACGTGGGCTCCTGAGCGTCGGAGCGATAGCTCCTAGTCTGCCGCCTCCTGCGGCGTCCACGGCCGGCGCCCTCCCGCCCGAGCGCGCCTCGCTGGCCGAGGAACTCCTTTTTTGACATATGCACAGCTCAGAGATGTGGGCAGATGCCACACCAGAACAACACCGCCGCTGAGCTGCGGCTTCACCTCACTGTCACAACTCGTTTCCCGCAAGGGCGAACGCCTGGCCCCCAACTTGTGGCTCGGTGGACGCCGAGCCGCTACATCTGGGGTCCTGGGACCCTTCATCCCGTCGCACGGAACCGCCGACACCCGTTTTTCAACCATAAGGTGCAGGAGAGTGTTTTCTTGTGTGTCGAAGTGTGGGGTTTGTTGTAAAGTATCTCCACGCTCCGATTCGGGGTTGGTTCGTCTTGAAAGGAGGGTGGCATGCTTGCCGGGTCGTACCCAATGTCCGTTGACTCGAAGGCACGCGTCACCCTCCCCGCCGTCTTTCGCAAGCAGCTCGTGGAGGGTGACAAGAAGACGATATACCTTCTCCCGCTGAAGGAGTGCGTGAACGGCTTCACCCCCGCGGGTCTGGAGAGCTTCATCGACGGTCTCTTCATTGAGAACGGCGTGAACCACTTCGACTCCCGCAGCCGTAAGGACGTTCAGCTGAGGACGAGGCTCTGGGCGAGCGCTGTCGAGGTGGACATCGACTCTGCGGGGCGCGTAGCGCTCGGCAAGCTCGATACCGCCAAGCCCGGCACGCGCGAGAGGCTCGGTCTCACGGCTGACGTCACGGTCGTGGGCGCCGGGGACCACTTCGAGGTGTGGAACACCGACGAGTGGAACGCGACGCAGGAGAGCTTCGAGGACGAGCTCGACGCGCTTCTGTACCACGACTAAGGGGCATGCGCCCAAAGGCAAAGGGGGTGAGGGTCTTGACAGCAGAATATCGGCACGTACCCGTGATGCTCGCCGAGGTCCTCGCCGAGCTCGACCCCCAGCCGGGGGAGGTGGTGTGCGACTGCACCCTCGGTGGCGCGGGACACACCGTCGAGCTCGCGAGGCGCGTGGCGCCGGACGGACTGTCTCTTGGGATCGACCAAGACGACATGGCCCTGGCCGCTGCGACCGAGCGCCTCGCCCGCGAGGTGCCCGGGGCGAGCGTCCGTACCCTCAAGGGCAACTTCGGGGACCTCGATGACCTTCTCGTCGAGGCGGAGGTGCCCGGGGTCGACTGCTTCCTGTTCGACCTCGGCGTCTCGTCCCCCCAGCTTGACATCCCGGAGCGTGGCTTCTCCTACCACGAGGACGCGCCCCTGGACATGCGAATGAGTTCGGGTAACAACACTCTTACCGCAGCCGAGGTCGTGAACACCTACAACGAAGCAGACCTCGCCCGAATCTTTCGCGTATACGGCGACGAGCGCTTTGCGAACCGCATTGCACGGCGGATCGTGGAGACGCGCGCCAAGGCGCCCATCGAGACCACGCTCCAGCTCGTCGGGGTGATCAAGGCGGCCATTCCGGCCGCGGCGAGAAGAACCGGCGGGCACCCGGCGCGTCGCACGTTCCAGGCTCTGCGCATCGAGGTCAACCACGAGCTCGACGTCCTGGACCGAGGCCTGCGCGCGGCGGTGCGCTGGGCAAATCCGGGCGGAAGGATCTGCGTTATCTCCTACCACTCGCTCGAGGATCGCATCGTCAAGCACGTCTTCTCGGAGCTCTCGCAGGGGTGCACCTGCCCACCGGACCTCCCGGTGTGCGTGTGCGGGCACGTGCCGGCGTTGCGGGTCAGGACGAGGAAGCCCCTCGTTGCGTCTGACGAGGAGGTTGCGGCCAACCCGAGGTCGCGCAGCGCTCTCATGCGCGTGGCGGTTAGGCTCGACACCACGCACGCGAAGGCGCATCCCAGTTGACGTAGCCGGCGAAAGCCGTCTACAGAGCGCGAGCAGCAAACGAAGCACCAACAAACCAGAAACGCACCCTAAACGCACCACCAACGTAGGAAAAACACGGCACTGATCAAACTCTCGATTAACTCTTAAGGTCGCTCAAGCTTTACTTGAGAGAAACCATCAAGTAACTCTCAAGTTCCCAGCGTACCTGCCATAGACAAGCACATTGCGGCCACCGGCCGCCAAGAAGCGGGGAAGTCACATGAGGTACCAGGGGTCTGAGGCATACAGCATGGAGGCGGCGGAGAGGGGCCGTGAGCGCGTCGAGCGCGAGGCGCGCCCGTCCTTCGAGGTCGTCACGGGCGGGGGTCTTGACGCCCGGGTCCGCGCCGGCGTCTCACCGACCTTCGTCGCGCGCCTTCGCGTGGCCGTGGCCGTGGCGGCCTTCCTGATCGTCCTGGGCATGGCACGCGTGGCCCTTACCTCAACCACCGTGGCGCTGCTGTCCGACAATGCTGCGCTGACCTCTCAGATCAGCGAGACCCAGAGCGCCAACGAGCAGCTCCGCATCGAGCGCTCCGTCCTCTCGAGCAACTCCCGCATCAGCCGCATCGCCACGCAGAACTACGGAATGGTGCTGCCCTCCGAGACCGTCACCCTCGACCTCACTGACGCCTCCGCGGCGGACGGCGCCACCGACTCCGAGCACGCTGAGGCTACTGATGGGGAAGCTGCGCAGACGGGCGAAGAGGCGTCTCCCCAGACCGACCTGTCGTAGACTGCATAGTCGTGAGCAGAAGAAACGGACAGAGCCGCCCCGGGCGGCGAAGCACTCGTGAGGCCTCGTATGACGAGGCCTCTCGTGCGCGTTACCGCGTCCGCGCCTCGCGCCCCGGCGGCTCGGGCAGCGGCGGGTCGGACAACGGCTTCGTGACAACGCGCCGCGTCTTCGCGGCGCTCCTCGGCGTGGTGGCGGCGCGCCTCGTGTGGCTGCAGGCCATCGACGGGCCGCGCCTGGCGGCGGCCGCGGAGTCCCAGCGCACCAACGTGGCCACGCTGCACGCGCGGCGCGGCACCATCTACGACCGCAACGGCAACATCCTGGCCATGAGCGAGGAGTGCAAGACCGTCTACGCCAACCCTCAGGCCGTGAAGGACCCCTCCGCCGTGTCCTCGCTGCTCGCCGAGTGCCTCGGCGGCAAGGCGTCCGACTACACCGACCTGGTGACGGGGGACGGCACCTTCACCTACGTGCGCCGCCAGGTGGACCAGGAGGTGGCCGACAAGCTCTCCGCCAAGCTCAAGGACGCCGAGCTCACCGGCATCTACTTCCTCGACGACACCAAGCGCGTCTACCCCTACGGAAACGTGGGCGCCCAGGTCCTGGGCTACGTGGGCACGGACGGCAACGGCCTCTCCGGCCTTGAGCTCTACTACGACGACATCCTTACCGGAACCGACGGCGAGATGATCATGGAGACCGGCCTCACGGGCACGCCCATCGCCGGCGGCGCCTCCGAGGTGACGCCTGCCCAGGACGGCACCGATCTGGTGATCTCACTTGACATCGACCTCCAGGAGGCCTGCGAGAACGTTATCCGGGAGGCCCCGGAGACCTACGACGCGGAGTCTGGCTCGGTCATGGTCACCAACCCGCGTACCGGTGAGATTCTCGCCGCCTGCTCCACGCCGCTGGCCGACTTCTCCAACCTGTCTGACACGGCCGAGGAGCTCTCCCTGAAGCCTGTCTCGAGCTCCTACGAGCCGGGCTCGGTCTTCAAGGTTCTGACCACCTCCATTGGCTTTGACCTGGGGCTCTTCAACCCGGACTCCTCATATACCGTCCCGGCTGCCGTCAAGGTGGGAGACGACTACGTCACCGACGACGACAACCGCGACTATACCGAGACCATGGACGTCCGCGAGATGATGCGCCGCTCGTCCAACACGGCCATGGCCCAGCTCGTCCAGGACGTCATCGGCACCGAGCGCTTCTCCGAGGGCGTGGCGCGCTACGGGATCGGCCAGCTCACGGGCATCGACTTCCCCGGTGAGACCGCCGGCCTCGTCAAGTCGCTCGACGAGTACGACGGCGCCACGGCCGGCTCCATGGCCTTCGGCCAGGCGGTCTCGGTCCCGATGGTGCAGATCGTGCGAGCCTTTGGCGCGGTCGCGAACGGCGGGGTCCTCACCACGCCGCACTTCCTCCTGGCCAAGGACGACGGGGAGGTGGAGTGGCCCTCCGGGGACGCTGCGGTCTCGGCCGAGGCCGCCGCGATGGAGACTGACGTCATGCGCACCGTCATGCAGGAGGGCACCGGCAGGAACGGCCAGGTGGACGGCTACGACATAGCCGGCAAGACGGGTACCGGCGAGCAGGCCTCCGAGGATGGTGGCTACGGATCCTACGACTTCACGGCTTCGCTGTGCGGCTTCGCAAACGCGGACGACCCGGAGGTGCTCGTCTACGTGGGACTGAACCACCTGCCGCACCTGGCCTCGCAGTCCGCCGCCAACGTCTTCCACGACGTCATGTCCCAGGCAGTAAGCATCATGGGCGTCTCGCCCAACGCGTAGCCGACGCAACAAACGCAGGAGGGGAGTCCTGATGATTTTCATGTCGGTAGCTGAGGTCGCGTCCGCGACGGGCGCGACCGTGCTCTTGGAGGGAGGACGCGACGTTGCGGGCGAGGTCGTCATAGACTCGCGCGCCGTCGCGGACGGCGGCCTCTTCGTCGCCTTCGCGGGGGAGCGCGTGGACGGCAACGCCTACCTCGCCTCGGCTGCCGGCCTCGGCGCGGCCGCGGTGGTGGCCTCCGCGGAGCCGTCCGAGGAGGCCGTCGCGTCCTGCCGGGAGGCGGGGTGCGCGCTTCTGCGCGCGGAGGGCGACGACTGCGAGGAGTTCCTGCTGCGCCTTGCCCGCGCTTGGCGCGAGGCCCATCCCGCGTGGCTCGTCATCGGCGTGACGGGCTCGGTGGGCAAGACCACCACCAAGGAGATGCTGGCCGCCGCGGTGGGCTCGCAGCGCCGCTGCCACGCCACCTCCGGCAACCTCAACAACCTGATCGGCCTGCCGCTGACGGTGCTCTCCGCGCCCGAGGACGCGGAGGTGCTCGTCTGCGAGCTCGGCATGAACCACCCGCACGAGATCGAGCGCATGGCGGCGGCCTGCCAGCCCACGCTCGCCTGCATAACCAACGTGGGCACGAGCCACATCGGGCTTCTCGGCAGCCGGGAGAACATCGCCCGGGCCAAGGCGGAGGTCGTCTCCGGCATGCGCCCCCACGGGGAGCTCGCCCCCGCGCTCGCCCTTGCGAGCTCCGGGGACTTCACCCCCTTCATCGCCGAGGGGTTCGCGGCGCCCGCCGGAGTGGACGTGACGCTCGTCGGCGCGCCCGGTGACGACGTCTGGGCGGAGGGCGTGACCCTCGACGCCGAGGGCTGCGCGAGCGCCGTCCTGCGTTGCGCAGACGGATGGTCGCGCCCCGTGGCGCTCTCCGTGCCGGGGCGCGTGGCCGTCGAGGACCTGACGCTGGCCCTGGCCCTCGTCTGGCGTCTCGGGCTCGACCGCGACGCCGCCGTCGCCGCCGTCGAGGCGATGCCCGCGGCCCACATGCGCCTCGAGGTGGCCGAGGCGCCCTCGGGGGCCCGCGTGATCGACGACTCCTACAACGCCGCGCCCGCCTCGATGGCCTCCTCGCTCGACGTCCTCTCGGGGATGTCGGTCGAGGGCCGCCGCGTGGCGGTGCTCGGCGAGATGGGCGAGCTTGGGCAGGAGGGGCCGCGCCTGCACGGCTACGTGGGCGCCTACGCGGCCGCCAAGGGGGTGGACCTGCTCGTGCTTGTGGGCGGGCCGCTCGCCGACGACATGGCCGAGGCCGCCCGCACGATGGGCCTCTCCGAGGACGCCATCGAGCGCTTCGCCACCGCAGAGGAGGCCGTCGACGTGATCGGTCCGGTGCTCGCCTCCGGCGACGTCGTGCTCGTGAAGGCGTCGCGATCCGTTGGCCTCGACCGCTTTGTGAGAAGGGTGCTCGCACGATGATCGGAAATCCGTCCTATCCAACCTACCAGGTGTTTCTCGCCATCGCCGTCGCCGCGCTCGTCACGGGCCTCCTGATGCCGCTCTTCATCCGGCTCATGCGCCACGAGGGCGTGGGCCAGCAGGTCCGCGCTGACGGGCCGCAGCGCCACCTCATTAAGCAGGGCACGCCCACCATGGGCGGGGTCATCATCCTCGTCGGCGTGCTCGTGTCCTGCGCGCTTATCGCCGAGTGGACCCCCGGCCTCATCCTGGCCGTGGTGGTGACGCTCGTCACGGGTTCGCTCGGCCTGCTTGACGACATCGAGTCCGTGGCGCACGGCCGCTCGCTCGGCCTCACGCCCTCCCAGAAGATGGCCGGGCTCATCCTCATCTCTGTCGCCTTCTGCCTCGTGGCGGTCAACGTCTGCGGCGTCTCGCCGGCGGTGCGCTTCCCCGGCGGCCTCTCCGTCGACCTCGGCGTCCTCACCTCGGCCTTCGAGGTGGGCGGCTCCTCGGTCTCCGTGCCGTGGCTCTACCTCGTGTTCGTGTTCTTCCTGATGGCCGGCCTCTCCAACGCCGTCAACCTCACCGACGGCCTCGACGGCCTGGCCGGCGGCTGCACGATGGTGGTCATGCTCGTCATGGGCATGGTCGCGTTCCGTTACGGCGAGCTCGACCTCGCGGTCTTCGCGGGCTCCATCGCAGGCGCCTGCGTGGGCTTCCTCTGGCACAACTGCTACCCGGCCTCCATCTTCATGGGTGACACCGGCTCCCTGGCCCTCGGCGCCGCCTTCGCGGCGCTCGCCGTGCTCACCAAGACCGAGGTGACCTCGCTCATCATGGGCGGCCTGTTCATCTGCGAGGCCCTCTCCGTCATCATCCAGGTGGCGAGCTTCAAGCTCACCGGCAGGCGCGTCTTCCCCATGACCCCGATCCACCACAGCTTCGAGAAGATCGGCTGGGCGGAGAACAAGGTCGTCGTGCGCTTCTGGATCGTGTCGGCCGCCTTCGCGGCGCTCGGCTTTGCCCTCTACTTCCAGCTCGGCTAGGAGGGAGAAGATGAACATGGGCGAGAAGAACCCTGTCATTTCTAACGTCATCGGCGACGTGGTCGTGCTCGGCCTCGGCCGCACCGGCGAGGCGGCGGCGCGCTACCTGGCCTCGCTCGGCTCGCCGCGCGTGGGCTCGGTGACGCTCTACGGCGGCGCAAGCTCGACGCCCGGCGAGAAGACCCGGGCGCTCGAGGACGCGGGCGTGCGGGTGGTCTGCGGCACCGAGGAGGTCTCTGGCAGCTACGACCTCGCCGTGACCTCGCCCGGGATACCGCTCGACTCCGCCTTCGCCCGCTCGGCCGCCGCGTGCTCGCGCGAGCTCGTGGGCGAGGTGGAGCTCGCCTTCCGTGAGAGCCCCGAGCGCTGGGTCGCCGTGACCGGCACCAACGGCAAGACCACGACGACCTCGCTCACCGCCCACCTGCTCGCCACCGCAGGCATGGGCGCGCGGACCGTGGGCAACATCGGCACGCCGCCCACCGAGGCGCTGGCCGCCGGCCGCGCCGAGGGGGAGTGGCTCGTGGCCGAGCTCTCGAGCTTCCAGCTCGCCTCGGCCCCCACGCTGCACCCGCGCGTCGCCGTGGTGCTCAACGTCACCCCGGACCACCTCGAGTGGCACCACACCATGGAGGCGTACGCCGCCGCCAAGGAGCGCGTGCTTGCCAACCTGGGCGCCGGCGACCTCGCGGTGGTCTCCGTCGACGACGACTTCTGCCGTGCCATGGCCTCCCGCGCCGCCGCGCGCGGCGTCCGCGTCTGTGAGCTCTCCGTTGCCGGTGAGCCGGCGGGGCCCTGTGCGGCCTTCCTGCGCGAGGGGCGCCTCGTCGTGCGCCTGGACGGCGTGGAGCGCGAGCTCGTGGACGCCTCGGATCTCCAGATCTTTGGCCTGCACAACGCGGAGAACGCGCTCGCGGCCTCCGCGGTGGCCCTCGAGCTCGACGTGGACGTCGCCGACGTCTGTCACGGCCTCACGTCCTTCTCGCCGATCGAGCACCGCATCGAGCCGGCAGGCGAGGTGGCTGGGGTCCGCTTCGTGAACGACTCCAAGGCCACCAACACCGACTCGGTGGAGAAGGCCCTCACGGCCTTCGACCCGGGCAGCGTGGTGATCCTTCTGGGGGGCCACGACAAGATGACGGACCTCTCCTCCCTTGCCGCAGCCGTCTGCGCGCGCTGCCGCGTGGCGGTCTGCTTCGGCGAGGCGGGGGAGCGCATCGCGGGTGCGCTCGAGGCGGCCCGCGCCGACGGCGCCGCCGCGCTCGAGGTGCTCCGTGCGCCTCACCTGCGCGAGGCCTTCGACGCCGCCGTCGTCGCGGCGCGCCCCGGCGAGACGGTCCTGCTCTCCCCGGCGTGCTCGTCCTTTGACGAGTTTGCCAACATGGGGGAGCGCGGGAGGTTCTTCAAGCGCCTCGTGCACGAGCTTGCCGGCGGGGAGGCCTAGGGATGGCGGCCACGCGTACGGCGAGGGCCGGGCGTGGCACGCGCCCGGCCGGTCGGGGCCGCGCCGAGCGGACGCTGTTCGGCGTGCCCGAGCGCTTCATGCGCCCGCGGCTCGTGCTCATAGCCGTGACGGCGGTTCTGGTGGGGTTCGGCCTGCTTATGGTCTACTCGGCCTCCTCGGTCACGGCGCTTGCCGACACCGGGGACGCCGCCTACTACCTCAAGCGCCAGCTCCTGTTCGTGGGGGCGGGCACGGCGGTGGCGGTCTTCCTGGCCTTCATGGACTACCGCGTATGGGTGCGCAGCTTCCTCACGCCCATCTGGGGCGTGACCGTCGTGCTGCTCATGGTGGTCGTCGTGGCCGGCACGGACAACGACATGGGCGCCACCCGCTGGATCAACCTCGGCTTCTTCGACCTGCAGCCCTCTGAGTTCGCCAAGATCACCATCATCTTCACGGCGGCCAACCTCGCGCAGCGCTACTTCGAGGAGGGCTCTCTCGACTGGACGAGCTTCGTGAAGCTCGTGGTGGCGGGCGTGGGCGTGCCGCTCGTTCTCATCGTCATCCAGCCGGACAAGGGGACCACCATGGTCCTGGGCCTCACGCTCGTGGTGATGGGCTACCTCGCCGGCGTGCCCAAGCGCTACCTGCTGAGCCTGCTGGGCCTCGGCGTCGTGGCGTTCCTCGCGCTCTCGCTCAAGGACGACTACTCCCGCCTGCGTCTCGTGGCCATGATCAACCCGTGGGCCGACCCCTACGACGCGGGCTACCAGCTCGTCCAGGGCTTCTACGCCTTCGGCTCGGGGGGCCTCCTCGGCGTGGGGATAGGCCTCTCCCGCCAGAAGTACTCCTACCTGCCGATGGCCCACAACGACTTCATCTTCGCCGTGATCGGCGAGGAGTGCGGCCTGGTGGGGACGGTCGGGCTGCTCGCGGGGTTTGCCGTGCTCATGTGGGCGGGCTACCGCATCGCCCGCTACGCGCCGGACATGGCCGGCCGGCTCGCCGCGGCGGGCTGCACCACCATCATCATGGTCCAGCTGCTGCTCAACGTATGCGGCGTGCTCGGCCTCTTCCCGATGTCCGGCAAGCCGATCCCGTTCATCTCCTACGGCGGCTCGTCGATCCTGGCGAGCCTCATGCTTGTGGGGATCATAGCGTCGGTCTCTGTGCACTCGCGCCTGCCCGAGACCGCGCACGACAGCGCCCGCCGCTCCTGGCAGCTCCAGGGAGGCCCTGAGGGGCCTGCCGACCGCGGTGGCCGCCCGGCGGCGGGGCTCTCCTTCGTGGGGGAGCCCGAGCCGAGGAGCGCCCGCCTCCGGCGCGAGGCCGATCGCGGCGGCGCGCCTGCGCGCGGGGGCTTCACCGTGGTCGAGGGCGGCGCCGGGAGGCCTGCGGGCGGCCGCGGGGCGGGGGCTCCCGGGCGCCCGTCCGGCCGGGGGGCCCGCTCGTCCGGCCGGGGGGACCGCCCGCGCGGCCGCGTCACCACGGACGCGAGCGGCAGGAGGAGAATCGACCTGGGGCCGAGCGCCGCGGACCGACTGCGCGGTCACGAGTCGGGGCCCAGGACCAGACGATAGGAGGACGGTATGGGCGAGAAGCACCTCGAGGTGGCCATCGCCGCCGGCGGCACCGCCGGCCACATCAACCCGGCCCTCGCGCTCGCCGAGGAGCTGCGCGACCGCGGCCACCACGTGAGGTTCTACGGGCAGGAGGCCAAGCTCGAGGGGCGTCTTGTCCCCGAGGCGGGCTTTGAGCTTGTGCCGGTCGTCGTGAGCGGCTTCGACCGCTCCCGCCCCTGGACGCTCGCGACCTCTCTCGTGCGCATGCGGCGCGCCCAGGGCCAGCTCGCCCGGCGCTTTGCGGACGAGGGCGCGCCGGACGTGGCCGTGGGATTCGGCGCGTACGTGGAGATGGCGCTGCTCAACTGCTGCCGTCGCCTGCGCGTGCCCTACGTCCTCCACGAGCAGAACTCCGTCCCGGGGCTGGCCAACAAGGCGCTCGCCCCGCACGCAAGGGCGGTCTGCATCTCCGTGCCGGCGGCGCGGGAGGCCTTCGAGCGCGAGGGCCGCGCCACGCCGGCCGTGGTGCTCACCGGCAACCCGGTGCGTCGCAGCGTGGTTCGCGCGAGCCGTGCGGCCGGCCGAGCGGCCCTTGGCGTGGACGAGGGCCAGACGCTGCTGCTCGTCTTCGGCGGATCACTCGGGGCGGCGCACATCAACGAGGGGGTTGCCCGCCTCAAGGCCGAGCTGCTCTCCCGGCCGGGCCTCGTGGTTGTGCACTCCACCGGAGCCGACGGCTTCGACGAGACGGTCTCGGCGCTGGCGCTCACCCCGGCCGAGCAGCTTCGCTGGCGCGTCATGCCCTACATCTCGAACATGGGCCAGGCCCTCGCCGCGGCCGACCTGGTGGTGAGCCGCGCCGGCGCCTCCTCCATCGCGGAAATCGCCGCGCTCTCCGTGCCGAGCGTGCTCGTGCCCTACCCGCACGCGACGGCCGACCACCAGACCACCAACGCCCGCTTCCTCACCGACGCCGGCGCCGCGGTGCTCGTGGCCGACGACAGGATCGACACCCCGGAGTTCCCGGAGGCCCTCTTCGGCCTGCTGGACGACCCGGCGCGCCGCGCGGCCATGCGAGAGGCGGCGTCCGGCCTCGGGGCGACCGATGCGGCGTCGCAGCTCGCCGACCAGGTGGAGGCCGCCGCCGCGTCCCGCTAGGGCTGCGCCGGCCCTTCCGGAGCTGCCGCCCCCGCAGAGGCCCCTCGACGTACGGCCGCTCCCGCGCCGCCGACGCTATCGGGAGGTTCCACGGGTCTTTTACGGAGCCGCGCCGCGTCCCGGCCCATATGGGATAGAGTAGGGTGCCACGAAAAGTTCCGTCGAAAGCGACTCTCATGGTCGAGAAGAACACTGACATCGCAAACGTCACGAGCGCCCACTTCATCGGCATCGGCGGCGCGGGGATGAGCGGCATCGCCCTGGTGCTGCACGAGCGGGGCTGCCGCGTGACCGGCTCCGACCTCAAGAGCTCCCACTACGTGCGCGAGCTCGAGGCCGCGGGGATTGACGTCCGCGTGGGCCACGAGGCCGCCACCATCGACGAGGTCTCCCCGCAGGTCGTGGTGACCTCCACCGCCATCCCGGAGACCAATCCCGAGGTCGTGCGTGCCCGCGAGCTGGGCATCCCCATCTGGCCGCGCGCCAAGATGCTCTCCTACCTCTCCGGCTCCCAGCGCACCGTGGCCGTGGCCGGCACTCATGGCAAGACCACGACCTCCTCGATGATCGCCACGATGCTCGACAAGATGGGCCTGGACCCGTCCTTCCTCATCGGCGGCGTGGTCGAGGGCTACGACACCAACGGCCGCAACGGCTCCGGCGAGCACTTCGTCTGCGAGGCTGACGAGTCCGACGGCTCCTTCCTCTACCTCAACCCCAGCGTTGTGGTGGTGACCAACATCGAGGCCGATCACCTGGACCACTACGGCTCCCTTGAGAACATCGAGAAGACCTTCTGCACCTTCATGGGCCTCGTGGGCGAGGAGGGCACCGTTGTGGTCAACGGTGACGTGCCCCACTACGCCGAGCTCGCGCGCTCCACGGGCCGCCGTGTGGTGACCTACGGCTTCGACGAGTCCTGCGACTACGTCTGCCTTCCCGAGGACTCCCACCACGCCCTGGCGAGCAACCTCTCGGTCCGCCTCCCGGCGGGCGAGGGGGGTGGCGAGCGTCGCGTGCACGTGACCATCTCCTCCAACCCGGGGCGCCACAACATGGCCAACGCCACCGCCGCCATCGCCGTGGCCGACGTCCTGGGCCTCGACGCGGAGGCCGCGGCCTCGGCACTCTCCCAGTTCAAGGGCGCGCGCCGTCGCTTCACCCACGTGGGCGACGTGGCCGGCGTCACCGTGGTGGACGACTACGGCCACCACCCGACCGAGGTCTCCGTGACCCTCGCCGCCGCGGCCGACCTTCCGTTCAAGCGCATCGTCTGCGTCTTCCAGCCGCACCGCTACAGCCGTACCCAGGCCCTTGCCGACCAGTTTGGGTGTGCCTTCGACAGTGCCGACGTCCTGCGTGTCATGGACGTCTTCTCTGCCGGAGAGATGCCGATCCCCGGCGTCTCCGGCAAGACGGTCGCCAGCTCGGTGGTCGACCACGGGCACGTGGCCGACGTGGCATACATCCCCAACCGCCGCGCGCTCATCGAGGACCTCTGCAAGACGTGCCGTCCCGGCGACCTGCTCATAACCCAGGGCGCCGGCGACGTCACGAGCATAGGCCCCTCCTTCATAGAGGCCATGCGTGAGCGCGAGGCGGAGGGCGCGTCGGCCGCCGACGCCCCCGCCGCCTCGGGGGAGGCCCACGCGTGAGCGTCTTCAACGCCTACATGAGCCTCTCGGGCGCCATTGACGCGGAGGTCCTGCGCGACGAGCGCCTCTCTCGGCGCACGAGCTACCGCATCGGCGGGCCCGCCGCGCTCATGGTGGTCGCACACAGCTACGAGGCGCTCGCCAAGGCCGTCTCCGTGCTGACGGCCGAGCACGTGGAGTGGGTCATCCTGGGCAAGGGGTCCAACGTCCTTGCCTCCGACGAGGGCTACCGCGGCTGCGTCATCCTGCTGGACGACGAGTTCTCGCGCATGACGATCGACGCCGAGGACGCGACCGTCACGGCCGGCGCCGGCGTGGCGCTCTCTCGCCTGGTGAACGACGCCATGAAGGCCGGCCTCTCCGGCCTCGAGTGCTGCGTGGGAATACCCGGCACGCTCGGGGGCGCGCTCTCCATGGACGCGGGCACGCGCCGCGAGTGGATCGGGCGGCGCGTGCGCGACCTCGTAGTGCTCCGCCCGGGCGAGGGGATGCACCGCTACTCCGGGGACGAGGTCGAGTGGGGCTACCGTTGCACCTCGCTCCCCGGCAACGAGATAATCCTCGAGGCCACGCTCGCCCTCATGCCGGCCGAGCGCGCCGCCATCGCGGCAGACATGGACGCCCGCCTGCGTCGGCGTCGCCAGGTCCAGCCGCTCACGCTGCCAAGCTGCGGCTCGGTCTTCCGCAACCCGCCCGAGCGCTCCGCGGGGATGCTCATCCAGGCCTGCGACCTCGCCGGCACCACCTGCGGAGGCGCCCAGATCTCCGAGGAGCACTGCAACTTCATCGTCAACCGCGGCGGCGCCACGGCTGCGGACGTGGTGACGCTCATCCAGCGCGCCCACGACGCCGTCCTCGAGCGCCACGGCATCGACCTCTCCTGCGAGGTCAAGCTGCTCGGCTTCTAGCCGGAGGGAACATGGCCAGGGACCAGAGCAGGCGGCCGACGCCGCGCAAGAAGAAGCCGAGAGGGACGGGCGCGCCCGCGCCGCGCCCCTCTGCCGCGCCGCGCGCCCCCCGCCGGGCCCGCGCCGCCGTCAGTGCGCGCGCCGCCAGCCGGACGTCCGCGCCCGGTCGTGGCAGCACCCCCGCCTTCCTCGGCACCGCCGGGCGTGCCCCGGCCGCAGCCGCGAACCGCCCCTCCGCAAGCCCGCGCGAGCGCCGCCAGCGCCACCAGCGCGGGCAGGCGCTGCGCGTTGTCCTCGGGGTCGTCGGGGCCCTTCTCGCCGTGGCCCTCGTGGGCGTGGTGGTCCTCTTTGCCCTTCGGGACTCCTCGGCCTTCGAGATCACGTCCGTGGAGGTCGAGCCCACCGAGCACGTCTCGGCCGCCGACATCCAGAACCTCGCACAGGTCCCCGTGGGCTCCACGCTCCTCAACGTGGACACGGCCTCGCTCGAGAGCGCGCTCCGTCGCAACCCCTGGGTCGCGTCGGTGGGCTTCGAGCGCGTCTTCCCGCACACCCTCAAGATCACGATCACCGAGCAGGGCATCGACGCGCTTGTGGTCATGAGCTCGGGCTCGGTGGGGTGGTACCTCGGCGACGCGGGCGTGTGGATTCAGCCCGCAAAGATCGAGGCGGCCGAGGGGCAGTCCACCGACGACGCGGCGCTCGCGCTGGCGCTCTCCGAGGGATGCCTTCTCATCACCGACGTCCCCTCGACCGTCGACCCGGTTGCCGGCTCCGCCGCCACCGACGACGTGCTCGCGGCCGTCGATACGTTCCGCTCGGGCTTCACGCAGGACTTCGCCTCCCAGGTGGTGTGCTACTTCGCGCCCTCGGTGGACGACGTCTCGTGCATGCTTCAGAGCGGGGTGCAGATCTCCCTGGGCTCCGCCACCAACGTGGAGGAGAAGGAGACCCTGGCGCGCGGGCTGCTGGAGAAGTACCCGGACTCCGCGGTCAGCATCAACGTGCGTGTGATTACCAACCCCTCGGTCAAGCCCGTGGCCTCCTCCTACGTACATTCTGGCGGCGGCGTCTCCGCGGGCGGAGACGGCTCCTCGGGCGACTCTGACGATGGGACCGACGCCTAACGCCGCCGCTCACATGCCTTGTGTTCACAATTTCATCAAACTGTTTGACACAAGACCCTCAAGTGTGCCAAGATGCATCGCTTTATCCCAGGCCTCGGGCTTAACTTGACCTTTAGGGTTTTGCAAGCGGAGGGATGGGCGCAACGCAGCACGAACGAACGCTCAGAACGAAGCGCAAAAGGCACTACGAGGAGGACAAGATGATCAAGGACACCGACACCCTCAGCAACTATCTCGCCGTCATCAAGGTGGTTGGCGTGGGCGGCGGCGGCACCAACGCCGTGAACCGCATGATCGAGGAGGGCATCCGCGGTGTCGAGTTCGTCGCCGTCAACACCGACGCCCAGGCGCTCGCGATCTCCGATGCCGACATCAAGGTGCACATCGGCACCGACATCACCAAGGGCCTCGGCGCGGGCGCGAACCCCGAGGTGGGCAAGGAGGCCGCGGAGGACTCCCGTGACGAGATCAAGCAGGCGCTCGCCGGCTCCGACATGGTCTTCATCACGGCCGGCGAGGGCGGTGGCACCGGTACCGGCGCCGCGCCCGTGGTGGCCGACATCGCCAAGAACGACGTGGGCGCCCTCACCGTCGGCGTGGTCACCAAGCCGTTCACCTTCGAGGGCCGCAAGCGCTACAACTCCGCCGCCGAGGGCATCCGCAACCTCTCCGAGAACGTCGACACGCTCATCGTGATCCCCAACGACCGCCTGCTCGACCTCTCCGAGAAGAAGACCACGATGCTCGAGGCCTTCCGCATGGCCGACGACGTGCTGTGCCAGGGCACCCAGGGCATCACGGACCTCATCACCGTCCCCGGCCTGATCAACCTCGACTTCGCCGACGTCTGCACCATCATGAAGGGCGCGGGCACGGCCATGATGGGCATCGGCATCGCCTCCGGCGACAACCGCGCCACCGACGCCGCCGAGGAGGCCATCTCCAGCCGCCTGCTCGAGAGCTCCATCGACGGGGCCACGCGCGTGCTGCTCTCCATCGCCGGCAACAAGGACCTCGGCATCCAGGAGATCAACGACGCCGCCGACCTGGTGGCCAAGAACGTCGACCCCGAGGCCAACATCATCTTCGGTACCGTGGTGGACGAGTCCCTCGGCGACCAGGTGCGCGTGACCGTCATCGCCACCGGCTTCTCCGA
The DNA here is from genome assembly GCA_944321515.1 of uncultured Atopobiaceae bacterium. GTDB lineage: Bacteria > Actinomycetota > Coriobacteriia > Coriobacteriales > Atopobiaceae > Thermophilibacter. The sequence continues at coordinate 7,178 of CALULO010000005.1, read as the reverse complement.
CGCCAACGTCCAGCAGACGCTCCCGTCCATGACGATGCCCAAGCCTCGCCCGGTCGAGCAGCCGCGTCGTGTCCAGACCCCGGCCTCCCAGCAGCCCGCCACCATGCCGATCAACGTGAGCCGCCCGCAGTCCTCCTCGTCCAGCAACGACAAGGAGTTCGACATCCCTGACTTCCTCAAGCGCAGCCGCCTCTAGGACCTTGCCGATGGCCTCCCTCAAAAGACATCAATCGGGAGGCGTGACCCTGCTCACCGACCCTGCGGTCGGTGGCGGGGTCACGTTCGCGTTCACGGAGCGCACAGGAGGCGTCTCCGAGGCGCCCTACGCTTCCCTGAACCTTGGCGCGTCCTGCGGCGATGACCTGGCACGGGTGGGGGAGAACCGCCGCCGTGCCCTAGCCGCCATCGGCGCCGAGGGGCTGGCCGGCCGCCTCGTCTGCCCGCACCAGGTTCACGGCGACCATGTGGTCTGCGTGCGCTCCGGCGCGCCGGAGGCCGTGGGCGCCGCCCAGGACGAGGCGACCGCCGGCGCCGATGCCGTGGTCTGCACGACGGTCGACGTGCCGGTGCTGCTCTGCTTCGCGGACTGCGTGCCGGTGGTGCTTGTCGCCCCCGGCCGTGGCTTTGCGGTGGCGCACTCCGGCTGGCGCGGGACCGAGGCGCGGATCGCTGCCAAGGCGGCCCGCGCGCTCTGCGAGGAGGCCGCCTGCGAGCCGACGGAGCTTCTCGCCTACGTGGGACCCCACATTGGTACGGCCGACTACGAGGTCTCCGAGGAGCTCGCCGCGCGCTTCTCGGCGGCGTTCGGCCCTGGGGCAGTGCCCGAGCCGCGTCACCTCGACCTGGCGTTCTGCGTGTGCGCCGCACTGGGCGAGGCCGGCGTGGGAGGGGAGAGGGTGGTCGTCTGCGAGGACTCCACCGCCCAGGCCACGGACAGGTTCTTCTCGTACAGGGCGGAAGGTGGCACGTGCGGGCGCCACGGGGCCCTTGCGGTGCTGAGAGAGGGCTCGCGGGCGTGGCCCGCGGGCACGGATGAGGACGATCGGAAGACGGAGGAGGCGACGAGGCGATGAGCGCAGACGTGAGTTACGGGGAGTTCCTGCGCGCCCGTCGCGAGGACGTTATGGGGCGCATCGAGGCCGCCTGCCAGTGCGCGGGGCGCGAGCCCGGCGAGGTGCAGGCGATCGCGGTCTCCAAGACCGTGGGCCCCGAGGAGGTGCTGGACGCCTGGCGCGCCGGCTGGCGAGCCTTCGGCGAGAACCGCCCGCAGGAGCTGGTGCGCAAGACCGAGGCGCTTGGGGGCCTGCCGGAGATGGCGGGCGTGCGCTTTGACATGATCGGCAACCTACAGAAGAACAAGATCAACCAGGTGATTGGGCGAGCCGCGCTCATTCACTCGGTCTCGTCCGAGCACCTCGCCGAGGCGGTCTCCACGCGCTGCGAGGCGCGCGGGGTCGTGGCGGACGTGCTGCTGGAGGTAAACGTCTCCGGCGAGGCCTCGAAGTCCGGCTTCTCCCCGGACGAGCTGCGCGCCGCCGTCGACTCCGTGGTGGCCCTGCCGGGGATCTCGGTGCAGGGCCTCATGACGATGGCGCCCGCTGGGGACGCGGACGCGGCCCGCAGGACCTTCTCGGGCCTGCGCGAGCTCGCCTGCGAGCTGCGCGGCCGCACGGGCCTCGCGCTTCAGACGCTCTCCTGCGGCATGAGCGACGACTTCGAGATCGCGGTGGAGGAGGGCTCGACCCTCGTCCGCCTGGGACGCTGCGTGTTCGACCAGGGCTACGCCCTGAGCTAGGTGTAACTGAACTGCCATGGACCTCGCGCCCGCGCGCTCGGGCGCCTGGGGAGAAGGAGGAAAGAGATGGGCTTCCTCGACACGATCAAGGACCGGCTCCGCGGCGGCGCGGGGGACGACTACTACGAGGACGACTACTACGACGAGGGCTACGACGACGGCGACGGCTACGAGCAGCGCCCCGCCACGCACCGCCGCGACGTCGGGTCCTCCACGCGCCTGCTGGGCACAACGCCGCGCCCCGAGGCCGAGAGCGTCTCGGTCTACACGCGCTCCGGCCGCCCGCTCTCGGCCGACCGCACGCAGCAGACGCGCCCGGTGACGCCTTCCACCTACGCCGAGCCCGCGCCCGTGGAGCGCTACGAGCCCGCGCCGGCGCCCGCCGCCCCGACGCCCACGCCTGGCGACCTCGGCCCGCGCACCATCTCGCGCGTGTCTTCCGGGCAGCTTCCCCCCTACGTGCTTAAGCCCGTCTCCTACGACGACGTGCAGACCGTCGTGCGCCGTGTGCGCACCAACCAGCCCGTGGTCATCGTCTTCCGCAACACCAACATCGAGACCGCCAAGCGCATCCTGGACTTCTGTTTCGGCTTCTCCTACGGCGTGAACGGCGAGATCGAGGAGCTCGGCGACCGCGTCTTCGCGGTGCTGCCGTCTGGCATCCAGCTCACGGCCACCGACATCGACAAGCTCGTCGCCGACGGCGACCTCATCCGATAGGGGGGCGCTCGATGGCAGGAGAGATAGACCAGGTGCCCGCGATCCGCGCGGGGGAGCTGACCCTCGGCATCGTCGGGGGCGGCTCGATGGGCGGCGCGATCGCGCGCGGCCTGGTGGCGGCTGGCACGCTGCCGGCCGAGCGCGTGCTCGTGGCTGACCACGGCGCGCAGAAGCGCGCCTCGCTCGAGGCGTGCGGCGTGCGCTGCTTCCCGGAGGAGCGCTCGCTTCTTGCCGAGGGTCCGGACGTGGTGGTGCTTGCGGTGAAGCCGCAGGTGCTTCCCGGCGTTCTCGAGTCCGCCGCGCCGAGCGTGGCGGGCCGCCTCGTGGTCTCCATCGCGGCGGGGGTGACGCTCTCCACGCTCGAGGCCGCGCTTCCCGGCGCCCGCGTGGTGCGCGTGATGCCCAACCTCCCCGTGCAGGTGCGCTCGGGCGCCTCGGCGGTCAGCGCCGGGACGCTCGCCACTGAGCAGGACGTCCGGCTGGTCTCCGAGCTCTTCTCGGCGCTCGGCGCAGTCTCGGTCATGCGCGAGGACCAGCTCGACGTGGCCGGCGCCGTGGTGGGCACCGCCCCGGCGTTCTTCTCGCTCTTTGTGGACGAGCTGACGCGTGCCGGCGTGCGCGCGGGCCTTCCCGCCGCGGCGTGCAGGGAGCTCGTGGAGGCGACGATGCGCGGCTGCGCGGAGCAGCTTCTGACTGAGGGGGTCCACCCGCGGGAATATATGGAGCGCGTGACCTCGCCCGGCGGGACCACGGCGGCGGCGCTCTTCGAGCTCGAGCCGCCTCTCGCTGCGGGGACCTACGCAGCCGTCGACGCGGCGCTCGCGCGCACCCGTGAGCTCGCCGGCGGCAAGTGACGGCAAGCGGACGAAAGGCCTCCCGTGATCTCGATTCTCTCGCTCGTGCAGCGGCTCTTTAACGTCTACGAGCTGCTCATTGTGGTGTGGTGCCTCATGTCGTGGTTCCCCATCCGCCCCGGCGGCATCGTGGACGACGCGCGTTCCGCCCTGGGGGTCCTCGTTGAGCCCTACCTGGGGCTCTTCCGGCGGATCATCCCGCCGATGGGCGGCATCGACTTCTCGCCAGTTGTGGCGATATTGGCGCTCGGGATCATCGAGAGGCTGGTCTTCTCGCTTCTTCTGTAATATTTGGTACGTATGGTCGCGCGGGCCGCGCCCGCGCCACTGCGAAGGAAAGGGATTCGGAATGGCAATCACACCCGCAGACATCGAACAGCAGACCTTCTCCCCCTCCAAGCACGGCTATGACACCGAGGAGGTCGACGCCTTCCTCGAGCAGCTCTCCAGCGAGGTCGACGCGATGCTCCAGAAGATCGCCGACCTCAAGGGGCGCCTGACCTCCACCGAGCAGCAGCTCACCGCCGCCCAGGCGCAGATCGCTGCCCTCGAGGAGCGCGGCCCCGTTGCCGCCCCGGCCCCGGCGCCCGTTGCCGCCCCGGCCCCGGCGCCCGTTGCCGCCCCCGTTTCCCCCGACGCGCTGAGCGCCTCCGAGCGCCAGATCTCCCAGGTGCTCATCGTGGCGCAGCAGTCCGCCGACAAGCTGCTGGCCGAGGCCCGCGAGAACGCCGACCGCATCCGCAACGAGGCTGACGCCAAGGCCCGCGAGGTCATCCGCCAGGCCCTCGCCGAGAAGCAGAACGAGCTCGACGAGATCGACCGCCTGAAGACCTCCCGCGAGGACTTCCGCGCCGAGTACAAGAAGCTCCTCCAGCACTTCATGGACGATGCCGAGGCCATGTTCCCGGCGCAGGTCTCGCTTGCCTCCGCGCCCAACGGCTCTGCCGCCGGCACCGCGCCGGCCGCCCCGATCGCCGCGGTCTCCACGCCCGCTCCCGTTGCCGTGCCGGCTCCCGTCCAGACCCCGGCCGTGAGCGCCGCCGACTTCGGTGACCTCGACTAGCCAGCGCACTGGTCGACTCGGCTGGGCATAGGCCTTACCTACAGGGGCGCCCCGGGTTCCGTCTGGACCCGGGGCGCCCTCGTGTCGGACGGGGCCAGGGCACGGGGCGTCCGCCTAGGTGACCGCCTGCGTCGGCGGCGCCCCCGTTTCGGGCGTCCGGCGAAACTCGGTCATGTGGGTGCGTAGGCGCTGGGGGACGTACTTGGTCTGTAGCTCGTAGCCGCGCTCGTAGTCCTCGCGCCCGGGAAGGCTCACGCGGTCGTAGAAGCGCTGCCAGAGCGCACGGACGGAGCGCTCGTCATCGGCGAGCTCCGCTGCCTCGCGCTCCACCAGGCGCCGCGCGAGCCCCTCGTCCAGCCGCACCACCGCGCAGTGGGCGTGGGAGCGCTCGTGGAAGGCCGCCGTGCGGTGGCGCGGATCCACCAGGCAGAAGCGCTCCGGGCCCATCCGACGGGCGAAGTGCTCCGCCGCGAGCGGCACCGTGTTGGCCGCAGGCTCGAAGACCGCGAGCCAGGAGTCGTCTTTCAGGTGCGAGAAGCGCACGAACTGGCGCGTGTGCTCGAGCTCGCCCAGCACGAAGCGCGCGAGGTCGTCCACGGCCAGCAGCCGTGCGTCCGTGGCGCGCCTGCGCAAGGCCCCCGGCTCCGCAAACCCCAGCCGCATGTAGCGGTGGACGGCCTCGGGGGCCCGTGCTTCGTCGGCGGCGCAGGCCAGGAGCGCCCGACGGGCCGCCTCGCGCCCCGCCGTTCGGCGAAAGCCTTCGAGCACGCGCCGGGAGAGCGCCACGACGTCCCGCGCGGCGTCGTCCAGGGGCGCGAGCGCCACCTGTCCGATCCGCGGCTGACAGGCGTCCTCTCGGCAGAGCTCGAGCGCGTCCTCGCCCACGTGTGCCAGGTAGCCCGCTCCCACCGACGCCACGATGCCCTCCGCGCTCGGGCGGCAGGGGAGCAGCACCGACCCCGCCCGAGCGCACCCCGCGAGCCGTGCTACTGCTTGGTCTAGCTCAGAACAGGCGTAGCTGAGCCCCCTCGAGCTCCTCTCGACGCCTGTTGTAGGCGCTGCTTCTCGCATCCTCCACCACCCTCCTCCTGATGAGCTCGGCGTCGAGCGGGCTCTGGACGTCCCGCCGCCCTCCGCACGTGAGGAAGTGGCGTGCCCGCTTGAGCGTGACACGCAGACGCCTCAGGTCCTCGAAGGTAAGGATCTGGCGCGCCCGGGCGGCCACGATCCTCCGGGCGCCCACCGGGCCTACGCCCGGCACGCGCAGCAGCAGCTCCAGCGGCGCGTCCATCACCTCCACGGGGAAGCGGTCCAGGTGGCGCAGTGCCCAGGCGAGCTTGGGGTCCACCTCCAGGTCCAGCCAGGGCTCCTCCTCCGTGACAAGCTCGCTCGGCTCGAAGGAGTAGTAGCGCATGAGCCAGTCGGCCTGGTAGAGACGGTGCTCGCGGCGCAGAGGTACCGGCGTGCCGGGCTCGGGGAGCCGGCTGTCCGCCAGTATGGGCATATAGGCCGAGAAGAACACGCGCCTGAGGTCGAAGCGCTCATAGAGGGCCTTTGAGAGCGTGAGGATGTGATGGTCGTCCTCGGGCGAGGCGCCGACGATGAGCTGGGTTGACTGCCCGGCCGGCGCAAAGACGCGCCCACGCGGCCCTGCGCGGCGCCGGTGGCGTGTGGTGAGCGAGAGGGCCGAGCCGCGGCCGGCGGCGTAAAGCGGCATCGGCGCCTCCGTGCCTCATGGCGCCCGAACGGCCTTGGGGCCGGGCGCTCCTCCCGTCGCGCCCCGGGGCGGGGGAGAGAGCCTCGCTCAGGGACGGGTGCCCGCGCCCTACGTCGCCGCGCCCCACGCCCCCTGGAAGCTTGCGCCCCTCCGCAGAGCGACCGTTGCGAATCTGCGCCATCGGGGCCAGGACCTGCTCGCGTCCCTTGTCTGGGCAGAGGGCCGCGAGCGAGGCGGCGCTCGGCAGCTCAATGTTCACGGAGAGGCGGTCGGCCAGGAGCCCGAGCGCGTCTACGAGCTCGGGCGAGGTCCCGGGGATGACCTTGGCGTGGACGTATCCGTTAAAGCGCAGGTCCTCCCGTAGGACGCGCAGACACTCGATCATGCGCTCGGTGGTGGCGTCAGCGCAGCCGAGCACCCCGGAGGAGAGAAAGAGCCCCTCGACGTAGTTGCGCCGATAGAAGTCAACCGTGAGCTCGGCGAGCTCGCACGGGGCGAAGGTGGCCCGCGCACAGGAGGCTGAGCTGCGGTTGACGCAGTATGCGCAGTCGAAGCTGCACGCGTTTGACATGAGAACCTTGAGCAACGTCACACAGCGCCCATCCGGCGTGAACGCGTGACAGCAGCCAGCTGGCGTGGTGGCCCCCAGACCGCCGGAGAGGGCGGGCCGTGCCGATCCCGAGGAGGTGCATGCGGCGTCGTAGCGTGCGGCCTCCGCAAGGATTCCCAGCTTGTCGAGTGTGTCCATGCGCCCTCCAATCGAACACCTGTTTTGTGTGAGAGGAGCATAGCACAGTGCCCGGACACAAGTTCTACGGGCAGGCGTTCTTGTCACCGGAGAGACGGTGGGAGGGGTGCTCTGAGGTTGGAAGGTGCGAGGTGGGCCTGTAAGCCGGGTTCTGTCGTGGGCGGCCATTTATCTACGACGGACGTTGCCGTCCGCCTCTAGCGCGCAACCCGAGCGCGGTGCGGGCCACACCATGGCGCTCCTATTTGCGTTTGCTCCGGAAGGGGCTTGCCAAGCCGCCG